>JAYRFK010000074.1:0-32824 GCA_041908445.1 Acidimicrobiales bacterium | reverse complement strand
GGGTCGACGCCGGCCTCGGCGGGCACCTCGTCGTCCTTCTTCAGGTTGACGTCGAGCGGTCGGTGGTCGCCGGGCACCTCGCCGGCGGGTCGGGGCTCGAGCACCAGTACGTCGAACATGGCCCGATCGACCGAGACGTAGGGCCGGGCGCGCACGATGGTCACGGTGCCGGCGGCGCCGTCCGCCTTCACGGCCAGGTTGGGCAACTGGCGGGCGCCCAGGTCGGGGACCGGGCCGACCGCGGTGGCGCCGTCGACCAGCGACTTCCAGTTCCCGCCGGTGAGCACCTGCACGAGCGAACGGCACCGCAGGCCGTTGGGGTCGATGCCGGCGCCCTCGACGGTGGCGACCAGGTCGCCGATGGCCTCGGTGAGCGGGCCGGCGCCGGCGTCGAAGTGGGCGAAGACGAGCGGGCCCCACGTCTCGACCACCAGCGGTCGCAGCGGGATCTCCTGGCCGGGCGTCACCGGGGCGCCGAAGTCGACGGCCTGCAGGCGGCCGGCGAGGTCCCACGTCCACTGGTGGTTGTTGCACTTGATCTCGCTCCAGCCCTCGTTGGCGCCGAGGCAGAGCGGGGCGCCCTGGTGGGGGCACTGGTTCTCGAAGCCCCGCAGGCGGCCGTCGTCGCCGCGGACGACCATGGTCGGGGCGAGGCCGTAGCGGGCCTCGATCACGTCGCCGGCGTGGGCCACGTGGTCGGTGCTGCCGACGAGGAGCCACGTCCGCCGCCAGAGCCGCGGGTCCTCCTCGAGCACCGTCTGGCGGTCGCCGTAGCGCCGCCCCGGGATGACCATCGCCGCCGAGTCGCTCACGGCGCCAACGCTACGTGATCGCCCGGGCGGCGCCCGACGCGGTCAGATCGGGGTCCCACCGTCGGAGGAGGGCGGCGGAGGTAGGCCTTCTCGTCGTCGGAGCCCCGTGCGGTCAGAGCGTCACGGCCCCCCGGTCGGCCAGACGAGGGTTTGGTCGAGGCGCTTCATCAGCGGACGCGGCGGCCGGGGGTCGGCGGGGCCTTGCCTGCAAAGCCTGGATGGAGAAACCCTGAGAAGGTCTGAAAGTGGCTTGCGATGCCCGCGGCGGGCGGCTACGGTATCGAACATCAGTTCGTAGCCCTGATCGGCGCCTCCGGGCGTCGCAGACCAGAGCACCGGTCCGGCTCCGCCGTCTCGCACGGGGAGCGCCCGTGTTGGCTGCCTCTTCCTGTTGTCGTTCACCTGTTGTGGGAGAAGGCCGTGGTCATTGCCGAGTTGGAGCACCTGCGAGAGGGCGCCGAGAAGACCCGGGCGGTCACTTGGGCGAACGAGCCGGTGGCGACGCTGGAAGAGGCGGTGGTGCACCTGGCCCAGACGAAGGCAATGGTGGAGGCGGCCGAGTGCGAGGCGCTGGCGGCCTACGAGGCTTCAAAGGAGTGGAAGGCCGCAGGCGCCGGCTCCGCGGCGATGCGGATCGCGCACCTCACCAGGGCCCGCAAGGAGACGATCGGGCGGCGCTGCCATGCGGGCACGGTGCTGCGGGCGATGCCCCACACCGAGGCGGCGTTCGCGGCAGGAGAGATCACGTTGGACCATGTCGACGCCCTGTCGAAGGCGAAGGTGCCGACGTTGGCGGTGCGGTTCGCGATCGACGAGGAGCGCATGGTGGGCTGGGCCCGGGACCTGCCCTACCGGGAGTTCGCCGCCAAGGTGCAGGACTGGCGAGATGCCTACGCCCCCGAGGACGCCGAGGAGCGGGCGCAGTCCCAGGTCGAGTCGCGGCAGCTGTACGCGTCGGAGACCTTCGGGGGGATGGGTCGTGTCGACTCGTGGCTCGACCCGCTGTCGTATCGGGAGTTCCTCGACGAACTCGAGCGCCACGAGCGCCGCCTGTTCGAACAGGACTGGGCCGACGCCCGGGCGCGCTTGGGTGACGCCGCGACCAAGCGGGATCTGGCCCGCACCCCGGCGCAGCGCCGGGCCGACGCGCTGGTGGAGATGGCCCGGGCGTCGAGGGCCCATGGCGGCAAGGGCGCCGCGCCCACGTTGGGCACCACGATCTGCTGTGACGACGACACGTTCCTGACCTGCCTGGCCCGGCTGTTCGCCGAGGCGAGAGGCACCGACCCCGACGTCTACCCCTACCGGGAGGACCGCCGCTGCGAGTTCGCCACCGGCGGCCGGGTCACCCCCGAACAGGCGGTCATGGCGGCGCTGGCCGGCTGGTTGAACACCCTGGTGGTCGACGCGAAGGGCTTCCCCCTCAAGTACGGCCGCCACCAACGGTTCTTCCCCCAGCCGCTGCGGGACGCGTTGATGATCGCGTTCCCCGAATGCCGCGGTGAGGAGTGCGACGTCCGGTCGGTGCACTGCGAGATCGACCACATCCTCGCCTGGATCGACGGCGGACTCACCGACGACGTCAACGGCCAGCCGTTGTGCAAGCGGGAGAACCGCTTCAAGGAACGCCTCGCCGCCTACCGCCGACGCCAGGACCCGGACCGACCACCCCCGCCCTGACGGGCCCCGCACCAGCAACATCCAGCATCAGAGAGCAGACGGGGTGAGGCCGCGCCAGCGCGGCCGCACCGCCGCGTCCGGAGATCGTGGCCGACCGCCGGTCGAGACGTTGGTCGGGAAGGCGGGATTTGAACCCGCGGCCTCAGCGTCCCGAACGCTGCGCGCTGCCAAACTGCGCCACTTCCCGGTGGAGCGTCGATGGTACCGGATGTGGCCCGCCGCGCCGAAGCGGGATCGGGCGAGGGGCGCCGCCGGCGCCCGTGGATCAGGCCGGCGCGGGGGTGTCCGCGCCCTCGAACCAGGTGTACCCGGTGCGCAGGGCCTGGGCCGCCTTGCGGAGGCGGAAGGCGTCGAGCGGCTTGATCAGCCAGCCGTCGGCGTCGACCCGGCCGGCCATGAACTTGTCGTCGTGGCGGTCGAGGAGCAGCAGGATCGGGCGGGGCTTGAGCCGGCCGGAGCCCTCCTCCTGGCGGAGGTTGAGGCAGGTGGCGAAGCCGCCCATGTTGCCGATCTGCAGGTCGAGCAGCACGAGGACGGGCTCGTGCTGGGCCACCGCGTCGATGACCGCCCGGCCCGAGCGCACCCGCACGACCGTGGTCTCGTCGTCGGCCAGCGCCGCCTCGACCTCGTCGAAGATCCAGTCCGCGTCGGTGGCGAGCAGCACGTTGGGCACGGCCCCACCCTATTGACCGGTGGCGGACGACGAAAGATCGCGGCGCGGGCCCGGCGCCGAGTTGGCTACCGTCGCGAGGGTGTTGGAGATCCAGGTCGAGCACGCGGACGCCTACTCGGTGTGCCGCCCCGTGGGTGAGCTGGATGCGTACACGGTGGGGGAGTTCCGCGAGGCCCTCAGCGGCCTCGCGTCCACGCCCCGCCTGCTGATCGACCTGTCCGAGGTGCCGTTCATGGACTCGGCGGGGCTCGGTGCCCTCATCGGCGGCATCCGTCGGGCACGCGAGGCCGGGGGCGACGTGGCCGTGGCCTGCAGCCGCCCCACCCTCACCCGCCTGCTGCACACCACCGGCTTCGACCGCATCGTGTCGGTCACCGAGACGGTGGACACGGCCGCCGAGGCGCTGCTCGCCCCGGCCGACAACCCCGAGTAGCGGCGCCTCAGTAGACGGCGGCGGCGGGTCGGGCCCCGCCGGGCACCGACGCCCACGCGGCGCGGTCCTGGGCCAGCGCGAACAGGCCGGTGGCCAGCCGGGCCCGGGCCACGGTGGCGGTGGGCCGGAAGCGGCCGTCGCCGTACGGCGTGACCAGCGCGTGCTCGGTCGCCCAGTCGAGCGCGGGACGGTAGGCGGCGGCGGGCGCGACGTCGGGGTAGGCGGCGGCCTCGGTGGCCGCCGGGCGCCCGGCCGCCGCCCACGTCCAGGCGACGAGGTCGGCGCGGGTCAGCGGGTCGGCCGGCCGGAACGCGCTGCTCGGGGGCACCACGCCGGCGGTCACGGCCCACTCGAGCGCGGCGCGGGCCGGGTTCGCGGCCCCCACGTCGGCGAAGGGCAGGGCCGCCTCACCGACGAGTGTCGGCGCCGGGCCGACCGATGTCGAGGTGCTCGAGGGGCCCGCCGTGGTGGTGGTGGTGGGCGGGGTCCTCGTCGACGTGGGCGCCGCGGTGGTCGTGCTCGTCGTGCTCGGGCTCGTGGTGGTCGTCCCCGGGACGGTCGTGGTGGTCGTCGGGCCGGTGGGCCCGTCCCCGGGCGTCGGCGGCGAGCCGAGCAGCCGCCAGAGGGTGGCGATGCCCTGGCCCCGGGTGACCGTGCGGCGCGGCCGCCACGTCCGGTCGTCGAACCGGGGCAGGACCCGGAAGGCCACGGCCCAGCCGACCGCGGTCTCGCAGCGGGCACCGGGCAGCACGTCGGAGGCGCCGTGGGGTGGCGGGCCCCAACGCAGGACCGTCGTCACCGGCTCGCCGTGGCCGCTCACCGCGATGCGGTAGGTCGTGCCAGCGACGGCGTTGAACGTGACCCGGCTCTGGGGGGCGAGGTCCAGGGCGTCGTCGTTGCCGCCGAGGCGGGTCAGGGCGGTCAGCTCGCTGCCGGTGTACACGTCGACGACCGTGTCGCCGGTGCTGCCGCGGGTGTCGACCGACACCCGGCCGGTGACCCGGGGGCGCCACTTGTACCAGGTGGACCCGGTCACCCCGCCGCCGTGGCCGGGCTCGCCCTCCTCGAGGGTGGCGTCGGCCAGCGTGCCGGGCGTCGAGCCGGCGTAGCCGGGCAGCAGCGGGGCGGTGGCGAAGGCGTCGTTGGCCGGGGGGTCGTCGCCCGGGCTGGGGACCGTGGCGGCCCCGGCCTCGAGGTAGCGGCTGTCGGCGGCGTTCCAGTGGGTGGCGAGGTAGCTGCCCGGCGCCGGGTCGGTGGAGAAGTAGTCGTCGTGGCGGCAGTCGAGCCGCCGGTCGTCGACCGTCGTCGGGCAGCGCACCACCGTGCGGAAGGGGCCGGCGCCGTCGTCGTCGTAGCAGAGCAGGTCCCACTCGTCGCTGCAGTGGCCGCCGGCGCTCACGTGGGGTGCCGACGGCTGGACCGCCCCGAGCAGGTGGAGCAGCTCGTGCGCCTCCACCGCCCCGTCGCGGGGCAGGCACGAGTCGTCGACCCGGGCGTAGCCGACCGACGTGTTGTTGTAGTTCTCCTGGCCGGGCCGGTCGTCGTCGAGCTGGGTGGCGATGCCGCTGCAGGCGGTCGTGGCCGAGTCGATCCACACGAGGTACTTGCGGTCGTGGCGGTCGAGGCCCTGGGCGGCGAGGCTCGTGACCATCGCCCGGAAGTCGGACGCGGCCGAGGCGGGGACGGTGACCCGGGAGACGTCGAGCTCGCACGACGACGACGTCGCCCGCGTGGAGGTCGCCCAGCGCACGTGGCGCTCGCCGCCGGTCTGGGCCGCGCTGCGGGCGACGATGTGCTCGACCTCGGCGGCCGCGGCCCGCAGCGACGGGAGCAGGTCGGCGTAGCGGTCGGTGCGGCCCTGCGGCCGGGCGTACACGGCCTGCACGCGGGCGCCGCTCGTCCCGTTGCCGACGCAGGCGATGGCCCGCGGTGTCGCCTCCGGCGCCTCCGTCGGCATGCCCGGAGGCGCACCGAGGTCGCCGGCGTCGTGGCCGTGGGTGCACAGCGCCACCCCGCCCACGGTGGCCACCGGCTCGCCGGAGGGGCAGTCGGGCCCGGACGTCCCCGGGCGCGTCACCGAGGCGATGCCGGCGGTGATCACCGCCAGCACCACGACCGCGCCGATGACCCGGCCTCGGGGGTGCCGCCTCGCCACCTGCTGCCATCGGCCGGAACCGCCCCCAGCCAAGCCCTCGGTGCCGCACCCGAGCACCGATCGCTCCAACCTCCAGCAGGAACGCGCGGTCCCACCTTCCGTTCCTGCTGGAGGAACGGGGACTCGGGCGCCGGGGGCGTCAGAAGAGGTGGGTGCCGACGGTGGTGAGGCCGTCGAGGTCGTGCACGTCGGTGGCGAGGAAGGGGACGCGCACGACGGGCGCCGGCGCCACCTTGGCGGCGAGGCCGCGCAGGTGCTCCTCCTCGCGGGACGCCACCAGGGCGAAGTCGGCCAGGTTGTCGTACAGGCCGCCGAGGTCGGTGCCGGCGAGGGTCGTGGCCCGCTCCCGGGCGGCGAGCGGGGTCTCGGTGCCGAAGCGGGGGTGCATGCGGTTCACGATCAGCGCCCGCACGGCGATGTCGGCCTCGCCGAGGCGCTCGGCGAAGTAGCCCGCCTCCTCGACGGTGTCCCGCCGGGGGGAGGCGACGAGCACGAAGGCGGTGTCCTCGTGCGACAGCAGTTCGAGCACCCGGCCGGCCCGGTCCCGGAAGCCCTGCTCCATGCCCTCGAAGGCGTGGAAGAAGGTCATGGCGTCGTCGATGGCGTCGCCGCCGACCACCTTGGCCACCGTGTGCAGGAAGGCCTGGGCGGCCACGTTCAGCGCCTTCACGATCCCCCGGGTGGGCGCCATGAGCAGCCGGAACAGCTTGTGGTCGAGCAGCCGGGTGATGTTGCGCGGGGCGTCGAGGAAGTCGAGCGCGTTGCGGGTCGGCGGGGTGTCGACCACGACCAGGTCGAAGTCGTGCTCCTCGTGGAGCTCGTAGAGCTTCTCCATGGCCATGTACTCCTGGGTGCCCGACAGGGCCGAGGAGATGTTGCGGTAGAAGCGGTTGGCGAGGATCGCCTCGGTCTGCTCGGGGCTGCCGGCGTACTTGGCGATGAGGCCGTCGAAGGTGCTCTTGGTGTCGAGCATCAGCGCCGAGAGCCGGCCCGGCCAGTCGCCGGCGATCTCGCTCGGCGTGTCGGACAGGCCCTCGAGGCCGAGGGCGTCGGCCAGGCGCTTGGCCGGGTCGATGGTGACCACGACCGTGTTGCGGCCGAGCCGGGCCCCCTCGAGGGCGAGGACCGCCGCGGTGGTGGTCTTGCCCACGCCGCCCGACCCGGTGCACACGACGATGCTCGACCGGGCCACGAGGTCGCGGAGCCCCACGCCCCCGGGCGCGCCGGTGCCGCCGGCGTCGGTGGCGGGGCTCATCCGGCGCCCGCGGGTGCGACGGCCGGGACCGGGAGCGCCTCGATGCCGACGGTGACCGCGTCCGAGAGGACGGCCAGGTCGTCCGGGCCGAGGTCGGCGCTGAAGAGGAAGGGCAACGAGAGCTGGGGCAGCGGCAGCTCGGTCGCCAGGCGCTCGACCTGCTCGGCCTGCAGGGCCATGCGCTCCCGACGGAAGGCGGCGGCGTCGGCGAGGTGCTCGGCCTCGCCGGGCCGGAGCGAGGCGCCGGCGGCGCGCGCCGCCGCGGCCGGGTCGGTGTCGAGCCCGGCGACGTGCGGGTAGACGCCGTTGACGATCACCGGGCCCAGGCTCACGCCGACCTGGTCCTCGAGGTTGAAGGCGGTCTCGACGAGCTCGTTGACCGGGGTCTCCTCCGGGAGGGTGACGAGCAGGACGCGGCACAGCGCCGGGTCGGTGAGCAGCTCCATGACGTCCTGGGCCTGGGTGTTGATCGGGCCGACCTTGACCGCGTCGACGAGGCCCCGGGCCGAGCCGAGGAAGGTGATGGCGTGGCCCGCGGCCGGGGCGTCGAGCAGCACGAGGTCGATGCGGTCCTCCCGGCTCAGGCTCTTGACCTTGCCCAGCACGAGGATGTCGCGGATCCCGGGCACCGCCGTGGCCACGACGTCCAGCGCGCCGGACGACACGAGCCGGCGGGAGATGCGGTTGAGGCCGTGGTCGCCCAGGTACTCGAGCAGGGCCTCGTCGGGGGTGACCGTGCGGGCGATGACGTCGGCGGCGCCGCCGGGGCCACCCGGGGAGAGGACGACCTCGTCGTAGCCGAACTGGGGCTGGCCGTAGAGCGTGGCGAGGCCGCTCTTGCCCTCGACCTCGACGACGAGGGTGGTCAGGCCCGCCCGCGCGGCGGTGCGGGCGAGCGCGGCGGTGACGGTCGTTTTGCCGACGCCACCCTTCCCGGCCACGATGAGCACACGTGATTCAGTGAGGAACTGCGCTGGGTCCACGGACAATCTCTCGTCGGAGGCGCTTCGTGCGCAGACTACCCACCGGTGCCCTCGGCGCCGCCCTTCTGGCCCTCGCCCTGCTGGTGCTCGTCGCCCCGGCGGCCTCGGCGCGCCCGACCGCCGGCGGCCAGGACGGCGACGACGCCCCGACCGGCCGCGCCCTCGTCGTGAAGGTGAGCGGCCTGCTCGACCCGGTGCTCGTCGACTTCGTCTCCCGCACGATCGAGCAGGCCGAGGAGGAAGACGCCGTGGCGCTGACCCTCCAGCTCAACAGCGCCGGCGCCACCGTGTCCGACGAGGACATCGCGGCGCTCACCGAGCAGATGCAGGCGGCGGACGTGCCGGTGGCGGTCTGGGTGGGCCCGAGCGGCTCGAAGGCCCTCGACGAGGCGGCGCAGCTGGTCTACGCCGCCGCCGATTCGGGCATGGCGCCCGGTACCCGCATCACCGCCCCCGACGGCGAGACGCTCGACGACGACGAGGCGGTCGAGCAGGGCGTGGTCGACCGCGCCGCGCCCACCATCGGCCTGTTCAACGTGGAGCTCGACGGCTTCCAGTCCCGGGTGGTCGACGGCGAGGACGGACGGCCCACCCGCGAGCCGGTCACGCCCACCGTCTTCTCCCAATTGCCACTGCCCTCGCAGCTCGCCCACACGGTGTCGAGCCCGGCCGTCGCCTACCTGCTCTTCGTGATCGGGATGGCCCTGATCCTCTTCGAGTTCTTCACCGCCGGCGTGGGCATCGCCGGCATCGTCGGCGCCGTCTTCTTCATCGGTGGTTGCTACGGGCTCGCGGTGCTCCCGGCCAACGCCTGGGCCGTCGCCCTGCTGGTCTTTTCGATGTTCGCCTTCGCGGTGGACATCCAGACGGGGGTGCCCCGCTTCTGGACCGCGGTGGCCCTCGTCGTCTACGTCGTCGGCACCTTGCAGCTCTACGACGGACTGCAGCTCTCGTGGATCACCCTCGGCGTGTCGTTCCTCGGCATGGCCGTGGCCATGATCGCCGGCATGCCGGCCATGGTCCGCACCCGGTTCGCCACGCCCACCATCGGCCGCGAGTGGATGATCGGGGAGATGGGCGAGGCGGTCGCCGACGTCGACCCCGACGGCACGGTGCGGGTGCGCGACGCCCTGTGGCGGGCCCGCGTGAACCGGGCGACCCCGATCGACGCTGGCCAACCCGTGCGAGTCGTCGGCATCTCGGGAATGATCCTCGAGGTCGAGCCCGAAGAGGGCGCGGCCCGGGATTACCGCGAACGCCGCTCGCGATAGCTCTCGTTCTGCTCGAAAAAGTTGCCCCTTGTGGACAACTTTGGCCGCGTCTACCGTCGCGCCCGCCTGAAGGGGGGCGTTCGTGAGTGCACAAGTAGCAGACACCACGTGGCAGATGAAGGCGGCCTGTCGGGGACCCCAAGCCGCCGTGTTCTTCCCGCCGCCGCAGTTCGAGCGCAAGGACGAAAAGCTCGAGCGCGAGGCGAGGGCCAAGGAGATCTGTCAGACCTGCGCGGTGAAGGAGCCTTGCCTCGACTACGCGGTGTCGATCCGCGAGCCGCACGGCATCTGGGGTGGCCTCAACGAGAACGAGCGTAAGGCCCTGATGCTGAAGGTCGGCTGACCGACCGTCGGCCCGGGGTGGGCGCGGAACCCGCCTCGTCGTCCTCCACAAACAGGTCACGGGTGCCGATGGGACCACCGTGGCATCCGGTCCGAGCTATCGCGCCCACATGGGCGAGGCGTTCGAGGTCCTCGCCGAGGGCCTCGCGCCGTTCGTGGACCGCCGCATGGCCGCCCACTTTCCCGACGACGAGTGGATCCTCGTGGCCGCCGAGAAGCTCGGCAAGCGCGAGGACTTCCTCGTCACGGTGTCCGACCCGCAGTTCCAGCTCGACGTCCTGAACCGCTTCTGGGGACCGGTCTTCGCCCGTGACCTCGACCCGGGGCTCCGGGCGGTGATCGGCGAGTTGCGCACGGCGCGCAACGCCTGGGCCCACATCGACGACGACCACCCCATCGACCTCGACTACGCGGTGCGGGTCAACCACCTCGTCGAGGAGCTGCTCGGCGGCGTGGGTGCGCCCGGGGCCGAGCGCATCGCCGAGCTCTCCGACGACCTGCGGTGGGCGTCGATCCGCCGGCGCTCGTCCGAGCAGGGGGTGAGCGAGGCGGACGCACTGATCTCCCAGCTGGCCGAGCTGCAGGCGGAGCGCGCCGAGCTGCAGGAGCGCCTCGACGAGGCCAAGCAGGAGGCGGCATCCGCGACGGGTCGCCAGCGGGCGGTGGCCCGCCAGCTCGCCGAGCTCCAGACCCAGTACGCGGCGGTGGCGGACCTGCGCAGCCGCTACGTCAACCTGCAGCGCCAGCTCCAGGACCTGGCCCAGCTCTCCGAGCTCGACGAGGGCACGACGCTGACCCTCGCGGACCACGCCCGCGCCCACGCCGACGAGGACACCGACGCCGCCCTCGCCGGTCTCACCGACGAGTCGGCGGAGCTCCGCCGCAAGCTGGACGAGGCCCGCCGGGCCCTCGAGCAGGTGAACCCCGCCGAGACGCCCGAGGGCCAGCGGTGGATGTGGCTGATCGCGGGGCTGCTGGTCAGCTTCTCGATCGTCATCATGCTCGTCGCCACCGGCGTCTGAGCCCGCCCGGACGCGTCCGCCGGGCCGCGGCCCCGGACCGGTCCGCGGCCCCCGCCGGTAGCCTTGAGAGGGCGATGTTCCTGCTGCTGACGGTCCTGTTCCTCGTCGTCCCGCTCATCGAGCTGTGGGTGATCGTGGGTGCCGCGCAGACCATCGGGGTGCCCGAGACGCTCGTGGTGCTCGTCCTCATCAGCGTCGCCGGCGCCTACCTCGTGAAGTGGGCCGGCCTGGGCGTGCTGATGCGCATGCAGAAGACGCTGCGCCAGGGCGAGGTGCCCACCCGCGACGTCGTCGACGGCTTCCTCGTGCTGCTCGCCGGCGCACTGCTCCTGGTGCCGGGCTTCCTCAGCGACATCCTCGCCCTCGGCCTGCTCTTCCCGCCGACGCGGTCGGTCGCCCGCCGCGTCGTCCTGCGTCGCTACCGGCACCGCCTCGTCGCCTACGGCCTGCAGGACGGCGCCAAGGTCCACGATCCGTTCGTGGCCTACGGGTTCCGTCGGGACGGCTTCAGCGGCGGGATCCTCGACGTCGACGGGGTCGACGTGGTCGCCGACCGCACGGCCCGCCCAGCGACCGGCACGCCGCTCGAGCTCGGCCCGTGACCGCCACGCTCCCCACCACGGCCTTCGGATCGGTCGAGGTCCGGGACGCGGCGACGGTGCTGCTGGTGCGTGACGGCGATCGCGGCCTCGAGGTGGCGATGCTGCGCCGGCGCCTCGAGTCCGGCTTCGTGCCCGGCGCCTACCTGTTCCCCGGCGGCGCCCTCGACGCGGAGGATCGCGACCCGCGCTGGGCGGCCCGCTGCGACGGCCACGACGACGCCACCGCCTCGACCACCCTCGGCACGACCGCCGGCGGCCTCGCGTACTGGGTGGCCGCGGTCCGCGAGTGCTTCGAGGAGGCCGGCCTCCTCCTCGCCCGCCGGGCCGACGGCGCCCCCCTGGGCGTCGACCGGGACGCCACGGTGGCGGCCCGCTTCGACCGCCACCGGCTCGCCGTCGACCAGGGCCGGCACGACTTGCTCTCGGTCGTCGAGGCGGAGGACCTCGTCCTGCCCGCCGGCGATCTGCACTACTTCGCCCGCTGGATCACGCCCGAGGCCGCGCCGCGCCGCTACGACACCCGGTTCTTCGTGGGCCGGGCGCCGGCCGACCAGGTCCTGCGCCACGACGGCGACGAGACCATCGCCGCCCTCTGGGCCCGACCGTCGGACGCGCTCGCCCGCAACGCCGCCGGCGACTTCGAGCTCATCCGGCCCACCCAGCACAGCCTCGAGATCCTCAGCGACTACCCGGATGCCGACGCCGTGCTGGCGGCCGCGGCGGCCCGGCCCCTCGGAATGGAGACCTTCTCATGACCGTCACCGAGACCACCGAGGCGGCACCGCAGCCGCCCGAGATGATCGTCGGCGTGGCCCGGGCGCTCAGCCCCCTGGTGCGGCGCATCCTCGCGCCCAACCCGGGGATCATGACCGGTCCCGGCACCAACACCTACCTCGTGGGCATCGACGAGATCGCGGTCATCGACCCGGGCCCGGCCGACGAGGAGCACCTCGACGCCATCGCCGGGTGCGGCGGCGACCGCATCCGCTGGATCCTCCTCACCCACACCCACGCCGACCACTCGCCGGGCGCCGCGGGCCTGAAGGAGCGCACCGGCGCCGAGGTCCTCGCCTTCGACGCCCGCGACGGGCTCGAGGTCGACACCGTCATCAGCGACGGTCACCAGGTCGAGGCCACCGAGTTCCGCCTCACCGCGGTGCACACCCCCGGCCACGCCTCCAACCACCTCTGCTACCGGCTCGAGGAGGAGCGCACCCTCTTCTCCGGCGACCACGTGATGTCCGGCTCCACCGTCGTGATCCGGCCCCCCGACGGCGACATGGCCACCTACCTCGAGTCGCTCGAGCGGGTGAAGGGCATGCGCCTGCGCAAGATCGCGCCCGGCCACGGCCACGTCATCGAGGACCCGCAGGCCGTGCTCGACCACTACCTCAGCCACCGGGCCGAGCGCGAGGCGGCGATCCTCGCCACCCTGCAGGGCGAGGGCTCCGCGTCGATCGACCGCCTGGTGGAGATCGTGTACACCGACGTCGACGCCGAACGGCACCCCATCGCGCGCCACACGGTGCACGCGCACCTGCGCAAGTTGGCCGACGAGGGCCACGTCCGCGGGGACGACCGCGACGACCTCGAGGCCGCCTGGCACGCCGGCTGACGGCGGGACAGGTCGTCGGGGTGGCGGCGACGCTCAGCCGGGCGCCCGGAGCCGGAAGGCCTGCACGGGCTCGTCGTAGCCCTTGACCCGGGTCGGGGGCAGCGCCTCGGTCGCGAAGGCGTCGTCCAGCCGCTCGCGCACGCCGTCGGACACCACCACGCCGCCCGGCTCGGCGAGCTCGACCAGGCGGGACGCGGCGTTGACGACCCGACCGTAGTAGTCGCCGTCCCGGGTGAGCACCTCGCCGGTGGCGAGGCCGACCCGCAGCGGCGGCACCACGGGGTGGTCCGCGAACTCGGCGGCGAGGGCCAGTGCCAACCGGCAGGCGCCGGCGGGGTCGGGCAGGACGAACATCACCTCGTCGCCGATCAGCTTCACGACGCGACCGCCGTGGTCGGTGACGACGTCGACGACCTCGCGCTCGAACGTCCCGATGGTGGCCACCAGGTCGCGGGTGGGCAGCGAGCGGGCCATGGCGGTGTACCCGACCATGTCGGCGAAGCCGACGACGAGTCGGGCGGTGGTCGACGACCCCTCGGCGTCGGTCTCCCACTGCTGCTCCGCGGCGAGGGCGATGTTCCTGCGCATGATGACGTCGACCGCGCGGACGGTCTGAGGCATGAGCGTCTCGGTCAGCTCGGCGTAGGCGTCGGCCACCTCGATGTAGGGGACGCCGGAGCTCAGCAACGGCACCTCGAACGCCAGGCGGAGCGTCGCCACCGCGGCGTCGGCGATGCGGGCCACCGAGGTTCCCACCACCCGGAGGAGCTGGAAGGCCGTCTCGGGCTCGAGCATCGACAGCGAGCCGAAGAGCGCGAACAACTCGGCCTCCTGCTCGCTGACCGCGGCGTCGTCGGGCGACGGCTCGGCGAAGCCCAGGGTCCGCCACACCCGCCGGGCGGTGTCGAGATCGACCCCGTGACGCTCGGCGGCCTGCGCCAGGGTGAGTCGAGGTCCCTGACCACGCAGGTTGAGGTCGGCGCTGACCGCGCCGAGGACCCGCATGCGAGCGTCGCCGCCGGCGCGTACGGCCGCCACGGCGCGCTCGAGCTGTCCGAGGCTGGCGCCCCGGTCCAGCAGGTGCCGAGCGAACAAGGCGATCTCGTCTGCGTCGGGCGCGCTCGGGTCGACGATGCCCCGCCGCACCAACTCGTCCCGGTCGACCGCCGCCACCCGGCCAGTGTCGCGCCCCGGCGGCTTCGCCCGGGCGGCGTTCGGGGCGGTACCGTCGGCGCGACGACATTCGGCTGATCCAGGGGGACGTGCCATGGCCGACTACCAGCTCTTCATCGACGGCGAGCTCTGCGACGCCGCCTCCGGCGAGACCTTCG
This sequence comes from Acidimicrobiales bacterium, assembly GCA_041908445.1. Classification (GTDB taxonomy): domain Bacteria; phylum Actinomycetota; class Acidimicrobiia; order Acidimicrobiales; family DATDAH01; genus JAEUJM01. The sequence goes on along the minus strand of JAYRFK010000074.1, from coordinate 18,650 downwards.
CCACCCACGACCCGGCGACCGGCGAGAAGATCGCCGACGTGGCCAAGGCCGGCCGCGAGGACGCGGTCCGGGCCATCGAGGCCGCCCGCAAGGCCTTCGACGAGGGCCCGTGGCCGAAGATGAGCGGCAAGGAGCGCGCCGCCAAGGTGAACCGCATCGCCGAGCTCATCGGCGAGCACGCCGAGGAGCTGGCCGAGCTCGAGGTCCGCGACAGCGGCGGCACCATCCGCAAGGCCAGCCTCGCCGACATCCCCGGCGGCAAGGGCGCGTTCGAGTGGTTCGCCAAGATGGCCGAGACCCAGCCCGACGAGGTCGCCCTGGAGGGCAGCCCGTTCCCGGCCTCGGAGAACTACGTCCGCTACGAGCCCATGGGCGTGTGCACCGGGATCATCCCGTGGAACTTCCCGTTCATCATGGCCAGCTGGAAGATCGCCCCGGCCATCGCCGCCGGCAACACCTCGGTGATCAAGCCCGCCACCCTCACCTCACTGACCGCGCTGCGCCTGGCCCAGCTCATCCAGGAGGCCGACCTCCCGCCGGGGGTCGTGAACGTGATCGCCGGGCCCGGCGGCACCGTGGGCGAGGAGCTCGCCGCCAACCCGCTGGTCGACAAGACCGCCTTCACCGGCTCGACCGAGGTCGGCCGCCGCATCATGCAGCTTGCCTCGGGCACGGTGAAGCCCGTCACCCTCGAGCTCGGCGGCAAGTCGGCCAACATCGTCCTCGACGACGCCGACCTCGACCTCGCCGCCGCCGGCGTGCTCTGGGGCACGTTCATGCACGGCGGCCAGGTGTGCGAGTCCGGCACCCGCGCCCTCGTCCACCGCTCGATCTACGACGAGTTCGTCGACCTGCTCACCGACCGGGCCGGCAAGATCGCCCTCGGCAACCCCCTCGACTTCGAGACCGACCTCGGTCCGCTCGTCGACCGCAGCCAGGTCCAGACGGTCGAGCGCTACGTGGCCCTCGGCCGCGACGAGGTGGGCGAGCCGCTCACCGGCGGCGCCAAGCCCGAGGCCCTGCCCGACGGCCTCGACACCGAGGCCTTCTTCCAGCCGACGATCTTCGCCGGCGTGGACAACAAGGCCAAGATCGCCCAGGAGGAGATCTTCGGCCCGGTGCTCTGCGTGATCCCCTTCGACACCGAGGACGAGGCTGTGGCCATCGCCAACGACTCGATCTACGGCCTCGCCGGCGGCGTGCAGTCGGGCAACATCGACCGGGCCAAGGCCGTCGCCGCCCGCATGCGCACCGGCACCGTCTGGATCAACGACTACCACCTGATCGACCCGCAGCGGCCCTTCGGCGGCTACAAGCAGTCGGGCATCGGGCGCGAGCTCGGCACGTTCGGCTTCGACGCCTACCGCCAGGTGAAGCACGTCCACGTGAACCCCGAGACCTCGGGCCGCGACAACCACTTCCACTACCCGCTGCTGAGCCCGAACATCTAGAGGGGGCTGCCCCCGCGAGCTGCGGCGTCCCGCCGGCCGGGTCCTGTCGGCGGACATCCGTTTCGAGCCATGCTCGCTCGTCCCTCGCTGCGCGTGGCTCGAAGCCGTTCCGCCGCCACCCGGCCGGCTGCTGGCGCGAGCGGCCGGGGGGGGCGTAGCCTCAGCGCGTGGGTGTTCGGCGAGCGGTGGCGCTGCTGGTCGCCTCGGCCACGTTCGGGGTGGGGCTCGCGATCGTCCCGGTGGCGCCGTCACCCGCGTCGGCGGACCGGGGTGACATCACCACCTACACCGACGCCGAGGGCGAGATCGATCAGCCGACGGATATCGCGGTGGCGGCCGACGGCATCGTCTGGTTCACCAGCCAGGCCAACGACCGGATCGGTCGTCTCGACCCGGGCACGGGGGAGATCTCCGTCTTCGAGGGCGACCCGGGTGAGATCGACGGGCCCAACCACCTGACCATCGGGGCCGACGGCAACGTGTGGTTCACCAACGTGGGCAACGATCTGATCGGTCGGCTCGACGTCGACTCCGGGGTCGTGGACTCGTTCGCCGATCCCGGCGGGGACATCCATGATCCGGGCGGGATCGCGACCGGGCCCGACGGAAACGTCTGGGTCACGGGTGGGGCTCGCATCGGCCGGATCACGCCGGCCGGCGTCATGACGACGTACCCGTTGGGTTCGCTGTTCGCCGACAGTGTGATCACCGCAGGTGACGACGGTCGCCTGTGGTTCCTGGCCAAGCAGTTCCCGAACCTGACCACGCAGGGGATCGCCTTCATCGAGACAGCGAACGGTCTCGCGACCTACGTGCGCAGCCAGTCGACGGTCGATCTCATCGACGGGCCCGACGGTCGGCTCTGGTACCCGAGACTGACCTACGACTCCGACTACCCGCTCGTGTACATGGGAACGTCTCGCATCGACCCGGTGACTGGCTCCGTCGATTCTCTCGGAATCTACGACACCTACAACGGGCTGAACCCACCGACGGGGCCGCGGTGGACGAGGCTGCTGCGAGGCCCGGACCACAGTGTTTGGTACCTCAACGGAGGGCCCACGCACGCCTTCACCGGAGCGTCGGTCGGGCGGATCAACGCCGTCACCGGTGCCGTGCAGCGTTGGGCTGACCCCTCCGGCGTAGTCCAGACCGGAATGGAGATGGCAACTGCGCCCGACGGGGGCGTGTGGTACACGGTCCCGGCCCTCGACCTGATCCGCAGGGTCGATGGGGCGGGGCCCGAGGTCACCGTCGGCAAGACCGTGGACGAATCACAGGTCCATCTGGGCGAGGACATCCACTACGACGTGACGGTGACGAACACGGGAACCGAGACGCTCACCGGCCTGATGGTCACGGACGACAACGCACCGAGATGTGCGGGCCCGATCGACGACCTCGACCCCGCGGAGGCCGTCACCGTCTCGTGCACCCTGACCACCGGGTGGGCCCAGTGGAGGACCTACGCCAACGTGGCCACCGTCGACACCGACCAACTCGACCCGGTCGCGTCCAACCAGGTCTCGACCTATGTGCAGGCCAACCCTTCCCTCTCGGTCACCCTGTCGGCCGGTGAGCCAGGGGTGGTCGCCGGCGAGGCCATCCACTACCGCCTCACGGTGCGCAACAGCGGGGATGTGCCTCTCACCAACGTCTCCACAACCGACGAGGCCGCGCCTGACTGCGCCCGGGCATTGGGCGACCTGGCCGTCGGTGCCCAAGTGGTCGTCGACTGTGAACGAGCCACCACCTATGACGACCTCGGCGTCGTCACGAATCGTGCGACGGCCCTCGCGGACCACGCCGAAGCCAAGAACTCGAACGCGGTGTCCGTGTCGGTCGGTACGGACCGGTTGATGTCGGTGGACACCAGTGCGCTCGAGACGACCGTCGAGGCGGGACAGCCCATCCACCTCGTCACCGGGGTGAGCAACGACGGCAACGTGCCCCTCGCCCACGTCTCGGTCTCGTACGCCGGCATCCCTGCCTGCACCAGCGACTTGGGCACGATCCCGGTGGCCGGGGGTGAGACCGCCGACTGCACCTACCAGACCGTGCCCGCCGACGTCGGGACCTTCACGGCTGCGGGAACCGCCAGTGCGGACCACCTCGGCCCGGTCACCGCCGACCCGGTCTCAGTCGAGGTGACGATCCCGCCGGCGGGGTACACGGACGTGGCGCCGGCGGCGTTCTACGCGGGCGCGGTGGACTGGGCGGCGCTGTTCGATGTCGTCCCCGGGGTGACCGAGACGACGTTCCGGCCGTCGAAGACCGTGAACCGGGCTCGGCTCGTCGATGCGCTGTTCCGGATGATGGACCAACCTCCGGGATCCCCGCGCCATCCCTTCGACGACGTTCCGCGGAACGCCTGGTTCCGGCGTGCCGTGGACTGGGCGGTGGCCCAGGGGCTGGTCAGCGGCGCTCGTGCGAACTTCCGTCCCGGCGATGCGGTGTCCCGGGCCGACGTGGTGAAGCTGACGTGGCTCATGGTGGGGGCACCGACCGGCAACCCGGCGCACGGGTTCACCGACGTCCCGGCCGGCGCCCGGTACAACGCGGCGCTGAAGTGGGCGGCGTCGCACGACCTGCTCGACGGCTTCGTGTCAGGAACTCGGTTCAAGCCGGATCGGGTGGTGAGCCGCGGCCAGCTCGCCGACGTCATGTTCCGCCTGGCGAGCACCGAGGCGGCGTGGCCGCAGGGCCCGGGCGACCCGGCGCCACCGTCGACCGTCCTGTTCTGATCAGCGGCGGGGGTCGAACACTCCCACGTCGTAGGGGGCGAGGGCGGCGTCGGCGCTGACGAGGCGGAGGGCTTCGAGCTGGGCCTGGGCGACGAGCATGCGGTCGAAGGGGTCGCGGTGGTGCGTGGGGAGCCGGGGGGCGAGGTCGGCGTGGGCGGCGGTGATGGGGAGCTCGGTGAACCCCGCCGCCCCGAGCGCGGCGACGAGGTCGTCGGGGAAGTCGATCTTCCCGAGCGCCCGCTTGATGCCGAGCTCCCACGGGGTCACCGCCGAGAACCGGACCTCGTCCGCGGACTCGATGAGGGCGATGCACTCGGGCCCGAGGTCGTCAGCGGCCTCGAGCCACCAGAGGGCCACGTGGGTGTCGAGGAGGAGCCTCACGCCCCCCTCGCCGCGGACTCGTCGAAGAGCTCGGTGACGTCGGGATCGGGACCGACGCCGTCACCGTCACCGTGGTGGGCGACCTTCCCCGCCCACGCGCCACGCGTCCGGCGGGGTCGCGCCGGGGGCCACGGGATGATCTTGGCGACCGGCTGCCCGTTGCGGGCAACGATCACCTCGCCCCCCGCCTCGGCTTCGCGGATCAGTTCGGAGAGTCGGCTCTTGGCCTCGTGGGTGTTCACGACGTGGGGCGCCATCGCCATCTAGCTTAGCCAGACCTGGCTAAGCAGTGCCCACCCATGGCCACGCTGGCGATCACGGGCGGGGCGGTCGGGTGGGCCACCAGGCCGACCGGGCGCGGGTCCCGCGGGGTTCGATCTCCAGCCGATCGACAGAGCCGCCGGTAGCGTCACCACCATGGAGCCTGACGGAGACCAGGTCCGGTTCGCCGGGCTCGACAAGCGCTGTGCGCCGCTGGGCGTGGGGTGCTGGGCGTGGGGGGACAAGTCGACCTGGGGGATGGGGGGGTACGACGCCGCCCTGTCCGAGGCGACCATCGCCGAGGCGTGGGCGGCGGCCATCGCCGCCGGGGTGACCCTGTTCGACACCGCCGAGGTGTACGGCGGCGGGGAGAGCGAGCGCATCATCGGGCGGCTGCTCGCCTCGTCGGGCGTCGACCGGGAGCGCCTGGTGATCGCCACCAAGTTCATGCCGGCGCCGTGGAAGCTCGACGTCCGGCGGGCGCTGCGCCACGCCGTGCTGGGCTCGCTCGACCGCCTCGGCATCGACCGCATCGACCTCTACCAGCTCCACGGTCCCATCAGCCTGCGCTCGCACCGCGCCCTCGCTGACGCCCTCGCCGCCGTGGTGGACGAGGGGCTGGTGAGCGCCGTGGGCGTCTCCAACTACTCGGCGCGGGAGACCCGGTCGATCCACGGCGAGCTGGCCCAGCGGGGCGTGGCCCTCGCCACGAACCAGATCGAGTACTCGTTGCTGCGCCGCCGCCCGGAGAACGTCGGCCTCATCGCCGAGTGCGCCCGGCTCGGCGTCGTCCCGCTCGCCTACTCGCCCATCGGGCAGGGCCGTCTCACTGGGAAGTACTCGGCCGCCAACCCGCCGCCGGGTAACCGCGACTTCTCCGCCCACCCGTGGGAGAAGGTCGCCCCGATCGTCGCCGAGCTCCGCGCCCTCGGCGACCGCCACGACGGCCGGACGCCGAGCGAGGTGGCGCTGCGCTGGCTCATCCAGAAGGGCGCCGTGCCCATCCCCGGGGCCAAGAACGCCCGCCAGGCCACCGACAACGCCGGCGCGCTCGGCTGGGCGCTCACGCCCGACGAGGTCGGTCGCCTCGACGCCGTGGCCCTCGACGGCGTGACCACCCTCAAGCACCGCTTCTGGCAGCACGGCTGACGGTTGACGGGCGGCGCCGGCCGACCGGTCACGGGTCGCCGGGTCAGCGCGTACCGGCCGCCGGTGCGTCGTGCGCGGGCTCGGGTGCGCAGGGGTGGCACTCGAGCTCGAGGGTGGCGTGCTCGATGCCGAAGCGCTCGTCGAGCAGGGCCTTGAGGCGGTCACCGCTGGCCTGGGCGTCGTGCAGGGTCACGTCGTCTCCCTGCAGCACCACGTGGGCGGACAGGGCGGGCACGTCGGAGGCCAGGTTCCACAGGTGCAGGTGGTGGACGGCGTCGACGGCCTCGTCGTCGAGGAGGGCCTGCTCGACGTCGACGGGGTCCATCCCCCGCGGCGTGCCTTCGAGCAGCACCTGGGCGGCGTCGCGCAACAGGCCCCAGGCCGACCAGAGGACGAGGAGCGAGACGAAGATCGAGGCGGCCGGGTCGACCCACGTGGCGTCCCACCCGATCACCGCGACGGCCGCGACCATGGCGGCAACGGACCCGGCGGCGTCGAGGACCATGTGCAGGTAGGCGCCCCGCAGGTTGAGGTTGTCGCCCCGGACCCGGTTCAGCAGGGCGGCGCTGCCCAGGTTCACGAGCAGGCCCAGGGTGGCCACGACCAGCACGCCGCCGCCCTGCACGTCGGCCGGCTCGGCGATCCGGCCCACGGCCTCGACCATGATCCACCCGGCCATGGCGACGAGGAGCAGACCGTTGACCTGGGCGCCGAGGACCTCCGCCCGCTGCAGGCCGTAGGTGTGGCGGGCGGTGGCCCGCCGGCCGGCGAGCTGCTGGGCGACGAGCGCGATCGCCAGCCCCGCCACGTCGGAGAGCATGTGGGCGGCGTCGGCCAGCAGGGCGAGCGAGACGAAGACGACGCCGCCCACCACCTCGACGACCATGAAGGCGGCGTTGGCCCCGAGCGACCACCACAGCGCCCGCCGCTGCGCGGCGCGGCCGGCCGGGGTCCGGGCGGCGGCGTGGCCGTGCCCGTGGTCGTGGTGGTGCGGCGCGGCCGACACGATGGCGTCGACCTTAGGGGCGCGGTCCCGGTCGGGCAACGGACGGGCGGCGCCCGGCGCCGGGTGGCCGCCCTAGGGTGGGGGCGTGCGCGTGGACAGCACCCCAGCGGCACGGGCGGTGGTCGAGCGGGCCGCGGCCGCTCGAGGGGGGACGCTCACCATCACGATCGGGACCGGCTGCTGCGACTCGACCGCGCCGTTCCTCTACGAGGACTTCTGGCCGGGCCCCGACCAGGCCGTCGTGGGTGAGGTCGCGGGTGTGCCGGTCTACGCGCCCGAGTACCTGCGCGCGCTCTACCCCGAGGACGACGCGGTCGTGGTCGACGTGTTCGAGGGCCCGGCGGAGTCGCTCTCGATCGAGACGGAGTGGGGCTGCCGCCTCATCCTGCGGGGCATGGGCGTCGACGCCGGCCAGTCGGACGATGCCTGCGCGGTGCCCTTCCCCGACCCGCCGGCCGAGCCCCGCAAGGTGGTCGGCTCGCTGCCGCCCCACCTCGCCAAGCTGAAGATCCGCTAGCCGGCGCCCGTGGCCGCCCGGGCGGCGTCCAGCGCGTCCAGCGCGGCGACGGCGGCGTCGAGGATGCGGGCGGAGCAGCCGGCCATCTCGACGGGGGGCACGGCCTCCCGCACGATCACGTCGGCCAGCGAGCGGAAGGCCTCCGCGGCGGGGCCGTCGCCCAGGGCCACCGGGGAGCCGGTGTCGCCACCGAGCGACACCGACGGCTCGAGGGGGATCTGGCCCAGCAGCGGCACGCCGGCGGCCTCCGCCAGCGCGGTGCCACCCCCCTCGCCGAACAAGGGGTACGACTCGCCGTGCTCGCAGACGAACGCGCTCATGTTCTCGATGACGCCGACGACCCGGACGTGGCTCTTGCGGGCCATGGTGGCGGCCCGGATGGCGACCTTCTGCGCCGCGACCGCGGCCGTGGTGACGATGACCATCTCGGCGCGCGGGAGCATGCGGGCGAGGCCCATGGCCACGTCGCCGGTACCGGGGGGCATGTCGATGAGCAGGTAGTCGAGGTCGCCCCAGCGCACGTCCTCGAGGAAGTGCTGCACGGCCCGGTTCAGCATCAGGCCCCGCCACATGAGGGCGGACTCCTCGTCGTCGACGAGCAGGCCCATGGAGACGACCTTGAGCAGGCCGGCGCCGAGGGGGAGCGTGTGGGGGACGATCTTGCGACGGGCGTCCGGGTCCGTGGCCTCGCCGATCGCACCGGTGGTGGGCTCGGCGGTCTCGCCCATGAGGCGTCCCTCGATCCCGAGCATGCGGGGCACCGAGAAGCCCCAGATGTCGGCGTCGAGGACGCCGACGGTGAAGCCCTGGTGTGCGAGCGCCGCGGCCAGGTTCACCGTCACCGAGGACTTGCCCACGCCGCCCTTGCCCGAGGCGATGGTGATCACCTTGGCCGTCGGGGGGATCTCGTTCTCCGGCGCCCGCTCGGCGGCGTTGGCCCGGGCCTTGCTCATGGTCGCCGCCTTCTCGTCGGCGGTGAGCTCGGTCCAGTCGATCTTCACGGCCGCGACGCCGGGGAGCGACGCCACCCGGGCCTTGGCGTCCTTCTGGATCTGGGCCCGGAGGGGACACCCCGCGGTGGTGAGGGCGATGGTGAGGGTGACCGTGCCGTCGTCGGCGACCCGGGCGCCCTTGGCCATGCCGAGATCGACGATGTCGCTGCCCAGCTCGGGGTCGATGACGCCGCGCAGCAGCGCCATGACCTCGTCGGAGGAGGGGAGCGTGGTCGCCACGGGGGTGTCCGTCATCGCGAGGCGATTTTACCGGGAATCGCCGTGTAATCTCTGCTCGTGGCCAACGACGCACGCCTCGACGTGCTCAAGGCGCTCGGGGACAACACCCGCTACGCGATCTACCTCGAGCTGGCGCGCTCGCCCGCGCCCCGGTCCACCGCCGACATCGCCGACACCCTCGGCCTGCACGTCAACACGGTGCGCCCCCACCTCGACCGCATGCGCGACGTCGGCCTGCTCGACCTGCGGGTCGGCAACACCGGTGGCGTGGGTCGCCCCCAGCACCTCTACTCGCTCGCCCACGACGCCCCGTCACTCGGCCTCGAGCCGCCGGCGTTCCCCCGCCTCGCCGCCATGCTCCTGAAGATGGCCGACACCGCCGGCCTCGAGGGCGCCGACGCCGCCGAGGCCGGACGCGAGCAGGGCCGGCTCGACGCCGAGGCCTTCCCCGACGGCACCCCCTGCCTCGACGCCCTCATGGGCCAGCTCGCGGAGATGGGCTTCGACCCCGAGGTCGAGGGCGGCCCGGGCGGGGTCACCGTCGGCTTCACGCACTGCCCGTTCCGCGACCTCGCGGAGGCCAACCCCGACCTGGTCTGCGGCCTGCACCGCGGGATGGTCGAGGGCCTGGTCGACACCCTCGGCGACGACGAGGTCACCGAGTTCCACAGCCTGGTCCACCGCTCGCCCTGCCAGGTCGAGCTGGTGGGCGCCACCGACACCACCAGCCAACGTGCCGAAACGCACCTCACCGATAGGATGGAGCCATGAGCCTCACCGAAGATCTCACCAAGGGCGACAACGCCGTCATGGTCCTCACCGACGCCGCCACCGCCAAGGTGAAGGAGCTCATCACCGCCGAGGGTGACGAGTCCCTGGCCCTGCGGGTCGCGGTCCGCCCGGGCGGCTGCTCGGGCTTCAGCTACGAGATGTTCTTCGACTCCGACGTGGCCGGCGACGACCTCCTCGACGAGTCCCACGGCGTGAAGGTCATCGTCGATCCGTCGAGCGCCCAGCTCCTCCGTGGCGCCAAGCTCGACTACAAGGACGGCCTCAACGACGCCGGGTTCTCGATCGACAACCCGAACGCCCAGCGCAGCTGCGGCTGCGGCCAGTCCTTCAGCTGAACCGTCGCTGACGGGCGGTCGCGGCACCAGCCGCTCGCCCACCCAGCCACCGATCCTCGTCACCGCCGTCGGTCCGCCGGCGGTGGTGACGCGTCGGGCCCAGGTCGTCAGGTGAGCTGGGCCAGGGCCTCGCGGACCTCGACCTCGTCGAAGATCGTGTCGAGGCGGGTGGCGATGGTGCCGTCCGAGTTGGCGAGGAACAGCGCCGGCTCGTAGCTCAGCCGGTAGGCGTCGATCACCGGGGTGAGCTGTGCGTCGGCGATGTTGTCGACCGCCTCCGGGTCCTTGTACACCTCGGCGTGGACCATGGCCACGTCCGGGAAGTCGGCCTCCTGGCTGAGCAGCACGTCGAGCACGGGCCCGCAGATGGCGGTCTGGCAGTAGGCGGGGGTGGCGATGGCGAGGGCGACCGGCTTGCCGCTGGCGAGCGCCGCGGTGAGCGTCTGGCCGTGCAGGTCGCACTCGGGGTCGCGGGTGCAGATGGGGTCCACCCCGCGGGCGTCGTCGGTGGTCGGCGTGTCGACGGGGACCATGGGCTGGCCCGGCTGCGGCACGGACACCTCGGAGGGCTCGACGACCGCGAAGGCCCGCGGCTCGAGCTCCTGGCCGTCGACCGTGGCGCTCGCCTGGTAGGTGCCCGTCGCGGGGAACTCCACGATGAGCGGGTAGTAGGCGGTGGGGATGCCCTGGTCGTGGCGGTCGACCGTGACGGGGTCGCCCACCGCGTTGCCGTCCTGGTCGGTGACCACGAAGTCGAGGGTGGCGGGACCGTCGTCGAGGGGGGCGCCGTCGGTGCCGGCGAGGGTGAAGGGGAGGCGCTGGGGCGACCCGGTGACGAGCAGGCCCTGGAGCGGGAACACCGCGAGCAGGTTCACCCCACCGGCGTCGCCACCTCCACTGCCGCCCCCCGAGCCGTCGGCCCCCTCGTCGCCCGAGTCCTCGCCGCTGCTGCCGCAGGCGGCCAGCAGCGCGAGGCCGGCGGCGCCGGCGGCGCCCGCCAGCAGGGTGCGCCGGGTCAGGGTGGGGGAGGGGACGACCATGGTCCGAATCTAACGTGGGGCCGGTGACCCTCTCCTTCAGCGTGGACGGCCGCGACGTCACCGTCGCCGACGACGGTGCCTCGCTCCTCGAAGTGCTCCGCGACCGGCTCGGCCTGCGCTCGGCCAAGGACGGCTGCAGCCCGCAGGGTCAGTGCGGCTGCTGCACCGTGCTCGTCGACGGCGCCCCCCGGGTCGCCTGCGTGACGCCCGCCCGCCGCGTCGCCGGCCGCGCCGTGACGACCCTCGACGGCCTCGACCCCGACGAGCGCGACGACTGGGCCGGGCGCTTCTGCGCCACGGGCGCCAGCCAGTGCGGCTTCTGCACCCCGGGGATCATCGTGCGGCTGTCCGGCCTGCGGGCGAAGGGCACCGCGGACGACGATCACGCCGCGGTGGACCGTGCCCTCGCGGCCCACCTCTGCCGGTGCACCGGGTGGCGCACGATCCACGAGGCGTGGGCGTCCCCGCCGGCGGCGCCGGGGAGCGGGACCGGCGACCGGGACCTCGAAACCGCCGCCCGCCGCGCCGCGATCGAGGGCGGTGTGCCCCAGCAGGTCGGCCCCGAGGTCGCGCTGGGCCGTGCGGGGTTCGCCGACGACACCGCGCCCGCCGATGCGCTGGTGGCGGTGCGCTCCGCCGACGGCGAGTGGGTCGTCGCCGAGACCCTCCGCGAGGCGCGGGAGCGCTCGGGGAAGCGCCAGGGCCGGCGGACGACCGAGGCCGTCGGCCACCCGCTCGTCGTGCCCGACGGGGACTGGGCCGCCACCCTGCGCACGACCTGGGTCGAGCCCGCCTACCTCGAGCCCGACGCCTCCTGGTGTGCGCCCGGCGGCGAGCCGGTCACGCCGCTCGCCAACGGCGGGGCCTTCGGCGGCAAGGCGGCCTCGCCCGTGGGGGAGATCGCCCGCCGCCTCGCCGACGAGCACGGTCGTGCGGTCCGGGTGCTCTTCTCCCGGGAGGACACCGTCCGCCTCGGACCGAAGCGCCCGCCCGTCGCCGGCGGCGCCCACGCCGACGGGCGCGGGGCCCTGCGGGTGGTGCGGACCCCGGGCGTCGAGGCCGCCATCGCGTCCGTCGCCCCCGGCCTGGTGGTGGAGGCCGTCGACGTGGTCGGGCCGCCCACCTCCGCCGCGCTGCGGGCGGCCGGGTGGGCCGAGGCGGCGGTGCTCGTTGGCGCGGCGACCGGTGCCACCGAGGTGCGCTCGCCCGGTGGAGCCGTCGCGGAGGCCGAGGTCACGCCTGCGGGGCTCCGGGTCCGGGTGGCCTGCGGCGAACCGCTCGATGAGGTCGTCCTGCGCTCGTACTGCATCGGTGCCGCGCACATGGCCCTCGGCTGGGTGACCGCGGAGGGCCTGTCGGTCGATGAGGACGGCGAGGTCCACGACCTGACCGTCCGCTCCTTCGGTGTGCTGCGGGCCGCCGACACGCCGCCGATCGAGGTCGAGCTCGACGGCGGGGCCGGCGAGCCGGTCAACGGTTCCGACGCGGTCTTCGCCGCCGTCGCCCTCGCCGTCTGGCGGTTCCAGGGCTTTCCGCCCGCCTGGCCCACGGGCGTACCCTTGCCGTCATGACCACCCCCGTGGGCCCGTACACGCCGATCGTCCGGGCCGGGGAGTGGCTCGTCACCTCGGGCCAGATCGGCCTGAAGGACGGCGCCATCGTCAACGGTGGGGTCGAGGGCGAGCTGCGCCAGGCCATCGCCAACCTCGAGGCGCTGTTGGTGGCCGAGGGCGCGAGCCTGACCGACGTGGTGAAGACGACGGTGTTCCTCCGCCACATGTCGGACTACGCGCCGATGAACGAGACCTACGTGGCGTGCTTCGGTGATCACCGCCCCGCCCGCTCGGCGGTCGGCGTGGCCGAGCTGCCCCTCGGCGCCCTGGTCGAGATCGAGGCCTGGGCCCGTCCGTCGTAGCCGGCGGCCACTTCTGCCGAGCGCCGACGGAGCCGGTTGCCTATCCTCGCGGTGCTGGGCGGACGACGATGGCGGACAAGCCGAAGTTGGAGGGGGCGTCATGCATGGCATTCGGACGATGGCGGCGGTGTTGGGCACTGCACTGCTGCTGGTGATGGGGGTGGCCGTCGAGCCCGCCCTGGGCGCGGACACGTCGGCGGCGAGCGGGGCGCAGGCGGCGGGTGAGGGCGCGGTGGCCGAGGGCTGGCGCCAGGTCAGCGCCGGCGTCTCCCACACCTGTGCCATCAGCGAGAGCCGCCGGCTCTTCTGCTGGGGCTCGGATGCCGCCGGCCAGCTCGGCGACGGCGGCGAGAACGCCGACCGGTCCGTCCCCACCGAGGTCGCCGGCGGTCGCACCGACTGGGCGTCCGTGTCGGCCGGGGGCTTCTTCACCTGCGCCCGCACCACGGGCGGTGAGCTCTTCTGCTGGGGGTCCGACTTCTACGGCCAGCTCGGCAACGGCGGGGACAACACCGATGTCGGCGAGCCCACCGAGGTGGACGGGGGCAACCGGTTCTGGTCGGTGGTCAGCGCCGGCTCCGAGCACACCTGTGCCCGGTCGCGTGCCGGTCGGCTCTTCTGCTTCGGCCGGGACGGCAGCGGCCAGCTCGGCAACGACGAGAACCTCGTCAACCAGGGCCGGCCGGTCGAGGTGGCCGGCGGCGCCACCGACTGGCGGACCGTCGCCGCGGGCTGGTTCCACACCTGCGCCTTGCGGACCACCGGCCACCTCTACTGCTTCGGCGCGGACGGCGCCGGCCAGTTGGGCAACGGCGAGCCGCTGGTCGACCAGGCCACGCCGGTCGAGGTGACGGCCGGTGCCGCCAACTGGGTCCAGGTGGCCGTGGGCGCGTCGCACACCTGCGCCCTCAAGTCGGTGGGCCGCCTCTATTGCTGGGGCTGGGATCGCGACGGTCAGCGCGGTGACGGCGACCCCGCCACCGACGACCTCGCGGCGGCGCCGGTGCGCGTCGCCGAGGGCGCGATCCGCTGGCAGGGGGTCAGCGCCTACGGCTGGCACACCTGCGCCCGGACGACCGGGTTGCGTGGGGGCACGGTGTACTGCTGGGGCCTCGACAGCAACGGAGAGGTCGGCGACGGCGAGCCCTTCGCCAACCAGCCGGCCCCGGTGCCCGTGAGCGGCGGCGGCAAGTACCGCAGGCTCGACGCCGGCGAGGTGCACAACTGCGCCATCAAGGTGAACCGCCGCCTGTTCTGCTGGGGCGACGGGGGCAACGGCCGCATCGGCCTCGGTGACGCCGCCATCGACGTCGACCAGCCCGCCCCGGTGCGGGTGGACGTGCCCGTCTGATCCGGGCCGCCGGTCCCGAGCCTGCGTCCGTGGGCTCGGGACCGCGGTGCCGCGGTCGCTAGGATCGCGGCATGGACGCCGGTCCCGCACTCATGGTCATCGCCCTCGTGCTCGCGCTGCCGATCGGCGTCATGGTGGGCTGCGCGGCCATCGCCGGGGGCCTCGGGTGGCTGGTCAAGACCGACGTCGACCAGACCCACGAGGGCAGCGAGCTCCTCGCCCTCGACCGCTGATCCTCGCCCCGGATCGCGAGGAAACGGCGTCAGACGAAACTTCCATCGCATGACGGGTGCCGAGACGGCTACGGTGGTCGGCGCAACAATGACCAGCAGGGACGTCCGACGAAGTAGGCCGGCCCCGCAACACTGAAAGGGGGCCGGTTTGCCAACCGGTACCGTGAAATGGTTCAACGCCGAGAAGGGCTACGGCTTCATCTCCCGTGAGAGCGGGCCCGATGTCTTCGTGCACTACTCGGCCATCCAGGGGCAGGGCTACCGGTCCCTCGACGAAGGCCAGGCGGTCGAGTTCGAGGTGACCACGGGCCCGAAGGGTGAGCAGGCGCAGGACGTCCGCGCCATCTGAGTCGTCCCGATCTCTCGAGGAGGCCCCCCGGTCCGCCGGGGGGCCTTCTCCGTTTTCGGGGTCGATCAGGCCGCGTTTTCGGGGTCGATCAGGCCGCGGGGGTGTCGCGGCGCCGGCGCCACCAGCGCAGGCCGAAGAACGCCGCGGCGGCGCCGATGGCCAGCAGGGCGACGTTGGCCACGATGGTGGCCACGTTGGGGGACGTGTCGGAATCGTCCGCCTCGGTGGTCGCCGTGGTGACGGGACTGGTGCCGGTACTGCCGGCTGTATCCGTGGTCGCCGTGGCGGCGGTGGTCGTGGTCGCCGGCGCCTCGACCGTGAAGGTGAAGGTGGTGGCGGCCTCGGGGTCGGTGGACGCCGCGGTCACCGTGTACTCGCCGGGCGTGGCGGCGGCCACGTCGCCGGTGTAGGCGCCGGCCCGGTCACCGGGGGCCATGGCCACGGGCACTGGGCCGCCGGTCGGGCCCTGGACGGTGACGGTGAGGGCCGCGCCCTCGGCCCCGTGGCCGTCGTTGTCATAGGTGAGGAGGAGGTCGATGGTGTAGGTGCCGTCGGTGGACGGCTCGGCCCGGGTGGCGCTGAAGGTGCCGGTCTCGGTGTGCGCCGCCACCGGCCCGGCTCCCCCGACGAGCAGGAGCGCCGCTGCGGCCGTGGCCAGGAGCGCGCCGGCGAGGGCTCGCCTCACGAGCCCCACCGGGACTGGCCGAAGCGGTAGCCGACCGAGCGCACCGTGGAGATGAGGCCGGCGTGCTCCTCGCCGAGCTTGGCCCGGAGGCGGCGGACGTGGACGTCGACCGTCCTCGCCCCGCCGTAGTACTCGTAGCCCCAGACCCGGCTGAGCAGCGTCTCGCGGGTGAAGACCTTGCCCGGGTTGGAGGCGAGGAAGGTCAGCAGCTCGTACTCCATGTAGGTGAGGTCGAGGGGCCGGCCCGCCACCGCGGCCTGGTAGGTCTCGAGGTTCAGGACGAGCTCGCCGTACTCGACCATCTCGGGGCGGGTGCCCCGTCCCGTGGCGAAGAAGAGGTGCTTCAGGCGCGCCTCGAGCTCGCGGGGGTGGAAGGGGTTGAGGCAGAAGTCGTCGAAGAGGTCGTCGCGCAGCTCGAGGTCGCCCAGCTGGGTGCCGCTGATGAGCAGGAGCACCGGCTCGAGGGGCTGATCGCGCTTGCGCAGGGTGCGGGCCACGGCGAACGCCCGCTCCGGGTCGTCGTACGCGCAGATGATGGCGCCGTCCCACCCGCCGTCGGGCTCGGCCCGTTCGGCTGCGAGCTCGTCGGCGACCGCCTTCCAGGGGTAGCCCGCGAGGTCGAGGCACTGCGCCAGCTCCGGCGGCGCCGGGTCCGGGAACAGCAGCAGTGGTTGCATGTGCACGCCCTCGATCATCTGTCTCGAAACCCGAGCGCTACCAGCTGGGAAGGTACCGGGCCAGCTCGAACGGTGTCACCTGCGCCTTGTAGTCGGTCCACTCGGACCGCTTGTTGCGCAGGAACCACTCGAAGATGTGCTCGCCCAGTGCCTCGGCCACCAGCTCGGACTTCTCCATCTCGTCGAGCGCCTCGGCCAGCGACTGCGGCAGGCCGGTGATGCCCTCGGCGGCGCGCTCCTCGTCGGTCAGCTCGAACACGTTGGCGGCCGCCTCGGGGCCGAGCTCGTAGCCCTCCTCGAGGCCCTTCAGGCCGGCGGCGAGCATCACCGAGAAGGCCAGGTAGGGGTTGCATGCCGGGTCTGGCGAGCGGTACTCGATGCGGGTCGAGGACTCCTTGCCGGACTTGGCCAGCGGCACCCGGACGAGCGCCGAGCGGTTGTTGCGGGCCCACGACACGTGCACCGGCGCCTCGGAGCCCGGGATGAGCCGCTTGTAGGAGTTCACGAGCTGGTTGGTGACCGCGGTGATCTCCCGGGCGTGGACCAGCAGGCCGGCGATGAAGCTGCGGCCGACCTTCGAGAGCCGGTACTCGTCGTCGGGATCGTGGAAGGCGTTGGTGTCGCCCTCGAACAGCGACAGGTGGGTGTGCATCCCCGAGCCCTGCACGCCCTGGAGCGGCTTCGGCATGAAGGTGGCGTAGGCGCCCCGCTCGAGGGCGATCTCGCGGACGACCAGGCGGAAGGTCATGACGTTGTCGGCCATGGACAGCGCGTCGGTGTAGCGCAGGTCGATCTCGTGCTGGCTCGGGCTGTCCTCGTGGAACGAGTACTCGACCGGGATGCCCATGCCCTCGAGCATGTGGATCGTGCGCTTGCGGAGGTCGCTGGCCACGTCGGCGGTGGTGAGGTCGAAGTACGAGCCGCTGTCGAGGGGGACCAGGGGCTGGGTGGGGTCGCCGTGGCCGAAGTAGAAGAACTCCATCTCGGGGGCGCAGAAGAACGTGTAGCCGCGCTCGTGGGCCCGGTCGAGGTTGCGCTTCAGGACCTGACGGGGATCGCCCTCGAAGGGGGTGCCGTCGAGGTTCTCGATGTCGCAGAACATGCGGGCGGAGTTCTCGTCGTCCTCGGCCCACGGCAGCAGCTCGAAGGTGTTCGGATCCGGCCGGGCGAGCACGTCGCTCTCCTGCACGCGGCTGAAGCCGTCGATGGCCGAGCCGTCGAACCACATGCCCTCCTCGAAGCCGTTCTCGAGCTCCGCAGGGGTGATGGCGACGGACTTCAACTGGCCCAGGACGTCGGTGAACCAGAGGCGGATGAGGCGCACGCCCCGCTCCTCGACGGTGCGCAGCACGTAGTCCTGTTGACGCTCCATGGGGCCAGTCAACCACGGCACCCCCGAGCCCCGTGGCAGGCGTCCGCGCGTTCACATAGCGTTCACAATCGGGCAACGGGTGGGAAACCGCATGCCGCGAGGCTCGGCCCCGTCCGGTCGGGCGGGATCCCCACCCGGGGGCGCACCCGCGTGTCCCGACCCCGTGAACCCGCAGGAGGAACCGTGCAGGAACGCACACCATCCGAAGTTTTGGCGCTGGCCAAGGACGAGGGCGTCGAGATCGTCGACATCCGGTTCTGCGACCTGCCCGGCCTCATGCAGCACTTCTCGATCCCGGTCTCCCAGCTCGAGGAGGACACCTTCGAGGAGGGCCTCGGCTTCGACGGCTCGTCGATCCGGGGGTTCCAGGAGATCCAGGAGTCGGACATGATCCTGATCCCGGACCCGAACACCGCGGTGATCGACCCGTTCACGCAGCACAAGACGATGAACATCAACTGCTTCGTGCACGACCCGATCACCCTCGAGCACTACAGCCGTGACCCGCGGTACGTCGCCAAGAAGGCCGAGGAGTACCTCCAGAGCACCGGCATCGCCGACACCTGCTACGTCGGGCCCGAGGCCGAGTTCTTCATCTTCGACGACGTGCGCTACCACCAGGACTCGCACTCGGCGAGCTACTCGGTGGACTCGGTCGAGGCCTCCTGGAACACCGGCAAGGACGAGGGCCCGAACCTGGGCTACAAGCCCCGCTACAAGGAGGGCTACTTCCCGGTCCCGCCGATGGACCACTACCAGGACCTGCGGTCGGAGATGACCCTGGCCCTCCAGGCGGTCGGCATCGACGTCGAGGTGCAGCACCACGAGGTGGGCACCGCCGGCCAGGCCGAGATCGACATCCGCTTCTCGCCCCTCGCCGACATGGCCGACCAGCTCATGCTGTTCAAGTACGTCATCAAGAACGTGGCCTGGCGCAACGGCAAGACCGCGACCTTCATGCCGAAGCCGGTGTTCGAGGACAACGGCTCGGGCATGCACGTGCACCAGTCGCTGTGGAAGAACGGCGAGCCGCTGTTCTACGACGAGGCCGGCTACGCCGGGCTGTCGGACATGGGGCGGTGGTACATCGGCGGCCTGCTCAAGCACGCCCGCTCGGTGATCGCCTTCACCAACCCGACCACCAACAGCTACAAGCGCCT
>JAYRFK010000073.1:0-33322 GCA_041908445.1 Acidimicrobiales bacterium | reverse complement strand
TTGCGGGCGGGGCGGAAGTCGCGCTCGACGCCGACGTGCAGCTCCTGGGCGCCGGCCTGGAACCAGCACCCGCCCCGGGCGGCCAGCACCGGCGGCTTGGTCAGCTCGGGCATCCCGAGCAGCTCGCCGTAGAACCGGCGGGCGTCCGCCTCGCACCCCGGTGGCGCCGCCACCTGCACGTGATCGACCCCGACGATCCCCATCGCCGCCCACGGTACGACCATGAGCGCGGACGCGGAGCGCACGGCCGGCGGGCCCGTCGACGCGACGGGTCCGGTTACGGTCACCACCTCGCCACTCCGCTCGGCGTGCGCCCGCCGGGGGCGCACGACACTGCGTCACCGTGGGTGGCCGGATCCACCCTGACGCCGCCGAAACGCGGTGGCGCCGGCGGTAGGTTGGCGCGGTGCCCGAGATGCCGGAGCTCCAGGCCCACGCCGAGCGCCTCACCGGGGAGTTCGGCGGCGCCGAGCTGGCGACCTTCCGGCCCATCTCCTTCACGGCCCTGAAGACCTACGCACCGCAGCCCGACGAGGCCTACGGAACCGCGCTCCAACGGGTCGGGCGCCGGGGGAAGTACCTGCTGCTCGAGTTCCCGCCGCTGACCTTCGTCGTCCACCTCATGCAGGGCGGCCGCCTCAAGCCCGACGAGAAGCAGAGCCCGAAGCCGCGGGGCGGGCTGGCCCGTTTCGTCTTCGCCGACGGGCGGGCCCTGCTGCTCACCGAGGCCGGCACCGAGAAGCGGGCCGGCGTGTGGGCCGTCGCCGGCGACATCGAGGCGCAGGACCCCGTCCTCGGGCTCGGCCCCGACGCCGAGACCCTCGACGCCGCCGCGCTGGCGCCGATCCTGGCGGAGCACTCCGCCCGCATCCACGGGGTGCTGCGCAACCAGCAGGTCGTCGCCGGCCTCGGCCGTCGCCTGGCCAACGAGATCTGCCACACCGCCAAGCTCTCGCCCTTCGCCAACGCGGCCAAGCTCACCCCCGAGGAGGTCGAGCGCCTCGCCGCTGCCATCCACACCGAGTGCGAGGCGTCGCTGGCCTACGAGCGCGGCCGTGAGGACATGAGCTCGTCGAAGGAGCGCCCCGGCGCCGTCCACCACCGCGCCGGCGAGGAGTGCCCGGTCTGCGGCGACACCGTCCGCGCCGTCGAGTACCGCAGCTACACCGTCAACTACTGCGCGACGTGCCAGACCGGTGGCAAGGTGCTGGCCGACAACACCACCAGCAAGTTCCTGAAGTAGCCCGCCACCAGGCCCCGACGCGAACTGGCTCCCAATTTCGGTGCCAGAGCACCGAAATCGGGAGCCAGAACGGAAGAAGCGGGGCTCAGATGAGGCCGAGCTTGGCGACCTCGTCGCGCTCCTCGCCGAGCTCGGCGACGGAGGCGTCGATGCGCTCGCGGCTGAAGTCGTTGAGCTCGAGGCCCTGGACGATCTCGTACTGGCCGTCGCGGGTGGTGACGGGGAAC
The DNA here is from genome assembly GCA_041908445.1 of Acidimicrobiales bacterium. Lineage (GTDB taxonomy): Bacteria > Actinomycetota > Acidimicrobiia > Acidimicrobiales > DATDAH01 > JAEUJM01. The sequence continues at coordinate 31,852 of JAYRFK010000073.1, read as the reverse complement.
GACGAGATGAGGCCTTCGGGGACGCCGTACGAGCCGTCCGACGGGATGCCCATGCTGACCCAGTCGCCCTCGGGCGTGCCGTGGACCCAGGTGTGCACGTGGCCGATCGCCGCGTTGGCGGCCGAGGCGGCGCTGGAGAGGCCGCGGGCCTCGATGATGGCAGCGCCGCGCTTCTGCACGGTGGGGATGAAGTCCGACTCGAGCCAGGCCTGGTCGTCGATGAGCTCGGCGGCGTTGCGGCCGCCCACCTCGGCGTGGAAGAGGTCTGGGTATTGGGTGGCCGAGTGGTTGCCCCAGATCGTCATCTTGGTGACGTCGCTGACGGGCACGCCGGCCTTGGCCGCGACCTGGGCCATGGCCCGGTTGTGGTCGAGGCGGGTCATGGCCGTGAAGCGCTCGGACGGGATGTTCGGCGCGTTGTTCATGGCGATGAGGCAGTTGGTGTTGGCCGGGTTGCCGACCACGAGGATGCGCACGTCGTCGGCGGCGTTGTCGGAGAGGGCCTTGCCCTGGGCGGTAAAGATGGCGCCGTTGGCCTCGAGCAGCTCACCGCGCTCCATGCCCTTGGTGCGGGGCCGCGAGCCGACGAGCAGGGCGTAGTTCACGCCGTCGAAGGCGGCGTTGGCGTCATCGGTCTGCACGACGCCGGCGAGCAGCGGGAACGCGCAGTCCTCGAGCTCCATGGCCACACCCCGGAGCCCGTCGAGCGCCGGCGTGATCTCGAGCAGGTGCAGGATGACCGGCTGATCCGGCCCCAGCAGCTGCCCCGAAGCGATCCGGAACAAGATCGCATACCCGATCTGCCCCGCCGCCCCAGTAACCGCCACCCGCACAGGATCTTTGCTCATACCCCCGAACCTACCCAAGCACGAAGAGCATCAGAAAGCCGAGAGAGCGCCAGCTATCGGGTCGGGGCCCTCGATGGGCCCCGACCCGATCCCGCCCCCAAAGCAGCAGTGGGGGACGAGCACCAACCGAGCCGGCGGTGGACGGGGGGTGGCGGCGGAACGGCTTCGGGCCACGCGCAGCGAGGGACGAGCGAGCATGGCCCGAAACGGATGTCCGCCGTCAGGACCCGCCGTCCACGGCCGGCGGGCCCACCACCGACCAGACGAGACGCCCAGCGAGACGGATGTCCGCCGTCAGGACCCGCCGTCCACGGCCGGCGGGCCCACCAACTCAGCGCTGGATCGACTTGACCTCGAGAAACTCCTCGAGCCCGTAGACCCCGTTCTCCCGGCCATAGCCCGACTGACCGAAGCCGCCGAACGGCGCCAGGATGTTGTACGAGCCGCCGTTGACGTCGATCTGGCCGGCCCGCATGCGCCGCGCCACCGCCTCGGCCCGCTCCTGCGACGCCGACTGCACGCCGCCGGCGAGGCCGTAGAGGGTGCCGTTGGCGATGCGGATGGCGTCCTCCTCGTCCTCGTAGGGGATGATCGAGAGGACGGGCCCAAAGATCTCCTCCTGGGCGATGGTCATGTCGGGGTCGACGTCGGCGAAGACGGTGGGCTGGATGAAGTAGCCCGTGTCGAGGCCCTCGGGGGGCTCCACGCCGCCGGTGACGAGGGTGGCGCCCTCGTCGATGCCCTTCTGGATGTAGCTGCGGACCCGGTCGCGCTGGGTGGCGGAGATGACCGGGCCGAGGGTGGCGTCGCTGTCGCCGGGGCCGACCGGGATGGCCTCGGCGGCGGCCTTGGCCAGGGCGGCCACCTCGTCCTGCTTGTCGCGTGGGACGAGCATGCGGGTGTGGGCGGTGCAGGTCTGGCCCGAGTTGAGGTAGCAGGCGAACACGCCCTTGCCGACGACCTTCTCGAAGTCGGCGTCGTCGAGGAGGATGTTCGCGGACTTGCCACCGAGCTCGAGGGCGACGCGCTTCACGGTCTTGGCGGCCACCTCGGCGACGCGCTTGCCGGCGGCGGTGGAGCCGGTGAACGACACCATGTCGACGTCGGGGTGCTCGGCGATGCGCTCACCGACGACCGGGCCGACGCCGGTGACGAGGTTGAACACGCCGGCGGGGAAGCCGACCTCGTCGATGACCTCGGCGAGGATGAAGGCGTTCAGCGGGGCGACCTCGCTGGGCTTGAGGACGACGGTGCAGCCGGCGGCGAGGGCCGGGGCGACCTTGCAGATGATCTGGTGGAGGGGGTAGTTCCACGGCGTGATGGCGCCGACGACGCCGACGGGCTCCTTCACCACGAGGGAGTTGCCGATCTCCTCCTCGAACTCGTAGTTCTCGAGGATCTCGACGTAGTTGGCGGCGTTGCCGACGGGCAGGCCGGCCTGGATCATGTTGGCCCACATGAGGGGCATGCCCACTTCCTGGCTGATGAGCTCACCGATCTCGGCGGACCGGGCGGCGAGGCCCTCGGCCAAGCGCTGGAGGTACTTCCCGCGCTCCTCCTTGGGGGTGTAGCCCCAGGTCAGGAAGGCCGCCTTGGCGGCGGCGACGGCACGGTCGACGTCGGATGCCGTGCCCTCGGGGATGTGGCCCATGACCTCCTCGGTGGAGGCGTTGATGACCTCGATGCTGCCGGCGCCGTCGGAGTCGACCCAGGCGCCGTCGATGTAGAGCTTGTCGTAGTCCCTCATGCCCGGAACGCTACCGGGGCGGCTCGGCGCCCGCTTCCGCGCCGCCGCTACCCGGGCTCGTGAAGCAGCCGGGCCAGCGCCTCGCCGTCGCCGTCGGGCACGTGGACCCGGGGAAGCTCGAACGGGTCGCTGCGGCGGCGCACCCGGCCCACCACGTTGGCGCACGCCGACGTGAAGCCGACCCGACGGGTGGTGGCGACGCTGACGGCGTCGTAGTCGTCCCGCCCGCCGTAGGGGTAGGCGAAGGTGGCCACCGGGCGGTCGAGCACGGCCTCGAGCACGGCCTTGCCGCCGGCGATCTCACGCTCCTGCTCGCCGGCGTCGAGGTCGGCGAGACGGGGGTGCGACACGGTGTGGGCCCCCACCTCGACGAGCCCACCGGCGGCGAGAGCGACGAGTTGCTCGGGGGTGACGGTCGGCCGCTGGTCGGGGTCCGGACGGTGGCCCGCCCACGCCTCGACGCGGGCCACGGCCTCGTCGCGGTCCGAACGGGCCGCCGGGCGGAGCACCCGCTGCAGCTCGGCGAGCAGCCACGGCCGGCTGTGCTCCCACTGCGGCGCGGGGACCTGCCCGTCCACCGCCCACCGGTGGGTCGTGGTGCCGACGGTCAGCTCGAGCTCGCTCGGTAGCTCGGCGGGCACGGTCACCGCCTCGGTGATCCGGTCCCACCAGAAGGGCTCGCCCCGCTCGACGGCGTCGGCGGTGACGTAGGCCGTGGCGGGCACGCCGTGGCGCTCGAGCGCCGGCGCCACGTCGGTGGTGAGATCGGCGTACCCGTCGTCGAAGGTGACGGCCACCGCCCGCTTCGGCAGTCGGCGCCCCCCGCTCACCGCCGCCGCCACGTCGGCGAGCGGGACCGGCGTCCCCCACTCGCGCATCGCGGCGAGGTGCTCGTCGAAGTGCGCCGGCGACACCGACAGCAGCAGCGGGTCGTCGGCGACGAGCCGGACCCGGTGGTACAGCAGGATCGTCGCCCCGGTCCGCACGGGCCGGATCGTATCGACGCACCGCCGGCCAGGCCGTGGTGGCGGCGAACTCGAGGCAACGGCCCCCGGGCCTGTCGTTGGAGAAGCGCCGGGGGCTCTTGCCTCGAGAATGCGTTGCTCAGCTCGCGGCGGTGAGGCCGAGGTTGGCGTAGATCTCGCGCGTCGCGGTGGAGCGGTTGAGGGTGTAGAAGTGCAGGCCCGGCACGCCGGCGTCGAGCAGCTCCTGGCACAGCTCGGTGGCCACCTCGACGCCGATGCGGCGCACCTCGGCGGGGTCGTCGCTGGCGGCGACGAGGCGCTCGGCGAGGTCGGCGGGGAAGGCGGCGCCGGCCATCTCGGCGAAGCGCTTGACCTGGCCGGCGTTGGTGACCGGCATGATCCCGGGCAGCACGGGCTTGGTCACCCCGAGGGCGGCGAGCTCGTCGATCATGGTCAGGTAGTCCGAGGCGCGGAAGAAGAACTGGGTGATGCCGAAGTCCGCCACGGCCAGCTTGGCGGCCAAGTGGATCCGGTCGCTCTCTCGGTCGGGCGACCGCGGGTGCAGCTCGGGGTGGGCGGCGACACCGACGGAGAAGTCGCCGACCTCGCGGACCAGCTCGACCAGGTCGAGGGCGTAGGCCAGCTCCTGCTCGGAGGGCGCCGGCACCTCCTCGCCAGGAGGCGGATCGCCGGCCAGGGCCAGGATGTTCTCGATGCCCGCATCGCGGTACTCGGTGAGGATGCCCACGAGCTCGGCCCGGGTGTGGCCGATGCAGGTGAGGTGGGCCATGGCCGGGATCGAGGTGTCCCGCTCGATGTGCAGGACGACGTCGCGGGTGCGCTCGCGGGTGCTGCCGCCGGCGCCGTAGGTGACCGAGACGAACGACGGCCCGAGCGGCTCGAGCTCGGCGATGGTCTGCTCGAGCAGCGCGGTGGCCTCGTCGGTCTTCGGCGGGAAGAACTCGAACGAGTAGGTCCGCCCGGCGGCGAGGAGGTCGGCGATCTTGGCCATGGCGGCACGAGGCTACGGGAGGACGCCACCCCCGGGCCACGTCAGGCCGACGCCGGCGGCGGTGCGCTGAGCATCGACGGCCCGCGACCGGTCGACCCTGCACTCGCCCCGCTCAGCCTTCGTCGACGGCCCGCAACCGCTCGACCCTGCGCTCGCCCCGCTCAGCCGTCGGCGGCGGCGCGGCGCTCGGCGGCCTCGACCGCGTTGCGCAGCAGCATGGCCCGGGTCATGGGGCCGACGCCGCCGATGCGGGGCGAGAGCCAGCCCGCCACCTCGGCGACCTCGTCGGCCACGTCGGAGAGGAGCTTCTTGCCCTCGAAGGACACGCCGGCGGCCACCACGGCGGCACCCGGCTTCACCATGTCGGCGGTGATCATCCCGGGCGAGCCGGCGGCGGCCACGAGGATGTCGGCCTGGCGGGTGTAGGCGCCGAGGTCGGCGACACCGGTGTGCACCACGGTGACGGCGGCGTTGGCGTTGGGCCGCTTGAGCGCCAGCAGGTTGGCCAGCGGGCGCCCGATGGTGAGGCCCCGGCCGACGATCACCACGTGGGCGCCGGCGATGGGCACGCCGTAGTGCTCGAGCAGCACCTGGATGCCGTGGGGCGTGCACGGCAGGGGTGCGTCGACGCCCATGACCAGCAGGCCGAGGTTGACCGGGTGCAGGCCGTCGACGTCCTTGGCGGGGTCGACGGTGAGCAGGGCCGACTCGTAGTCGAGGCCCTTCGGGAACGGGTACTGGGCCAGGTAGGCGTCGATCAGGGGGTCGGCGTTGAACTGGCGGATGACCTCGAGCACGTCGTCCTGGGTGGCGTCGGCACCGAGGTGCTCGTGCACCGAGCCGATGCCGATCTCGGCGCAGTCCCGGTGCTTCATGGAGACGTAGTTGGCGCTCGGCCCGTCGTCGCCCACGAGGATGGTGCCGAGGCCGGGCGTGACGCCCTGCTCGGCAAGGACCTCGACCCGGCGGCGCAGGTCGCCCTTGATCTCGGCGGCGACGGCCTCGCCGTCCAGCACGATGGCGGTCATCAGTGGCGGAAGTGGCGCTCGCCGGTGAAGACCATGGCGAGGCCGTGCTCGTCGGCGGCGGCGATGACCTCGTCGTCGCGGATGGACCCGCCCGGCTGGATGACGGCGGCGGCGCCGGCGTCGACGGCCCCGTCGAGGCCGTCTGGGAAGGGGAAGAAGGCGTCGCTGGCGTAGGCACCGCCCTGGGCCCGCCCATCGGCCTTGTCGCCGGCGATGCGGCCGGCGTCGCGGCGGTTCTGCTGGCCGCAGCCGATGCCGACGGCGGCGCCGTCCTTGACCAGCACGATGGCGTTCGACGAAGTGCGGGCCACGACCCGCCAGGCCAGCTCGAGGTCGCGCCACTGGTCCTCGGTGGGGGCCACCTTGGTGACGACCCGCCACTGGCTGCGGTCCACCGTGACCTTGTCGGCGGTCTGCACGAGCAGGCCCCCGTCGATGCTGCGCACCTCGAGGGGCGCCGGGTTGGGCGGCGGCGCCGAGAGCACCCGCAGGTTCTTCTTGGCGGTGAGGATGGCGAGGGCCTCGTCGTCGTAGGACGGTGCCACCACCACCTCGGTGAACACCGGGGCGAGGGCCTCAGCGAGCGACGCGGGCACCGGGCGGTTGATCGCGACGATCCCGCCGTAGGCCGAGACGGGGTCGCACTCGTGGGCCCGCTGGTAGGCGACGGTGATGTCGTCGTCGACGGCGACGCCGCACGGGTTGGCGTGCTTGATGACCGTCACCGCGGGGCCGTCGCCGAGGGTGTGAACCAGGCGCCACGCCGCCTCGGTGTCGTAGAGGTTCAGGTAGGACAGGTCCTTGCCGCCGTGCTGCACGGCCTCGTCCCACCAGCCCGCGCCGTGGGTGTGGCGGTAGCGGGCACCGACCTGGTGGGGGTTCTCGCCGTAGCGCAGGTCCTGGACGCGGTCGAGGGCGAGGTGGAGCGTCTTCGGCAGCGGATCGCCGTCACCCTTGCCGTCGAGGTCGTCGAGCTCGCGCTCGTCGAGCCAGTTCACGATGGCGGCGTCGTAGGCGGCGGTGTGGGCGAACGCCGCCCGGGCCAGCGCCCGGCGGGTGGCGAGCGACACCTCGCCGGTGTCACGCAGCTCGGCCAGCACCGCGGGGTACGCCGCCGGCTCGACGACGATGGCGACGTGGTCGTGGTTCTTGGCCGCGGCCCGCACCATGGTGGGACCACCGATGTCGATCATCTCCACCGAGGGCTCGGCCACGAACGGGTAGAGGTTCGACACCACGAGATCGATCTGACCGATCCCCTGGCGCTCGAGGTCCTCGAGGTGCTCGGGCTTTGACCGGTCGGCCAGGATGCCGCCGTGGATCTTGGGGTGCAGGGTCTTCACCCGGCCGCCGAGCATCTCGGGCGAGCCGGTCACCTGCTCGACCGCCAGCACCTCGAGGCCGGCGTCGGCCAGCGCGGAGGCGGTGCCCCCGCTCGACACCAGCTCCCAGCCGAGGTCGGACAGGCCCTGCGCGAACTCGACCAGCCCGGTCTTGTCGTACACCGAGAGCAGGGCGCGGCGGGTCGGTTCGGTCGGGCTCATGAGGCGTTCCTCGCGGGGGTCAGGAGGGCGGCGTCCTCGACGACCGCCCGGATGGTGGCCGGGTAGAGCCGGCGCTCGACGTCCTTGATGCGCTCGTGCAGGGACTCGACGGTGTCGTCGGGCAGCACCGGCACGGCCTCCTGGGCGAGGATCGGGCCCTCGTCCACCTCGAGGGTGGCCAGGTGCACCGTGCAGCCCGTGACCTTCACGCCGTAGTCCAGCGCCGCCTGCACCGCGTGCCAGCCCTTGAAGGACGGCAGCAGGGCGGGGTGGGTGTTGAGGATCCGGCCGGGGTAGGCCTCGTGGACGGGCTCGGCCAGGACCGTGCCGAAGCCCGCCATGACGACCAGGTCGATGTCGTGGGGGGCCAGCGCGTCGACCACCCGCCGCGTGTAGGCGACCCGGTCGAAGTCGGGGCCGAAGTCGTCGCGCTCGACCAGGACGGCGGCGAGCCCGTGGGACTCCGCCACCTCGGTGGCCCGGCAGGGCCGGTCGACGATGACGACCTCGACGGGGAGGTCGGCGCCGAGGATGGCTTCGAGGATGGTCCCACTGCCCGATGCCAGCACCCCGATGCGCACGGCCCGAACCTACCAGTGCCCCGGGGCCGGTCCTGCGGCCGCGACGGGGCGGCGAGTAGCTTGCGGCGGGCGATGGCGCCCCCACCGCACGGACCTCGAGGAGCACGATGCAGGACAAGCAGCTCGGCCCGCCCGAGATCGTCGCCATCGCCTCGGTGGCCGTGTTCTTCGTGGCCACGCTGCTCCCGTGGTTCGGGGTCAGCGTGAGCAACGACACCTCGGGGATCCTGACCGGTGTGGACTTCGGCACCGCCAACGGGTGGGACACCGGGTTCCTGTGGTCGTTCGTGCCGCTGCTGCTCGGCGCCGGCCTGCTGGCCCTGCTGCTCGTGCCCCGGCTGTCCCCCGACACCGCCCTGTCCGACCTGCCCCCGTTCCTGCCGCTCGCGCTCGGCGGCACCGCCGCCTTCCTGCTGTTCGTGAAGCTGCTGATCGGCACGGGCGTGCGGGGCGTCGCCGCCGCGGAGGCGTTCGGCGTGAACGTCGACGTCACCCGGAAGTTCGGCCTGTTCCTCGCCTTCCTGGCCACCCTCGGGATGCTGACCGCCGGCATCCTCGCCTTCCAACGCGATGGCGGATCCCCGCCCGCCCACGGCAACGTCCCGCCCCAGCCCTTCTGAGGTGGGTGGCGGGCCCGGCTGGGCCCGTCCCCTCCCGGCGGCGGGGGCGCTGAGCGCCCTCGTGCTCGGGCGCGCCCTGGCCTACGCCGCCGGCGGCGTCGACTTCGTGCTCGACGACTGGAGCTTCGCCGGGTACCGGGCCGCGCACGGGGCCATGACCGACGTGTTCCTGCGCAGCCGGCCGGGGACGTGGGCGGTGCAGACCGTGGGCTACGGGATCGCCGGCGAGCACCCCCTCGTCCTGTTCGGCCTGGTGACGGCGCTGTTCCTCGTCGTGACCCTGCTCCTGCACCGGGTGCTGCTGCGGTTCCTGGCCCCGACGCTCGCCCTCGCCGTCGCCGCGGTGTGGGTGGTGCTGCCCAACCACAACACCATCGCCCTGTGGGGGGCGACCATGCCGACGCTCGTGGCGCTCGCCCTGCTCCTCGGCGCGGTCCTGCTGCTGGCCGATGGCCGGTGGCTCCCCGCCGCGGTCCTGCTCGCCGCCTCGGTGCTCACCTACGAGCTCTTCGTGCCGCTCTGCCTCGTCGCGCCGTTCCTGGTGCCCGGCCGCCCGCTGCTCGACCCGCCCGGGCATGCGGTCCGGCTCGTCCACCGGTTCGCCGCCGCCGGCGCCCCGCTCCTCGCCTCCGCCTACGTCGCCGCCCGCCCCCTCTACCACCGGACCGTGCGCCTCCCCGACCCGGTCGTGTTCTGGTCGGGACACTTCGGCTCGGGCCTGTTCGCCAGCGCCGACCCGCCGGCGGTGCTGCGGCTCGCGGTGGCCGCGGCGGTGGCCGTCGCCGTGGTGGTCTGCCTCGTGGCGTGGGCCCGGGGCGCCCGCGGCCGGGGCGACGGGCCCGCCCTCGTGGTCGCCGGCCTCGTGGTCATGGCCGTCTCCGCGTGGGTCGGCCTCACCCTCCCGCTCGGCGCCTTCGGCCAGAACGACCGCCTCTACGCCTCGTCCTCGATCGGCGCGGCACTGGTCGTGGTCGGCGTCTTCCGGTACGCGTGGCGTCGGACCGCCGGCACGGATCCCGCCCACCAGGTGGCCCGGGTCGGGGTCTACGGCGCCGTCGGCGCCCTGCTCGCCCTGTGCCTCGTGGGCCAGTGGACGTCGCTGCGCTCGTGGCTGCGGGCCGGCGACGACGCCGTGGCCGTCGTGGCCTACGTCCGCGCCCACGCCGACGGCGACCCCGGTGCCTCCCACGTCGTGATCGGGCCGGAGCGGATCTACCGCAACGCGGTCATCGGCATCCAGGGCGAGGACGCCAAGTGGGTGTTCCGCCTGACCTTCGGTGACGACGCCCCCGGCTCGCTCCGGGTCGCCGACACGCCGGCCGACTTCGTGGCCCGCACCGACGACGAGGTGCTCGTCGAGTGGGCCGACGTCGTCCCCGACGCCCAACCCTGACCCCGGACGCGAACTCGAGGCAAGAGCCGTCGGAATCCGACAGCTAGTGCCTCGAGAACGGGTTCGGAGGCGCCACGCGGGCGCCTCCGGCTACAGGTTCTTGACGATCTCCGCCATGAGCTCGCCGGCCTCGGTGGGGTTCTGGCCCACCTGGGCGCCAGCGGCGCGCAGGGCGTCCATCTTCGCCGCCGCGGTGCCCTTGCCCCCGGAGACGATGGCGCCGGCGTGGCCCATCTTCTTGCCGGGAGGGGCGGTGACGCCGGCGATGTAGGCGGCCACGGGCTTGGTCATCGAGCTCTTGATGAACTCGGCGGCCTCCTCCTCGGCCGAGCCCCCGATCTCGCCGATCATCATGACGGCCTTGGTGTCGGGGTCGGCCTCGAAGCGCTCGAGGCAGTCGATGAAGGTGGTGCCGGGGACGGGGTCGCCGCCGATGCCGACGCAGGTGGTCTGCCCGATGCCCTTCTGGGTGAGCTCGTGCAGGGCCTGGTAGGTCAGCGTGCCCGAGCGGCTCACGATGCCCACCGGCCCGCCGCCCATGGCGATCTCGCCGGCGGTGATGCCGATGTTGCACTTGCCGGGGCTGATGATGCCGGGGCAGTTCGGGCCGAGCAGCTGCACGTCGGGGAAGTTGCGCTTGAGGTCGTTGTAGAACAGCGCCTCGTCCTGGGCGGGCACGCCCTCGGTGATGACCACGATCATCTTCACGCCGCCCTCGGCGGCCTCCATGACCGCGGACTTCACGCCCGGCGCGGGGATGAAGATGCAGGACACGTCGGCGCCGGTGGCCGCCACCGCGTCGCCCACGGAGGCGAAGATCGGGATGCCGTCGACATCCTCCCCCGCCTTCTTTGGGTTGGTGCCGGCCACGACCTGGGTGCCGTAGTCCCGGTTGCGCAGGCCGTAGAAGCGGCCCTGGCTGCCGGTGAGGCCCTGGTAGACGACCTTGGTGTTCTCGTCGACGAAGATCGCCATGATCAGGCTCCTTCCGCGGCGAGCGCCACGGCGCGTCGGGCGGCCTCGAGCATCGTCGGCTCGGACAGCAGCTTGTCGGATGCGTGCTCGGCGAGGATCGCCCGGCCCTCGTCGGCGTTGGTGCCGTCGAGGCGGATGACGATCGGGGAGCTGATCTCCACGCGGCCGAGGGCCTGGACGATGCCGTTGGCCACCTCTTCGCCGCGGGTGATGCCGCCGAAGATGTTGATGAAGATCGAGCGGACCTTCTCGTCGTTGTTGATCACCTCGAGCGCGCCGGCCATCACGTCGGCGTTGGCGCCGCCGCCGATGTCGAGGAAGTTCGCGGGCGAGCCGCCCACCTGGCTGACCACGTCGACCGTGCTCATGGCCAGGCCGGCGCCGTTGGCGATGATGCCGACGCTGCCGTCGAGGCCCACGTACTGCAGGCCCTTCTCGTGCGCCGCCTCCTCACGCTCGTCGCGCACCTGGGTGGCGTCGTACTGCTCGTAGTCGGGGTGGCGGAACAGCGCGTTGGCGTCGAGGGTGACCTTGGCGTCCAGCGCGTGCACCGCGCCGTCGGGCTTCACGATCAGCGGGTTGATCTCGACCAGGTCGGCGTCGCCCTCCACGTAGGCCCGGTAGAGCTTCAGGAGGATGTCGACCGCGCCGTCGGTGACGTCGGGGTTCAGCTTCGCGGCCAGCACCCACTCGCGGCAGGCCTCGGGGCTGAGGCCGTCGACGGGGTCGATGTGGATCTTGGCGATGGCGTCCGGGTCGGACTCGGCCACGGCCTCGATCTCCACGCCACCCTGGGCCGAGAGCATGCCGAGGTGCTTCTTGGCGGCCCGGTCGAGGGTGAAGCTGGCGTAGTACTCCTCGGCGATGTCGGACGCGAGCTCGATCCAGAGGATCTCCACGGTGTGGCCCTTGATGTCCATGCCGAGGATGTTCTGGGCGTGCTCCCGGCAGGAGGCGGCGTCGTCGGCGAGCTTGATGCCGCCGGCCTTGCCGCGACCGCCCACCTGCACCTGGGCCTTCACCACGACCGGGTAGCCGATGCGGTCGGCGGCGGCGACGGCGTCGTCCACCGTGGTGACCGCCTCACCCGGCGAGACGGGGATGTCGTAGGAAGCGAAGAACTGCTTCCCCTGGTACTCGTACAGGTCCACTAGGCGAGAGCCTCCAGTCGATTCTCGCGGCGCCCGAGGGCGGCCACGAGCCAGTCGGTGATGGTGTCGATCGGGGTGTCGGGGGCGAAGGCGGCGTCCACGCCACCCGGCGCCGCCGCAGGGCCGAGGCCCACGACCACTGCATCCTCGCGCCCTTCGGCGCGCAGTGCGTCGGCGAGCGCGGTCAGCGGGGCGTCGTCGGCGCCGGCGAGGGCCACGACGACGGCGTCCGCGTCCTCCTGCACCGCCGCGGCCGCGACCGAGGACGGGGACGGGGCCGTGCCGGCGTCGACGACCTCGAGGCCGGCGTCGCGCAGGGCCCGGACAGGCGCCGCGAGGGAGCGCTCGGGGCGGTCGGGGCCGAGCTCGGCCACGACGACCCGGTAGCGGTGCTCCACGGCGGCCGATAGTAAGAGGGTGTGACCAAGGGGACCAAAGCCGTCGTCCTGGCCCTGGGTGCCGTCGTGGCGGCGGTTCTCGTGGGGGTCCTCGTGGTGGCGGTGACGTCGAAGGACCCCGCGCAGGTGCGCCTGGGCGACGACGAGTTCAACGCCGGGTACAGCGAGGTGCTGGCCGACGCCATCGCCGAGGGCGACGGGCAGCCGCTGGTGTTCAGCGACGTGTCCGGCGGCGACCGCGACGTCTACGTCCAGCATCTGGGCGACGACGACGCGATCGGTTGGTACGCCTTCGAGGCCCGGATCCCCGACACGGACGACTGCCTCGCCGAGTGGGACCCCGACGGGCAGCAGTTCGTGTCGAGCTGCGACGACTCGGTCACCTTCCCCGCCGACGGCACCGGCCTGGGCGCCTACCCCACCCGGGTGAACGAGGACGGACGGGTCATCGTCGACCTCCGCACCGGGGCGGACGCCACCACGACGACCGCGGGCTGAGCCCGGGGGCGCCCCGCGGGCGACCGATGCCCGTCAGCCCGCGTCGGTGTCGACGAACAGCGCGATCACCTCGCGCTTCTGCACCTTGGTGGTGCCGGTGCGGGGCAGGTCGTCGACCAGCAGCACCTGCTGCGGCGCCTTGTAGGCCGAGAGGCGGTCAGCCGCCCACTCGACGAGCGCGTCCGGCGTGAGCCCGCTGCCGTCCGCGACCCGCACGGCCGCGGCGGGGATCGCGCCCTTGGTCTCGTCGGGCAGGCCGACGACGGCCGCCTCGAGCACGTCGGGGTGCTCCTCGAGCGTGGCCTCGACCTCGCGGGCGTAGACCGAGTAGCCGCCGTGCATGAACACGTCCTTCTTGCGGCCGGCGAAGGTGGCGGTGCCGAGCGGGCCCTTGCGGACGAGGTCCCCGGTGCGCAGCCAGCCGTCGGCGGTCACCGCGTCGGCGGTGGCCTCGGGGCTGCCCCAGTAGCCCTTGAGCACGCCTGGGCCCTTCATCCAGAGCTCACCCTCGCCGCCGACGGCGACGTCGTGGCCCTGCTCGTCGACCACCTTGAACTGGTAGCCGGGCAGGGGCAGGAGCGAGTCGCCGACCGCGGGCAGCGAGAGCTTGGCCGCGGCGGCGCCGCCGGTCTCGACCATGCCGTAGCCCTCGACGAACAGGGCGTCGCCCACCGAGCCGACGATCGGCAGGTGCACGCTGGCGCCCAGCTTGCGGAACTCGGCGGCGAGGTCCGGCGGCATGGCGTCGGCGCCCGAGATCCAGACCCGGACCGAGCGCAGGTCGCGCTCGGCCGCGCCCGCCTCCCACATCATCCGGTACATGGCGGGGACGCCGATGAACAGCGACGACTTGCGGGACTCGAGGGCATCGAGGACGTCGGTCGGTCGGAAGTGGGGCAGGAAGTAGACGGGGATCCCGCCGCAGGCCAGGCCCATGAGCGCGGCGAAGCCCATGATGTGGGCGATGGGCAGGCCCACCACCGCCTCCAGGCCGAAGAGCCAGTCGGGGTTGGCGGCGCCGGCGGTCACGCCGCCGATGAGGGCCCGGTGGGTGAGCTCGGCGCCCTTGGGCTTGCCCGTCGTGCCCGACGTGTAGAAGAGGGCGGCCACGTCGCCCGGATCGGCGGGCACCGCCGCCACGAGCGGGTCGGCGCCGTCGAGCTCGGCCACGGCCCGCACCACCAGGTGGGCGCCCGAGTCCTCGATCACGTGCTCGACCTCGTCGGGCCGCATCCGGTCGTTGACGGGCACGGGGATGGCGCCCGCACGCGACACCGCCAGCGCCGCCAGCAGCAGGTCGTAGCCGTTGGGCAGGGCCAGGACCACCCGGTCCCCCGGCTCGACCCGCTCCGCCACGGCGCCCGCCCAGGCCGCGACCCGGTCCGCCGCCTCCCGGTACGTGCGCTCCTCGCCATCGGCCTCGGTGACGAGCCGGCTGCCGCCGTGGAAGTCGGCGAGGGCGCCCAGCACGGTGCCGAGGGTGTGACCGCCGCCGAGGAGGAACCGGGCCCGCGCGATGGGGTTCATCGCCGGCGACCCTACCCACTGCTCCGGGCCCGCGGGCCGGGTCAGCAGGCGGCGGGCGTGTAGGCCACCGAGGCCGGCGGCGATCGCCAGGTTCCCGAGGTCGTGATCAGTCGGTAGGTGTAGTCGGTACCGGAAACGAGGCCGCCGAAGTCGGTCACCGACGAGGCGGTCTCGGGCGTCAGGAGCCACTGGTCGTCCAGCGCGGCGCCGATGTAGCGCTGCAGGACGTAGCCGTCGGCGAACGACGACGGGCTCGGCGTCCACGAGAGGGCCGCCGAGACCACGCCGCCGGCCGGGTCGAGCACGACCGACTGCGCCACGCCCGAGCCGTTGCCGGTTCCGGTGGCGGCCCGGGTGCCCGTCGCGCCGGCCGCACCGAGGACCTCGTCGCTGAGCAGCGAGTTGGCCGACCGCTCACCCGAGCCGACCGACGGCGTGAAGCGCCCGCTCATGCCGGGCGGCGTGGAGAGGCTGCCAGGGTCGTGCTGGCCGAAGGCCGTCACCAGCCGGCCGCCGTCGACGGTCGACGTCACCGAGGGCGCGGTCAGGGTGAACACGACGCTCGGCGTCGACGACCCGGCGTGGGCGTCGACCGGGGTCACCGGATCCACGCCCGCATAGGCGGCGATGCCCCCGATCAGCTCACGGGTGGTGTCGGCCGTGCTGTTGACGAACGTGTACGAGGCCGGCTCCGACCCCGTCACCACCTTCCAGAACAGCCCCTGGACGATGTGGGTGGACTCCGTGTCGGTGCGGATCAGGTTCCACCCGGCGGGCGGGTCGATCCGGGTGCCCGAGAAGTCGTGGGAGTGCCAGGTGAGGGCGGCGATCATGACGTCGCCGGCCGCCATACCCGTCGGGCGCGGGATCGTGAGCTGGTCCCCGAGCGTGTTGCTGGCGCTGCTCGAGCTGCGGAACGAGATGCTCCCGGAACCGACGCACGAGCCCTCTGACGCCGTGAAGCCGGTGGGCGCGGCCAGGCTCCCCGCGGCGAACTGGTTGCCGCTGTTGGCGGTCGTGTCCGCGAAGGCGGCGTACGCGGTGACCGTGGCGTGGGCCACCACCACGGCGAGGGCCAGTGCGCCGAGCTCGGCGAACCGGCGACGGGCGGTGCCCGCCAGGTAGTGCGGGGCGCCCACCTCACCGATGGCCGCCCGCACCCGGCGGGCGGCGCCCGACACCCGGGCGCCGAGGGGCACCACCGGCTCGTCGAGGCGGACGACGCCGGCGAGCCACGGGTCGTGGGCGTCGAGCAGGGCGAAGCGGGCCAACCAGACGGAGAACAGGAGGGCGACGGCGGTGAGCACCACGAGCGCCCACCGGCCCTGCTGCGCCCAGACCACGGGTAGGCCCAGCCGCGGCAGGAGGAAGCGACCGGACGCCTCGATGCGGGCCCGCTCGAGCGGGGTCGAGTCGGCGGCCGCGTTGGCGTCCCCGCGGGTGGTGAAGGTGCCGTCGCGGTGGACGTCCACCACCCGGTGGATGATGGAGCGGTCGCCCTCGCCGTCGTCGAACACGACGACCGAGCCCTCGTGCAGCCGCTGACCGTGGAACGGCTCCACGACCACGAGGTCGCCGACGTCGAGCGCCGGCGCCATCGAGCCCGACGACACGACCACGGGGCCGTGGCCGTACAGCAGCATCGAGCCGACCGCCCAGAGGGCCATCCAGCCGAGCGTCGTGACCACGAACAGTCCGACGAGGCCGGCGGCGAACCGGCCCGCGGTGGGCGTCCGGGGCGGTCCGGTCACGGCCGCGCGCTCCCCCGTCGTCCGAGGGCCGGGCTCAGACGTTCTGGGCTTCCCAGGTGAACCCGGCCGTCGCCGACTTCGCCTGGGCCGCGTTGTCGTCCTGCAGCGTCACCGTGATCCGGTAGGTGCGCGTGGTGGGGTCGGTCGCGCCGTTCATCCCGCCGAGGCCGGTGGCGTAGTCGGTGTGCGTGGCGCCGAAGTCCGTGAGCGTGCCGGTGAAGAGGGTGGACGACGCGGTGAAGCCCGCGCACGAGGCGAATGTGCCACCGGTGCCGATGGCCACGTCGACGTCGAGGTAGTCGGCCAGGCCGCTACCGCCGACCGTCCCGTAGAGGTGGACGTCGGAGGTCAGCGAGCCGGTGTAGCTGACCGCGATGCAGCGGGTGCGGCTGTCGCCGGGCGCCATGTTGGCCACGTTGAACAGCACGCTGCCGGCGTCGTCGTCGTCGAGCACCACGTCGCCGGCGCTGAAGGTGTTCGTGGCGTTGTCCGTGGTGTCGACGAACGCCGCCCGGGAGCTGGTCACGACGAGGACGCTCACGAAGCCCAGGGACGCCAGCACGGCGAGGCCCCGGTACAGCCAGGCGCGGTGGTTCCGCTCCAACCCTTGTGCGTGCACGTCGACTCCCGTCGCCGGGACGGCTCCCGATGCCGCCCTCGCCTCCCCCGTCGGCACGACCCACCCCGGATCCAAGAATTGGCGGCGCCAATGGGCCGAACGGCCCAGTGCGTTCGCGCTCCCCGCCCCCGGACCCCCGAAATCACCCGCAAACCCTCGCCTCCCCCGTACGGCGGCCGATGGAGGGGACGAACTCCTATGGCACTGGACACGATCGTGGCCGAGCCGGACGTTCCGACGGGGGGCGAACGCATCACCGCGGCGGGGCGGACCGGCCGACTGGGCCTGGCCTCGCGCGCCGCGCCGCTCACCAGCCTGATCTGCTGGTTCTACCTGTCGATCGTCGCCTGCCTCGTGATCTGGGTGATCGTCGTGCGGCTGCTCGTGGGCTGGTCGCCGATGGTGGTGACGACGGGCTCCATGCAGCCGGCCATCAACCCCGGCGACATCGTGATGTCCGGCGCGCCGGACGACGGCGGCCGCGACCTCGAGGTCGGCACGGTGATCACCTTCCAGGACCCCGTCCGCCCCGATGGTCTCCTGACCCACCGCATCGCCCGGGTGAACGACGACGGCACGTACTCGACGCGCGGTGACGCCAACACCGTGGCCGACTCGTACCAGGTCAAGCCGCGCGATGTCCGCAGCGTGGGCCACCTGCTCATCCCCGGGGTCGGCCTGCCCCGGGTCTGGGTCGAGCGTGGCGACGTCCTGATGCTGGCCGTCTGGGTGACCGGCACGCTCCTGGCGCTCTGGGCCGCCTTCCGCCCGACCCGCCCCGCGCGGAGGAGCGACGATGGCTGAGGCCGCGGTCGGCGAGCTCACCGGGGTGGAGCACCGTCGCTCGGTCCGGGCCAATCCCCGGCGGTCCGCGCAGGTCATCAGCTCCGCGCTCCGGCGGATGCGGCTCATCGTCGCGGCCCTCCTCTTCGTCCAGTACGCCACCTACCGGCCGGGGCCCGGCGATCCGCAGCTGCCCACGTCGGGCCTGGTGTTCGGCTTGGTCATCGCCGGTGTCGCGGGTCTGATCTCGCTCGTCTCCTACGCCGCCGAGCGCACCACCAACCGTCGGGTGCAGTCGCTGCTGTCGCTGCTCGAGATCAGCATGGACGCCGCCTTCGTGCTCGCGCTGGCCACCGGCCTCGACGTCACCAACCGCGACGTCCTGTGGGTCCTGCTCGTGGTGCCGGTGCTCGAAGGCGCGCTGCGCTACCGGCTCCGGGGCGCCATGGTCGTCTGGGCCCTGGTCTCGTCCGCCTACATCGCCCTGATGGTCCAGGCCGCCGGCGGCGTGCAGGAGGAGGTGCTCGCGGCCGTCGACCTGGCTGTGCAGCGCGTCGGCGTGATCCTGCTCGTGACCATCCCCGCTGGCTACCTGTCCGAGCAGCTCCTCATCGACATCCGCAGCCAGCGCGACGCTTGGGAGCAGGCCAGCGAGCGGGGCCGGCTGCTGGAGACCGTCGCCGAGGCCGGTCACCGCGTGACCAGCCTCGAGGTCGAGGTCGTCACCGCGGTGACGTCCTCGGCGCTCGGCCTCGGCTTCGACGCCGTCGACCTCGCGGTGCTCCGCGATGGCTCCTGGTTCGTGACCGGCACCCAGAGCACCGGCACCCACCACCTCCCGGCACCGGACCACCCGGCCGGCGGCGCGGTGGCGGCCGCCACCACCCACCGGACGATGGTGACCGACCGCTCGACCGACGACCCGGCCGAGGAGGCCGACCTCGTCGCCTGCGGCCTCGAGGCCGTCGTGGCCAGCCCCCTCCACGCCCTCGGCGCCACGGCGTCGCTGCGGGCGGGCGTGCGCGAGGGCGCCTCGGTCAGCACCGCCCAGTTCGAGTGCCTCGAGCTGCTCGCCGCCCAGGCCGGCGTCGCCATGCGCAACGGCCAGCTCGTGGCCGAACAGCGGGCCATGCGGGACCAGCTGGAGCACCGGGCCTTCCACGACGGCCTCACCGGTCTCCCCAACCGGGCGCGGTTCCTCCAGCGCCTCGAGGAGTCGGTCACGCGGCCCGCCCCCGAGGACGAGCAGGCCGCGGTGCTGTTCATCGACCTCGACCGCTTCAAGCCGGTCAACGACAGCCTCGGCCACGACGCCGGCAACGAGCTGCTCATCGCCGTGGCCCAGCGCCTGGTCGGGTCGATCAGCGCCCACGACATCGTGGGCCGTCTCGGCGGCGACGAGTTCGTCGTGCTGCTCGACCGGGTTCGGACGGCCGACGAGGCCACCGTCGTGGCCGAACGACTCGTCACCGCCCTCAACGAGCCCTTCGTGGTGGCGAGCCACGAGGTGGCCATCAGCTGCAGCGTCGGCATCGCCATCGCCCCGCGGCCCTTCACCAATCCGGCCGAGCTCGTGCGCCGGGCCGACCAGGCCATGTACCGGGCCAAGGCCGGCGGTCGGGCGCGCTGGGCGCTCTACCAGGCCGGCCACGACACCGCCTCGGTCACCCGCCTCCAGCTCGAGGCCGACCTCCGCACCGCGCTGCAGCGGGACCAGCTGCGCCTCGTCTACCAGCCCGTCTACCGGGCCTACGACCAGTCGATCGTGGCGGTCGAGGCCCTCGTGCGCTGGGACCACCCGCAGCACGGTGCCATCCCGCCGAGCACCCTCATCCCCATGGCCGAGGAGTCCGGCCTCATCGTCGACCTCGGCCGTTGGGTGCTGCGCACGGCCACCCGCTCGCACGCCCAGTGGCGTCAGGCACCCCGCGGTGGCTCGCTGCTGCTCGGCGTCAACGTGTCCCCCAGCCAGCTCAACCACCCGGGGTTCTCCGCCGACCTCGACCGGATCCTCGGCGAGACCGCGATGCCGCCCTCGTCCCTGCTCCTCGAGGTGACCGAGAACGTCGTGGCGCTGGGCAGCGAGCTGGTCGACCTGCTGTCGGCGCTGCGGGCCCGGGGCGTGCGCCTCGCCCTCGACGACTTCGGCCAGGGTCAGACGTCGCTGCGCCATCTCCGTGAGCTCCCCCTCGACGTCCTGAAGATCGACAAGGTGTTCGTCGACGGTCTCGCGGGCGAGGAGTCCCTCGACCGGGCCATCGTGCGCTCGGTCATCGGCCTGGCCCACGAGCTCGGCCTCCGGGTCATCGCCGAGGGCATCGAGTCCGAGAACCAGCTCCAGTTGCTCCGGGAGATGCGCGCCGACCTCATCCAGGGCTACCTGCTGCACCGCCCGACCGGCCCGGACCAGATCTCCGTGCTGCTGGGCGGGGTGCCCGCGCCCGTCGATGCGCGCGTGGCCGCCGGAGCGCGCGCATGAGCCGGATCCTCGAGCGCGAGAGCGGGCCGATCGACGTCGCCGCCGAGGAGGCGACGGTCGGCCGCACCACCGCCCGGTCGATCGCCGCCGCCATCGCGCTGCTGATCGTGAGCATCCTCGTCGTGACCCGGTCGCGCGCCGCCTTCACCACCGAGGACGCCGGCGCCGACGTGAGCTTCGCCGCGGGGTCGGTAAAGCTCACCGACGACGACTACGGCAGCTCGCTGTTCGCCGTGCAGGACATGGTCCCCGACCGGCCCGAGCGGGACTGCATCGTGGTCAGCTACGAGGGCAACGTCCTACCGGTCCGGGTCACCCTCGCCAGCGAGGCCGAGGGGGAGCTCGCCGACCTCCTCGACGTGCAGGTCGAGCGCGGCGAGGGCGGCGCCTTCCACGACTGCACCGGGTTCGCCCCGCAGGCGACCGTGTACCAGGGCACCCTCAGCGAGCTCGCCGCCGGCGACCCCGTCGCGGCCTTCTCGGTCGAGGACTCGCCCGCGGCGCAGACCTTCCGCTTCACCTTCACGCTCACCGACGTGCCCGACGGTGGGGCGACCGTCGCCTCCCCGGGGGAGGGCAACGACCACCCGTCGGCCGAGGCCAGCTTCATCTGGGAGGCGGACCCGACCGACGAGGCCGACGCGAACTAGCTCGGCCTGACGGCGGCACCGCCGCCGCTCGCCGCTCGGCGCTTGCTCCTCAGAGCTTCTCGAGCGGCGCCCACGACAGCAGCAGGCGCTTCTCCCCCACGTCGCGGAAGTGCACGGTGGCCTGGGCCTTGTCGCCCGCGCCCTCGAGGTCGATGATCACGCCTTCGCCGAAGGTGCCGTGGCGGACGTCGTCGCCGACGCGCAGCCCGAGGGCGTCGGCCCCGCTCGGCTGGGGCGGCGCCGGCCGCAGCGCGGCCTCGACCACGTCGTCGCGGTGGCGCCCGATCGACGACGAACCGCCGCCGTCGGACGAGCGGGACCCGCTGCTCCGCGACGACCAGCTGCCCTCCCCGCCGAAGGTGCTCGTCTGCCGGCGCCGGCCGATAGTGCGGCTGCCCTCGACCACCGAGACGAGCGCCTCGGGGATCTCCTCGAGGAAGCGGCTCGGCGGGTTGTACTGGGTGGCGCCGTAGAGCATCCGGCTCCAGGCGTGGCTCAGGTAGAGGCGCTGGCGGGCCCGGGTGATGCCGACGTAGCAGAGGCGGCGCTCCTCCTCGAGCTGGTCGGGCTCGCCCAGCGAGCGCAGGTGGGGGAACACGCCGTCCTCGAGGCCGACGAGGAAGACCGCGGGGTACTCGAGGCCCTTGGCCGAGTGGAGGGTCATCAGCACGACGTAGGAGTCGTCTTCGGCGAGCTCGTCGGTGTCGGCCACCAGGCTGACCTGCTCGAGGAACTCGTCCACGCTCTCGAACTCCTGGGCCACGCCGACCAGCTCGGCCAGGTTCTCCAGCCGACCCTCCGCCTCGACGCTGTGCTCAGCCTCGAGCTCGGCGGCGTAGCCCGTGCGCTCGAGGGCGGTCCGCAGCAGCGGCGCCGGGCCCTCGCCCACGAGCTCGCGCAGCTCCTCGAACAGGGCGAGGAAGGCGGCGATGCCCTTGACCGCAGGCCCCTTGACCCCCGCGGCGGGCGCCTCGCGCAGGGCGTCGACGAACGGCGTGCCGTGGGCCTTGGCCCAGGCGTCGAGACGGCCGATGGTGCTGTCGCCGATGCCGCGCTTGGGGACGTTGAGCACCCGCTTGAGGCTGACCTCGTCGGCGGGGTTCACCACCGCCTTCACGTACGCGAGCGCGTCCTTCACCTCGCGCCGGTCGTAGAAGCGGGTGCCGCCGATGACCTTGTAGGGGATGCCGGCCCGCATGAGGGCCTCCTCCACCACCCGGCTCTGGGCGTTCGTGCGGTAGAAGACGGCCACGTCGCCCCAGCGGGCCTCCCCCTCGTCGTGGAGGCGGGCGATCTCGTGGGCGACCCACTGGGCCTCGTCGCCCTCGTCGTCGGCGTGGTAGCGGGCGATGGCCATGCCCCCGCCCTGGTCGGTCCAGAGCTCCTTGGGCTTGCGCCCGAGGTTGTTGGCGATCACGGCGTTGGCGGCGTCGAGGATGGTCTGGGTGGAGCGGTAGTTCTGCTCGAGCACGACCACGGTGGCGTCGGGGAACGCCTCCTCGAACTCGAGGATGTTGCGGATGTCGGCGCCCCGGAACTGGTAGATCGACTGGTCGCTGTCCCCCACCACGCAGACGTTCCGGTGGCCGCCGGCGAGGAGCAGGACGAGCTCGTTCTGGACGCGGTTGGTGTCCTGGTACTCGTCGACGAGGATGTGGCGGAACCGGGCGCGGTAGCGCTCGAGCACGTCGGGGTTCTTCTGGAACAGCTCGACCGCCACCAGCAGGAGGTCGTCGAAGTCCATGGCCCCCGCCCGGTGCAGGCGGGCCTGGTACTCCGTGTAGACGTCGGCGACCTTGCGCTCGTAGATGACCTGGGCCCGCTCGGCGTACTCGTGGGCCCGCACCAGGTCGTTCTTCGCCGCGCTGATGGTGGCGTGCACGCCCCGCGGCGGGAAGCGCTTCGGGTCGAGGTTGAGGTCGCGGATGACGTAGCCCGTGAGCCGCACCGCGTCGGCCTGGTCGTAGATCGTGAACGACGACGGGTAGTCGAGGCGGTCGGCGTCCCGGCGCAGGATGCGCACGCAGGCGGAGTGGAACGTCGAGACCCACATCTTGGCGGCGACGGGCCCGATGAGGGCGGCGACGCGCTGCTTCATCTCGTCCGCGGCCTTGTTGGTGAAGGTGATGGCCAGGATCTCGAACGGCGAGATGCCGTGCTGGTTGATCAGGTGGGCGATGCGGTGCGTGAGCACCCGGGTCTTGCCCGAGCCGGCACCGGCGACGACGAGCAGCGGCCCGTCGTGGTGGGTCACCGCCTCCTGCTGGGCGGGGTTCAGCCCGTCGAGGAAACCCGCGCCCGGCGCCTCCCCGAAGGGGTCGGCGGAGGGTCCAGCAGGCGGCACGGGGCCACCCTACCGTCGCATGACAACGCTGGGATTTCCGCGCGTCAGCCGCTGAGGAGGCGCTCCCGGAACAGGTCGAGCACCTGCTCCAGCGCATCCCGCGTGGGGTGGCCGGGCTCGTCCACGAGGTGCTCGGTGAGCACCGAGTGGGCGTTCGTCGGGATGCCGTGGGGGTTGCCCTTCGACGAGTCGATCTCGACGCCGACGAACCCGTCGCCGAGCTCCTCCCGCAGCCGGGCGAAGCGGTCGCCGGGGACGGCCATGTCGCCCGTGAAGCGCAGGCCGAGCACGCAGACGCCCTCGTCGACCCGCTGCTTCACCCTGGCGAGGTCCTCGCCGGAGATGCCGAGGTCCCGCTTGCGGGCGCCGCCGACCGGGAAGGGCAGCGACGGCTGGCTGAGCACGGGGGCGACGACCTCCTCGTCGACCATCATGGCGAGGGCGAACCCGCCGGTGAGGCACATGCCCACCACGCCGACCCCGGGGCCGCCGACCTCGTCGTGCAGGTCGCGGGCGAGGTGCCGGAGCCACACGGTGACCGGCGAGGTGCGGCCCGTGGCCATGGTGGCGAACTCCTTCGACACGCAGGCGCCGAGCAGCGACGACGCCGCGTAGCCCGCCGACATCGGCCGACCGGGATCGCCGAAGAGCGAGGGCATGGCCACCGTGCACCCGAGGTCGGCGACCCGCCGGGCGAAGCCGGCGACGGCGGGGGTGATGCCCGGGATCTCGGAGATGACGATGACCGCCGGGCCCTCACCCTTGCGGTACACGGTCTTGCGCTCGTCGTCGTAGGTGACCTCGTGGGCCACGAAGTCGTCGAGTGGGTCCCAGCCGTCGGGGGTGTCCGCCATCGCCGCAGAGTACTTTCACCGGGTGCTCCGACCCTTCCGCTTCGGTGTCCAGTGCGGCCACTCGGACGACGCCGCGGGCTGGACCGCCCTCGCCCGCAAGGCCGAGGACCTCGGCTACTCGACGCTCACCATGGGTGACCACCTCGACGCCCAGTTCGCGCCCACGGTCGGGCTCATGGCCGCCGCCGCGGCCGCCCCCGGGCTGCGCATCGGTGCGCTCACCTACGCCAACGACTACCGCCACCCCGTGCTGCTGGCCAAGGAGGCTGCCACCCTCGACGTGCTCTCGGGCGGCCGCCTCGAGCTGGGCATCGGCGCCGGCTGGATGACGACCGACTACGAGCAGGCCGGCATCCCCCTCGACCCCGCCGGCGTGCGCATCGACCGCCTGGCCGAGGCCCTGACCGTCTTGAAGGGGCTCTTCGCCGACGGCCCAGTGGACTTCGCCGGCGAGCACTACCGCCTGGCCGGCCTGGAGGGCACCCCGAAGCCCGTCCAGCGCCCCCACCCGCCGATCCTGATCGGCGGCGGCGGCAAGCGGATCCTGACCCTGGCCGCCCAGCAGGCCGACATCGTGGGCCTCAACTTCAACCTCCACGGCGGCCGCATCGATGCCAGCGTCGGCCCCGACGGCACCGCCGAGCACACCGCCGAGAAGATCGGCTGGATCCGCGACGCCGCCGGCGACCGCTTCGACGACCTCGAGCTGCAGGTGCGCATCCATCTCGCGATGGTCACCGACGACCGGGTCGGCCTCGCCGAGCAGCTCGCCCCCGGGTTCGGGCTCTCGCCCGAGGCGGCGCTCGCCAGCCCGCACGCGCTGGCGGGCACGGTGGAGCAGATCATCGACGACCTCGTCGAGCAGCGCGAGCGCTTCGGCATCAGCTACATCGGCATCAGCGCCGCCAGCATCGACGACATGGCCCCCGTCGTCGCCCGCCTCGCGTGACACTGGCTCCTCGTCCCTCGGAGCGGCTTCGCCGATCCGGTTCATCCTCGGCGCTGCCCGCCTCCGGCGGTCAACGTCACCGGTGAGCGGCCGGAACGGTCAGGCGCCGGTCGCCTCGGCCAGCAGGGCGCTGAGGCGGGACTCGGCCCGCCCGTACTTCTTGCGGTAGCCGCCACCCCGGTAGCTCTCGGGGAACAACTCGTGGACGCCGCAGCCCGTCGCCGCAACGGTGATCCCGGCGTCGTAGAGCTCGTCGACCAGGTGGACGAAGAGCAGGGCGTCGCCCTGGTTGGCGATCGGGTGCAGGCCCCGGACGACCACGGTGTCGAGGCCCTCGACCAGCGCGGCGAACTGCACCGGGTGCACGACCCGCAGATGCGCGAGGAGCGAGTCGAAGTCATCCTCGGAGGCCGGGCCGCCGGCCCGCCCGACCACCGTCGCCACCTCGGCCTCGTCGAGCGACTCGACCGGGGCGATCGACGAGGCCCGGTAGTCGGGACCGTCGATGCGCAGCACCTCGAAGTGGGCGGCGATGGCCGCGATCTCCCGCTTGAAGTCGTCGGCGGCGAACCGCCCCTCGCCGAGCTGGTCGGGCACCGAGTTGGAGGTGGTGACCACTCGTGTCCCGTCCGGTCGCTCTTCGCCGGGCAGCACGCCGCGCAGGAACGTGACGGCCATGAGCGTGTTGGCGACGTCGTCGAGCTCGAACTCGTCGATGCAGAGGAGCTGGTAGGCCGAGAAGGCCCGCACGGCGTCCTCCATCCCGACGAAGCCGATGACCGCGGTCAGCTCGGCGAAGGTGAGGTACGCCGCCGGCCCGGGGACGGCGTGGAACAGAGCGGCGACGAGGTGGGTCTTGCCGACGCCGTACCCGCCGTCGAGGTAGAGCGCCGCCGGCCCGACGGGACGGGTGGCGCCCCGTCCCCGCCGGAAGAACCGTCCGCCGCCGTCACCGGACGACGACGACGACGAGAACGATGCGCCGAAGGCCTCGAGCGCGGCGAGGGCCGCGGCCTGCGACGGATGCGCCGGGTTCGGCTCGTAGTTGCCGAACCGCACGGAGGCGAAGCGCGCCGGCGGCACGAACCGAGCCGCGAGCTCGTCCGCCGTGAGCGAGGGTCGACGATCGACCAGTCGGAGAGGGCCCATGAGCGCGCCGCATCGTAACGACCCGGCCGCCGGGACCCGCTCCGGGGGCGGCGGTACGCTGCCGCCGAGGTCGAGCGACGAGATGCCAGAGGACGGGGACGAGCGGGAGGCGATCGCACGGCTGTACCGCCGGGCCGGGTTCGGGCTCGCGCCAGGCGAGCTCGACGACCTCGAGGCCCTCGGCGTCGACGCGGTGATCGACCGCCTCGTCGACCCCGACGGGCACGGCGTGCCCGCCGCGCCGGCGGATCCGTGGGCGGGAGTGGACCTGCCGCTCGCCGACGGAGGCCAGGGCGCCGCGAACGCGGTGGACCGCTGGCTCGACCTGCTGCTCATCGCCGACCGGCCCTTCGAGGAGTGGATGGCCTGGTACTGGCACGGCCACCTCGTGTCGAGCGTGGCCGTGGTGGTCCACGTCCCCACCATGGTCGGCCAGATCCGGCTCTTCCGGCGGGCTGGGCTCGGCTCGTTCCCCGACCTCCTGCGGGCCGTGACGGTGGACGCCGCCATGCTGCGGTACCTGGACGGCGGCGACAGCGCCGCCGGTGCCCCCAACGAGAACTACTCGCGGGAACTGCTGGAGCTGTTCGCCCTCGGCGTGGGCAACTACGCCGAGGACGACGTCCGGGCCGGCGCACGGGCCCTGACCGGCTGGCGGATCGACGCCGACCTCACCAACCCCGATCCGCTGGCCGCCGCCGGTCGGGGTGTGTTCGTGGCCGCCGACCACGACGACACCCCGCAGCGCTACCTGGGGCGGCGGGGGGTCCACGACCTCGACACGGTGATCGACGCCGTCGTGTCCCACGAGGCGTGCGCGCCGTTCGTCGCCGCCCGCTTCGGGCGGGCCGTGCTCGGACCCGAGGCCGACCCGGCGCTGCTCGAGGACCTCGGCCGCCGCTTCCGGGACGCCGACCTCGACCTCAGGGTGCTGGCCCGCGCCGTGCTCGAGGCCGTGGCCGAGGGCCGCACCGCCGGCCTGGTGCTCGGGCCGATGCCGTGGCTCCTCGCTGCCCAGCGGGCCACGGGTGCGGCCCTCGACCCGACCACGCGGTACTGGGCCCTGTACGACGCCGGGCACCTGCCGTTCTGGCCGCCGAACGTCGGCGGCTGGCCCGGCGGCGCCACGTGGCTGACCTCGTCGACCACGGCCCAGCGCTACAACCTGGCCGGCCTCGTCGGCGCCGCGAGCGATCCCGACGGCCCCGCCCGCCGAGCGGCGGCGGCGGGTGACCTGCGGGCGCTGGCCGACGCGCTCGGCCGGCCGGCCGGCTTCAGCCCGGCGACCACCGCGGCGGTTGCCGACGTGTCGTCGACCCGCGACGACGGACTGGCCGCCCTGGTCGTGGCCCTCGCCTCCCCCGACCTGGTGCTCGCCTGATGGCCGACCTGAGCCGCCGCCGCTTCCTCGCCCTCACCGGCGCCACGGCCGGCGCCGCCGCGGTCGGGGCGGTGGCGTGGCACGAGCTCCTGGGCGAGCAGGTGCGGGAGCGCACCGCCACCCCGCCGCCCGCCCGCCCGCGGGGCCGGGTGCTCGTGGTGCTCGAGCTCGCGGGCGGCAACGACGGCCTGAACACGCTGGTCCCCGCGGACGGCCGCTACCACGACGCCCGGCCGACGGTGGCCGTCCCCGAGGCGGAGCGGGTCGCGCTGGCGGGCCAGGACCGCTATGGCCTGCACCCCGCCCTCGCCGACCTGGCCCCGCTGTGGGCCGCGGGCCACCTGGCGGCGCTCCAGGGGGCCGGGTTCCCCGATCAGAGCCGCTCGCACTTCGTGGCCACCGACGTGTGGCGGGCGGGCGGCGAGGCGCCGTTCACCCGCTCGTGGCTCGGCCGCTGGCTCGACGCCACCGCCGGCGACCGGCCCGAGCCGCTGCGCGCGGTGGCGCTGGGCACCGACAGCCGGGTGCTCGCCGCCGACAGCCTGTCGACGGTGGTCACCTCGCCGGCGGCGTTCCGGCTGACGGCTCCGAGCGGCCCGGCCACCGACCCCGAGGCGGTGGTCGCGGCGTTCACGGCCACCGCCGCCCCCCGCAGCGACGACCCGCTACTCGCCGCGGCCCAGGCCGTCATCCCCGCCACCATCGAGGGCGTCGACGTGCTGGCCCGGGCGACCGGCGACGTCACCCCCACCCAGGCCGTGGACGCGACGCCGGCCACCACCCTGCTGACCACCGCGGCGCAGTTGATCGGCCTGGACATCGGCACCCAGGTCGTCGTCGTCGGCGTCGAGGGCTACGACACCCACGCCAACCAGCCCGAGCGCCACCACGCCCTGCTCGCCGACCTGGCCGGCGGCCTCACCGCCTTCCTGGGCGCCATGGCCGACCAGGGCCGCGCCGACGACGTCCTCGTCGTGGCGACGAGCGAGTTCGGCCGCCGCGTCGCCGAGAACGGCAGCACGGGCACCGACCACGGCAACGGCAACACCCTGTTCGCGATCGGCCCCATGGTGAACGGCGGCATCCACGGCGACCTCGACCTGCGCGACCTCGTCGACGGCGACGTGCGGAGCACCATCGACGCGAGAACCCTCTACGCCAACGCCTTGGATTGGCTGGAGGCCCCCACCGACGACCTCCTGAACGACCAGTACGACCGCCTGAACCTCCTCAGGACCTGAGGCGGGATCCGGCTCGCAGTCACCGCCCGTGCCAGCCGACCTCAGCCCGCCGGGTAGGGAGGCGGCGAGCTCCGCCGCAGGACCAAGGCCACCACCGAGGAGGCCCGGACCCAAAGCAAGGAACGGCGGAGATCACGACCCGCACTGCCGAGCCGTCACGCACCGTCGAGTGGCAACAACCGGCCGCAGCGACGGGGAGGTCGGCGGGTGGCGGCGGAACGGCTTCGGGCCACGCGCAGCAAGCGACGAGCGCAGCGAGGAGCGGCGAGCATGGCCCGAAACGGATGTCCGCCGTCAGGACCCGCCGACCGGTCAGTGGCGAGACGCCCCCGTCACTCCCACTCGATGGTGCCAGGCGGCTTGGAGGTGATGTCGTAGGCGACGCGGTTCACGCCGCGCACCTCATTGATCACCCGCGACGAGATGCGCTCGAGCACCTCGTAGGGCAGCCGGGCCCAGTCGGCGGTCATGGCATCTTCGCTGGTGACCGCCCGGACGATGATGGGGTAGGCGTAGGTGCGCTCGTCGCCCATGACGCCGACGCTGCGGATGTCGGGCAGCACGGCGAACGCCTGCCAGATCTCGCGCTCGAGGCCGGCGGCCTTGATCTCCTCGCGGACGACGGCGTCGGCGTGCTGGAGGATGGCCACCCGCTCGGGGGTGACCTCGCCGATGATGCGCACGCCGAGGCCGGGGCCGGGGAAGGGCTGGCGCCACACGATCTCGTCGGGCAGGCCCAGCTCGCGGCCGACCTCGCGGACCTCGTCCTTGAAGAGGCTGCGGAGGGGCTCGACGAGCTCGAAGTCCATGTCCTCGGGCAGGCCGCCGACGTTGTGGTGGCTCTTGATCTTGGCGGCGTCGGGGGTGCCCGACTCGATGACGTCGGGGTAGAGCGTGCCCTGGACGAGGAAGCGGGCGTCGGACAGCCCGCCGGCGGCCTCCTCGAAGACCCGGATGAAGAGCTCGCCGATGGTCTTGCGCTTCTCCTCGGGGTCGACGACGCCGGCGAGGCGCTCGAAGAAGCGGTCGGCGGCACGGACGTGGACGAGCTCGATGCCCTGGTGGCGGTGGAAGGTCTCGACGACCTGGTCGCCCTCGTCCTTGCGCATGAGGCCGGTGTCGACGAACACGCAGGTGAGCTGGCTGCCGACGGCCTTGTGCACGAGGGCGGCGGCCACCGCGGAGTCGACGCCGCCGGAGAGCCCGCAGATGACCTTCTCGTCGCCGACCTGGGCGCGGATGGCCTCGACGGACTGGTCGATGATCGAGCGCATGGTCCACGACGGCGAGCAGCCGGCGCCCTCGTAGAGGAAGCGCTCGAGGATGGCCTGGCCCTGGGGGGTGTGGTGGACCTCGGGGTGGAACTGCACGGCGAAGCGGCGCCGGTCGGGGTCCTCGAAGGCGGCCGCGGGCACGTCGGCGGTGCGGGCGGTGACGGTGAAGCCGTCGGGGGCGGCCACGATCGAGTCGAAGTGGCTCATCCAGACGCTCTGGGTGGCGGGTGGGTAGTCGTGCAGCAGCACGCCGGGCTCGGTGACCTCGAGCTCGGTGCGGCCGTACTCGCCCTTGCCGGTGCCGGCGACCTCGCCGCCGAGCTGGAGGGCGACGAGCTGGGCGCCGTAGCAGATGCCGAGCAGCGGCACGTCGAGGTCGTAGATGGCGGGGTCGAGGCGGGGCGAGCCCTCGACGTTCACGGACTTCGGCCCGCCGGAGAGGATGATGGCCGCCGGGGCGCGCCGCTCGACCTCCTCGGCGGTGATCGAGTGGGGGATGATCTCGCTGTAGACGTGGGCCTCGCGCACCCGCCGCGCGATGAGCTGCGCGTACTGGGCCCCGAAGTCGACGACCAGGACCGTCGGCGTGACCTCCTCGGTCACGAGGGGATCCCGGTCAGTGGCCCATCCCCACGCCCTGGGCCTTCTGGAGCACCTTGCCCTCGGTCTGCAGCGCGGGCGCCACCATGACCTCGGCCTTCTGGAATTCCTTGACCGACTCGTAGCCGCAGGTGGCCATGGACGTGCGCAGGGCGCCGAACAGGTTCATGCGGCCGTCGTTCTCGTGGGCGGGGCCGACGAGGATCTCCTCGAGGGTGCCGCGGGTGGTGGTCTTGACCCGGGCACCGCGGGGCAGCGTCGGGTGGAAGGTGGCCATGCCCCAGTGGTAGCCCCGACCGGGCGCCTCGGAGGCGGCGGCGAGGGGCGAGCCGATCATCACGGCGTCGGCGCCGCAGACGATGGCCTTGGCGATGTCGCCGCCGGTGCCCATGCCGCCGTCGGCGATGACGTGGACGTAGACGCCGGTCTCGTCGAGGTGGCGCATGCGGGCGGCCCGGGCGTCGGCGATGGCGGTGGCCTGGGGGACGCCGATGCCGAGCACGCCGCGGGTGGTGCAGGCGTGGCCGGGGCCGACGCCGACGAGCACGCCGGCGGCACCGGTGCGCATGAGGTGGAGGGCGGCCTGGTAGCTGGCGCAACCGCCCACGATCACGGGGATGTCGAGTTCGCGGACGAAGCGCTTGAGGTTGAGGGGCTCGACGGTCTTGGAGACGTGCTCGGCGGACACGACGGTGCCCTGGATGACGAGCAGGTCGAGCTCGGCGTCGAGGAGCTCCTTGGCGAAGGCCTCGGTGCGCTGCGGGGTGACCGAGCAGCAGGAGACGACGCCGGCCTCCTTGATCTGGCGGATGCGCTCCCCGATGAGCTCGGGGATGATCGGCGCCGAGTAGATGTCCTGCATGCGCAGCGTGGCCTTCTCGGGCGACAGCTCCGAGATCTCCTCGAAGAGCGCCTCGGGATCCTCGTAGCGGGTCCACAGGCCCTCGAGGTTGAGCACGCCGACGCCGCCGAGGCGGCCGATCTCGATGGCGGTGGCGGGGCTGACGACGCCGTCCATGGCGGAGGCCATGAGCGGGAGGTCGAAGGTGAAGGCGTCGATCTCCCAGGTGATGTCGACGTCCTCGGGGTCGCGCGTCCGGCGGCTCGGGACGATCGCGATGTCGTCGAACCCGTACGCCCGCCGCCCCGACTTGCCGATCCCGATCTCGATCTCAGCCACGCCGGCACACCCCTTGTCTGTTGTCGTCCGCTGTCTGCTCAGCCCGTGTGAAGGTGGTCAGTCTAGTCGGCCGGCGCTCGGGTCCGAGGTGGCCGACGACGGGTTTCCGCGCCGTTCGGGGGGCCGGGGCGCCGCGGTAGCGTCGCCCCATGTCGGCGGCCCTGGGAGAGCGGCTCGCGGCCCTGCTCGCCGTGGGCGTGGGCGCGCTCTTCGTGGTGCAGTGGGCCCGCCTCCGCCCGCGGCGCCCGACCGCGCGCCGGGCGGCGGCCCCGGCGGCCGCCGCCGCGCCACCGGCCGCCCCGCCCCGCCCG
>JAYRFK010000072.1:0-15607 GCA_041908445.1 Acidimicrobiales bacterium | reverse complement strand
GTGCTGCACCTCGCGGCGGTGGAGGACCTCGACACCGAGATCGCCGCGATGCGGCGCCTGCTGGCGCCGGAGGGCCGTCTACTGTTCCTCGAGCCCGTGCGGGAGCCCGGGTTCGGTCACCGCCTCCGCTCCGCGGCCAGCCCGATGGTCCGCCTCGTGTCCGGCTGGGAGATCGACCGGGACGTGCCCTTCGCCATCCGCTCCAACCACCTGATCATCGTCGACGTCGAGAGGATCAACATGCCGCCGGTCGTCTGGCCCATCCGCACCTTCGTCCTGGGTGCCGCGACCCGCCGTCCGGCCGACGTGGCCCCGTCCGGGGCCGCAGCCCCCACCGAGGATGCGACGGAGGGCGGCGAGTGAGCGGCCCCCTCGCCCTGGTGGGCGGCGCCGCGTTCAGCGAGGGCTGCTCCTTCGACGCCGGCCTGCTGGCCGCCAGCGGCGGGACCGAGGTCGTCGTGCTGCCGACCGCGGCGGCCTACGAGCACCCCTTCCGCGAGGTCGACGCCGCCACCGAGTGGTTCTCCGGCCTGGGTGCCACCGTGA
The DNA here is from genome assembly GCA_041908445.1 of Acidimicrobiales bacterium. Classification (GTDB taxonomy): domain Bacteria; phylum Actinomycetota; class Acidimicrobiia; order Acidimicrobiales; family DATDAH01; genus JAEUJM01. The sequence goes on along the minus strand of JAYRFK010000072.1, from coordinate 15,061 downwards.
CCGGCGTGCCCGTGCTGAAGCGCGTCGACGCGCTGGAGGCCCAGCACGCCCAGGTCGTGGCCGACGCCCGCTTCGTCTACCTCTGCGGCGGCTCGTCGATGCACCTGCGCTCGGTGCTGAAGGATTCGCCGGTGTGGGACGCGCTGGTCTCGGCGTGGGAGGGCGGCGCGGTGCTGGCCGCGTCCGGTGGCGCCGCCCGCGTGCTCTGCGACCCGATGGTCGACCCCCGAGGCGGCGCCTTCGCCGTCGGCCTCGGCCTGATCCCGGGCCTCGCAGTCATCCCGCACCACGACCACTGGTCGCGGGACAAGGCCCACCGCACCATCCAGTTGGCCCCCAAGGGCCTCCCCATCGCCGGCGTCGACGACCGCACGGCGCTGATCCGCGACCCCGACGGCACGTGGCGCGCCGAGGGCGCCGGCGAGGTCGCCATCTGGGTGGACGGCCAGTCCCAGCCCCTCACCGCCCTGCCGTGACCGGGGCGGCGGCCGCGGCCGCCGAGACGGCGGGCGATCCGCCGCCGGCCGGCCCCCGCCGGCCCCGCCACGTCGTGGTGGTGCTGCTCGACAGTCTCAACCGCCACCACCTCGGGGCCTACGGCGCCGACGAGTTCGCCACGCCGAACCTCGACCGGTTCGCGGCGCGGTCGGTCCGCTTCGAGCGCCACCACGTGGGCTCGCTGCCCTGCATGCCCGCCCGCCACGACATCCTCTGCGGCGCGCTCGACTTCCTGTGGCGGCCGTGGGGCTCGGTCGAGCTGTGGGAGCGGGCCATCACCGACGCCCTACGCGAGGCGGGCGTCACCACGATGCTGTGCACCGACCACCCGCACCTGTTCGAGACGGGCGGCGAGAACTACCACACCGACTTCTCGGCGTGGTCCTACGTGCGGGGCCACGAGGGCGACCCCTGGAAGACCCGGGCCGACCCGTCGTGGGTGGGGGCGCCGGCGCTGCCCGCCGAACCGGGCTGGGTGCACCGCCACTACGACGACACCCGCACCTGGTTCCGGGAGGAGGCCGACTTCCCGGGCCCCCGCACCATGACCGCCGCCACCGAGTGGTTGGCCACCAGCGCCGACGCCCACGACCGCTGGCTGCTCTTCGTCGACGAGTTCGACCCCCACGAGCCCTTCGACACGCCGGCGCCGTGGGCCGGCATGTACGACCCGGACTGGGAGGAGCCCCTCGTCATCTGGCCGCCCTACTCGACCGACACGGTCGCCAACGGCGTGCTGACCGAGCGCCAGGCCCGCCACGTGCGGGCCAACTACGGCTCCAAGCTCACCATGATCGACCACTGGTTCGGGCGGCTCCTCGACGAGCTCGACCACCAAGGTCGGTGGGACGACACCGCGGTCATCGTCACCACCGACCACGGCCACTACCTCGGTGAGCACGACGTCTTCGGCAAGCCGGGCGTACCGCTCTACGAGCCCATGAGCCACATCCCGCTGCTGGTGGCGTGGCCGGGGCTCGAGCCGGGGGCGTGCGACGCGCTCACCACGAGTGTCGACCTGCACGCCACGCTCGCCGACGTGTTCGGGGTGACGGTCGGCCATCGCACCCATGGGCACTCGCTGGTGCCGTTGCTGGAGGGGACGGCCGACTCGATCAGGGACTGGGCTCTCGCCGGCATCTGGGGCCGCGAGGTGCACCTGTTCGACGGGCACACCAAGTACGCCCGCGGGCCGGCCGGCGCCAACGAGCCGCTGTCGATGTGGTCGAACCGCTGGTCGACCATGCCCCTCCCGATCTCGGGGATCACGGCGCTCCCGCCGCCGGACGACCGGGCATGGCTCGACCACATGCCCGGCTCGTCGATCCCGGTGATCCGCCAGCCGTTCGTCGACGGCGACCTGCTGCCGTTCTGGGCCCTCGGCCACCCCATGACGGGCAACCACCTCTGGGACCTCGACGAGGACCCCTTCGAGGAGCACGACCTCGCCGGCGAGCGCTCGGAGGCCGGCCACGCCGACCGGCTGCGCGAGGCGCTGCGCAGCGTGGAGGCTCCGGACGACCAGCTCGTCCGCCTCGGCCTCGCCTGATCAGGAGACGCTCGGCCGGTCCGGTGCCAGTTCTCGTGAGGTCAGCCGCCGGCGCGGCGTCAGTCGCGCTGCTCGATCGTCACCGATTCGACGGTCACGGTGCGGCTGGGGGCGCCGCCGAGGCCGCTGGCGGGGTCGTCGACGTTGAGGTCGAGGATCGACTCGAGCACGTCGAGCCCGTCGGCGTCGGTGGCGCCGAACACGACGTAGGTGCCCTGCGAGTCGAGCAGCGAGGCGTCGGGGCCGGCCACGAAGAAGAACTGCGCGCCGGCGCTGTCGGGGGCGGCCGTTCGCGCCATGACCAGCTGACTCGGCTCATAGGTGAACCCGCTGCGCTCGTCGGGGATCGTGTACCCCGGCCCGGGGTCGGCGGGGTCGTCGGTGTGGGGCGAGCCGCCCTGGATGATGTCGATCGAGGTGTCGGTGCGGAAGAAGGTGGTGCCGTCGTAGTAGCCGTTGCGGGCCAGGTTCACGAAGTTGTTGACCGTTCCCGGGGTGGTGGCGGTGTCGAGGTCGACGCGGATCTCGCCCTCGCTGGTGTCGAAGACCGCGGTGTACGTCGCGGTGGGGTCGAGGCAGTCCTGGAAGGCGTCGGCGTAGTCGAGGACGGGCTCGGCCGGCGGGGACTCGGGGGCGCACTCGGTGGTGCCGAAGGTGAAGCCTCCGGCGGTGACGGTCGTGGCGTCGGACGATCCCGTGGCGGCCGGGCCGGCGTCGGCGTCCATGGTGCTGTCGCGATCCGAGTCGTCCTGGGCCACGATCGCGGTGATCGCGGCGCCGAGCACCACGAGCAGGAACAGGCCGCCGACCACGGCGGCGACGATGGCCACGATCACGCCGACCCGCGGTCCCGAGGCGGGGGTCGGCGCCGATGGCACCGGGCCGGGGGCGGGCGGTGGCGGCCAGCCCGGTGGCGGTGGCGGCGGGGGTGTCGTGCTCATCGGTCTCGATCCGATCGGCGAAGGTCCGTGGTGCCCGGGTCGTGCGAGCGGGGACCCCCGGAGCTCACGGCGTCGTCGTCGTGGTGGCCTCTGGGTCGCCCGCCGTGGTCGTGGTGGTCCCGCCGCTCTGCTCGATGGTCACCGAGTTGACGGTGACGGTCTCGCTGGGGGCGCCGCCGAGGCCGCTCGCGGGGTCGTCCTCGTTGAGGGCGAGGACGGCGTTGATGACCTCGATGCCGGCGTCGTCGGTGGTCCCGAAGACCACGTAGGTGCCCTGGGCGTCGAGGGCCGCGGCGGCGTCGGTGCCGACGAAGAAGAACTGGGCCGAGCCGCTGTCGGGGCCGGCGCCACGGGCCATGACCAGCTGGCCGGGGGCGTAGGTGTAGCCGCTGCCCTCGTCGGGGAGGTTGTAGCCCGGGCCGGGGTCGCTGGCGTCGTTGGTGTGGGGCGAGCCGCCCTGGATGATGCCGATCGACGTGTCGGTGCGGAAGATCTCGGTGCCGTCGTAGTAGCCGTTGCGGGCCAGGTTGACGAAGTTGTTCACGGTGCCGGGGGTGGTGGCCGTGTCGAGGTCGACCCGGATCTCACCCTGGGTGGTGTCGAACACGGCGGTGTAGGTGGCCGCCGGATCGAGGCAGTCCTGGAACGAGTCCTCGTAGTCGAGGACGGGCTCGGCCGGCGGGGTGTCGGGGGCGCATTCGGTGCTGCCGTAGCTGAAGGGCACGGCCGTGGTCGTCGTGGTCGAGTCGGCCGAGTCGCCGCCGTCGTCACCACCGAACACCGACCACGCGTAGAGCCCGCCGACGATGACCACGCCGATGATCCCGAAGGTGAGGAAGCGCCGGCGGCGCTCCTTGCGCTCCTGCTCGGCCTTGGCGGCCTCGAGGCGTGCTTGGCGTCCGGCCTTCTGACGTTCCCGCTTCTCGGTACCCACGGCCGGGAAAGCTATCGCCTCGCGCCCCACCCACCGACCGCGGCCCGGCGTCAGAGCGTCGGGTCGATCGGTGTCACCTGTCCGGCCGTGACCGGGAACACCGTCCCGTCGAGGTAGCCGGCGGCACCGTCCCAGTAGACGGAGCGCCCCGTCGCCGGGTGCACGATCGCCGCCCGGTACGTGCCGGGGGCGAGGTCGTCGATGCGGTAGGCGCCGGCGGCGTCGGTGGTCGTGGCGCCGGCGATCCCGGACGGACCGATGGCGATGACCCACGCCCCGCCGACCGGGGCGCCGTTGCGGCGCACGGTCCCGTCGAGGCCCCCGGTCGTGGGGGTCAGCACCGCGTTCGCGGTCCCCGGTGCGGTCACCGTCCCCGCGAGGTCGAGGCGTTCCACGGGCTGGTCGTCGTACCACTCACGCAGGTGCGCGCCGGTGGGGTCGATGAAGCCGATCTTGTAGTCGCCGGGGCTGACGGCCAGGGCGTAGCCGCCGTTGGCGTTCGTGAGCGTGGCCCGTGCCAGCGCGAGGGTGTCGGCCCGGAGGGCGACGACGAGGACGGACGGGACGGATGCCCCGGCGGTGTCCCTGACCCGTCCGACGAGCGCGGCGCCGGTGCCGGAGGCGGGTTGGGCGGGGAGTGCGCCGTCCGAGACCGTGACGGCACCCGCGGTCGTCACCGCCGGGGTGGCCGCGGTGATGTCGGGTGCGTCCGGGTGGAAGCGGGGGGCGTGGGCGCCGCTGAGGTCCACCGTGATGAGGTAGTGGGGCCCGGTGCGCAGGCCCGGCAGGGTGAAGTCGCCGTTCCCGTCGGTCGTGGTGGCCTGCTCGGCCAGGCCGAGCGACGTCAGGGACATGGTGATCGCGCCCGCCAGGCCGTCGCCGGTGCCCGAGTCCGTGACCCGTCCGGCGATGGTGCCCTCCCGCGGGGTGAGGGCGGGTCCGGCGATGGTCATCCCCGACCCGACGCCGACCGCCCACGGGTCGCCGAGGAAGCCGGGGTCGTACGAGCCGGTGGGCTCGATCCCGTACAGGTAGTAGGAGCCGGCGGGGACCGCGAAGCCGAACATGCCCGTGGCGTCGGCCCGCCCGCCGCCGGCGACGGAGAAGTCCGTGGTGCGCAGCGCGGCCACCAGGCCGCCTGCGAGGGGCTCGCCGCCCGTTCCCCGGATGTGGCCGGCGATGGCCGAGCCGAGGAGCGCGGAGGCGGGGTGGGCGTCGCCCACGCCGATGTGGTCGGCGGTGTCGCCGACGCCGAGCTCGCCCGAGTCGTTGTTCCCCCAGCAGCGCACGACGTCGTCGTCCAGCACCGCGCACGTGTGGAACGCGCCGGAGCTGACCGCGTCGACGCGGCGGCCGGTGCCGAGGCTGACCCGGGGGAGGTCGTCGCCCATCTCGTTCGGCTCGTCCCCCCGGTAGGGGCCGGCGATGCCGAGCTGGCTGACGTTGTTCAGGCCCCAGCACTTGACCGTGGCGTCGTCGAGGAGGGCACAGGTGAAGCTGTCACCGGCGGTCACCCCGTCCGCCGTGCGTCCCGTGCCGAGGTCGACGGTGGGCAGGGCGTCGCCCATCTCGCCGGCCTGGTCGCCCCGGTCGTTCGTGTCACCCAGCCCGAGCCGCCCGTGCAACGACTCACCCCAGCACTTGATCTCCCCGTTGTCGAGCAGGGCGCACGTGTGCAATGGCCCGGCCGTGAGGGCGATGGCGGTGCGCCCGGTCCCGAGGTCGACGGCGGGGAGGCTGTCGCCCATCTCGCCGGGGCCACCACCGCGGGGGAGGACGTCGCCGAGGCCGAGCTGGCCCTTGTCGTTGACACCCCAGCACTTGACGGTGCCGTCGTCGAGCAGTGCGCAGGTGTGGTCGCCACCCGCGGCGATGGCCGTGGCGGTGTGGCCGGCGCCGAGGGCGACGGTGGGGAGGGCGTCGCCCATCTCGCCGCCGGCGTCGCCGCGCGCCTGCTGGTCGCCGAGGCCGAGCTGGCCGTTGGTGTTGAGGCCCCAGCACTTGACGGTGCCGTCGTCGAGGAGGGCGCAGGTGTGGCTCGCGCCGGCGGCGATGGCGGCGGCGGTGTGGTCGGTGCCGAGGCCGACGGTGGGGAGGGCGTCGCCCATCTCGCCCGGCTGGTCCCCCCGGTCCGCGATGTCGCCGAGGCCGAGCTGGCCGTTGGTGTTGAGGCCCCAGCACTTGACGGTGCCGTCGTCGAGCACCGCACACGTGTGGCGGCCGCCGGCGCTGATCGCCGTGGCGGTGTGGCCCGTGCCCAGGTTTGTGTCGGCGAGGCCCAGGAGCATGTGCCCCGGCTGGGTGCCACGGTCACCCGTGTCCCCGACCCCGAGGGAGCCGTCGGCGTTCTCCCCCCAGCAGCGCACGATCCCCGTGCTGAAGATGCTGCAGGTGTACCCGTTCCCTGCGGTGACCGAGCGGGCTGGCGCCGGTGCGCCGGGGGCCTCGTTGCCGTCCGCGGCGAGGGGGGAGGCGGGCAGGGCGACGACGAGGCTCGCGAGGAGCGCGACGAGCAGCAGGGCCGCGAGCCGCCGAGGCGCCGCAGGTCCGGTGGCACGCCTCCCGAGCATCTCGACCACGTCCGTCCCTCCGTCCGCGAATCTAGCGAGGCGAACCCACGCCGAAGCCGCGCCGAGGGACGCGCCGGGGTCAGGGTGCGGTCGACCGCCGGAGGCGGGCCGCGGCGCCGCCGAACCGGATGCCGACGGCTCCGACGGAGGAGGGCCCGCGGTTACGTGTCGATCTGGGCGCGCTGGAGGCGGCCGGAGTAGTCGACGTAGACGGTCTTCACCTGGCTGAACTGCTCGATGCCGCGGGCGCCGGCCTCGCGGAAGCCGTTGCCGGTGTGCTTGGTGCCGCCGAAGGGCAGGGGGATCTCGGCGCCGATGGTGGGGGCGTTGACGTAGCAGATGCCCGTGTCGATGGCGTCGACGGCCTGGAGGGCCCGGTTGATGTCCTGGGTGTAGACCGCCGCGGACAGGCCGTACTCCACCTGGTTCACGATCTCGACGGCGGCCTCGGGCGAGTCCACCTCGATCACCGAGAGCAGCGGCCCGAAGGCCTCTTCCCGGGCGATGCGGTGACCCGGCTCGACGCCGGCGAGCACGGTCGGCCGGAAGAAGGCGCCGCCGTCGCAGCCGTCCACCTCGGTGATGCCGCTGGCGCCGGCGATGGTGGCGCCCTCGGCCACGGCGGCGTCGAGCATGCCGGCGATGCGCTCGGCGCTCTGGCGGGTGATCACGGGGCCGACGTCGGTGGTGGGGTCAACGGGATCGCCCAGCTGCAGCTCGGCGGCGCGGGACACGACCCGCTCGACCAGCTCGGCGGCCACGCCCCGCTGGACGACGAGGCGGGAGGTGGACGTGCAGCGCTGGCCCGAGCTGCCGAAGGCACCGAAGAGGGCGCCGTCGGTGGCGAGGTCCAGGTCGGCGTCGTCGAGCACGATCATGGCGTTCTTGCCGCCGAGCTCGAGCGACACGAGTCGGGGCCCGGTCTCCATCGCCGCCGCGGCCACCTTGCGGCCGGTGGGCACCGAGCCCGTGAAGCTGACCGCGCCCACCCCCGGGTGGGTGGTGAGCGCCGCGCCGGTCTCACCGGTGCCGTGGACCACCTGGATGAGGCCGTCGGGCACGCCCGACTCGGCCAGCACCTCGATGAACGCCTCGCCGCACACGGGAGCGAGCTCGGAGGGCTTGATGACGATGCCGTTGCCGGCCAGCAGGGCCGGGAAGCACTTCCACGACGGGATCGCGACGGGGAAGTTCCAGGGGGTGATCATCCCGACCACGCCGACGGGGATGCGCGTGGTCCAGGCCATCTTGTTGCGCAGCTCGGACGGCACGACGTCGCCGAAGGCCGAGCGGCCCTGGCCGGCGACGTAGGCGGCCATGTCGATGGCCTCCTGCACCTCGCCGCCGCCCTCGATGAGCACCTTGCCGGCTTCGCGGCTGACCAGTGCGGCCAGTTCGTCCTTGCGGGCGGCCAGCAGGCGGCCGGCCTCGGCGATGATGTCGGCGCGCAGGGGCACGGGCACCTTGGCCCACGAGCGCTGCGCCTCGGTGGCGGCGGTGACGGCCCGGTCGACCGCGGCGGCGTCGGCGCTGGGGAACTCGCCGAGGACCTCGGCGGGACGTGCGGGGTTGTAGGAGGTGATGGTGCCCATGGCCTCAGTCTGGTCGACCGCCGGATTCGAAGGTGTGGAAACGGCGCCGCGCCGACCAAGATGGGCGCCGCCCTATGCGAGTCGTCCAGAAGTACGGCGGGACCTCCGTCGCCGATCCCGAGCGCATGCGCTCCGTCGCCGAGCAGATCGCGCGCACCCACCGCCGCGGCGACGAGGTGGTCGTGGTGGTCTCGGCCATGGGCAAGGAGACCGACGACCTGCTCCGTCTCGCCGAGGAGGTCTCCGGCGACGATCGGCCGGGCCGGGAGATGGACATGCTCATCACCGCCGGCGAGCGCAAGGCCACGGCGCTGCTGTGCATCGCGCTGCACGCGATGGGGGTGCCCGCCGACTCGTTCACCGGCAGCCAGGCCGGCTTCCTGACCGACACCAACCACACCAACGCCAAGATCCTCGAGGTGAAGCCCGACCGGGTCGCCGAGGCGCTGGCCAACGGGCGGGTCCCGGTCGTCGGCGGTTCGCAGGGCGTCTCCACCGACCGGGACGTCACGTTCCTGGGCCGGGGCGGCTCGGACACCACCGCCGTGGCGCTCGCCGAGGCCCTGAAGGCCGACTCGTGCGAGCTCTACACCGACGTGTCGGGGGTGTTCACCGCCGACCCCCGCCTCGTCCCCGACGCCCGCAAGATGCACCACATCTCGTTCGACGAGCTGCTCGAGATGACCGCGGCGGGCTGCCCGAAGCCGGCCATGCGCTCGGTCGAGTTCGCCCGCAACCACGGCGTGCGCCTGCACGTCCGTTCCAGCTTCACCTGGGAGGTCGGCACCTGGGTGACCGAGGAGGAATCCATGGAGCACGCCATCATCTCGGCGGTCGTCGACGACGACTCCGAGGCCAAGGTCACCATCGCCGGCGTCCCCGACCGCCCGGGCATCGCCGCCTCGCTCTTCCGGCGGCTGGCCGACGCCGACGTCAACGTCGACATGATCGTGCAGAACGTCTCCGAGCACGGCGTCACCGACATCTCGTATACGGCGCCCAAGGAGGACCTCCGGACGAGCCTGGACATCACCCAGGCCCTCGCCGACGAGATCGGGGCCACGGGCGTCAGCTCCGACTCCGACATCGCCCGGGTCAGCGTCGTCGGCGCCGGCATGAAGTCGAACCCCGGCGTGGCGGCGACCATGTTCGAGACCCTCGCCGGCAACGGCATCAACATCGAGATGATCTCGACGTCGGCCATCCGCATCTCCTGCGTGATCGCCGCCGACCAGCTCGAGCGCGCCGTCGTGGTCCTCCACGACGCGTACGGACTGTCCCAGGCCCCGGCCTGACACCCGCCAGGCCACCGTTCTGGTGACGAGCGCGCGGCGCAGATGCCGCGTTTTCGTGACCAGAACGAGCGGCGCGGGCTGAGACGGCGAGCGGGTCGGATGGCGAAACCGCTGGGGTGGCGGCGGGGGCACGCCGTAGCCTGAGGGGCATGTTCGACGCGAGTTCCGGTGTCAACGTCGGCGTGGTCGGGGCCACCGGCCAGGTCGGCGGCGTGATGCTCGACATCCTGGCCGAGCGGGGCTACCCCGTTGGCACCCTCCGGGCCTTCGCCTCCGCCCGCTCCGCCGGGCGCACCCTCACCTGGGGCGAGCACGAGGTCGTGGTGGAGGACGCCGCCACCGCCGACTTCTCGGGCCTCGACGTGGCCCTCTTCTCCGCCGGCGGCGCCACCTCCAAGGAGCTCGCCCCCAAGGTCGCGGCCCAGGGCCCGATCGTGATCGACAACTCCTCGGCGTGGCGGATGGACCCCGAGGTCCCGCTCGTCGTGCCCGAGGTGAACGCCCACGCCCTGCGCTCGATCCCCAAGGGCATCGTGGCCAACCCCAACTGCACGACCATGGTGGCCATGGCGCCCCTCAAGGCGCTGCACGACGAGGCCGGCCTGCGCAGCCTCGTGATCAGCACCTACCAGGCCGTGAGCGGCGGCGGCCTGGCCGGCACCGCCGAGCTGGACGAGCAGGCCCGCAAGGTCGCCGACCGTGCCGCGGCCCTCGCGCTCGACGGGAGCGCGGTCGAGTTCCCCGAGCCCCACGTGTTCCCGGGCCCGATCGCCTTCAACGTGCTGCCCCACGCCGGCGACTTCGTCGACGACGGCCTGGGCGAGACCTCCGAGGAGCAGAAGCTCCGGCTCGAGAGCCGCAAGATCCTCGAGCTCCCCGACCTGCCCGTGTCGGGCCTCTGCGTGCGGGTGCCGGTGTTCACCGGCCACTCGCTGGCCATCAACGCCGCCTTCGAGCGCCCCATCACCGCCGAGCGGGCCCGCGAGCTGCTGGCCGACGCACCCGGCGTCGTGCTCACCGACGTGCCCACCCCGCTGATGGCCGCGGGTCAGGACCCCACCTACGTGGGCCGCATCCGCCGCGACGACACCGTCGAGCACGGCCTGGCGCTCTTCCTCTCGGGCGACAACCTCCGCAAGGGCGCCGCCCTCAACGCGGTGCAGATCGCCGAGACCCTCCTCGTCCTCTAGCCCGCCGTACCCGCCCCGGGGGCCGTCAGGTCCCCCGCGCTCGATCTGGCGTCACGGGCGCCCGCTCGGCGGGCATCACCGACGCCAGATCGGACTGGGTCGGCGGCCGGGTGCCCCACGCAGTCAGCGCTGCTGGACGAGGGCCTGCGCAGCCGCCAGAAGCGCCGCGCCGCCGGGGGTGGCGGACAGGTCGACCTCGATCGGAACCGTCTCGACCTTGACGGGGATCGGGCCGAGGTGCTCGACGGACCGGACGTGGCCGAGCCGCGGGCGCACCTCGACCCGCACCCGCTGGTGCTGGTGGAGCTGGCGGTAGATCCGGCCCCGCACCCGCCACGCGTCGATCCGGGGCGCCTCCCCGGTGTCGACCGCCACGTACCAGCGCGGCTCGGCGTCCTTGTCGCCCCGCCGCTCGGGCTCGGCGAAGTAGCGGACGAACCGGGGCGGCTGGAGGCCGGCGGAGCGGGCGCGGGTGCGCAGCACGAGGCCCTCGACGACCTGGCTGCTGAAGCAGTCGGCCACGCCCCGCCACAGCTCGACCGCCGCGTAGCCGAGCGGGACGAGGCAGAGCGCGCACACCACGAGCGCGCCCCAGCCTGCCCGCCGCAGGAGCTCGGGGTCGACGTCCTCGAGCAGGCCGCCGGCGCTGGTGTCCTGGGCGTACTGCCACGTCGCCCACATCACCCCGACGGAGGCCGCCGCGCCGAGCAGGCCCAGGGCGATGGCCGCGGCCGGGTGGCGGCCCCACCCCGGCTCGACGCGGGGGTAGTCGACGATGACCGGCCGCCACTCGCCGCTCTCGGCGCTCCAGGCGTGGCGGTCGTCCTCGGCGCCGAGCGGGAGCTGCTGGACGGCGAGGCCGGCGAGGTCCATCGCCGCGGCGTGGGCCAGGTAGCGGTCCCAGACCGCCACCGCCGCGGCGGGCTGCTCGGCGAACTGGCCGTGCTCGACGAGGTAGCGGCGCACGCCGAGCCACCGGGACGCGGCGGCCAGCCCGTCCGGGGTGTCGCGCTGGCGCTTCGAGGTGGACACGTGGCTCGCCGCCGCCACGGTGACGAGCAGGGCGGCGATCACCCCGACGGCGAGCGGGGCGAGGCCCTCGTCGTTCGAGTTGACCCCCGAGTACCAGAGCAGGCCGCCGCCGCCCAGGATCCCGAGCCACGCCACCCCGGGCAGCCAGCGGGGCCAGCGGCGGCGGCACAGGCCGCGCGCCTGGGCGTCGGCGATCACCTCGCGGCGGAACGCCTTCCACCACCGCTCGGAGGCGTCCTCGGGCCCGGTGGTCAGGGCCTCGGCCGGCACGACGCCGCCCGAGGCCAGGCCCCGCAGGTGGTCGAGCACCCGCTGCTCGTAGGGGAGGAGCGGTTCCCGGCGGCGGGCGCCGACCTCGTCGAGCCGGCAGATCGTCTGGTCCGGGCCGTAGGCCTCGAGGGTGCACCAGCCCCGGGCGGCCAGGTCGAGCAGCGTCGCCGGCACCGCCTCGGAGGTGACCTCGAAGTCGTCGGTGAGCAGGTCGACGACCGCGGGCGGCTCCGCTCCGAGCTCCATGGTCGCCTCGGCGGGGCGCGGGCGCCGGGGGCTGGTGGCCAGCGCCACCGCCAGCAGCAGCAGGAGGGCGAGGCCGAGCAGGAGCGCGGCAACCCAGAGCACCCAGGGGTGCACCGTCGGGTCGTCGGACGTCGTGGTGAGGGCGAGGGCGGCGAGGACCAGGGGCGATGGGAGTCCCGGCACATCGCGAGCGTACGATGCGCGCCGTGACGACGACGGCGGTCGACCCCGCCCAGAGCATCGCCGCGCTGGCCGCCCTGCGCACCGCCCGCCGGCGCAACCGCGTGGCCAAGATCCACTGGGTCGACGCGCTGTACCAGGTGTACCTCACCGCCATCTTCGGCGGCGGCGCGGTGATCTTCGTCTCGGGTCTCGTCAGCGGCCCGAAGCTCGACCAGGCCGGCATCGACCAGGTGCTGCACGAGGGCCCGGCCTGGCTGGGCGTGGTGGTGGCGGCCGCCCTCGCCCTCGGGCTGCGGTCCGGGTCACGCGGCGGGCCCATCGCCCTCGAAGCGCCCGACGTGCGCCACGTCCTGCTCTCACCCGTGCCGCGCCAGGCCGCGCTGCGGGGCCCGGCCGTCCGCCAGCTCCGCTTCCTCCTGTTCGTGGCGATCGTGGTCGGCGCCGTCGCCGGCCAGCTCGCCGTGCGTCGCCTCGGCGGGTCGTGGGCCGCCTGGGTCGGCTGTGGCGCCCTGTTCGGCGCCGCCACCGTCGCCCTCGGCATCGGTGCCGCCTTCATCGCCTCGGGCCGGCGCCTGCCGTCGTGGATCGCCACCCTGCTCGGCGGCGCGCTGCTCGCCTGGGCCATCGCCGACGCGCTCGACGCGCTCCCGAGCTCGCCCACGGCCTACCTCGGGGAGCTGGCCTTCTGGCCGCTCGACTTCGACCCGGTCGCGCTCGTCCCCGTCGCGGTGGCCGTGGTCCTGCTGCTCGTGGGCCTGGCCGGGATCGGCGGCGTCTCCATCGAGGCCGCCGAGCGCCGCACCCGCCTCGTCGGCCAGCTCAAGTTCGCGGCCACGCTCCAGGACCTGCGCACGGTCATCGTCCTGCGGCGCCAGCTCGCCCAGGAGCTGCCCCGGGTCCGGCCGTGGATCCGCGAGCGCCACCACGGTCGCTTCCCGATCTGGCACCGGGGTGTGCGGGGCATCCTGCGCTGGCCCCTGGGGCGCATCGGCCGCTTCGTGCTCGTCAGCGCCGTGGCCGGCCTGGCGCTGCGCGGCGTCTACCAGGGCACCATCGCCCTGGCGGTGGTGGCGGGCCTGGCCATGTTCATCGCCGGCCTCGACGCCATCGAGCCGCTCGCCCAGGAGACCGACCACCCCGGCCGGCGTGACGCCCTGCCGCTGACCACGGGCTACGTCATGACCCGCCACCTGCCCGTCGCCGCGGTGGTGATGGTCAAGTCCGGCATCGTGGCCGCCGTCGCCGCCGTCCTCGTGGAGCCGTCGGTGGACGCGGTGAAGCTCGCGGCCATCTGCTTCATCCCCCTCGGCCTCGCGGGTGGCGCCGGGGCTGTCATCAGCGTGCTGATGGGCGCCCCCGAGCCCTCGGACAACTGGCAGCTCCTGCCGCCCGAGGTCCAGGGCTCGCGCACCCTCTTCCGCACGGTCTGGCCGCCGCTGGTGGCCACCCTCGGCACCCTCCCGGTGGTCTTCGCCCGGGTGGCGTCGGAGAACGACAGCAACCCCTACGAGGCGGCGGTCACGAGCGGCTTCTTCGTCCTGGTGCTGTGCGCCCTCGTCGCCGGCTGGGTCCACCAGCGCGAGGTCATCAAGGCCTGGTGGCGCTCCATGCAGGAGATGCAGGGCATGGGTGCGGGCGCCTCGGGCTCGTCCTCGTCGGGCGAGTCGGGCTCCTCGGGGTCCTCGTCCTCGTCGTCCGACGACCGGCCCGGTCCCTCGGGCCGACCCGCCTCGCGCACCGGCGGCAAGCCGGCGGCGCGCAAGGTGAACACGAAACTGGAGCGAACGTGAGCAAGCGCAAGAAGAAGCCGCAGGGCCCGCTGCCCATGCTGCTGGCCGACGGCCTCACCAAGTCCTACGGCGACGTGGAGGCCCTCGCCCCGCTCGACCTCTCCATCGCCGCGGGCGAGAGCGTCGTGCTCGTGGGCCACAACGGCTCGGGCAAGACGACCTTCCTGCGCATGGTCGCGGGCCTGCTCGATCCCACCGACGGTGACGTCGAGATCAACGGCCACTTCGCCGGCACCCTCGAGGCGCGGGCGGCCACGTCGTTCCTCCCCGACGAGCCCGTCCTCTACGACGACCTCAGCGTGCGGGAGCACATCGACTACCTCGGCCGACTCCACGGCACCGAGGGCTACGGCGACGCCGAGGCGGACATCGTCGAGCGCCTCGGCCTGGCCGACCGGGTCGACGACCTGCCCGCGCGCTTCAGCCGCGGCCTGCGCCAGAAGACCGCCCTGGCCCTCGGCCTGACCCGCCCGTTCGACCTGCTGCTCATCGACGAGCCCTTCGTCGGCCTCGACCTCAGCGGTCGCAGCGCCCTGGTCGAGATCCTCGAGGAGCGCCACGCTGCCGGCGCCACCCTCGTCGTGGCCACCCACGACCCCAACTACGTGGACAAGGTCGAGCGCTGCATCGCCCTGCGCCAAGGCGAGGTCATCTTCGACGGGGCGGCCGGCGCCGCCGACGTCCTCGCTCTCGTCAGCTGAGCGCGGTCAGGGGACGGCGGGACCCTCGCCATCCTCGCCGTCGGCGGTGGTCGCCTCGGCGGCGGCCGCCTGGGCGGCCTGCTGGGCCTCGATCTGGGCGGACAGGATGCGGGTCATCTCGGCGGGGTCGGTGACCCCCTCGGGCACGTCGACCTGGAGGCCGCTGGCCGCCAGGCGGGCGTTCATGCTGGTCTCCAGCGCCTCCGCGCCGGTGGTCTCGACGTAGGCCTCGTCCTTGTCCGGGTGGGCCCACGCCGGGAAGGTCGTGCC
>JAYRFK010000071.1:0-5658 GCA_041908445.1 Acidimicrobiales bacterium | reverse complement strand
GGGGTCGCCCTGGCGGCCCGAGCGCCCCCGCAGCTGGTTGTCGATGCGCCGGCTCTCGTGGCGCTCGGTGCCGAGCACGTAGAGGCCGCCGAGCTCGCGGACCTTGACCCCCTCGGAGCGGGTCTCGGGCTCGTAGCGGGCGGTCAGCTCGGCCAGGCGGGCGCGGCCCTCCTCGTCCTCGGGGTCGATGCCCTCGGCCCGCACGTCCCGCAGGGCCAGGCCCTCGGGGTTGCCGCCGAGCAGGATGTCCACGCCGCGGCCGGCCATGTTGGTGGCGACCGTGACCGCGCCCAGGCGGCCGTCCTGGGTGACGATCTCGGCCTCCCGCGTGTGCTGCTTGGCGTTGAGCACCTCGTGGCGGATGCCCCGCTTGTCGAGCAGCCGGGAGAGCTTCTCGGACTTCTCGACCGACACGGTGCCGACGAGGACGGGCTGGCCGGTCTCGACCCGCTCGGCGATGTCCTCGACGCAGGCGGCGAACTTCGCGTCCTCGGTCTTGTAGATCAGGTCGGCCTGGTCGAGGCGGACCATCGGCCGGTGGGTCGGGATGGGCGCCACCTCGAGCCCGTAGGTGCTGGCCAGCTCGGAGGCCTCGGTGCTGGCCGTGCCGGTCATGCCGGCGAGCTTGTCGTAGAGGCGGAAGTAGTTCTGGAGGGTGACCGTGGCGAGGGTCTGGTTCTCCTCCTTGATCTTCACCCCCTCCTTGGCCTCGACCGCCTGGTGCAGGCCCTCGGACCAGCGCCGGCCCTCGAGGATGCGGCCGGTGAACTCGTCGACGATCTTCACCTCGCCGTGCTGGATGATGTAGTCCTTGTCCCGCTTGAACAGCTCCTTGGCCTTCAGCGCGGCCTGGAGCTGGTGGACGAGGTTGGCGGACACCTCGTCGTACATGTTGGAGATGTCCAGCGCGGCCTCGACCTTGGTGATGCCCTCGTCGGTCGGCGCGACGGTGCGCTTCTCCTCGTCGACGTCGTAGTCCTCGTCGCGCGTGAGGTCGCGCACGACGCTGGCGAAGCGGTAGTAGAGCTGCGCGGCGTCGGCGACCCGGCCGCTGATGATGAGGGGGGTGCGGGCCTCGTCGATGAGGATGGAGTCGACCTCGTCGACGATGGCGTAGTTGTGGCCCCGCTGCACCTGGGCGGCCCGGGACATGGCCATGTTGTCGCGGAGGTAGTCGAAGCCGAACTCGTTGTTCGTGCCGTAGGTGATGTCGCAGGCGTACTGCGCCCGCTTGAACTCGCTGTCGTGGTTGCCCGGCAGGATCTGGCCGATGCTGAGGCCGAGCCAGCCGTGGAGCTGGCCCATCCACTCGGCGTCGCGCTTGGCGAGGTAGTCGTTCACGGTGATGACGTGCACGCCGTCGCCGGAGATCGCGTTGAGGTAGACGGGCAGGGTCGACACGAGGGTCTTGCCCTCACCGGTCTTCATCTCGGCGACCCAGCCGAAGTGCAGGGCGGCGCCACCCATGAGCTGCACGTCGTAGTGGCGCTGGCCGATGGTGCGCCGGCCCGCCTCCCGCACGACCGCGAAGGCCTCGATCAGCAGGTCGTCGAGGGTCTCGCCGTCCTGGTACCGCTGCTGGAACTCGGCGGTCTTGGCCTGGAGCTCACCGTCGGAGAGCGCCTCCATGTCGGGCTCGAGCTTGTTGATCTCGGGCACGAGGCCGGCGAGGGCACGCAGCTTCTTGCCTTCACCGGCGCGCAGGATGCGGTCGAGGACAGCCATGGCGTGAGCCTACCGGCGGCCTGACGGCCTCCCGGGTCCCCCCACCGTCAACGGGCGCCGGGCTCGCCGTCGCCCGCCGCGGTGAGCCGGGCGTGGAGGTGGAGCTTGCCGATGACGTTGCGCAGGTGGTTCTTCACGGTGTTCTCCGACACCTCGAGGCGCGACGCCACCTCGGCGGTGTCGAGGCCCTCGGCGACGAGCTCGAGCGCGGCGCGCTCGCGGGGCGCCAGCGCCGGTGGCGGGGGGCCCTGCGGGTCGGCCGCCGCCGCCAGGCGGTCGAACTCGCCCAGCAGGCGGCGGGCCAGGTCCGGGGTGAGCAGCGTCTGGCCGGCGACCACGGCGCGCACCGCGTCGCCCACCTCCTCGATCGAGTCCTCCTTGTAGAGGTAGGTCGTGGCCCCGACCCGGATGGCCTCGAAGAGCTCGTCGCTGTCGCCGTTGACGGTCAACATGATGATCCGCGCCGACGGGTGGAACAGGGCGATGCGACGGGCGGCCTCGATGCCGTCGAGGCCGGGCATGGCCACGTCCATCAGCACGACGTCGGGGGCGAAGTCCTCGGCCATGGCCACCGCCTCGGCGCCGTTCTCGGCCTCGGCCACGATCTCGATCCCGGCCTGCTCCTCGAGGGCCATCATGAGGCCGCGCCGGAACAGGGCATGGTCGTCGCAGAGCAGCACCCGCACGGGGTCGCCCGGCGTGGCTGCGGGAGCCGCGGTGGTCTCGTCGTCCATCGGGGCGCCCGTGACCGCGCTCAGTCGACCTGGTCGATCAGGCCGACGTCGCCGTCCTCGCGGCGGTACACGACCGCGGTGCGGCCCGTGCGGTCGTGGGTGAACACGTAGAAGTCGTGCCCGAGGAGGTCCATCTGCAGCGAGGCCTCCTCGGCGTCCATGGTGGTCATGGCGAACTGCTTGGTCTTGACGATCCGGGGCAGCGACGGCGCGGCGTCCTCGGGGAGGCTGGCGACCACGGCGTCGGCATCGGGTGCTCCGGCCCGCCGGGCGAGCTTCGTCTTCAGCTTGTGGAGCTGGTGCTCGAGCTTGGCGACCGCCCGGTCGACGGCCACGAAGCCGTCGGGCGCCGCCACCTTGCACCGCACCCGGTGACCGTGGCCCTCGAGGCTGACCTCGCAGACGACCTTGTCGGTGATCCGGGGGTTGTGCTGCTCGGCGAAGTGGACCTCGGCCCGGTCCATGCCGTCGACGTAGCGGTCGAGGCGACCGATCTTGTCGACGACGGCGTCCCGGAGTGCATCAGAGACCTCCATGTGACGGCCACTGACCTTGATGTCCACCAGAACCTCCGGGAGCGACGACGGGCCCGGCCGATGGTAGGCGACCGGTGCGAGCGGGCGTGCGGGCCGCGGTTGCCACCCACACCCCGACCGTACCGGAGCCGCGCAGCGCCGACGCCACCGTGGTGAGGGTGGCCCCGGTGGTGGCCACGTCGTCGACCACGAGCACGCTCGGTGGCGGCGTCCTCACGCAGCGCACGTCGACACCGAGGCGACGCTCGTCGGCCCGCCGCCCCGTCTGGGCCGGCCCCGGGCCGCGGCGCACGAGCGACCGGCAGGGTCGGCCGAGCCGGCGGGCCACCGCCCGCGCCAGCAGCTCGGCCTGGTCGAAGCCCCGGTCGCGACGTCGGGCGACGGTGGTGGGCGCCCAGGTGACCACGTCGATGCCGGACGGGTCGACCAGGTCGGCGAGGCCGTCGGCCAGCCAGATCAGCGTGCTGCGGGCGTTGCGGTACTTGAGGCGGGCGACCAGCTCGCGCCCGACGCCCTCGTAGGCGAGCAGGGCGACCCAGCCGTCGATCCCGGCCGGCGGTGGGGCCGGCGGAGCGGGCCGCAGCTGGGCCCGACAGTCCGCACACGGCGCCGCACCACGGGCGCCACAGCACGGGCACGTCGGCGGGAGGAGCACGCCGCAGAACCTACGGAGGGGCACCGACAGGAACGGCGGCGCCACCCGCGGCAAAACGGCGGGCGCCCGCCCTCCCCGGGGGAAGGCGGGCGCCGACGCCAGGACGTGCGGGCTCAGTACCGGTAGTGGTCCGGCTTGTAGGGGCCCTCCACAGCGATGCCGAGGTACGACGCCTGCTCGGGGCGCAGCTCGGTGAGCCGGGCGCCGAGGGCGTCGAGGTGCAGCCGGGCGACCTTCTCGTCGAGGTGCTTGGGCAGCGTGTACACGCGGCGCTCGTAGAAGTCCGTGTGGCCGAACAGCTCCATCTGGGCGATCACCTGGTTGGTGAAGCTGTTGGACATCACGAAGCTCGGGTGGCCGGTGGCGCAGCCCAGGTTCAGCAGGCGTCCCTCGGCGAGGATGATGATCGAGTGGCCGTCGGCGAAGCGCCACTCGTCGACCTGCGGCTTGATCGTGATCCGCTCGACGCCCTCGAGCTTGGCCAGGCCGGCCATGTCGATCTCGTTGTCGAAGTGGCCGATGTTGCCCACGATCGCGTTGTGCTTCATCTTCGCCATGTGCTCGGCGGTGATGATGTTGAAGTTGCCGGTGCACGTGATGAAGATGTCGGCGGTCTCGACCACGTCCTCGAGGGTGACGACCTGGTAGCCCTCCATGGCCGCCTGGAGCGCGCAGATCGGGTCGATCTCGGTGACGACGACCCGGGCGCCCTGGCCCTTGAGGGACTGGGCGCAGCCCTTGCCGACGTCGCCGTAGCCGAGCACCACGGCCACCTTGCCGCCGATCATGACGTCGGTGGCGCGGTTGATGCCGTCGATGAGCGAGTGGCGGCAGCCGTAGAGGTTGTCGAACTTCGACTTGGTGACCGAGTCGTTGACGTTGATGGCGGGGAACAGCAGGTTGCCGGCCTCGGCCATCTGGTAGAGGCGGTGGACGCCCGTGGTGGTCTCCTCGGTCACGCCCTTGATGCCCTTGCCGATGGTGGTCCAGAGCTGCGGGTCCTCACCGAGGGTGCGGCCGAGCAGCGCCAGGACGTACTGGTATTCCTCGGAGTCGGCGGTCGACGGGTCCGGGACCGCGCCGGCGGCCTCGAACTCGGTGCCCTTGTGCACGAGCAGGGTCGCGTCGCCACCGTCGTCGAGCACCATGTTGGGGCCACCGTCGGGCCAGCGCAGGGCCTGCTCGGTGCACCACCAGTACTCCTCCAGGGTCTCGCCCTTCCAGGCGAAGACCGGCACGCCCTTGGGGTTCTCGACCGTGCCGTCGGGGCCCACGGCCACTGCGGCGGCGGCGTGGTCCTGGGTGGAGAAGATGTTGCAGGAGGCCCAGCGGACCTGGGCACCGAGGGCGACCAGGGTCTCGATGAGGACCGCCGTCTGGATGGTCATGTGCAGCGAGCCGGTGATGCGGGCGCCGGCGAGCGGCTGGGCCGCGCCGTACTCCTCGCGGAGGCTCATGAGGCCGGGCATCTCGTGCTCGGCGAGCTGGATCTCCTTGCGGCCGAAGTCGGCCAGGGAGAGGTCGGCGACCTTGAAGCCGAGGTCGCCGGTGTTGTCAGCGTCGTTGTGGGAAGGGTCGGGCATGCGTGTCTCCTGATGTCGAGTGCACCCGCGCGTCGAAGCAGGGGTGAGGGAACGTGCAACCCAGGCTGGGGTCCACTGACACCACTCGAATCAGCCCGAAGCGAACGCGAGTCTAGGGAACCGGGGCGGCCGGGGCCACCCTTTCGGTCGGTTCAGTCCTTCAGCGCGGCCTTGATGTCGTCGAGGACCGGCACCGGACCGGGGTCGACGCCCTCCTGGAATGACAGGTGCAGGCTCACGAAGTCGCCGAAGGAGATGAGGTCGAGCAGCTGGGCCAGGGCGCCGTCGCCCTCGGCCTGCACCTCGTGCACGCTGCTCATGACCTCCTCGGTCCAGCGGGTGACCAGCTCGAAGCGCTTCATGACCTGCGGGTGCTCGTGCTCGTGGCGGAGCTGCACCAGGCTGAAGACCTGGCGGGTCAGGTC
>JAYRFK010000070.1:0-48840 GCA_041908445.1 Acidimicrobiales bacterium | reverse complement strand
CTCGTCGGCGCGCGTGCCGCGCTTCTCCTCGGTCGTGGGGGGGGGGGGGGCCCCCCCCCCCCCCCCCCCCCGGAAGGGATGACTGAAAACCGCGGGGGGGGGGGGGGGGGGGGGGCGGGGGGGGGCCCCGGGGCGGGGGGGGGGGGGGGGGGGGGGGGCCCCCCCCCCCCCCCCCCCCCGCCCGTCGCCACGAGCAGGCCGCTACTGGAGCTCGAAGGCCCCGAGGTCGATCCGGCGCCCGACGACCCGGGGGTTGCCCGAGAGGTCGGTCTCGGGCGGGTCCTGGATGCCGTCGAGATACGGATCCCAGTCCACGTCCTGGTTGCCGCGGTTGACCGCGTTCGTCCCGGGCAGGAGGGAGTAGCCCGGGAACGAGAACAGGTCGTCGACGTTCGCCGGCGCCGCCAGGCTGCGGATCGCCTGGCCCTGGAAGCCGCGCCCCCGCAGGCCGAGGTAGCGGTCGTTCTTGGTGCCCCCGTCGCAGACCACGCTGCCCCGGTTGTTGTTCGACGTGGGTGACTCGGTGCGGCCGAAGTACTCGAAGCCGCCGCAGAAGTCGCCGAAGCTCCCGTGCACCGAGCCGGTGCCGACCATCGAGTCCTCGGCGATGACGGTCGGGCCGTTGGAGGACACCGACTCGGGCGACCCGCCGGTGCGCAGCTCGCTCGAGCTCGACGTGGCGATGCCGGTGAACCAGGCGTACCCGCAGTTGTTGTCCTCGACGGGTGCGAGCGGGCCCGTGCCGCCGAGGCAGGCCCGGTACTTGCCGATGTCGCCGCCGACGTTCCACTCGTCGTTGAAGCCGAGGAGCCCGAGGCCCACGTCGTCGAGCTGGCCGAACAGCGATGGCCGGGCCTGGCTGCCCAGGGTGTCGCCGAGGCGGGACACGTAGGTCGGCTGCCAGTCCATGGTGTTGCCGACGAAGATGGAGCTCTGCACGATCGCATCGGCGCCGAAGCTGAAGCCGTTGCTCGTGCTGCTGTAGCCGCCGGCGCCGCTGCTCATGCGGCCTTCTTCGGCCCCGGCCACGATGACGCCCGCGCCGTCGTTGCCCGACACCGTGCAGTTGATCATCCGCACGTCGGCGAAGTCGTGGGCGAAGAGCCCGCCCCCGAAGCCGTCGGCGGCGGCGTTGTACCAGCGGGGCCCGACCCGCGTGCTGTTGTCGGCGAGCAGGCACCCCGCGAGCAGGGCCCGGGCGAAGCCGTGCACGTGCACGCCGCCGCCCCGGCCGACGACCGTGGCGTCGCCCTGCGCGGTGTTGCCGGTGACCGAGGTGTTGCGCACCTTGAGCGTGGTCAGGGCGCCGACGGCGTCGATGCCACCGCCGACCAGGGCGGTGTTGTCCTCGATCGCGCTGTCGTCGAAGGCGACGGTCGAGTCGTCGACGAACACGCCACCGCCGCCCGAGCACTGCCGGGCCGGCGTGGTGTTGCAGCTCAGGCGGTGGAGGTCACCGTTCGACAGGTTGTTGCGGACGGTGCTGAAGGCGACGTGCGCCTCGGGCACCCGGTGGAAGGCGATGCCGCCCGCCGGGCCCTGGTTCGACGCGACGGTCACCCGGCGGATGGTCAGGTCCTGGCTGTCGTGCCAGGTGATGCCGCCGCCGTCCGCACCGACCGTCGCCGACTGCGCGGGGGCCGAGTTGTTCGACACCTCGAGGTTGGAGAGCGTGGCGTGGTCACCCGAGCCCCGGACGCCGCCACGGCCACCGCCCTGGATCAGGAAGCCGTCGATGGTCGAGAAGTCCTCGTCGAGGCGCACGACCGCGTCCTGCATGAGGTTCCCCTGGCCGGTGAGGCGGGTCGCGGTGGGGCCGGTGAAGGCGAGGACGCGCTGGTCGATCCGGCGCTCGTCGCCCCGGAACCCGCCGAAGACGCCGGCCTGGGTCGGGAGCGCGAAGCCGGTGACCGGCGCCTGGTACGTGCCGCCGGCCACCCACACCGAGCGCACGTCGTCGCGCGGGTCGGGGTTCGCGTTGATGCCGGTGATGTTCAGGGCGGAGGTCAGGCTGCTGTAGGGGTTGACCCAGCAGCCGTCGGTGTTGCACGGCGTCGGGTCGACGTAGCGGACCGCGCTGTTCAGCGGCGCGGGGTCCGGGGCGAGCCCGTCGCACCCCGCGCCGGCGGTGGCGCAGTCCGACATCCGGTCGCCGTCGGAGTCCCGTTCGAGCGGGTTGGCGCGTGCGTCGACGGGCGCACCGTTGAAGTCGCGGCCGGCGCCGTCGCGCTCCTCCGCGTCACCGACCCCGTCGCCGTCGGTGTCCGCGATCTTGGGGTTCGGTGCGGCCCACGGGCAGGCATCGCTGTCCGCCTCCCAGAGGGGCGTGCCCGGCACGGGGTCGGCGGCGCACGGCTGCCCGGCGTTGTCGGGGTCCGCGAGGGCGACGATCCAGCCCCGGGCCTCCTCGAAGTCGGAGATGCCGTCGCCGTCGGTGTCACTCGGGCCGACGTCGGCGTTGACGACGGGCTCCACGCTGTCGAGCAGCTCGTCCTGGTCGCAGTCGGTCTGGCGGACGATGCGGATCCGGTCGCCGGCGTGCACGATCACGTCGTCGAAGCCCTCGGTCAGCGCCTGTTCGGTCTGCTCGTCGCTCGAGGTCATGATCCCCCACTGGCCCGGGCAGAGGTCGGGCCCTGCGCTGCCCGCGTCGGCGTTGGCCACGCCGTCGACCGACGCCAGGCGGCCGTCGGGGGTCGTCGTGTAGCAGCCCGCGGCCGGGGTGTCGTCCTCACAGCGCGGGTAGCCGATCTGGTCCATCACGCCGGCCATCCACGCCGGCGAGTCCGGCGGCGGCGAGCCCAGGTGGACGCCCGGGTAGAGGCTGATGTCGTTGAAGTCACCGTCGATGTCGTCGCGGGCGACGTTGGTGGCGACCGTGTAGTCCTCGAAGCGACCGGGGTCACCGGGGCCCTGGCTCCCGAAGTCGAGCACGACCTGGGCGGTCTGGCCGAAGGTCGACTCCTGCACGAACTCGAAGTTGCGGCCGTCGCTGTCGAGGAACTCGATGTTGCCGGTGGCGAACCGCATCGAGGACGGGGACGCGAGGAACTGCTCGACGAGGTCGACGTTGACGTCCTCGGCCACGGCCTGGATCGGCGCCGTGCTCGCCCCCGGCGGCAGGACGATGCCGTCGAGCGGGATCGTCATGGTGCCGACGACCTCCTCCTCGAGGGTGTCCGGGTTGCGGAGGTACAGGGTGTACCCGATGTCCGAGAGTTGGTAGGTGAACGTCCCGGTGTTCGTGAAGCGCATGCCCTGCGAGATCTCGCCGCCGACCGCGGCCTCGGAGGTGGTCCACTCCTCGGACTGGGTCCGCGAACGCTCCTGGCTGATCTCCTGGGACTCCTCGCGGGAGAACTCACGCGTGCGCTCGGTCCCCCACTCGTGGGCGTAGCCGAGGGTCAGGGAGAGCGTGGCGGAGGCGAACGACTCCTCGGTGCCGATCTGCACCGTCGTCTCGAAGCCGGCTTCCACCGAGAGCGAGTTGGACTCGCTCTGGGTGACCGAGTTGGTCTCGGACGTCGAGGTGGCGTTGCTCACCGAGTCGCTGATGCCCACCTCGATGGCACCGCCCTGGTCCTGCGACCGCTCCTTGACGAGGCGCACCGAGGTTCCCCCCACGAAGTCCATCGAGAAGCCGGGGAGCTCGGCGACGGTCATGCTGCGGATGGGCGAGTCGAACTCGTCGAAATCGGTGGTGCCGTCACCGTCGGTGTCGGCGAGGGTCGGCGAGGTGCCGGTGTCGCGCAGCTCGAGGCCGTCGAACAGCGACGGCGTCGGGGGCTGGTCGCCCTCGCTGCCGCGGGAGTCCCGGTCGGAGTCGACCGAGGTCGGCGCGGTGAACCAGCGGTTCCACTCCTGGTAGTCGTCGATGCCGTCGAGGTCGGTGTCCGCGAGCTCGGGATCCGTCCGGATCAGGACCTCCTCGTGGTCGGGCAGCTCGTCGTCGTCGGTGTCCTCGTCGAGCGGGTCGCTGTGGCTCGTGTAGCGGGTGATGTCGGGGCAGCCACCGCCGCCGCCACCCGGGCAGCCCTGGCCGTCGAGGTCGAGCACGAGCGGGAAGCCGTCGATCTCGTCGCCGTCCGACACGCAGTCGTTGTCGGTGTCCGCGTCGTTGGGGTCGGTCTGGAGCTCGGTGAGCTCCCGGCCGTCGCTCATGCCGTCGTCGTCCGAATCGGGGTCGTCGGGGTCGGTCGGGGCGCCCGAGCCGTCCGCGGTCGGCGGCAGGTCGGTCGCGGGCTCGGGCGAGAGGCACTGGCCGGCGGGGTCGAGGGGGTCGACGTCGCCGCCGTCGGTCGGCTCGGGGTACGGGTTCTGGATCCCCTGGACCTCGTCGAAGTTGGTGATCCCGTCGCCGTCGGTGTCCTCGGTGGGCTGCGGCGTGCCGACCTCCTCGTCGAGCTGGAAGAGGAGGCTCACCGCGACCGCACGGGTGACGAGCTTCTTGGGCTTGAACAGGGTCGGGCTGGGGATCGCACCGGAGTCCGCCAGGATGCCGGTCAGGCTGAGCCAGCCGATCGCGCTGCGGGTGGTGTCGTTCAGCGTGCCGGTGTCGGTGTAGGGGTCGTCCGCCGGGGTCGCCGCGGCGTCGTCACCGGCCCACCGGGCGAAGCGGTAGAGCGCCGTCGCCAGCTGCGCCCGCGTGATGGTGCGGCCGGGCGTGAAGGTGCTGGCCGACGTCGGCGGGATGATGCCGTTGCTCGTCGCCCAGGAGACCGCGGCGCGGGCGCGGCGGCGCAGCGCGCCGATGTCGGAGAAGGAGTGGGGCGGGGCGGTCGTGTCGCGACCGAGGTAGGTGGCGTAGTTGCGCAGGATCTGGGCGAGCTTCCAGCGCTTGACCTCGCCGGTGGGGACGAACTGGGGCGAGCGCTTCAGCGCCCCGACCTCGTCGCTCGTGGCCCAGTAGGCGGCGTCCTCGTAGTAGGCGCCGGCGGGCACGTCGGTGAAGTGGAACGGGCCGGTCGCCTCCACCCCCGTCACGCTCGAGACGAGCGGGTCGGTGCCGGCGGCGCGCTCGGCACCGTCGGTGGCGCCGTCGAAGTCGGAGTCGGCGACGTCGGGGTCGGTGCCGAGGTCGGCCTCGGTGCCGTCGTCGACCTGGTCGAGGTCGGTGTCGGGGTTGCGGGCGTCGGTGCCCGAGGCGATCTCGGTGGCGTCGCCCACGCCGTCGTCGTCGGTGTCGGCGTCGTTGGGGTCGGTGCCGGTGCCGGCCCGGTTGCCGCCGTCGGTGCCGATCTCGAGGCCGTCGGACAGCCCGTCGTCGTCGCTGTCGGGGTCGGCCGGGTCGGTGGGGTCACCCGGGGCGGCCATGCCGATGAAGCCGCCGGGCCACGGGTTGCGGGCGCCGCTGGTCTCCTGGGCGTCCGTCACCCCGTCGTCGTCGGTGTCGGTCGGGTCGCTCAGGTCCGGAGGGACGGCGAGGGGCCCGTCGGGCAGGTCGCCGCCGTCCGCGACAACGGTGCCGTTGGCGCTCGGGTCGTCGACGGCCTGCGCCGACGCCGCCTGCACCGGCAGGACGGTGACGCTCGAGGCGGCCACCGCGCCGATGATCAGGACCTTCCAGGACGTGCGCACAACCCCAACCCCGAGCCACTCGCCGACACGTGCGGCCGGAACCTAGCGCGCCTGTCACCGCCCGGGGACAGACCGACTCACCAGTCAGGAGTCCTCCACCCCCGCGAAGCCGTCCGATCGACGACGGTCGTCTCGCCCGCCGCCGGCGGGGTAGAGAGCGGCGATGGGCGAACCACGGGCGTACCTGGTCCTGACCAACGAGGCCGCCGGCTCGAGCGACGACGAGCGGGTGGCGGCCGGCCTGGCGCCCCTGCGGGCAGCCGGCGCCGAGGTCGAGGTGGTGGCCACGGCCGACGCCGCCGACGTCGGCGACGCGGTCGCGGGCTCGGGCGGGCGGACCCTCGTCGTGGCCGGCGGCGACGGGTCGCTGCACGTCGCCGTGCAGGCCCTGTGGGAGCTGGGCGTCCACGACGAGGTGGTCGTCGGGCTCCTGCCCCTCGGCACCGGGAACGACTTCGCCCGCACCGCCGGCATCCCCCTCGACCCGGCGGAGGCCGCCCGCATGCTGCTCGAGGCCGATCCGCGACCGACCGACCTGGTGGTCGACGACGGCGGCACGGTCGTGGTCAACGCCAGCCACGCCGGCATGAGCGCCGCGGCATCCGCCCGGGCCGGCGATCTCAAGCCGCGGCTCGGGCCGGCCGCCTACCCCGTGGCCGCCTTCCTGGAGGGCATCGGCAGCGTCGGGTTCCGGGGCACCGTGGTGGCCGACGGAACCTCCCTCGCCGGTGACGAGGACCTGCTGCTGGTCGGCGTCGGCAACGGCCAGTCGATCGGCGGCGGGACGCCCCTGTTCCCCGACGCCGCCCTCGACGACGGCCTGCTCGAGGTGCTCGTCGCCCGCGCCACCGGCCCCCTGGCCCGGGTGGGCTTCGCCGCCCGCCTGCGCTCGGGGGAGCACGTGGACCGCGACGACGTGCGCACGGCCCGGGCACGTGAGGTGGTCATCCGGGGCGAGCCGGTCCCCCACTGCCCCGACGGCGAGGTCAGCGACCCGGTCGCCGAGCGGACGTACCGGGTCGTGCCGGGCGCCTGCCGGCTCCTGCGGGGCGAACCGGGCTCGACCTGAGCCCACCCCGCTCTGCGGGCCGTGGCAGGATCCGGAGCCGGACGGCCCTCCCGCGCGGGCGGGTGGCCGAGGACGGGGAGCGGCAATGGCACACAAGCGGAGCTACGCGGCGTACGGCGCCGAGGACGTCGAGGACGCCGTGCGGGGCGCACCCACGTCCAGCCTCGAGCCCTGGGCGGGCACCCGCGGCCTCGAGTACCTGGGCAGCACGCTTCCCGGCGCGTTCTCGGGGGTCATGCCCCGCTGGCCCGACTACGTGTCCAACCTCTGTCGCGGCCCCCTCACCGACGGCCGCTTCGGCTACCTCGCCCACGAGCTCGACGAGGTCGGCCTGGACGGCAAGGCCAGCCCCCGGATGCCGGGCGGCTACCACCGGCTGCGCGTCCACGGCAAGGGCGGTCTGTTCCGGTTCGACACGCTGGACCTGTTCCGCAAGCCGCGACCGGACGAGCCCTTCGCCGCCGAGTCGATCTGGCTCCCGTCGACCGCCGTGGGCGTGCGCATCCCCGAGGCCACGACGCTCGGGCCCGCCACGATCCGGACCGCCGACCGGTTCCCGTTCATCGGCAACCCGAAGCTCGACGATGCCGGGCTGCCGGGCTTCCGGATCGCGGGCGACGAGCGGCCGGAGGACCTGCGGCTGGCGCTCGGCGCCGCCGCCCGCCCGCTCGCCTCCGTCGGCGCTCCGTACGTGGCCATGCGGTTCGACCGTGGGCTGCTCGGCGTGCGGCGCAACGGGTTCGTCGCCGACCCCGGGCAGCTCGACCTGCTCGTCGCCGTCGCCCTCCAGATCGCGGCGGCGCTGGTGGCGCTGGCGACGCCGACGCTCGCCCCTCAGCCGTTCGTGGCGCCGCTCCCGCCACCGGCCCCGGCGACCTGGCCCTTCGGCATCCCGGTGCCGCAGCCGCACGAGCTCGACGCCCTGCGGCGGGTCGCGGGCGAGCTCGGGATGGTGCCGGAGGACCCGATCGCCTTCCACCGTGCGCACCCGGCGTGCCCCGTGCCCGGTCGGGCCTTCGGCGTCGTCCACGGGACGCTGCCGGGCAGCAGCGCCGTCGGCCGCCTCGGCGTGTTCGACCAGGGACGCCACACCGGCGGCACGTACCGCTCCGCGGTCATGGTGCCGGCCCGAGCCGGCGCCGCCACCCCGCTCGGCGGGACCTTGCACCAGCCGTCCGACCTCTACGTGGAGGTGGCCGACGGCGTGGCCTACGCGTGGCCCCGTCGCCGTGCGGCCGGCGCCTTCGAAGCGGCGGCGACCGTCGCCAAGGCCCTGCCGACCTTCCGCGAGACCGGCCTCGCCGACGTCTGACGCACCCCTGGCGGGGCGCAGGAGCGCCCGAGGAGAGAGCCCGAGAGGAGAATCGAACTCCTGACCTGCTCATTACGAGTGAGCTGCTCTGCCGACTGAGCTACCCGGGCGGGTCCGTCCACGTTACCGGGGCGGCGGTGTGGAGCCGAAGCCGATCACCGCCCACCGGGTCCTCGTCGACGGACCGGCCACGCCTGCGACCCTCAGGGAGCGGCGTGACGGGCCTCGCGTATCCAGAGCCAGACCAGGCCGAGGAGCGTCAGCCCGACGACGGCCACGGCCCAGTAGAAGGCGACGAAGTCCACCAGGCCGCCCGGCGGCGGGCTGCCGGGCAAGGACGCGCGTAGCGGCGGCAGCGCGAAGAGCACGCCGACGAGGTACCCGAACACCCACAGGGGAAGCTCCACCCCCCGCCGGGCGACGAGGAGGATGACCCCGAGGCCCGCCAGCGCGAGGCCCCACACCAGGATGACGAACCAGAGCGCGTACCCCACCGTCGACGCCGGCCGCGAGGCCTCGAGGGCGATACAGCCCCCGAAGGGGCAGTCGGCCGCGTCGAGGGCGTCGGCGTCGAGGGCGAAGGGCAGCACCGACGAGGTGAGCGAGTACTCGACCGTGAGGGGGTCGCCCTCGGGGCCCGTCCCGTCGGCGGCCAGGATGACCAGCGAAGCGTCGTAGCGGTCGAGCGGGTAGCGGTAGACGGAGCTCCCGGCCAACGCCACCGAGTACTCGATGGCCTGGACCGGCTGGCCGGGCGCGAAGGTGTGGCTGTTCTCGCCCCCCGTGGCGTTGACCAGGATGCGGAAGCCCTCGCGCACGATCCCGCTCTCCATCCGCTCCTGGTCGAGCACCACCGGCAGCAGCCGCACGCGCGCCTCGCCGAGCACCGGGTCGATCGAGGTGATCGACAGCTCGATGCGCAGGTCGGCCCCGGGCACCGGGGACGCGGGCACCAGCTCCTCGGTGACGCTGCGCTGCGACACGAAGACGGCGGAGGCGGCCACGGCCACGATGGCCACCACCGCCCCCAGCGCGATGGCGACGACCACCGGGCGTCGCACCGCCACCAGGCCCCGGCGCCGCGCGGGTGCGGGGGAGGTGGTCGGTGTCGCCGTCTGCCCACCGGACCCGGGCTCCGGAGACTGCTCGTCGCTCCGCCCGGGGGGGTGGTCGGTCTGGCGCGTGGGGGCCACGAATTCCTCGTCGATCGATGGTTTCACCGGCCCAGGGCCGACGTCACCCGCCTGCTCACCCTAGGGAGCGGGCCGCGTCCGCGCCCACGTCACCGGTCGGTTCGGGCGACCGCACGGCCCGGTGGCACGACCCGGCGAGCCGGAGGCGAGGTCAGGCCCGGCTGGTGATGAACCGGACGGTGTCCCGGAAGGCGGGGACGTCGTCAGACTTCACCACCACGGTGCCGGTCAGGCTGGCACCGACGCGCGCGGTCGCCCGCACCTTGACGACGACCTTGATCAGCACCCAATCCCCGGGTCCGAGCTCGAGCGTCGTGTAGGTCCCCGCGGTCATGTCGGCGGTGATGTCCTCGCCGAGCGTGATGTAGGTGACCTTGAACGCGGCGTTCGACGCCGTCCCCCGCAGGCGCAGCGCGTCGGCGAACGGGGCGTCGTTCTGCGCGGACACCCAGTACGTCACGGTCCTACCCCGAGCGGCCGAGGCCCGCCGGGTCTGCCCCACGCCCGTGGTGTTGTAGACGTCGTCGCCTTTGAGGTCCCCGAAGGCACCCAGCTTGATGCGCCCGTCGGGGCGCGGCGTGGGGCCGAACACCTGGATCCGGTTGTTGCCCGTGTCCGCCACGTACACCCGGTCGGCTCCGTCGGTCGCGACGCCCATGGGCCCCGAGAACCGGCCCGACCCGGATCCGTGCGTCCCCCAACTCGAGACGAACGCACCGGTCGAGGTGAACTCCTGGATGCGGTCGTTCTCGGTGTCGGCCACGAACACGTGACCGTCGCCGCCCACGGCGACCCCGTGGGGGAACACGAACTGGACGGGACCCGAGCCGAACGTTCCCCACTCGGTCAGGAACGTGCCGCTCGAGGTGTACTTCTCGACCCGCTGCACGTTGCCGGGGATGGGGTCGTTGCCGCTGCTCTCCACCACGTACACGTTGCCGTCGCCGTCGACCGCGACGCTCTCCGGCCCCCCGGCCCCGCCGGCGCTCCGCGTGTCCCATTGCGTCACGACGTCGCCCGTGGAGGTGAACTTCTGGATGCGGTTCTCGGCGTCGGCCACGTAGACGTTGCCGTCGCCGTCGACCGCGATCCCGACCGGGAAGCTGAACTCGCCCACGCCGGTGCCCTGGGTGCCCCACTGCTGGAGGAAGCCACCCGTCGAGGTGAACTTCTGCACCCGGTGGTTCCAGGTGTCCGCCACGTAGACGGCCTCGGTCACCGGGTCGGTGGCGATCGCCTCGGGGTAGCTGAACTCGCCCGGGTTGCCGCCGACGGTCCCCCACTGGGTGAGGTAGTCGCCGTCCGCGGTGAACTTCTGCACCCGACCCGCGGTGAAGTCGAGCACGTACACGCTGCCACTCGCGTCGACGGCGACCGACCACGGGGCGGAGAACTGGCCGTCCCCCGAGCCCTCGCTCCCCCACGTGGTGATGAAGGGCGGCGGATCGCCCGCGGCGGCGGGGGCTACACCGGCGGCCAGCCCGAGCACCGACGTGAGCAGGGCGACGACCACCAGCCACACCACCCGGCATCGCTGCGTCGCGTTCGTCACATCGTCACCGTCGCGCCGCCACCGACGGCGGGCCAGGGTCCTACGGCCCCACGACCGAACACGGGTCCTGCGACCGGACGCCGGCCGGGGTCGACCGGTAGCCTCCACCGCCGAACGCAGCCCATCCACTTGACTGGTGACCATGGCGGACGGCCCAACCGGCACCCCACAACCGAGCCCGGGGTCCGTCGACGACGCCGCCGCCCACGCGATCGCCACCGCGGACCCCGACCGGGCCGGGATCCCGACCGGGGGCACCGCCGGCGCCGACTGGCGCACGGCCGCCTTCGCCACCGCCCCGGTGGGCATCGTGCTGTTCGACTTCAGCGGACGCGTCCTCGACGCCAACCCGGCGTTCGCGGCCCTGGTCGAGCGGCGGTCGAGCCAGGCCCGGGAGATGAACCTGCTCGACCTGGTGGCGCCGACGTTCGCCCAGCCCACCGCCGACCGCCTGACCGCGGCGGCCGAGGGCCGCACCTCCACCATCGGCCTCGAGTTCCGCGTGCCCCTGCCCACCGGCGGGGTCCGCCACGTCGTGGGCGACGCCAGCGTGCTCCACGGCCGGGACGGCCACCCCGTGGGCGCCATCGCCCACATGCGCGACGTCACCGCCGAGCGACGCACCGTCGACTCGCTGCGCCGCGCCGACGAGCAGCTCGACGCGGTCGCCGCCGGCGCCACCCTCGTCGCCTTCAGCTTCAGCCTCGAGGGCGCCGTGCGCACCTGGAGTCCCGCCGCCGCCCGTGCCTTCGGCTGGCCGGTGGCCAGCGTGCTCGGCCGGGCCGTGCCCATCAGCGGCTACGCCGACCCGTGGGGCGGGCGCCGCGAGGGGTTCGCCGGCGACGAGATGGCCGCGGTCGACGTCACCGGCCACCGCCCCGACGGCACGCTCTTCTCCTGCCGCCTGTCCGTGCACCCGCTGCTCGACGAGCGCGGTCGCCGCACCGCCACCCTCGCCATGATGAACGACACCGGCCGGCGCACCCCGGCCGACGCCGACCCACCCGCCACCGCCGACGAGCCCTACCGAGTGCTCCTGCACAAGATGGCCGACACGGTCACCGTCCTCGACGGCGAGGGCAACCTGCTCTACAGCACGAGCGAGATGAAGGCGATCCTCGGGTACCCGCCCGAGTTCTGGGACGAGCGGTCCGCCTTCGACCTCGCGCACCCCGAGGACGGCGAGCACGCCAACGCCCTCCTGCGCCAGGTGGTCGACACCCCCGGCCTCAGCCGCACCGGCGAGTTCCGGGCGCGTCGGGCCGACGGCCAGTGGGAGGCCATCGAGTTCACCGGCATGAACCTGCTCGACGACCCCGAGGTCGGCGGGATCATCGTCACGACCCGCAGCGTCTCGGACCGGCGGCCGCCCCTGCGCCTCGCCGCCGACGACGACGAGGTCCTCGAGCTCGGCGCGCGACTCGCCCACCAGGTCACCCACGACGGCCTCACCGGCCTGCCCAACCGGGCCCTGCTGGTCGACCGCATCGACCAGGCGCTCTCCCGACCGCGTGACGCCCAGCCCGGCGCGGCGCGCGCCGCCGTCCTGCTCATCGACCTCGACCGCTTCAAGGTCGTCAACGACAGCCTCGGCCACCACGCCGGCGACGAGCTGCTCGGGCAGGTGGCCGAACGCCTCGGCGCCGCCCTGGCCGACGACCGGGTGCTGCTCGGCCGCTTCGGCGGTGACCAGTTCGTCGTGGTGGTCGACCGGCCGATCGACCTCGACGCGGGCACCGAGCTGGCCGAGCGGCTGCACCGGGCACTCGGCGAGCACTTCCCCCTCGAGCGGGCCGACGCCCGCCTCACCGCCAGCATCGGCCTCGCCCTCGCCGGCCCCCACGACGACAGCGACGCCCTGCTGCGCAACGCCGCCGCCGCGATGTACCGGGCCAAGGAACGGGGCGGCGACCGGTTCATCGTCTTCGACGACGCGCTCCGCGTCCGCCTGCTCGACCGCCTGCACTTCGAGAGCGACCTCCGGAAGGCCCTCGACCACGGCGAGCTCACCCTCTCGTACCAGCCCACCGTGTCGCTCGACAGCGGCCGGGTGATCGGCGTCGAGGCGCTGCTGCGCTAGACCCACCCCGAGCGGGGCTCGGTGCCGCCGGCCGACTTCGTGCCCGTGGCCGAGGAGTCCGGCCTCATCGTCCCCTTGGGGGCCTGGGTGCTGAACGAGGCCATCGGCCAGGCCGCCGAGTGGCTGGCGGCGGTCCCCGGCCACCCGCACTTCCTGCTGTCGGTGAACCTGTCGCCCCGCCAGCTCGCCGACCCCGACCTCGTGCCGCTGCTGCGCGGCCTGCTCGAGCGCCACCAGTGGCCCGCCGAGCAGCTCACCCTGGAGGTCACCGAGAACGTCCTGGTCGACGACGTGGAGGCCGCCTCCGAGGTGCTCACGGCCCTGAAGGCGCTCGGCGTGCGCCTGGCCGTGGACGACTTCGGCACCGGCTACTCGTCGCTCAGCTACATCGAGCGCTTCCCGTTCGACATCGTGAAGATCGACCAGTCGTTCGTGAACGGGCTCGGCTCGACCGGCGGCGGCCTCGCCATCACCGCCGCGGTCGTCCTCATGGCCCGGTCCCTCGGCCTCGTCACGGTGGCCGAGGGCGTGGAGACCAAGGGCCAGACCGCCGTGCTCCAGAGCCTCGGCTGCGACTGGGGCCAGGGCTACCACTTCGCCCGCCCCCTGCCGCCCGACGAGGCCGGCGCCCTCCTCCACACGACGCTCTGACCGGCAGCCGTCTCGTTCTGGCGTCAGCGGCGCCCGCTCGGCGGGCGTGGACGACGCCAGATCGCCGGCGATCTCCGGTTGCTCAGGGGGAGAGCTGGAAGAGGAGGTCCTCGAGCAGGAGGGCCTCGTTGGGGTTGCGGACCAGCGCCTCCGAGGCGAACTGGATGGCCGCGATCTTGTCGAAGAGCTCCTGGGGGCGCCGGGCGGCGGCGAGCTCGTCGGTGTAGCGGCGGGCCAGGGTGGCGAGGCCGAAGCGCAGCTCGTCGGTGCGATGGCGACGGACCTCGCGCTTGTGCTGGGCGGTGAGCTGGCTGGCCCCCGAGCCCCGCTGGCCGTAGCGCTCGACCCGCTCCGCCAGCTCGGCGACCTCGCGCTCGTGGCGGGCGTCGAGCGGCGCCTGGGCGCCGTCCACGAGGGCCCGCAGCTCGGCGGCGACCGTCATCACCGCCGCGCCCGTGCCGTCGAGGCGGTCGGGGACGGCGTGCCACGCGGCGCGGCGGTCGGCCAGGCCCGGATCGGTGGCCAGCAGGCGCGCCCGCTCGAGGTCGCCCGCGGCGGCCCGGGCCGCGTCGGCGGCCACCGCATCCGTCACGCCGTCGGCGACGAGGCGCTCGACGATGAGGTCCTCGGGGATGGGCCGGAAGTCGATGCGCACGGCCCGGGACGCGATGGTCACGAGCTCGGGCGGGACGTCGTCGGCGAGGATCACGAACACCGTCGACGGCGGCGGTTCCTCGATGATCTTCAGGAGCTTGGGCGCCACGACGCTGATCTTGTGGAGCTCGCAGAGCACGAGCACCTTGCGGTCACCCTCGACCGGGGCCCGCACGGCGGCCCGGATGATCTCCGACGCCTCCTCGTCGCGCAGCGACGCGCCCTCGGGCACGAAGACGGTGAGATCGGGGTGCTGCTCGGCCAGGGCGAGGGCCCGGTGGCGCTCGGCGTCGGCACCCTCGCTGCCCACCGCCAGGAGGTCGGCGGCGAAGGCCCGGGCCGCGGCCCGGCGGCCGCTCCCGGGCGGGCCCACGAACAGATACGCGTGGACGGGGGCGGCGACCGACGCCTGCAGCTGCGCGACCGCCCGGTCCTGCCCGAGCACGTCGTCCCACCCGCTCACGCGGTGCTCCGTCTGCTCGGGCACCCGCCCGCGTTCCCGCTTCTGGCTCCCGATTTCGGTGCCAGGGCACCGAAATCAGGAGCCAGTACGGCGCCGGTCGGGGTCATCGGGCTTCCGCCTCGAGGCGGGGCGCCACCGCGGCCCACACCCGGTCGGCGACCTCGTCGATGGTGCCGGTGCCGTCGAGGACGAGCCAACGGTCGGGGTCGGCGGCGGCGAGGGCGCGGAAGCCGTCGGCGACCCGCTGGTGGAAGCCGTCGCCGGCGCCCTCCATGCGATCGCGCTCGTCGCCCAAGCGCACCTGGGCCACGGCATCGGGGACCTCGAGCAGCACGACGACATCGGGCCACACGCCGTCGGTGGCCCAGCGGGAGATCCGTTCGATCTCGTCCAGCGGCAGGCCGCGGCCGTAGCTCTGGTAGGCGAGCGACGAGCCGGCGAAGCGGTCGGTCACGACGGTGCCGCCGGCGTCGAGCACCGGACGGATGACCTCGGCCACGTGCTGGGCCCGGTCGGCGGCCATCAGCAGGGCCTCGGCCCGGTCGGCCAGTTCTTCGTTGGCGGGATCGAGCACCAGCGCCCGGATGCGCCCGCCGATGGCGGTGCCGCCCGGCTCCCGGGTGAGGGTGGCGCCGAGGCGCTCGGCGAGGCGGGCGGCCTGGGTCGACTTCCCCGTCCCCTCGCCCCCCTCGAACGCGATCAGCACGTCAGGAGGTGGACTTGGTGGCCGCCGTGGCCTTCTTGGCCGGCGCCTTCTTCTTCGTGGCCTTCTTCTTGGCGGTCGACTTCTTCTTCGCCGCCTTCTTCTTCTTGGCCGGCCCGCGGGCCCGGCGGTCGGCGAGCAGCTCGCTGGCCCGCTCGATGGTGATCTCCTCGACGGTGTCGCCCTTGCGCAGCGAGGCGTTGGACTCGCCGTCGGTGACGTAGGGGCCGAAGCGGCCGTCCTTCACGACCACGGGCAGGTCGGTCGACGGGTCGACGCCCAGCTCGCGCAGGGGCGCCGCCGGCGCGGCCTGGCCCCGCCGGCGCTTGGGCTCGGCCAGGATCTTGAGGCACTCCTCGAGGCCGATGGTGAAGAGCTGACGCTCGTCGGTGAGGCTGCGGCTGTCGTTGCCCTTCTTCAGGTAGGGCCCGTAGCGACCGTTCTGCACCGTGATCTCGCCGCCGTCGGCGGGGTCGGTGCCGACCACCCGGGGCAGGCTCAGGAGCTTCAGCGACTCCTCGAGGTCGATGGTGTCGACGCTCATGTCCTTGAACAGCGAGGCGGTCTTGGGCTTCTCGCCCCCGTCGACCAGCTCACCGAGCTGCACGTAGGGGCCGAAGCGCCCGTTCTTGGCGAACACGGTGAGGCCAGTCTCGGGGTCGACGCCGACCTCGCGATCACCGGCGGGAGCGTCGATGAGCTCGGTGGCCCGCTCGACGGTGAGCTCGTCGGGGACAATGTCGTCGGGCAGCGAGACCGTCTCCTCCTTCGCCTCGCCGTCGTTCGCGCCGGGGGCGGGGATGCGGGCCAGGTAGGCGCCGTACTTGCCGGCGCGGGCCACGACGGCGCGGCCCTGGTCGTCGACGCCGATCGGCACGGAACTGACCGCCCGGGGGTCGATCACCCCGAGGTCGGAGACCATGTCCTTCAGGCCCACGTGGCCGTTCCCGAAGTAGAAGCGGTTCAGCCACGGGATGGCCTCCGCCTCGCCGCCGGCGATGTCGTCGAGGTCGTCCTCCATGCGGGCGGTGAAGTCGAAGTCGACGAGGTCGGGGAAGTGGGTCTCGAGCAGGTTGATCACCGCGAAGGCGGTGAACGACGGCACCAGCGCCGACCCCTTCTTCCAGACGTACTCCCGCTCGATGATCGTGCCGATCGTGGCGGCGTAGGTCGACGGGCGGCCGACGCCGATCTCCTCGAGCTTCGCCACCAGCGAGGCCTCGGTGTAGCGGGCGGGGGGCTTGGTCTCGTGGCCCTTGGGCTCGAGGCGCTCGGCGGTGAGGCGCCCGCCCTCCTGCAGCGGCGGGAGGATGCGCTCCTGGTCGTCCGACTCGCCGCCCTCGGCGTCGTCGCGGCCCTCCTGGTAGGCCCGCAGGTAGCCCGGGAAGGTGATGGTGCGGCCGGAGGCGGCGAACTCGGCGTCGGTGCCCTTCGCCGAGGTGGCGCCGAGGCGCACCGAGACGGTCTCGCCCCGGGCGTCGGTCATCTGCGAGGCCACGGTGCGGGCCCAGATCAGCTCGTACAGGCGGAAGCTGTCGTTGTCGAGCTCGTTGCGGAGCTGGTCGGGCGTGCGGAACGAGTCGCCGGCGGGCCGGATGGCCTCGTGGGCCTCCTGCGCGTTCTTGACCTTCTTGGTGTAGGTGCGGGGGGCGTCGGGGACGTACTCCCGGCCGTAGCGCTCGAGGATCTGCGAGCGGGCGGCGTTCAGCGCGGCGTCCGACAGCGTGGTGCTGTCCGTTCGCATGTAGGTGATGTGGCCGTTCTCGTAGAGGCGCTGCGCGATGGCCATGGTCCGGGCGGACGAGAAGCGCAGCTTGCGGCCCGACTCCTGCTGGAGGGTCGAGGTGGTGAACGGCGCCTTGGGCCTGCTCGTGTAGGGCTTGGCCTCGACCGAGCGGACGGCGAAGGAGGCGCCGCCGAGGTCCTCGGCGAGCGCGGTGGCGCCGGCCTCGTCGAGCACCCGCACGTTCTGGTTCTTGACCTGGCCGGCGTCGTCGAAGTCCTTGCTGCCCGCCACCCGGGCGCCGTCGACCTGCACCAGCCGGGCGTCGAACTCGTCGAGCGCGCCCTCCGGCGAGAAGGTGCCCTCGATGTCCCAGTAGCCGGCGGCCCGGAAGGCCATGCGCTCGCGCTCGCGCTGCACCACGAGGCGCGTGGCCACGCTCTGGACCCGGCCCGCCGACAGGCCCTGGCGGATCATCTTCCAGAGCACCGGCGAGACCTCGTAGCCGTAGAGGCGGTCGAGGATGCGGCGGGTCTCCTGGGCGTCGACGAGGCGGCGGTCGAGCTCGCGGGGCTCGTCGATGGCCCGCTGGATCGCCTCCGGGGTGATCTCGTGGAAGACCATGCGCCGCACCGGCACCCGGGGGCTGAGCAGCTCGAGCAGGTGCCACGCGATGGCCTCGCCCTCGCGGTCCTCATCCGTCGCGAGGAAGAGCTCGTCGCAGTCCTTCAGCGCCCGCTTCAGGTCGCGGACGACGTCCTTCTTCCCGGGCGACACCACGTAGAGCGGCTTGAAGTCGTTGTCGACGTCCACGCCCAGGCGGGCCCACGGCTCACCCTTGAACGCGTCGGGCACGTCGGCGGCCCGCTGGGGCAGGTCCCGGACGTGGCCGATGGACGACTCCACCACGTAGTCGTCGCCGAGGTAGCCCGCGATGGTGCGGGCTTTGGCAGGGCTCTCGACGATCACGAGACGGGTCGGCACGAGCGACACATAAGAACCTCATTCGGCCCGGTGTCAACACCACCTGCTCCGCCGACCGCCCTCGCCCTACGGGCGGCACCCCCGAAATTTCTCCGCCGGCGGGTCCAGCCGGCCCGTCGACGGCCCTCGAGCGCGGCGCGGCGGACGGGGTCCTGCCGACTCCGTAGGGTGGCGCCATGGACTTCGCCCTCAGCCCCACGGCCCAGGCCCTCCAGGAGAAGCTCCTGGCCTACATGGACGACTTCGTCTACCCCGCGGAGTCCGTGTGGGAGGAGCAGATGGCGGCGTCGGGCGACCCGCACTTCCACGCCCCGATCATCGAGGACCTCAAGCGCGAGGCCCGCGCCCAGGGCCTCTGGAACCTCTTCCTCCCCTACAAGACGCAGTGGACCGACGGCCTGTCCAACACCGACTACGCCCCGCTCTGCGAGATCCTCGGCCGCAGCCCCATCGCCCCCGAGGCCCTCAACTGCTCGGCCCCCGACACCGGGAACATGGAGATCCTCACCATGTTCGGCACCGAGGAGCAGAAGGAGCGCTGGCTCCTGCCCCTGCTCGAGGGAGAGATCCGCTCCTGCTACGCCATGACCGAGCCGGCGGTGGCCAGCTCCGACGCCACCAACATCTCCTGCCGCATCGAGCGCGACGGCGACGACTACGTCATCAACGGCCGCAAGTGGTGGATCTCCGGCGCCGCCTCCAAGCGCTGCAAGGTCGCCATCCTCATGGGCAAGACCGACCCCAACGCCTCCCGCCACACCCAGCAGACGATGGTGCTCGTCCCCCTCGACACCCCCGGCGTCACGATCGTCCGGGACCTCCCCGTGTTCGGGTACAACGACGTCGAGGGCCACTGCGAGATCCTCTTCGAGGACGTGCGGGTGCCGGTCACCAACCGCCTCGGCGAGGAGGGCAGCGGCTTCGCCCTCGCCCAGGCCCGCCTCGGCCCCGGCCGCATCCACCACTGCATGCGGGCCATCGGCGTGGCCGAGCGGGCCCTCGAGGCCATGTGCCGGCGGGTCCAGACCCGGGTGGCGTTCGGCAAGACCCTCGCCGAGCAGGGCGTCATCCAGGAGTGGATCGCCGACTCCCGCATCGAGATCGAGCAGGCCCGCCTGCTCACCATGAAGACCGCGTGGCTCATGGACACCGTGGGCAACAAGGGCGCCCGCATCGAGATCTCCGCCATCAAGGTGGCGGTGCCCGACATCGCCATCAAGGTGGTGGACCGCTCGATCCAGGCCCACGGGGCGGCGGGCCTCAGTGCCGACTTCCCGATGGCCAAGATGTACTCGTACGTCCGCATGCTGAGGTTTGCGGACGGCCCCGACGAAGTGCACCGCATGACCATCGCGCGGCGTGAGCTGCGCCAGTACGAGGGCGGCTGAGCCTGGTCACGCGTCGGGCCTGCGGCTGCGGGGTCCTGTCACCGCTCCGTCTCCACTGAAGACCGGCGCCTGGCTGCCGGCTCGTCGCTACTGCGGTGGCGGCGCGCTCGGAGCGGGGCGCCGGCCTTCGTGGACCCTCGGAGCGGCGCCACCCCTTCGCCTCCGGCCCGAACCACCGGCTCCGCCGGCGGTCCTGGCGGCCCCCACACCCCGCCCGCTGCTCTGACTCCCGGTGGGTGCGGCCCCCGCTCCCTGGCGCTGCCCACGGCCTTCTTCGGAGTTCACCTCCTCGTCTCGATCGCCGGCTGCGCCGGCACCGTGAAGCCGACATTGAAACCCCCACCCTCGTCGAGGTGGCTGGTTCTTCGGTCACCGGACGTCGGATGTCGACGTCCGGTGACCATTGAAATCTGGGCTCGCGCGGGTCGTAGCCTGCGACTCGTGGACGCGGTGGCCAAGGTCGGGCTGTTGCACGATGCGTACCGGGCGTTCAACCAGCGGCGGATCGAGGATCTGCTGGCGCTGATGGTGGAGGATGTCTGCTGGCCGGACGTGGGCCGCGGGGAGGTGCTGCGGTCGCACGGGGAGGTGCGGGCGTACTGGTCGGCGCAGTTCGAGGCGGCCAGCCCTGTGGTCGAGCCCACCGACTTCGTCGCCGCCGGTGAGGACGTGGTCGCGGTCGTCCGCCAGCAGCTCTTCGACCACGCCGGCGACCCGCTGACCGAGACGATCACGGTCTTCCACCGCTACTCGTTCCGTGGCGACAAGGTCGCCGCCATGACCGTCTACCCCGACCGCGCCTCGGCCCTCGCCTGAGCCGCCGGCGACCCGCTACGGGGTGAGGGGGAGGGCGATCTCCAAGGGGGACTCGCCGGCGGCGCCGTGCAGGGTGACGGTGCCGCCGAAGGCGGCCCGCGGGAAGGCGAGGACGGCGCGACTCGTGGCGCCGCGGGGGACGACGAGGCCCTGGCCGACCGGGGTGGTGTCGCCGGTGACGCCGTCGGGGGCGGTGTAGTCGGCGCTGACGAGGCGGTAGCGGCCCCGGCCGTCGTTCTTGATCTCCACCACGACGACCGGGCTGTCGTTCGAGACGAGCTCGAAGGCCGAGACGACGGTGGCGGTGACGCCCCGCACGGCGTCGCTGGCGCCGCCGACGACGAGGCGGTCGTCGAGGGGCTCGTCGTCGATGGTGAAGTCGACCAGGCGGCCCTGGTCGTCGAGGGTGAAGTCCGACCAGCGGGTGTCCACGATCACGCCGCCGGTGCCCTCGAGGCGGAGGAACACCTTGTCGCCCTCGACGGTGACCTCACCCTGGTCGACGGGCTCGCCGGCGGCCTCCTGGACGTCGGCCAGCGCCCCCAGGTGCACCGCGTAGTCGTCGGCGATCGAGCCCGGCGCCGAAAGGGCGACCATGGCCTCGGTGTCGGGCCCGCCGTCGGCGGCCATCGCCTCCACGTACTGGCGCCCGACCTCGAGGCCGGCGCCGTCCACGACGGTGGTGGTCGTCGCCGCGGTCCCGTCCGACGTGCCCCCACCGTCACTCCCGCACGCGGGGAGCACGACCAGCGCCCCCGCGGTCCCGATCGCCGCCACCACCCTCGCCACGCGCACGCCCCATCGTCGCGCTTCGTGCGGATCGGCGCCGCCGCTCAGTCGTCGCGGGCGGCGAGCTTGCGGGGGTGGTGGTGGTGGCTGGCGGTGCTGAGGATCAGGAAGCCGAGGCCGGCGGCAAGGGCGCTGGCGATGAGGATCGCGAGCTTGGCGTCGGCCTGCAGGAGGGGGTCGGCGAAGGCGAGGTCGGTGATGAACAGGGACACGCTGAAGCCGATGCCGGCCACCGCGGCGATGCCGACGACCTGCGACCAGCGCACGCCGTCGGGCAGGTCCACGCCCGGCAGGCGGGTCGCCAACCAGGCGAACGACGTGACACCGACGAGCTTGCCGACGACCAGTCCGGCGACGATGCCGACCAGCACCGGCGAGACGTCGCGAAGCGGCTCGGCGGTGAGGGGCACGCCGGCGTTGGCCAGGGCGAAGATCGGGATGATCACGAAGCTCGTCCACGGGTGCAGCGCGTATTCGATGCGCTCGGCCGGCGAGACGGACTCCTTGATGAGGCGGGCGGTGCGGTGGACGTCCTCGGCCTTGATGTCTTCGAGGCCCTCGAGCTCGTCGACGATCGCCTCCGCCTCCAGGGCGGGCTGGAACGGCCGGGCCGGCGTCATGAGCCCGAGCACCACCCCGGCGATGGTGGCGTGCACGCCCGATTCGAGCATCGACAGCCAGAGGGCGGCGCCCAGCGCCACGTAGACCGGCAGGTAGCGGACGTTGGCCCGCCGCAGCACCAGCACCGCCAACGAGAGGACCACGGCGTCCGCGAGCCAGCCGAGCGACAGCGAGTCCGTGTAGAAGACCGCGATCACGAGGATGGCGCCGATGTCGTCGACGATGGCGAGGGTCAGCAGGAAGACCTTCAGCTTCGGCGGCACCCTGCTGCCGAACACGGCGACGAGGGCCAGAGCGAAGGCGATGTCGGTGGCCATCGGGATGCCCCAGCCGTCCTGGCCCACGCCGCCGGCGTTGACCGCCAGGAAGATGGCGGCGGGGACGAGCATCCCGCCGAGGGCGGCGATGCCGGGCAGCACCGCCGCGGACCGCTCCCGCAGCTCGCCGGCCACGAGCTCCCGCTTGATCTCGAGGCCCACGACGAAGAAGAAGACCGTCATCAGGCCGTCGTTGACCCAGTGGGTCAGGTCCTCGGAGACCGAGAAGTTGCCGACGGTGAACGAGACCTCGGTGTGCCAGAAGTCGACGTAGGACTGGTTCCACGGCGAGTTGGCCCACACGAGCGCGACGACGGTGGCGGCGAGCAGGAAGACGCCGCCGGCGGCCTCGATCTCGAGGAACGACGCCAGCGGGCGCCCCACGGCCCTCGCCACGGCGCTGTCGGACTCGAGCCACGTCGCCCGCAGCGGTGTGCGGGCGGGCCGATCGGGTTCGGTTCGCTGGGAGGGTCGGGACACGTCGGCTCCAGGGCAGGCGGGCAGAGCGTGCCGACCAGGCTTCCCGGCGCTCCCTCCCCGCAATCTAGGTCATGCCCACCCCCGAGGCTTGCGCCCTGACCGGGGGGTCCCGGGGTCAGCTCGGGGCGAAGCAGCGCCGCAGGAAGCGGGTGAGCGGGGGGGTCATCACCCGGTCGCCGGGGGCGCCGATGCGGGTGCTCACCTGGCCGTGGGTGAGCGAACGGGCGTCGACGGGGACGACCCGCGCGCCGGCGTCGTGCGTCGCCCGCAGGTAGTCGAGCTCGACGGCCTGGCGGCGGAGCGTGCCCCGGTAGACGGTGAGGGTGTCGGGGGGCGGGGCGGCCTCGCCCGAGCGGAGCAGAAGCGTGGCCGACGTCTCGGTGAGGTAGTCCAGGTTGT
Source organism: Acidimicrobiales bacterium (assembly GCA_041908445.1). Lineage (GTDB taxonomy): Bacteria > Actinomycetota > Acidimicrobiia > Acidimicrobiales > DATDAH01 > JAEUJM01. Next base: position 26,069 of record JAYRFK010000070.1, on the reverse strand, counting down.
TGCCCAGGGCGTCGAGCCACTGGCGGCCCTCGACGGCCGAGGCGCGGGGCTTGTCGAACCCGGCGGTGTCGAGCGGGGCGAGGCAGTCGACCAGGGCGGCCGACGCCCCCTGATCGGCCAGGTACTGCGGCTCGGCGGCCACGTTGGCCACGATGTCGGCGCCGGCCGAGTGCCCGAGCAGGGCGAGGCGGGTGGGGTCGCCGCCGTGGTCGGCGATGTGGTCCTCGACCCAGGCCAGGGCGGCGGCGACGTCCTCGTAGTGGTCGGGGTAGTGGGCGGAGTCGGGGTCGCCCGCCCGGGTGAGGCGGTAGTTCACGCTGACGAGCACCCAGCCGTTGCGGTTGAACAGCGCCGCCTTCGGGGCCATGTTCCGGGCCTTGTCGCCGTGGTGGTAGCCGCCCCCGTGGACCCAGACCACGACCGGGGCGTCGCAGGCGGCGGCCGGCGCCCAGATGTCGAGGTCGGTGGACCCGGCCGGGGCGCCGGGGACGTCGCGGTAGGTGACCGTGACCGGCTCGGTGGCGGGGGGCGGATCCGACGGCGGGGTGCAGGCGACGGCCCCCGCGCCGGTGGCGGCGGTGGCGGCGGACGCCGCGGTGGCGGCGGATGCCGCCGAGCTCACCGCACCGGTCGACGTGCAGGCGACGGTGAGGGCGAGGGCGGTGCCGAGCAGGGCGGGGGCGGTGAGGCGGCGCATGGTCATCACCGTGACGACCGCCCTTGAACGCCGCTGAAGAGCATCTTGAGAAACGTCGAAGAACTCAGCGGGGGCGGGTCGAGTAGACGACCAGGCGCACGGCGGTGCCGCCCGGCGAGGCCCGGAACTCGGTCTCGTCGGCGACCTCGCGCATGAGGGTGATGCCGAGGCCCCGCTCGTGGTCGAGGCGGGCGGGGTCGGTGACCGCCGGCAGGTCGGCGAGGTCGGCGAGGTCGAAGCCGCCGCCCTGGTCCTCCACCTCGACCTCGACCCGGTCCTCGGCCAGGTCGCACCGCAGGAGGATGCGCTTGTCCTGATCGCCGGCGCTGGCGTGGGCCTCGATGGCGTTGGTGCACGCCTCCGACACGACGAGGCGCAGGTCGTTGATGCGCTCGTCGGGGAAGGTGGGCTCGATGGAGGCGGCGGTGGTGACCACCATGCGGGCCACCTCCAGGAAGTCGGGCCGGGCCGGGATCTCGAGCTCGACGACCTGGCCCACCACTGCCCCGCCTACTCCGCGGCGCCGGCGTCCGGGCCGGTGGCGTCGGCGACGCTCGCACGCAGGTCGAAGACCCGGTCGAGCCCCGTGAGCCGGAACAGGTCGAGGATGCGGGGCGTCGAGCACACCACCCGCAGCTCGCCGCCGCCGGCGTTGACCCGTCGCAGCACCCCGATCAGCACGCCGAGGCCGGTGGAGTCGAGGAAGTCGACCGCCTCGAGGTCGAGCACCACCCGGTCGTGGCCCTCGCCGAGCACCGCGATGGCCTCCTTGCGCAAGCGGGGCGCGGTGGCGACGTCGACCTCGCCCGCGACGGCGACGACCGTCCAGTCCCCCACCGGTGCGACGTTGACCTCGAACTGCACTCGGCGCTCCTCGGGTGGCCGCTCGGGTGTGGGTTCGGACGCCGACGGCACCCGAGGGGTTACACCCCCGCCGCCGGAGCCACGTTGTGTCACGGTACCGGCCACTACCCGCGTGGCCCCCAATGCAGCCGCCCACGACGGACCGCGATCGGCCCAGCGGCCGCCACCCGGGCCACACCGCTGTAATTACGTCAGCGCGATCCGTACCATGAGACGGGCATGGCGTTGCTCGCCCCCGCTCCCCTGCCGGCGCTCGAGGACGTCCTCGTCGCGCTCGCGGGCGGCCCGCCCACCGGCCCCGGCGGCGACCGCCTCGTGCACCTCGAACGCCTCCCCGCCCGGGAGGCCCGCACCGCCGAGCTCGAGCGCCCGCTGCCGACGGAGGTGCGCGAGCGCCTCGGGGTCGATGCGTTCTGGTCGCACCAGGCCGAGGCCATCGACCACGCCCGAGCCGGCCGGTCGGTCGCGGTGGCGACGGGCACGGCGTCGGGCAAGTCGCTCTGCTACCAGGCGCCCATCGCCGAGTCCGCCGCCCGCCCGGTGCGCTCGGGCACGAGCCTGCTGATCTTCCCGACCAAGGCCCTCGCCCAGGACCAGCTGCGCAGCCTCACCGACCTCGAGGTGCCGGGCCTCGTCGCCGGCACCTACGACGGCGACTGCACGCCGGAGGAGCGCACGTGGGTGCGGGCGAACGCGAACGTGGTGCTCACCAACCCCGAGATGCTCCACAGCGGGATCCTCCCCCACCACGGCAAGTGGGACACCTTCCTCCTGCGCCTCGACTACGTGGTCATCGACGAGCTCCACGTGCTGCGGGGCATCTTCGGCACCCACGTGGCCCACCTGCTGCGGCGGCTCCGCCGGCTCTGCGCGCACTACGGCTCGTCGCCCACGTTCATCTTCTCCTCGGCCACCATCGGCCAGCCGGGGCGCCTCGCCTCGCAGCTGTGCGGGCTCGACGTCGCCGAGGTCACCGACGACGGCTCACCCCGGGGCGAGCGCCTCTTCGCCCTCTGGAACCCACCCCTGGAGGACGACGTCGGCGGCGACCTCTCCCCGGTGGCCCTCGACGCCGGCCGCCGCCTCGCCGCGGTCGACGAGCCCGACCACCGCGACGACATCGCCGTCGACGAGCGCGACCGGGACGAGCGGGCCGACGCCGGCACCCCCGACGGCCCCCGGGTCTCCTCCAACCGGGAGGTGGCGACCATCGCCGCCGAGCTCATCGTCCACGGCCGGCGCACGATCACCTTCTGCCGCAGCCGCAAGGGCACCGAGATCGTCGCCGCCGACGTGCGCCGGCGCCTCCCCGACGCCCTGGCCGAGGCGGTGTCGGCCTACCGGGGCGGCTACCTCACCGTCGAGCGGCGGGCCATCGAGGACGAGCTGTTCTCGGGCCGGCTCCGCGGCGTGGTGGCCACCACCGCCCTCGAGCTCGGCGTCGACATCGGCGGCCTCGACGCCTGCGTGCTCAACGGCTTCCCCGGCACCATCGCCTCGCTGTGGCAGCAGGCGGGCCGGGCCGGGCGGGAGGCGCAGCAGTCGCTGGCGGTGCTCGTCGCCGGCCAGGACCAGCTCGACCAGTGGCTGATGGCCAACCCCCGCGAGGTGTTCACCCGGCCCCCCGAGCCGGCGGTGATCAACCCGGCGAACCCCTTCGTGCTCGGTCCCCACCTGGCGTGCGCCGCGTTCGAGCTGCCGCTGAGCTGGGCGGACGAGGCCTACTGGCCGGCCGACGTCCTGGCCGAGGGCGTGCGCAGCCTCGTGGTCGACGACCTCCTGAAGATCCGGGTGCGGGGCTACGGCACCCGGGCCGAGCCCCGGGCGGTGTGGTCGGCCCGGGGGTGGCCCAGCCACGGGGTCGGGCTGCGGGGCGGCTCGTCCCGCGAGGTCCGCATCGCCCTCGCCGCCGACGCCGAACTGGTGGGGACGGTGGACGAGGGCCGGGCGCCCCGCCTCGTCCACCCCGGCGCCACCTACCTCCACCAGGGTCGCTCCTACCGGGTCGACGACCTCGACCTGGACGACCTCGTCGCCTGGGTCTCGCCGAGCGACGGCTCCGACTACACGCAGGCCAAGTCCGAGACCGAGTTCCGCATCCTCGGCATCGACGAGTGCCGGTCCCTCGGGGGCGCCACCCTGCACCTCGGCGACATCGAGGTGCGCAGCCAGGTCACCGGATACCAGCGGCGTGACCGCTTCACCGGCGAGGTGCTGGCCCGCGAGCAGCTCGACCTGCCGCCGTCGTACCTGGTCACCCGGGGCTTCTGGTACACGATCCCGCCCGAGCTGCTCGCGGCGGCGGACGTCCCCCTCCCCCTCGCACCCGGGGCGCTGCACGCCGCCGAGCACGCCGCCATCGGCATGCTGCCCCTGTTCACCATCTGCGACCGGTGGGACGTCGGCGGCGTGTCGACGCTCCTGCAGGCCGACACGGGCCTGCCCACCATCGTGATCTACGACGGCTACGCCGGCGGCGCCGGGATCGCCGAGCTCGGCTACGAGGTGGCCGACCGCCACCTGGCCGCCACCCTCGAGGCCATCGACGCCTGCCCCTGCGAGGCGGGCTGCCCGTCGTGCGTGCAGTCGCCCAAGTGCGGCAACTTCAACGACCCGCTGGAGAAGGCGGCCGCCGCCCGCCTCCTCCGCACGCTCCTGGGCTGAGCGGGCCCGGGAGGCCGGCACGCCGTAGGCTTCGGGCGGCGAGCAACGGGCCGGCCCGAGCCGGCGGACCGACGGAGAGCTGATGGCGGCACGACGGAGCTGGAGGTGGCGCGCGGCCACCACGCTCGCGGTCGTCGCCCTCGTCGCGCTCTCGGCCTGCGGCGGTGGGGACGACGGCGACGGCGGGGATGGCGACGATGCCTCGACCGCCACCACCGCCTCGGCCGCGCCCGACGACGGGCGCCTGTACATCGTCGTGGCCAGCGCCGAGGGCATGGCGTCGCCCGGCCTCGACGCGCTCGTCCAGTCGCTGTACCAACTGCCGGAGACCGTGCTCGCCGTCGTCGCGCCGGACCTCACCCTGCCCTTCCCGCCGGCGCCACCCGCCGACGGCTCCCCGCCGGCCAGCACCTTCCAGTCCACCCTCAGCGGGTATCCGGGCATCGTGGTGCAGGGCGACACGACCACCGCGGTGCAGGCGGCGATCGCCGGCACCCTGCCCGGCCTGCCTCCCGATGCCGGCACCCCCGAGCTCGTCATCACGGGCATGAACACCGGCCAGCTCATCGGCTCGCTCGCCGACTTCTCCGCCGACGTGCCGCCGGCGCAGGCCGCCGCCGCCGAGGGGCTGCCGGCGCTGGTCGTCTCCCAGGGGGTCGACACCACGCCGCCCGAGTTCGCCACCGGCGGCCTCCAGACCCAGGCGTGGGTGACCGACCACCACGACGCCCTCGTGGCCGGCGACCTGCCTGCCGCCGTGAGCATCCTGAGCGTGCCCTCCTGCGTGGCCGGCGACCCGCGTGGCCTGCTCGAGGTGCCCATCGCCGCCGACGACGCCGGCCGCTCGCTGAACGCCGTGGACTGCACCTCGGCGGCGACCGACCCCGCCGACGACATCGACGCCTTCAACGCCGGCTACGCCACCCTCACCGAGCTGACGGCCGACGCCGCGACTTCGACCACCACGGCGGCGGCCCCCGCCACCACCGTCGCCCCCGGCTGACGGCGGCGGCGTTCACCTGAACGCCGGGATCACGACTCGACGCGCATGGTGGCGCGGGCGGTGACGGTGACGTCGGCCAGGAGACGGCCGACGACGGGGACGACGGTGGGACTGGCGTAGGTCACCGTCACCGAGACCCGACTGCCGGCGTCGCCGCGCCCGGACACGGCGACGCCGAGACGACCGGGCGACAGGGCGGCGGCGGCCTCGGCGGCGTCGCGGGCGGCGCCCTCGGCGGGGTCGACCGCGGCGGCGCGGGCCGCCTCGCGGGCGGCGTGCACGACGAGCACCTGGTCGCGCACGACCAGCCCCACCTGCACCATGCCGAGCAGCAGCATCGCCACGAACGGCAGCAGCAGGGCGACCTCCACCGAGGACTGGCCCCGGTCGCGGCGACGCGACCGGGGCCGGCGCCCCGATGTCACGTCACATCGGAGAGGATCGAGTCGAGCACGCTGTCGAGCAGCCGCCCGATCCGGTTGGTGTCGGCCGCCCACGCCACGACGAGCAGGGCGATGGCGGCGACGCCGAGGAGCACGAGGGCGTACTCGGCCGTGGTCTGGCCCGCCTCGGCGAGGACCGGGACGGGCACCGGGTCGTCCGGGTCGACGGGGTCGGGCGGGCCGTCGGGGTCGAAGGGATCCGGCGGGCCGGGGTCCGGGAACGGAGCGGTGGCGGTGGCGGCGGCGGCGGGGCACTCGGCCCCCGGGACGATGAAGCGGGCGTGGCTGGCCGTGCGGGCCAGCCACTCGAGCACGCCCAGCAGGTGGGCGTGGACGCGGGCGCAGAGCGCGGTGGTCATGGGAACTCCTCGGTCGGAGCGGACGGGACAGGGGGAGGTCGGGAGGGTTCACCGAAGCGATCCGAGTGGAACCCGGCGCGACGCGCCGCACCTGGTGCGGGTGGATGCGCTGGGTCGAGGTCAGCGCAGGCGCCGACGAGGTGGGGTCAGAGCTGCAGCGAGCGCAGCGACCCGGCGAGGAGGGGGACGACGGTGAGCAGGGCGAACGCCGGGAGGGTGCAGAGGACCAGAGGGAAGAGGAGCTTGACGGGCACCCGACGGGCGGCAGCCTCCGCGGCACGGCGGCGGTCGAGGCGGGCCTCGGCGGCGAGGCGCTCGAGCGCCGGCAGCAGGGCCACGCCGTAGCGCTCGGAGCCGACCAGCACGGTGACCAGCGGACGGGCGGGCTCACCCACGGTGGTCGGGAGCATCGCGAGGGCGTCGGCCAACCGCTCGCCGAGGCGGTTCCGGCGGGCGACCTCGCCGAAGGCGGCGCCGAGCCGCCCCCGGTGGTGGCGGGCCACGGCAGGCACCGCGAGGGCGACCGTGAGCCCGGCGCCGATGGCGAGCAGGTACAGGTCGACGACCTCGGGCAGCTCGGCGCGCAGTTCGGCCTCCCGGCGCCGGTCCTCGCGCCGACGGCGCAGGAGCGGCGCCGCCCACCACCAGAGCCCGACCGCGAGTGCGAGCGTCGGCGACACGACGAGGGCCGGGATGCCGAGCAGCAGCGCCCGCCCGAGGTGGCGATCGGCCGCCCGATCGGCCGGACGACCGAACCGCCGGCGAACCCACCCACCGAGCAGCGTGGCGGGCGATCCGGGGGCGACCGGGAGACGCCGCCGAGTCGGCGACGCGATGCCGACCCCGTCCGTCGTCGCGACGAGCAACCCCCGCACCCGCCGAGGCGCCGGCCGCCGAGCCCATGCCACGAGCACGACCAGTGCGGCCGTCACCGCGGCGACCACGGCGCTCACCGGGCGCTCCGGGCGATGCCGACCATCCACCAGCCGGCGAGGGCGTCGAGGCCGAGACCCACCACCAGGCAGGCCAGGCCTGCCGGCGTGGCGAGGAGGAAGCGGGCGACCTCCGGGTCGCTGAGCAGGCCGAGGGCGGCGAAAGCGAGGGGCGCGCCCATCATCACGAACGCCGATGCCCGGGCCTGGGTGGCGAGGGCGTCCACCTCGGCGGCGACCGCCTGCCGGTCACGCAGCGTCGCCGCCACCCCGTCGACCGCCCGGGCGCGGGCGCCGCCGGCCTCGGCCCCGAGCACCAGCGCGGCCGCCACCAGGGCGACCCCGGGTACGGGCCGGCGCTCGGCCCAACCCTCGATCGCGTCGGCGAACGGCTGGCCCTGCGTGACGCGGCGCTGCAGGTCGCGGAGGTCGGCGTCGAGGAGTGCGCTCCCCGACGACTCGTCGGCCGCGCTCGACACCGCCTCGGGCAGCGAGGCGCCCGCCCGCAAGCGCCCGGCGACCACTTCGAGCACGCCGGGGAGGGCGGCCGACAACCGGTGGGTGGCGCGGCCGCGCCGCCACGAGAGCGCGGCGAGGGGCGCTCCCGTGGCCACGACCACGGCCAGGACCGCGCCGGGCCCACCCCACCGCGACGACGCGAGCACCACGACCGCCACGCCACCGCCGACCCACATCCGCAGGGCCCGACCGAGCTCGACCTCGAGGTCCGCGGCGACGAGCGCGTCCTGAAGTGCCCCGTCGGCCCGGCGCCGAAGGGCGACCAGCCTGTCGCCGGAAGACGGCCGGGGCACGCGATCCGGGCGTGCGGCCCGTGACGACGTGACCCCACGCCGGCGGCGTTCAACGGAACGCACGGTTTCCGCGCCAGTGGCCCAGACCCGACCACGACCCACGCCAGAAGCGGCTCCGGCGACCGAGCCCTCACCCGCGCTTTCGTCCTCATCTTCGGTCGGTTCGCCGGCCTGCCCCGGTGCCGTCGCGTGGCGCTCGCCTGCGCCGGCCGCGGCAAACGCCGAGCGTGCGGCCACCGCGTCGTCCGTACGTCGGTGGGCACGCCATCGGGTCAGCGCCCCGGCGAGCGGGCGGAGCGCCGCCGCCGCCACGAGCACGGCGCCGGCCGCCATCCCGCCCGCGACCACGGCCGCCGCCACGCCGCTCATCGGGACACCACCCACGACGGGTCCGGACCCGGGGACCCCGCAGCGCGGACCGCGCGCTGGGGCAGCGCGGCCAACCCGGCCCGACCGACCAACGGGCGGGTCGGCGCCGACGACCCCCCGGACGAGTGGTCCGGCTCCGCCACCTCGTCGACCGCCACCACGCGGCGCCTGCCGTCGGGGCGGCGGGCGACGTGCACCACGAGGTCGACCGCAGCGGCGAGATGCTCGCGCACCGCCGCCAGCGGCAGGTCGGCGCCGCCGAGCAGCAGGAGCAGCTCGAGGCGGCGCAGGGCGTCGGCGGGGCCGTTGGCGTGGCAGGTGGACAGCGAGCCCTCGTGGCCGGTGCTCATGGCCTGGACCATCTCGACGACCTCTCGACCACGGACCTCGCCGACGACGATGCGGTCGGGGCGCATGCGCAGGGCGTTGCGCAGCAGGTCGCGGATGGTGACCTCGCCGACCCCCTCGGCGTTGGGCGGCCGGGACTCGAGGCGCACGACGTGGTCGCCGGGCAGGCGCAGCTCGGCGGCGTCCTCGATGGTGACCACCCGCTCGCCGGCGGGGATCGACGCCGCCAGCGCGTTCAGCAGGGTGGTCTTGCCGGCGCCGGCGCCGCCGCAGACCACGACGTTCGACCGGGCGGCGACCGCCCAGCGCAGCAGGGGCGCGACGCCCGGTGGGCAGACCGCGTCGAGCTCGATCGGCCGGGCCGCGAACCGCCGGATGGTGAGGCAGGGCCCGTCGAGGGCCAGCGGGGGCACCACCGCGTTCACCCGTGAGCCGTCGGGCAGCCGGCCGTCGACCATGGGCGAGGACCGGTCGATGCGCCGCCCGAGCGGGGCGACCACCCGCTCGATGAGGTGGGCGACCGTGGCCGCATCCAGCACGACGTCGGTGCGTGCGAGTCGCCCCTCGCGCTCGACCCACACCGGACCGGCGCCGTTGCACATCACCTCGGTCACCGACGGGTCGACAAGCAGGGTCTCCAACGGCCCCAGGCCCTCGACCCGGGCGAGGACGCGGCCGACCACGCCCGCCGCGTCCTCGGCGCCGAGCAGCGGGGCGACCGTGCCGACGAGGCGCTCGACCGCGGCGCGGGCGCCGTCCCCGAGGGCGTCGTCGTCCGGGCCCGAGGCGAGCAGGGCCCGGTGCACGGCGTCGTCGAGGGCGGCCACGCCGTCGTCCGCCGCAGGGGCGAGGACCGGCTCACGCCGCATGGCGCAGCGCCCGCTCGAGGCTCCGGGGCAGGCGGGAGGCGAGCAGGCCGGCATCGACCGCCCGTGCGATGGCCGGGTCGAGGCCGATCTCGACGGTGACGGGCACGCCGACGATCTCCTCGACGTCGTGCTTGGTGAGTGCCCGGCCCGGCTCCTCGATCAACACGACGGCGGACGGCCGCAGGGGGAGGCGCACCGCCCGCCGCAGCGAGAGGTAGCAGGCCCGCGTGACCAGCAACGAGTGGGTCGCGGCGCCGGCCAGCGCGACCGCGGCCGGCGACGACGGCCCCAGCACCCCGCCGTCGACCACCACCGGGCGGGGATCGTCGACCAGGTGCGCGGCCAGGGCGTCGACCCGCGACGGCACCGCCGGCACCGGCCCGGTGCCACGCGGCAGCACGGCCAGACCGGGCCGGGCCGGCACCTCGAGGCGGGAGAGCGCCTCGGGACCGACGTCGGCGCCGGCGCCCAGCCAGGCGGCCAGGCCGGGCGACTCGGGCTCGGCCAGCCCCAGGGCACCGGGGACGTCGCCGGCCAGGTCGGCGAGCAGGACATCAGACGTTCGGGCCAGGACCAAGGCCAGCGCCACCGACACGACGGTGGCGCCCGACCCGCCCTTGGCGGACCAACAGGCAACGAGCACAGGGACCTCCCCAGCAGGGTTTCATCGACCGGGGGAAGTCGCGGCCCACCGTAGAGCGGGGTTGTGACCGGTTCAACGGTCGATCGGCCGCTTCTGCACTCGGCGCGGCCCGACCAACCGATGGCGTCGGCGATCCGATGGCGACGCCGCGATGACCAGGAAGAGACCGGGCGAGACCCTTCGCCCCTACGAGCGCACAGCTCGGACCCGGACGACGTCGCGCTGCGACGGGATCGCCGTCGACCGCACCGTGAGGTCGACGTTGCGAGCCGACCCTGCCGCGGCCGCCGTGGTCGCCGTGACCTTGACCTTCACGAGCACCGAGGCCCCCGGCGCGAGCGGGTCGGTCTGGAACGAGCCCGACACGACCTGATCGGTGATGTTCTCGGTGCCCAGCTTGTACTTCACGGTGTAGCCGGACGAGCCGGAGGCCACCCCCCGCAAGGTGAGCGACTCGGTGCCGCCGCCGTCGTTGTCGAGCCGGACGTAGAACGTCCGGGTCGCGCCACGCGCCACGGATGCGGTCTTGGTCTGCGCGGTCGTCACCGCGGTGGCGTACACGCCGTCACCCTTGAACGAGCCCGTCGACGCCGTGTTCACCGACGCGTCGGGCCGCCGCCACACGTCGACGAAGGCGCAGGTGACGTCCTCGCCGTGGCCCAGCACGATGCTGGCCCTGCGCTGGGTGAGGTCCACCGACGACCCGTCGCTGCAGGAGAGCTCGGTCAGCGACCAGCGGCTGAGGGCCGCCTGGGTGACGGTGTACGTGCCGGCATCGAGGCCCTCGTAGGTGATGGTCGACGGCAGGGTGCCGTTGGCGTCGTCGTCGAGGCTGAACGGGAACAGCCCGGCACCGCTCACCGAGTAGGCGAAGTCCTGGGCCTTGTCCGGACGGGAGTCCTGGGTCACCGTGATCGTGCCCGTCGCCGCCGCCTGCGGCTGCCAGTCGGGCCAGTAGTCGCTCCCTGTGCTCTCGACGACCTTCTGCGGGTTGCTCCCGTCGGCATCCATCACCCAGAGGTCGTAGGGGCCGGTGGCCGTCGTGGACCCGGCGTACGCGAGCTGGGTCCCGTCGGGCGACCACGCCGGCCTCGTCTCGGTGTAGTCGTACGTCGAGGTCAGGTTGCCGAGGGGCGCCCCTGCCGGCGTCATGAGGTAGACGTCGAAGTGGGCGAGGCCGCCGCCGTTCGAGTTGTTCGCGAAGGCGATGGTCGAGCCGTCGGGGGACCACGCCGGGAGGGCGTCGTGCGCGGTGTCGTAGGTCAGCCGGGTCTGATCGGTGCCGTCGGCATCCATCACGTAGACGTCGAGCTGGCCCGGGGCGTCGCGGGCAAAGGCGATCCGCGTGCCGTCCGGCGACCAGGCCGGCTGCATGTCCGCCACCAGGCTGGCCGACCGGTTGGTGGGGCCGCTCCCGTCGGCGCCCATCACGTACACCTGCTGATAGCCGTCGCGGTTGGTGTTGAAGGCGAGCTGCGTGCCGTCGGGGGACCAGGCGGGGATGCTGTCCGACGCGCTGTTGTTCGTCAGGCGGGTCTGCCCGGCGCCGTCGGCGTCCATGACGTAGATCTCGTTGTTCCCGTCACGGTTGCTCGTGAACGCGATCCGCGTCCCGTCCGGGGACCACGCCGGGAGCGTGTCGTTGGCGGCGTTGTCGGTCAGCGCCACCTGCCCCGACCCGTCGGGGTTCGCCACGTAGATCTCCCAGTCGCCGTCACGATCGGACTGGAACGCGAGCAGGCCGTTCTGGCCGGGGACGACGGCCGCGGCCGGCGCCACCGGCGCCACCGCGAGGACGGTCGAGGCCAGGAGTGCGACCACCGCGGCGAACGAGAGCAGCCCGATGGAACGGAGGGGACGGTGCCGACGGTGGCGGCGCATGGCGTGACCTGCCTTCCACGGCCCGCGACCCGCGGGGCCGCACCCTCAGGATGCGCCGTGGTCCGGGAGGACGAGAAGGGACCTCCGGCCCTGAGCCCGTGCCGAAGGTCGGGATACTCTCGGTATCGCAGGCGGGGTCGCCGCCGCTCGTCCGGGCCGTGACCGCTTGCGGACAGGAGATGCGACCATGTTCCGTTCCCACCGGCTCTCCGGCCCTCTCGTCGCCGCCCTGGCCGGCGCCTCGCTGCTGGCACCGCTGCTGATCGCCTCCCCCGTGACCGCGCAGGCGCCGCCGCCGGACGAGCAGCAGGCCCTGGTCGCCACCCTGCAGGACGGATCGGACGGCGACGTGACCATCGACCGCGATCCGGTGACCGGCGCGGTCACCTTCGTCGGCACCGAGGCCGGCACGCCCCTCACGAGCCCCACCGAGTCGTCCGGCGACCCGGCCCGCGCCGCCGGGCGCTTCGTGGCGACCTTCGGGCCGCTCTTCGGCGCCGGCGGGCCGGCCGACCTCGAGCGCGAGTCGGTCGAGCCCCGCGTCGACGGGGGTGCCACGGTCCGCTACCGCCAGCAGGTCGGTGACGTCCCCGTCCTCGCCGGCGAGCTCTCGGTCCAGTTGGACGAGCACGGCGACGTGCTGTCCGCCCTGGGCGAGCTGCAGCCCGGGGTGGACGTCAGCACCACCCCGACCCTGCCCGCCGCGTCCGCCACCGCGGCCGCGATCGAGGCGACGGCGAAGGCGCACGACGTCGATCCGTCGACGCTGACCGCGAACGAGCCGGGCCTCTGGGTCTACGCCCCCGACCTGCTGGGCGCTCCTTCCAGTGGCCTCGTCCGCCTCGTCTGGCGGCTCGAGGTGACGGGCCCGGGGACGTCCGAGCCCATCCGGGAACTGGTCCTCGTCGACGCCTCCACCGGGGGCATCGCGCTGCAGTTCAACCAGATCGCCAGCGGCCTCGACCGTGGGGTCTGCGACTTCGCGAACTCGATCAACCCGGTCGACACGTGCGTGCCGCCGTTCTCCCGCGCCGAGGGCGAACCCCCGACGGGCCAGCCCGACGTGGACGACGCCTACGACTACTCCGGTGACGTGTACGGGTTCTACTTCGACCGGTTCGGCCGGGACAGCCTCGACGCCGAGGGGATGTCGCTGCTGTCGACCGTCCGCTACTGCTTCGATTCGGGCTACTGCCCCTACGCCAACGCCTACTGGAACGGCACGCAGATGGTCTACGGCGAGGGCTACGCGAGCGCCGACGACGTGGTCGGCCACGAGCTCACCCACGGGGTGACGGACTTCGAGAGCCACCTCTTCTACTACTTCCAGTCGGGCGCCATCAGCGAGTCGCTGTCCGACATCTTCGGCGAGTACGTCGACCTCACCAACGGCGCCGGCGACGACGCACCGGGCCAGCGCTGGCTGATGGGCGAGGACCTGCCCATCGGGGCCATCCGGTCCATGAGCAACCCGCCCGCCTTCGGTGACCCGGACAAGATGACGAGCACCAACTACGTCCTCGACCTCGCCGACGGGGGCGGGGTGCACACCAACAGCGGCGTGGGCAACAAGGCCGCCTACCTGATGACCGACGGCGGCGCGTTCGACGGCCACACCGTGACCGGGATCGGCCTCGACAAGGCCGCCCGGGTGGTCTACGAGGCGGCGACCACGCTGCTCACGTCGGGCTCGGACTACGCCGACCTCAACCGGGCCCTCTACCAGGGCTGCACCAACGTCGTGGGGGTCGGTGGCATCACCACCGGCGACTGCGAGCAGGTCAAGGAGGCCGCCAACGCCGTCGAGATGGGGGTCGACCCGCCGGCCGCACCCGCCCCCGACGCGCCCGAGGCCTGCGCCGCCGGCCAGGTCATCACCCCGATCTTCTCGGACGACCTCGAGAACACCTCGTCCGGCAACTGGGTGCGGAGCGCCAGCGGCTCGAACTGGTGGGCCTACCCGCAGAACCCGAACCCCTACACCGCGGACTACGGCTTCGACGCCACCTACGCCACCAGTGGCGACACCAACTTCTTCGGCGCCGACTGGCCCGAGACCTCGACCGCGATCATCGCCATGACCCACAGCGTGGCGCTGAGCGACGACTCGGTGCTGCGGTTCGCCCACAGCTACGAGCTCGAGAACCGCTACGACGGCGGCCGGGTCGAGTACTCGACCGACAACGGGGCGAGCTGGCACGACGCCGCGGCCCTGTTCAGCCACAACGGCTACAACGGCTCGATCTACGTGGGTTCGGCGACGGTGCCGGCGTTCACCAACATGAGCAACGGCTACCGCTCGAGTCGCCTCGACCTGTCCAGCCTCGCCAACCGGAACGTGCGCTTCCGGTTCGTGGTCCAGACCGATTCCAGCGTGGCCTGGCTCGGGTGGTTCGTCGACGACGTCGAGATCTTCTCGTGCCACACCCCGGTCGTCCGACCCGACGCCCACGTGCGCATCGGCACCACCGGCGTCTGGGCGGGCAACGACGTGTACAACACCACGGGGACCAACCAGACCCGTTCGGTCACGGTGGGAGCCGGTGGCAGCGCCACGTTCTACGCCCGCATCCAGAACGACGGTGAGGTCACCGAGCGGGTCGCGCTGAAGGGGACGGCCACGACGTCGCGGTTCCGCATCACCTACTACGACGCCGTCGGCACCGACATCACCAGCCAGGTCACCACCGGCACCTACCAGACCGAGCCGCTCGCCCCCGGGGCCCAGGTCAAGGTCAAGGTCGTCATCAAGGCCCGGGCGGGCACGCCCGTCGGCGCCGCCGTGACCGCCAAGGTGAAGGCCACGTCGACCACGAACACCACCGTCAAGGACGCGGTGAAGATGGTGGTCACCCGCACCCGCTGAGGGCGCCCGGCGGCGGCCTGATCAGTCGGCGATCTGGAAGGCGCCGGTGACCCGGTAGCGGCCACCGGGCGGGGCGCTGACGGTGAGGTTGGTGCCGCCGCCCTCGTAGGACAGGAAGCAGTTGAAGGTGGCGTCGCCGTTGTCCGAGCAGCCCTGGAAGGTGCTGCCCGACCCGCCGGTGGGCCGCACGAACAGCTCGGTGATGACGCTCTGCTCGGCGTAGAGCGAGGCGCTCTCGCTGTCGCCGACGGTCCAGGCGGCCAGGAAGCCCTGCGCCGCCTCCTCCGGGGTGGTGGCGACGAAGGGCGAGCCCTCGGAGCCGCCCGACGACGAGGCGGTCGTGGTGGTCGGCGCCGCGGTCGTGGTCGTCGGCGCCGCCGTGGTCGTGGTGGGGGCGGTCGTGGACGTGGTGGAGCTCGACGTGGTCGGTGCCTCGATCGTGGTGGTGGCCGCCTCGGACCCGCCGTCGTCGCGCCCGAACGCGAACCACAGCCCGCCGCCGAGCAGCAGCAGGGCGACCACCGCAAGCGTCCCGATCAACGCCGCCTTCGAACGAGGCTCCTCGGGCGGTGGTTCGTCGCCCCCCGGTGCCGCGCCCGCCAGCGCGTCGCCCACGAGCACGGTCGGCGCGGCGTCGCCCCGGCTCGGGTCGGTGCCCGCGGCCCGGCGGGGGTCGAGGCGCAGATCGGTCACCTCGAGCCCGTGGGCCTGCTGGATGCGCTGCAGGGCCCGGCCGAGCGCCGCCGCCGAGGCGGGCCGGTCGCCCGGCTCCTTGGCCATGGCGCCCTCGACGACGGCGGCCAGGTCGGCGGGCACGCCGAGTGGCCGCAGGTCGGGGGCGGGCTCGGCGACGGCCCGCAGCACGGTGGCGGCCACCGACTCGTCCGTCGCGCGGGCGAACGCGGCATGGCCGGCCAGCAGGGTGTAAAGGGTCGAGGCGAGCGAGTAGACGTCCGAGGCCACGGTGGCCCGGCCGCCCCGGAGTACCTCGGGGGCGGCGTAGAGCACGGTGAGGGCCGACTCCCCCGTCGCCGTGGCCGGGCCGCCCTCGACCGCGGCGATGCCGAAGTCGCCGAGCTTGGCCTCGCCGAACACCCCGACGAGCACGTTGTCCGGCTTGAGGTCACGGTGCAGCGTCCCCGCCTGGTGGGCGGTCTCGAGCGCGCCGCACACCTCGACGCCGATGCGCAGCACGTCCTGCCACGGCAGCGGCCCCGAGGCCCGCACCCGCTCGGCCAGCGAGCCCGCCTCGAGGAACTCCATGGCGAGGAAGAGGTGGCCGTCGGCGGTGAGGCCGGCGTCGTGGACCACGACGATGTTGGGGTGCCACGAGAGGGCACCGATGGCCCGGCACTCCCGCTCGAAGCGCTGGCGGGCACCGGTGTCGGGTGCGGCGAGGTCGAGCACCTTCACCGCCACCTCGCGGTCGAACCCGACCTGCCGGGCCCGGTAGACGGTGGCGAAGCCCCCCCGGCCGATCTGGCGGAGGCCCTCGTAGCCCTCGATCCCGACGCCCCCGGCCGTGCCCTCGGTGCTCACGGCCCCTTGCTACCAGCCCGCGCCCCACGCGTGAGCGGCGCGCCCGGGGCGGCTCGTCTCGGCACGGCGCGCCGCCTCGAGGTGACGGACGCCACGCCGGGGGTCAGCCAGGCGCCGGCGGCCCCGCCGTACCCTCGGGGGCGTGGAGGCGGCCTTCTTCGACCTGGACAAGACCGTCATCGCCAAGGCGTCGATGGTGGCCTTCGGACGGCCGTTCCAGCGGGCCGGGCTGCTGTCGCGCTGGCTCGTGCTGCGCGCCCTCTACGGCCAGCTCGTCTACCTGTACCTCGGCGCCGACGAGGCCCGGATGGCCAAGATGCGCGAGGCCGTGCTGCGGGTGACCAAGGGCTGGGACCAGGAGACCATCCGCGACCTGGTCCGAGAGACCCTCGCCGAGGTCATCGACCCGATCGTCTACGAGGAGGCCCTGGAGCTGATCCGGGACCACCGGGCCGCGGGTCGGCGGGTGTACATCATCTCGGCGTCGCCGGAGGAGATCGTCCAGCCCCTCACCGAGTACCTCGGCGCCGACCAGGCCATCGCCACCCGGGCCCGGATCGACGACCAGGGCCGCTACTCGGGCGACGTCGAGTTCTACTCGTACGGCCCGTTCAAGGCCGAGGCCATGGCCGCGGAGGCCGAGCGCCACGGCATCGACCTGCACCGGTCCTACGCCTACTCCGACTCGGCCACCGACATCCCCATGCTCGAGGCGGTCGGCCACCCCGTGGCGGTGAACCCCGACCGCGCCCTGGCGCGCTACGCCGCCGAGCAGGGCTGGGAGACGACCCAGTTCGTGCGCCAGGTCGAGCTCAAGCGCCGGCGCCCGGTGCCCACCACGGCCGCCGCGGTCAGCGGCGGCGTGGTGATGGCCGCGGCCGGCGCCGCGGTCTGGTGGTGGCTGCACCGCCAGCCATCGACGCCGTCCCGGCGCTCGGGTGGGCGCCCGACGGGTCGCACCGCCTCGGCAGGCGGCGTCGCGCGCGGCCTCACCGGGGCGGTGGAGCGGTGGTTGGCGCGGTCCCCCGCGGCACGGGGGACCGGCGGTGGGACTAGGCCGTCTCGCGGATCTTCTTCGCGGCGAGGGCCACGAGCGCGACGAGCACGGCGATGAGCACGATCTTCTTCATGGTCCGAGTGTAGGAGGCCGGCCCGGCTCCCGGCGCGGGCGCCGTGGGCCAGGTGGGGGGACTCAGACGGCGAGCAGGTCGCGGGCGCCGGTGTCGCTCGACGGGTGGCGCAGCTTGCTCATGGCCCGGGCCTCGATCTGGCGGATGCGCTCCCGGGTGAGGTTGAAGTGCTCGCCGACCTCTTCGAGGGTGCGGGGCTCGCCTCGGTCGAGTCCGAAGCGCAGCTTCAGGATCTCCCGCTCACGCTCGTCGAGGGGCGACAGCAGCCGCTGGATCTCCTCGGGGAGCAGCGCGGTGGCGGCCACCTCGAAGGGCGACTCGGCCGAGCGGTCCTCGACCACGTCGCCGAGCTCGGCGTCGCCGTCCTCGCGGAGGGGCTCGGAGAGCGAGAGGGGCTCGGCCGCGAAGCGCAGGGCCTCGGTGACCTTGTCCTCGGGCATCTCCACCTCGGCCGACAGCTCGGCGAGGGTGGCGGGGCGGCCCATCTTGAGCTCCAGGCGCGAGCGCGCCTTCTGCAGGCGGGCGAGGGTGTCGCCGGCGTGCACGGGCAGGCGGATGGTGCGGCCGGTGTTGGCGATGCCGCGGGTGATGGCCTGGCGGATCCACCACGTGGCGTAGGTGGAGAACTTGAAGCCCTTGCGCCAGTCGAACTTCTCGACCGCGTGCATCAGGCCGAGGTTGCCCTCCTGGATGAGGTCGAGGAGGGGCAGGCCGGAGGCCTGGTACTTCTTGGCGATCGAGACCACGAGGCGCAGGTTGGACTGCACGAACGTGCGCTCGGCCTCCTGGCCCTTGCGGTCGGCACGCTTGAGCTCGCGCTTGCGGGCCGGCGTCAGGGTGGCGGCGGTCTCGAGCTCCTCGCGGGCGGCGGCACCGGCCTCGATGGCCTGGGCCAGCCGGACCTCGTCGTCCTTGGTCAGGAGGGGGTACTGCCCGATGTCGGTGAGATAGAGACGGACGAGGTCTTCCTCGTCCCGCTCAACGCGCTCCTTGGCCAAGGTAGAAAGCTCCTGCTCGGGTTGCTCGGGGCCGCTCGACCGGATCGGCGGGGCCGGAAAAAGGTGGTTCGGATGACGCTTGGAGGGGCGGCGGGCCCTCGCTGCCCGTGGCTTACGATACCGAGATGGTCAAGAGGGCCAACCCCGGGAGATTCAGTGATTTCTCCTCCCGTGGTGCTGTCCTCACTCTCCGTGAGTGTCGGCGCGAACCCGCGCCGAACTGAGTCGATCGCAAGGGATTGGGCCGGTGGACCCAGACGTGGAACTGACCGTCGTGGTGATGGCCTTCGACGCCGCCGACCCCGAGGCGCTGCAGGCCATCCTCGCCAAGTACGTCGTGGTGAGCCGCGGCCACCCCGGGTGCCGCAACATCGACCTCTGCCTCTCGGCCACGCACCCCACCCGGTTCGTGGTGATCGAGAAGTGGGACTCGCCCGAGGCCCAGCGCGCCCACTTCGACTCCGCCGACATGGTGGAGATGGCCAACGCGTGCGACGGCAAGCTCGCCCGCAAGCCGTCGATCGACCTGCTCGACACCATCAGCGCCCACGACCTGAACTGAACCGCGCCGATCGGGGCGCCGGGCGGGCCCGACCGCCGTCCACGGGTGCCCCTCCGGTTGGGTAGCGTTCCCGTCCGTGGAGGGGGGCCACGGGGGGCTCCCCGTCGACCTTGGGGTCCTGGGACCGTTGGCGCTGCGCGTCCACGACGCGCCCGTGCCGCTGCCGGCCCGCACCGAGCGGGCCCTGCTCGCCGCGCTGGCGCTGCGCCGCGGTCGCCCCGTGACGGCCGACCGCCTGGCGGAGGACGTCTGGGGCGAGGAACTGCCCTCGACCTGGCGCAAGGGCCTCCAGGTGGCGGTCTCGCGCCTGCGCCGCCGGCTGGTCGACGCCCACCCGGACGCCGCCGGCCTGGTGGTGACGACCGCCGACGGGTACGCGCTGGCGCTCGGCCCGGACGACCTCGACGCCGCCCGGCTCGAGCGCGCCGCCGACGAGGGCCGCCGGCTGCTCGCCCGCGGCGAGGCCGAGGCCGCCCACACCGCCCTGGCCGCCGGCCTGGCGCTGTGGCGCGGGGAACCGTTCCCCGAGCTCGCCGAACGGGCCGCGGCCCAGGCGGAGGCGGCGCGGCTGGCCGCGATCCGCGACGCGGCAACCGACCGCTGGTACGAGGCCAGCATCGAGCGCGGCGACGTGGACGCCGCCATCGCCGGCCTCGAGTCGACCCTCGTCGCAGACCCGCTCCGCGAGCGGCGCTGGTCGTTGCTGATGCTGGCCCTCTACCGGGCCGGCCGCCAGAACGACGCCCTGCGGGCGTTCCAGCGGGCCCGGACCGTGCTCGCCGACGAGCTCGGCCTCGACCCGGGGCCCGAGCTGCGCCAGCTGGAGGCCGCCATCCTCGCCCACGACCCCGCCCTCCAGGCCGCCACGCGCCGCCACCTCGTCGCCGCCGGCCACCTGGCGCCCGACGGGTCGACCGGCCCGGCCACCGGGGCCGGCGCGGACGGGGGCACGGACCCGGGTGGGGCCGCCGCCGCTCCCCCACCGACCGGTCGCCGGGACTCGCTCGGCGACCCGCTCGAGTGGGCGCGCGCGCTGACCCGCTCCCCCCGCCGGGGCCGCGCCGCCGAACTCGACCAGCTCCTCACCGCCTGGGGGAAGGTCGCGGCGGGCCAGGGCGGGATGCTCACCCTCACCGGCGACCCCCTCTCGGGCAAGAGCCGCCTGGCTGCCGAGCTCGCCCTCGCCGCCGAGGCGGACGGCGCCCTCGTGCTGGCCGGCCGCTGCGTGCCGGGCATGGGCCTGGCCTCGTTCGTGGGGACCGCCGCCACCCTCGACCTCGTCCCCATCGACGACCTCACCGCCGGCTCGCCCCAGGCGTTCGCCCTCGGCCTCGAGGTGGCGGCGATGGTCTACGACGAGGCCGCCCGCGGCCGACCGGTGCTGGCGATCCTCGACGACGCCCACCACGCCGACCCGGAGGTCATCAACCTGTTCCGGCACCTGGCCGAGCGACCGGTCGCCGGCGACGCCGCCCTGCCGGCGGCGGCCCTCGTCGTCCAACGGGCGGGCCAGCGCCCCCCGCCCGGCATGGCCGAGTGGCTCGCCCACGGGCGCCGGCTGCCGGTGCACGAGGACATCACCACCGCGCCCCTCGACCCCCCGGCCGCCGCCGCCGTCCTCGCGGATCACGTCGGGGAGGCGGTGCCGGAGCCGCCGCCGGGCCTCGAGGAGGTCGCCACCCTCGCCGGCGGCCGGCCCGGGTACCTGGTCGAGCTCGGGCTGCACCTGCGCCGGGGCGGCTCGCCCGACGACGTGCCCCCCACGCTGCGGGCACTGGTGGACGCCCACCTCGACGCCCAGGACGAGGCCGTGCTCCGGGTGCTGCAGGCCGCCGCGGTCGTCGGCCGCCGGTTCGACCTCACCGCCGCGGCGAACGCCGCGGGCCTCGACGAGGACGCCGCCCTCGACTCGCTCGAGGCCGCCGTCACCGCCCGGCTGCTCGACGAGGTCGACGGCGCCCCCGGCGAGCACGCCTTCTGCGCGGAGGTGGACCGGCGGGTCCTGCTCGGCCGCCTCACCAACGCCCGCCGGGCCGTCATCGAGGGCCGCCTGGCCGGTTGAGCCGGGCTCCACCGGGATCGAGCGGGCCCCGAACCCCTAGAGTTCGCGGCGCACATCGTCCCGCCGAGCGGGCGGGCGCGGACTGGGAGAGACAACCGACATGAACCGAACCCGCGCGTGGCGCCTCCTCGCGCTGCTCTTCGCCGTCACCCTGGTGGCCGCCGCCTGCAGCAGCGACGGCGACGACAGCGAGGACGCCTCCTCCGACACGACCGCCGCGGCGGGTTCGTGTGACGCCGAGAGCCTGCCGGTGAAGACCGAGGGCCAGCTCACCGTCGCCACCGGCGACCCGGTGTTCCCGCCCTGGATGGAGAACGACGACCCGGCCAGCAACGAGGGCTTCGAGAGCGAGCTCGTCTACCTGCTCGCCGACCAGCTCGGGTTCAGCGAGGACCAGGTCGTGTGGACCTCCACCGGCTTCGACGAGGCCATCGCCCCCGGCGAGAAGGACTTCGACTTCAACATCCAGCAGTACGGCATCAACGCCGACCGTGACGAGGTCGTGGACTTCTCCGACGGCTACTACACCGTGCAGCAGGCCATCGTCGCCCCCGCCGACTCGGACATCGCCGACGCCACCAGCCTCGCCGACCTCCAGGACGCCACGCTCGGCGCCGCCGTGGGCACCACCAGCCTCGACTACATCGAGGAGGTCATCCAGCCCGGCACCGACGCTGCCGTGTTCGACGACACCGCCGCCGCCAGCTCGGCCCTCGCCGCCGGCCAGGTCGACGGCCTCGTCTACGACCTGCCCACCGCTTTCTACATCACCGCCGTCGAGATCCCCGACGCCTCGATCGTCGGCATCCTGCCGGTGGTCGGCGACGCCGAGGAGCTCGGCATGCTCTTCGAGGAGGGCAGCCCCCTCGTGCCGTGCGTGAACGAGGCCCTCGCCGCGGTCGAGGAGTCCGGTGACCTGGCCGCGCTCCAGGAGGAGTGGCTCGCCAATGGCGGCGAGACGCCCACCCTCTCCGAGTAGCCCCGCACCACCCACCACCGATCACCCGACGACCGGCGCAGGACGAGGGACCACCCATGACGGCTGACATCGGCTCGGGGCCGCCGCCGGCGCCCCCGGGCCGATGGGCCTCGTGGCGCCACGAGCTCGGCGAGGAGGGCGCCCGCGGCGCGCTCATCGCCTTCGTGGCGACCCTCGCCTTCGTCGGCGTCGCGCTGTGGTTCGTCCTGAGCTCGAAGACCTGGCCGGACGTACAGCAGCAGTTCTTCAACCCCGAGGACTTCAAGGAGTCGTGGCCGGACGTGCTGTCGGGCTTCTGGCTCGACATCAAGATGTTCCTCATCGCCGAGGTGCTGATCCTCGCCTTCGGCCTGCTGGTGGCGGTGATCCGGAGCCTGCGGGGCCCGGCGTTCTTCCCGCTGCGCCTGCTGTCGGTCATCTACATCGACCTCTTCCGCGGCATCCCGATCCTGCTGATCCTGTTCCTGCTGGGCTTCGGCGTGCCCGCGCTGCAGCTGCCGGGCGTGCCCAACGATCCGCTGTTCTGGGGCGTCGTGTCGCTGGTGCTCTCCTACGCGGCCTACACCGCCGAGGTGTACCGGGCGGGCATCGACTCGGTGCACGAGAGCCAGCGGGCCGCGGCCCGCTCGCTCGGGCTGACGCAGTGGCAGACGCTGCGCTTCGCCATCGTCCCCCAGGCCATCCGCAACGTGATCCCGGCGCTGCTGAACGGCCTGGTGAGCCTCCAGAAGGACGTCGCCCTCGTGAGCGTGCTCGGCGTGCGCGAAGCCGTGCGCGAGGCCGAGATCTACAAGAGCCGCACGTTCAACTACACGTCGTTCATCGCCGCGACGGTGCTGTTCCTGCTCGCGTCGATCCCCCTCGCCCGCCTCACCGACTGGTACACCCGGCGAGAGCGGGCCCGCCGCAGCCAGGTGGTCGCGTGACCGCCGATCTCTCCTCCCCGCCGCTGCTCAACGTCAGCGGGGTGCACAAGTCCTTCGGCCCGAAGGTGGTGCTCCAGGGCGTCGACCTCCAGGTGCCGGCCCACGGGGTCGTCTGCCTGATCGGCCCCAGCGGCTGCGGCAAGTCCACCCTGCTGCGCTGCATCAACCTCCTCGAGCCGGTCGACGCCGGCCTCATCGAGCTCGACGGCGAGCGCATCAGCGGCAAGGGCGTGAACGCCAACTCGGTGCGCCGGCGGGTCGGCATCGTCTTCCAGTCGTTCAACCTGTTCCCCCACCTGACCGTGCTCGACAACGTGACCCTCGGGCCCCGCCGGGTGCGCAAGGTGCCCCGCAAGCAGGCCGAGGAGCGGGCCCGGGAGGTGCTCGACCGCTTCGGCCTCGGCGACAAGGTCGACGACTACCCCGACCGCCTCTCGGGCGGCCAGCAGCAGCGGGCCGCCATCGCCCGGGCGATCGTCGGCGACCCCGAGCTGCTCCTGCTCGACGAGGTCACCTCCGCGCTCGACCCCGAGCTCGTGGGCGAGGTGCTGACGGTGATCCGCGACCTCGCCGCCGGCGGCATGACCATGGTGCTGGCCACCCACGAGATGGGCTTCGCCCGCGACGTGGCCGACCAGGTGTGCTTCCTGCACGAGGGCCGCGTGCTGGAGGCCGGCCGGCCGGCGCAGATCCTGAAGGACCCGCAGGAGGCGAGGACCCGCCAGTTCCTGGCGCGGGTCATCGCCGCCGGTCGCCTCTGAGTCGCGCCGACTCCCTGAGGGACCGGAACGCAGAGTCACCGCGCGCCGTGCCGGGCGGCCCGACGGCGAAGTCGAGCCACACCGGTGGTCATGAGCCGGCCCACCGGTCGAGGACCCGCGGCGAGGGCGGCCTGCTCGCCGGGAGAGATGCCGGCGGCGGCGCTCCAGCCGGCGACCGCTCTGCAGACCTCCCGCCAGACGGCTCGGGCGCAGCGGGACCGAGGCCGAACGGGGCGACGAGCGCCACCAGCGCTTGAGCAAACGCGAGGAGGGCGCGGGGTCGAGGATCCCGGGCCCTCGTGGGTTTCACGGCATCGGGCTCGCCGGTCAGGCCTCCGTGCGGCGGCCGTAGCGCCGCAGGGTGACGCCGGCGAGCGTCACCACTGCGGCAGTGCCGTTGCTACCGCATCACGAGCGCCACCACTGGTCACTCGCGTACTCCGAGGGCACTGCGGGGTCATCTGGCTCAAGTCCGAGCTCGTCAATCTCAGCAAACCACCGCTCACGCAATGAACTAGGAAGTAGTTGGCCACACCACGGGCAGTGCGTGATCAGTAATGTACTTGTCCCGCCATCTTGATAGATCAGACCAAACTCTCGGTAATGAGCGATATATACGAGTGGAACGTCAGGGTCGCGCAATGCTTCTATCATCGGTACGCATAGAGTGCAAACTGCGCTGAGGTCAGGTGACACTGATCCTCCTACCTGCGACAGGTGGCTTCACCATCTCCCCACTCGATGGATCCATGGATCCGAGGTGACGCCCGACCCTGTCGTAGACCTCGATGTCGGAGTGGGTGAAGTTCCACTCGAAGTACCGCCTGCTCCTACCGGATAATCCGTTGGTCTTGGTCTTACCGCGCCAGCTCTGGAGCCCCTGCCACACCGGGGAGTCACCGGGTGAGCAGTTGTGGACAAGGATGGCGCTTGTGCCGGCGGCGACGTAGTAGGTGTGGCGGTCGGCGATGGTGAGGTCGTAGGCCGCCGCGGTGTGGCGGGTGGTCCAGTCGAGCGCTTCGACGCTCACCCGGGTCCCGTCAGCAGCAAGGAGGAGGTCGCCGGGGTCGAGGTCCTGGGATTCCTGCCAGGCCCGGTCGGTCACGTTCCAGCACCGGTGGTCCTCGGTGGCCATCACCGCCCCCGCGGAGGTGTCCAACGCCACCAACACGTCGACATGCGGGAACGTCGCCGTCACCTCACGAGGCCCGGACTCGCCGGTCTCCGGATCGGTCGCCAACACCTCATCGCCCACCTCGACCTCGGCGATCGCCTTGGACGACCCGTCCGCCATCAACACCGGGGTCGACGCCGCGAACGACGCACACGGCACCAAGTCATCCGCGCCACGCGCCGCGTCGTCGACCACACCGTCGCCCTGGCGGACGGCGTCGTCGAGGACGTCGCCGCCCACCGCCCGGCCCACGCCACGCAACGCGCCGAACACAAGACCGCCGGTCACCCCGCCCACCAGAGCGTCGCCCGCGACCGTCCCCGGGTCCAACACGTCCTGGAACGGTGGTCTCCCCGCCCGGATGTTGTCCAACGTGCGGTCCACGACCCCCGCGCACGCCCCGCCGCAACCGACCGTTGGCCTGCGGGATCCATTCAGTCGTCGCCTCGATACGGGACAGCCGCATCAGTCGCTGCCGCCGTTAAGCGTGCGTCTGATGACGAGTCGAGAGTCGATTGATAGAGAAGGAGATGAAACGGTGTTGCAGGACGATCGAATCGGCCTGACCCGACGATCGGCCTTGACCAAGATAGACCTGCCGCATGTACTACTCTCATGAAAGTCGATAGGCTTGCCTGATCCTCCTCGACCAAGACTCTCTCTGCATTCTCAACAACGAGGACATATGCAGTGGCCGGGAGCCATTCGTCCATTGTACAAAGACAGTCCTCAAGGGCGTACCAGTTCTCGCCGAATCCGTCAAAGAACTGCAGGGCAGCAGCAATCTCATCCATGAGTCGCGCGGTGGTCACCATCTTTGTACCACGGAGACTTCGGACGCAGGTATCCACCCCTGATCGCGCGAAGAAGTGGCCCGGATTCCAGTTCTTGCGCTCGGGCTCACCCTGGCCAATTACGATGTACGGCGAGCTGACTTCGAAGAGGTAATCGAGACTCGTAGTGCTCATCGCAATCGCACCCAGCTTCGGAAGTGGTCGGAGGTAGCCCAAGCGCTTCCATCGCTTCCGATAATGATTCGCTGTCCGTCTAGCCACGATCTTTCATAGGGCGGCTTGAGGGGCGGGCCAGCCGCTCACGGTGAGTGGTGAGAAGGCGGCTCGGAGGCGGTGGAGGGCGTCGAGGAGGGTGGTGGTCCAGGGCCAGGTGCGGTCGAGGTCGAGCCGCTGG
>JAYRFK010000069.1:0-31122 GCA_041908445.1 Acidimicrobiales bacterium | reverse complement strand
GTCGGAGGAGACCACCACCGCCTCGTGGACGCCGGGGACCCGGTCCACGAAGTTGGTGATCAACCAGTTCAGGTTCTGCGCTTCCGCGCTGAGGCCGTTCATGACCGCTCCTGGGGGGACTCGGGGGACGACGGGGGGTTCTGACCGGGCTGACGGCCCTGGTGCAGGCCGCTGCGATAGCGGGAGAGCATCGCCTGCACCTCTTCGGGCGAGCGCTGGGTGGCCGAGACCACCCGGCGGCCACCGGTCTCGGGCCGGGCGGCGGGGGCAACGTTCGGCTTGGCCGAGCGCTGCACCAGGCCGGCGGCGGTGAGGCGCTGGCCCGACGTCGGCGGGTTCGGCACCCGCCGGGGCGTGGTGGTGGGCGGCGCCTCCGGGGCGGGCGCCTCCGGGGCGGGCGCGGCCGGGGCGGGCAGGTCGGCGACCGGCGGGGCCGGCGGCACGGGTGGCGGGGGCGGCGGCGGGGGCGGCGGGACCGAGGCGTCCACCCCGGGCGGCTCGGGCCAGCCGGTCGGCGCCGGCGGCGGCGTGCCCACGAGCGAGGCCAGGCCCTCCTCGAAGGCATCACCCTCGGGGAGCGCCTCGTGCAGGCTCGAGGGTGCGCTCGTGGCGGGCAGGGGCTCGGGCGCGATCGGGGGCGTGTGGAGGGGGACGTCGGCCGGCGGGGCGGGCGGCGCCGGCGGCGTCGCGGGATCCACCGGGCCGGGCCCGGCGAAGGGGCCGAAGGCGCCGGCGAGATCGTCGCCGCTCAGCTCCGGGAAGCCCACCGGCTGGTCCGACGAGGGCGACCAGAAGTCGTCGTCCGAGGTCGGGGTCGGCGCCGGGGGCGCGAGCGGCGGCGGCGGGGGCGCCACGTCCATCGGGGGCATCGGGGGCATCGGGGGCGCCGGCGGGGCGGGCGGGACCGGGGTCGGCGTGAGGGCACCGAGGTCGAACCCGACGGGCTCCACCGGGGCGGACCCGTTGCCCGGCGCCGGGGGCACGGGGGCGTGGTCGGCTTCCGCGAAGAGGGCGCCGAGGGGATCGGTGGTGGCGTCGGCCACCGGCATCGGCGGGGTCACCGGCGCGGCCGGCGCCTCCAACGGGGCCAGTGGGGGCGGCGCTAGCGGCGCCATCGCCACAGGGGCGGGCGCCGGGGCCACGGGCGAGGGCAGCGGCTCCTGGTCGAACAACGGCGTCGGTGCGGTCGGCGCCGGATCCACGGGCTCGGCGACCGGGGCGCCGACGGGAGCCGGCGCGGGAGCCGACTGGTCGATCGGGGCGTCGACGGCCGGCATGCCCTCGTCGGCGACCAGGGCCGCGGGCAGGCTCACCATGGCGCTGATGCCGCCGGCGGGCGACGAGACCAGGCGCACGGCGATCCCGAAGCGGGCGGCGAGCCGGCCGATGACGATGAACCCGAGTGAGCGGGACAGGGCCAGGCCCACGAGGGGCGGGTGGGCCAGCAGGTGGTTCGCCTCGGCGAGCTGCTCGGCGCTCATGCCGATGCCCTGGTCCGACACCGTGATCAGGTAGCCGCGGTCGGTCGTGCGCTGGCCGACGACCTCGACGGGGGTCTCGGGCGGCGAGAACTGGGCGGCGTTCTCCATGAGCTCGGAGAGCAGGTGGGCGAGGTCGACCGCCACGTTGCCACCCACGGTCACGTCGTCGAGGGCCAGCAGGTTCACCCTGGTGAAGTCCTCGACCTCACCGATGGCGACGCGCACCACGTCGGCGAGGGCGACGGGCCGGGCCCGGCGTCGGGGCGGCTCGGCACCGGCGAGGACCAGGAGGCTCTCGGCGTTGCGCCGCATCCGGGTGGCGAGGTGGTCCAGCTTGAAGAGGTGCTCGAGCTGCTCGGGGTCCTCCTCGTTGGCCTCGAGCTCGTCGATGAACTCGATCTGGCGGTCGAGCAGCGACTGATTGCGCCGGGCGAGGTTCACGAAGATGTCCCCGATCCCCTTGCGCAGCAGCGCCGCCTGCTCCTCTGCGACCTCGACGGTCACGTTCTGGATGGCGTTGAAGGCTTCGGCGAGCTGGCCGATCTCGTCCCGCGAGCGCACCTCGATGGGCTCGACCGTCATGGGCTCGGCCCCGACCATCGACTCGGGCGAGCGCAGGTCCTCGACCAGCCGGGGGATGCGCTCCGCGGACAGGACGTTGGCGGCCTTGGTCAGCTTGCGCAGCGGCCGGGTCGTGGCCCGGGCCACCATCGAGGCCAGCAGCAGGGCGACCAGGGTGGCGGCGGCGGCGCCGGCCAGGTAGAGCCGCACCGCCTTCTCGGCTGCGAACACCTGGGCCGAGGCCTCACCGTTGACGTCGTCGAGGATCGCACCCTCGACCGCCTGGTAGGCGTTCAGGCGGTCGGTGCCGGCCGAGACCCAGTCGTCGACGAGGATCTCGGGGTCGCCGCTGCCGCCGAGGCTGCCGGCGGCGATGACCTGGGCCTGGAGGTCCTGGGACGCCTGGACCTCGGGACGGCCGAGCTCGTTCTCGAGCCGGGTCTTGTAGGCCCGGTCCTGGGACTCGGCGAAGCGGTCGAGGTGGCTCTGCTCCTCCTGGGCGGCCTCGACGATGAGGTCCAGGTCGCCATCGCCGAAGCCGCCGGCCGCGAGCACCGCGGTCACGTCGGCGATCGCCGTGGCGCTCGCCTCCTTGGCCTTGGCGAGCGAGACGTAGTCGTTGAACGACGCCGCCAGCTCGGGCACGGCGATGCTCGCCCCGATCTCGCCGTTGAGGGCCAGCAGGGTGTCGTTGGTCTCGGCGTAGCCCGACAGCGCCGCCTGGGCGCTCAGCTCCTGGGCGTCGACCGAGGCGCGGAGGTCGTCGAGGCCGTTCAGGTGGTCCTGCACCGACGCCACCACCTCGCCCATGGTCGTGGTGGCCGAGGCGAAGTCGATGCCGACGAGCAGCGGCTTGAGCTGGCTGATGGCCTCGTCGGTGGCCTCGCGCTGGCGGACGAGGTCGTCGCCGCCCTCCTGGCCGCCGCTGCCGAGGTACTCGGCGGTGAAGATGCGCTCGAGCTGCAGCTCGTGGGCGGTGTCCGAGTCGGCCGCCGCCACCTCGGCGAACTGCTCGGTGTCCTTCGCCGAGTTGGCGTCCGCCCGCCGCTCCTGGACGCCGAGGCCGGCGAGCACGCCGAGCACCAGCAACGGTGCGACGAGGACCGTCAAGATCTTGGTCCCGACCTTCATGTTCCTGAGCATCTGGGAGCCCCTGTGGTCGACGGTTCGGCTGGCGGGCCGAGGCCCGGGCGACCCGCCCTCCGGGAGGGGGGCGGCGCCTGGGCTGGTGATCCATCGGATGGGTAGCGGCGGAGTTGAGTCCGGCCGGACCGGTCTCCCGGGGCCCGCCGCCCATCCCCGCCGGGGCATGTCCCGGGCTCGGGGCCGCCGGCGGTACGGTGCCGTTCGTGGCTCTCGAACCCTCGCCGGCGGGCATCCCGGGTTCCGGATCGCTCACCGAGGTGCCGCTCCCCGACCTGCTGCGCGGCCTCGCGGCGGGGCAGCGCACCGGCATCCTCCACCTGACCGGCACCTACTCCAGCATCGTGTGCCTCCGCGACGGCGGCATCTACCTCGCGCACGCCGAGACCGGGCCGTCCCTCCGGCAGGTGTTCCTGGCCGCCACCGTGGTGAGCGAGGCCCAGTGGGACCGAGCGGTCGAGACCACCCGCCAGGGCGGCTCCCTCGTGGCCGCGCTCGTGCAGGTCGGCGAGGCGTCCGCCGACCGCCTGCGCGCCGCGCTCTACGAGCACACGGTCTCGACCCTCTTCGAGCTCCTGGTGCCCTCCAGCAACCACTTCGCCTTCAACGAGGGCGAGACGCACCAGCTCGGCGCCGAGTTCCCCTTCCCGGTGGACGACGTCCTGGCCGCGGCCACGGCCCGCCTGACCGCGTTCACCGCCATTGCCCGGGACATCCCCTCCACCGACGTCGTGCTGCGCGTCGCGCCGCGCCTTCCCGACGGCGTCGGCTCGGTGACCGTCTCGGCGGTGGAGTGGCAGGTCCTCGCTGCGGTCGACGGCCGCTCCTCGGTGGCGGCCATCACCGCCGAGGTCGGCCACAGCGCCTTCACCGTCTTCTCCACCCTGCACCGGCTCCTGCAGGCGGGCGCCCTGGAGCGCGTCGCCGGCTGATCGGCGCCGCCCCGGCCGGGCCCCACCCGGTCGGTAGCCTGCCGCCATGCCCGCCGCCCGACGCCCGCCGGCGACGGGGGCGCGCCGGCGCCTCGGCCGGTTGGTCGGGTTGGTCTGCCTGGTCGTCCTGGCGGCGTGCGGCGGCACCGACGTCGACGCCGGGCCGGTGCCCACCGACGCCACCACGGTGCCCACCACCGCCCTGCCCGTCGTGGCGCTGACCGATGCCAAGGGGGTGAGCCTGGTCGCCGTGCCCTCGGGCCCGGTCACCTTCGCCTTCGGCGGCGACGTGCACTTCGAGGGCGTCCTGCGCGACGCGCTCGCGACCGATCCGGCGTCGGTGCTCGAGGACATCGCCCCGTCGCTCTCGGGCGCCGACCTCGCCATGGTGAACCTCGAGACCGCGATCACCGAGGGCGGCACCCCCGAGGACAAGACGTACACCTTCAGCGCGCCGCCCACGGCGTTCGACGCGCTCCGCGCCGCCGGTGTGGACGTGGTCACCATGGCCAACAACCACGGGGTCGACTACGGCCCGGAGGGCCTGGCCGACACGCTCGCCGCCCGCGACGCGTCCGGGTTCCCGGTCGTGGGCATCGGGCGGGACGCCGCCGAGGCCTACGCCCCCTACCGCACGGTGATCAACGGGCAGCGCATCGCCGTGCTGGGCGCCACCGACGTGCTCGACGCCGACCTCATCGACCGCTGGACCGCCACCGCCGACCAGGGTGGCGTCGCCTCGGCGAAGCGGGAGGACCGCCTCGTGGCGGCGGTCGTGGCCGCGCGCACCGACGCCGACACCGTGGTCGTGTTCCTCCACTGGGGCACCGAGGGCACGACGTGCCCGAACGGCGCCCAGCCGCCGCTCGCCCAGCGCCTCGTCGATGCCGGCGCCGACCTCGTGGTGGGGAGCCACGCCCATCGCCTGCTCGGAGCCGGGCACCGCGGCGAGGCGCTCGTCGCCTACGGCCTCGGCAACTTCGCCTTCTACACGTCGGGCGGGCCGGCGGCCGACACGGGCGTCCTGCACGTCACCGTCACCGGCCGCCACATCGACGACTACGCCTGGGAGCCCGCCGTGATCAGCGGCGGGCGCCCCCGACCCCTGACCGGCGAGGACGCCGAGGCGGCCGGCGCCGCCTGGGACGCCCTCCGAGACTGCACGGACCTGACACCATGACCGCTCCCGCGCCCCTGCCCACCACCGCCGACCTCCTGGCGTTCGTGGACGCCTCGCCCTCGCCCTTCCACGCCGTGGCGGAGGTCGCCCGCCGCCTCGACGCCGCCGGGTTCACCGCCGTCGACGAGACCGGCCCGTGGACCGACGTGACCACGGCCGGCGCCGGCCACTACGTCCGGCGGGCCGGCGCCGTGGTCGCCTGGGTCGGTGGCGCCGGCGGCGCGTCGGCGCCGTTCCGCCTGGTCGGGGCCCACACCGACAGCCCCAACCTGCGGGTCAAGCCCCGACCCGACACCGGCCGGGTCGGCTACCGCCAGCTCGGCGTGGAGGTCTACGGCGGCGCGCTGCTCAACTCGTGGCTCGACCGCGACCTGGGCCTGTCCGGCCGGGTCGCCCGGCGCGACGGCGACGGCGCCACCACCGAGCTGGTGCGCATCGACCGGCCCCTCCTCCGCGTCCCGCAGCTCGCCATCCACCTCGACCGCGAGATCGACCAGCAGGGGCTCCGCCTCAACCGCCAGGCCCACCTCACACCCGTGTGGGGCCTCGGCGCCCCCGAGGACGGCGCGTTCCGGGCGCTGCTGGCGGCCGAGCTCGGCATCGAACCGGCCGACGTCCTGTCCTGGGACGTGATGGCCCACGACCTCACCCCGTCCGCCCTCCTCGGCGTGACCGACGAGCTGGTGAGCGCACCCCGGCTCGACAACCTCTGCTCCTGCTGGGCCGGCACCCACGCCCTGCTCGCCGTGACCCGGGAGGCCAACGCGCTCCCCCACACCTCGGTGCTGTGCCTGTTCGACCACGAGGAGGTGGGCTCGACCACCGAGCGCGGCGCCGCCGGCGACCTCCTGCGCGGGATCCTCGAGCGCCTCGTGAGCGCGCGCGGTGGCGACACCGACGAGCGCCGTCGGGCCCTCGCGGCCTCGTGGTGCGTGTCCGCCGACATGGCCCACGCCGTGCACCCCAACTACGTCGAGCGCTACGAGCCCGACCACCACGTCCACCTCAACGGCGGACCGGTGATCAAGCACAACGTGAACCAGCGCTACGCCACCGACGCGCTCGGGGCGGCCGAGTTCCGGTTGGCGTGCGAGCGGGCCGGCGTACCGGTCCAGGAGTACGTCAACCGCTCCGACCTGCCCTGCGGCTCGACCATCGGGCCGCTGACCGCCGCGGCGCTCGGCGTGCGCACGGTCGACGTGGGTGTGGCCCAGCTCGCCATGCATTCGGCCCGCGAGCTGACGGGCGCGGCGGACCCGCCGGCGTTCGCCCGGGCGCTGGCCGCGTTCCTCACGCCGGGGATCTGAGCCACCGGGCTCGCGGGCGCCGCCGCGCCCGGCCCCTCAGGTGCCGGCGGCGCCGATCGGGCCGACGGGCAGTGCCGCCTCGATGGCGTCGCTGAGGCCGTCGGACGCGTCGGCGAGGGCCGCCAACGAGGCCAGCGCGGCCTCGCTGGCCAGCGCGCCCTCCACCTCGCCGCGCACGATCCGCCGCAGCTTCTGGCACTCGAACACCCCCGTCATGAACCCGTGGCGGGTCATGCCGCCGGGGTACAGCGCGACGACCATGTCGACGTCGTCGGCCGCCGCGGGGCGGGCGTCGACCATGGCGGAGCGCTGCATGATGGCGGCGTCCAGCAGCCGGGCGAGCCGCTCCGGTGGCATGGGACCGGCCAGGTCGAACCGGTAGCGCAGGCGCAGCGGGTCGTCGGGCCCGGCCGGGCCGTCGATGGTGATGGCCAGCAGGCCACCATCGTCCTCCAGGCCCATCACCAGCCGGAACGGCGTGCCGGGATCCACCACCCGGCAGCCGAAGCCGGCCAGGGCGCACCAGCGCTGCAGTTCGTCGATCAACGCGCTCATCGGGCGGTCACCTCCTGCGGGCTCACACGCCCGCGCCTTCCAACGGGGAGCCGGCCGCGCTCGGGGCGGCGCGGCGGTCGATCTCGGCGAGGGCCTCGTCGAGGCGGTCCACCTCGGCACCGAGGCGCCGGTGGTGCTCGGCCAGGCCCCCGACGTGGGCGGCGAGGCGTGCCTGGACGGCGACCAGGCGGGGCACCGCGTCGCCGACCGCGGCGAGCGCCTCCACGACCGCGAGGCGGCGGTCCTGCCACAGCCAGTACCGGCTGTCGCCGAGGCCGGTCTCGGCGGCGGCGATGACGCGCTCGTGCAACGTCGCCAGCGCCGACGCGGGTGCGCCGAGGTCGGCCGTGCCCCCCGTGCCCCGGTCGCCCGCCAGCGCCGCGGCGCGCCGGGCACTGGTGGACACGAGGTTCGTGGCCGCGACCGCGAGGGCCATGGTGCCGGCGTAGGACGAGAGGAACTCGCGGTGCTCCCCGTCGCTGGCCACCGAGGCCGCCAGGCGCCGGACCGCGTCGGCGTGCTCGCGATGCATCGCGAGGTCGGCGCGCGCCTCGAGCAGCAGGAGCTCGACCGCGTCGCGCTCAGCGGCGGCCCGCTGGCGGGCGGCGAGCACCGACCGCCGCTCGTCGGCGACGGGGCCCGGGACGACGGGAGCGCCGAGGGGCGGGGCCGGCGCGCCGGTCTCGCCCGCGGCCGCGCCGAGCCGCTTGGCCCGCAGCGCGGCGGCCAGGTCCCCGACCGAGGGCGCGCCGGGCGCCGGCGTCTGGACGGCCGCGGCCCGATCCCGGGAGCGGCGGCGCGAGCGGCGGGCGACCATGGCCACGGCCAGGACGACCCCGGCCGTCAGGGCCAGCAGGGCGAGGGCGAGCAGCAGGGGCGTGCCCGAGGAACCCGTCGAGGACGACGGGGCGAGGGAGGCGTCCACGTCGGTGGCCGCCCCCCCGACGCAGGGGTACGTGTCGTCGGGCACGCGGGTGAGCAACTCGGTGGCGGCTTCCTCCACGGCCGGCAGCAGGTCCTCGGAGGCGGCGCCGTAGGTGACCCGGGCGCTCAGGCTCGGGTGGTCGACCAGGCCCTCGATGCGGCCGTCACCCGCCGGCTCGGAGGTGATGGCGACCGCGCTGCAGTCGAGGTCGTCGGCGGCGTAGCGGCTCCACGCCAGGGTGAGCGCCGCGACCTCCGTCCCGTTGCGGCGTGCGTAGGGGCACAGCAGCGAGTACCGCACCAGCACGCCCTCGTCGTTGGCCAGCGCACGGGGCGTGCCGGCGAACTCCGGGTCGAGCGACAAGGGGACGCCGTCGAGCGTCGCGGGGCAGGCGACCTCGTCGGCGCCCGCCGCGACCCGGGTGGTGGTTGCCCGCGCCGGTCCGGCCAGCACCGCGAGCGACACCACCAGGACGACGACCGCGGCGAGTGCCTCGACGCGCCGGGCGGGGCGGCGAGGGCCCGGATCGGTCGAGCGGGCGCCGGCGACGTGGCACGCTTCGGGGGTGGCCCACCCCCTGGATTCCCTCACCGCAGACGAGATCGAGCGCGCCGCGTCCATCGTGCGCCGCGAGCGATCCGCCGATGAGCTGTTGTTCGCCACCATCACCCTCCGTGAGCCGGACAAAGCGGTGGTCGGCACCTATCGGCCGGGGGACCCCGTCGATAGAGAGGTCCGCTGCATCGTGGTCGACGGGCCGGACGCCCTGGCCGAGGCCGTCGTGTCCGTCACCGCCGACGAGCTGCGCTCCTGGACGCCGCTCCCCGGGGCCAAGCCCGCCCTCCTCTTCACCGACATCATCGAGGCCATGGCCCTGCTGCACGCCTCCGAGGGGTGGAAGGCCGCCCTCGCCCGACGGGGCATCACCGACCTCGACCAGGTGCAGATCGACCCCTGGCCCGCCGGCGCGTTCGGCGATCCCACCGAGGACGGCACGCGCCTGACCCGGGTGGTCAGCTACCTGCGCCACGACGCCACCGACAACGGCTACGCCCACCCCATCGAGGGGGTGATCGCCGTGATCGACCTGTCCGCCCGCCGGGTGGTGCGGGTCGAGGACCACGGCGTCGTGCCGGTGCCCGAGGAGTGCGCGAACTACGACCTCGACCGTGCCGGCCCCGCCCGCACCACGCTGAAGCCGCTGGAGATCGTCCAGCCCGAGGGCCCCGGCTTCACCGTGGACGGGAACCTGCTCTCCTGGGAGAACTGGCGGGTCCGGGTGTCGATGGACCCGATCGAGGGCCTGGTCCTGCACCAACTGTCGTGGGACGACGGCACCCGGGTGCGGCCGGTCGTCCACCGGGCCGCGCTCAGCGAGATGGTCGTGCCCTACGGCACCAACCGCCCGACCCACGACTGGAAGAACGCCTTCGACGCCGGCGAGTGGGGCATGGGCCGGTTCGTGAACTCGCTGGCGCTCGGGTGCGACTGCCTCGGCGAGATCGTCTACCTCGACGCGGTGATGGCCACGGAGTCCGGTGGGGCGTCCACGGTGTCACAGGCGATCTGCCTGCACGAGGAGGACTTCGGGATCCTCTGGAAGCACCAGGACCTGCACAGCGGCACGACCGAGGTGCGCCGCAACCGCCGCTTCGTGATCAGCTCGATCTACACGGTCGGCAACTACGAGTACGCCTTCTACTGGTACCTGTACCTCGACGGCACCATCGAGCTCGAGGTGAAGCTCACCGGCATCATGCAGACGATGGCGCTGGCCGAGGGCGAGGCGCCCGAGCAGGCCACGCTGATCGGGCCGAACCTGGCCGCCCCGTACCACCAGCACCTGTTCAACGTCCGACTCGACATGTGCATCGACGGGCCGAACAACTCGGTCGCCGAGATCGACGTGGAGCCGGCGCCGGCCGGTCCCGACAACCCGCGGCACAACGGCATCATCACCCGTGAGACGCTGCTCGAGACCGAGCTCGCCGCCCAGCGCCTCGTCGACCCGGCCCGCAGCCGGACGTGGCGGATCTTCAACCCCTCGGTCACCAACCGCCACGGCCGCCCGGTCGCCTACAAGCTGCTGCCGGGGCCGTGGCCGACCCTGCTCGCCGGCGAGGACGCCGCCGTGCGGCGCCGGGCCGGTTTCGCGACGCGGAACCTCTGGGTGACCCCGTACGACGAGGCCGAGACCCGGGCGGCCGGTCCCTTCGCAAACCAGCACCCCGGCGGCGCCGGCCTGCCGGCGTGGACCCAGGCCGACCGCCCGGTGGTGGACACCGACGTCGTGGTCTGGTGCACGTTCGGCGTCACCCACATCCCCCGCCCCGAGGAGTGGCCGGTGATGCCGGTCGAGCGCACGGGCTTCAGCCTGGTGCCGACCGGCTTCTTCGACCGCAACCCCGCGCTCGACCTGCCCGCCGGCGGGGGCCACTGCCACGCGTGAACCGCGCTCGCGGGCCCGCATGCGGGGGACGCGTGGCTCAGGCCGCGGCGTCGTCCTCGGGCTCGAGCACGAACTCGAGGGGGTCCGCCGGCGTCATCCAGAGGTCGATCGCGGTCCAGACGGTCCGCGACGAGGGCAGGAACGCGATCGGCACGACGAGGGCGATGCCGACGGCCACGACGGCCACGGGCAGGAAGGGCACGTGGGGATAGGTGATCCAGGCCCCCACCACGATGGCCACCAGCATGAGCCCGAAGGCGACGATGGTGTTGATGGCGATGGCCCCGATCCAGTGCCCCTCGACCCGCTCGAACTTGAACGCGCAGCGTGGGCAGCGCTCCCGGATGACGAACCAGTGACGGAACAGGTGACCGCTGCCGCACATCGGGCAGTGACGCCAGAAGCCCCGCCACAGCAACACGGACGGCTTGGGCGTCTCGACGAGCGGCTCCACGGGGCCAACGTACCCACGTGACCCCCGAGGACGCCCGTTCGGTGCTCGGCGTCGCGCCCGGCGCCGACGCCACCGCCCTGCGCGCCGCGTTCCACAGGGCGCTACGGGCCCACCACCCCGACACCACCGCGCAGCCCGACGGTGCCGGGGAGCGGACCGCCACGGTGGTCGAGGCCTACCGCCTGCTCCGGGACCGACCGCCGTCGAATGCCGATCCGGCGCGGGAGTCGGCCGAGCGCCCGGGGCCCGTCGACGCGTCACCGCCGGCGCTCGACGACCTGGCGGTGGTGGAGGTCATCGGCGCAGAGGCGCTGTGGGTGGGCGTGGACGCCCGCGCCGTGGCCGGCGCCCTGGTCGACGTCGCCGACGAGCTGGGCGACGTGAGCTACGTCGACCGTTCGAGCGGCCTCCTCCAGCTCACCGTCCGGCCCGACGGTGGGCCCACGTGCTGGTTCACCTTGAGCATCCACGCCCGCCCCGGCGGCGCGGTCGTGGTGGCCACGCTGGAGTCCATCGAGGCGGCGCCCACGCCGCCCGCCGACGACCTGCTCCTCGCCCTCGCCGAGGCCCTCGCGGACCGACTTGGCGCGTGGGGGTGATCAGCCGGTCATCCGCCCGCCGATCCGGCTACGAAAAGGGGCATGCGCTTCGACATCGACGCCTACCAGGCCCATTCCGGGCGGGTCACCTGGGACGACCTCGACTTCTCGGCGTTCCGCGACCGGCCCCTCTCGCCCGACGGGTTGCGCTGCATCCAGTACATGCACGACATCGAGTTCCACACCGTGCTGTACCTGCGCGACCTGCTCGTCACCCGGGCCCAGAACGACCACCGCATCACGACGTTCCTCACCATCTGGAACCTGGAGGAGCTGTACCACGGTGAGGCCCTCGCCGCCGTGCTGGACGCCCACGGACGCCCGGGCGGCCCCGGCCGGGTCGAGCCCCTGCGCCGCCGGCTCGGCAACGCCCGCCACAACGCCAGCACGCTGGCCTCGATGTTCGGGTCCTGGGCC
Organism: Acidimicrobiales bacterium; assembly: GCA_041908445.1. Lineage (GTDB taxonomy): Bacteria > Actinomycetota > Acidimicrobiia > Acidimicrobiales > DATDAH01 > JAEUJM01. The sequence continues at coordinate 19,119 of JAYRFK010000069.1, read as the reverse complement.
TTCCGGGACTTCACGGCGGTCCACATGATGTGGGGGGCGGTCAACGAGTGGACCGCGCAGGCCGCCTACGGCCGGCTCTCGGCGCTCGAGGGCCATCCCGTGCTGACGGCTCTGCTCAAGCGCCTCATGCGCCAGGAGGGCCGCCACGTCGACTTCTACGCCTCCGAGGCCGCGAAACGCCTCGAGGGGAACCGTCGGGCCCAGTGGCTGACCCGCTTCGCCCTCGGCCGCTACTGGGCGCCGGTCGGGTCGGGCGTCGCCCCACCCGACGACGTGCGCTTCATGGTGGACCACCTCTTCGGGGGCCCCGAGGGCGAGGCCGTCGCCCAGCGGATCGACCGCCGCATCCAGCGCCTGCCGGGGCTCGACCGGCTCTCGATCGTGGCCGAGGCGCGGGCGGCGAACCTCCTGCCGCCCGCGCCGCCGATCCCGCTCCGCGCCGCCGCCTGACCCTGGGCGCTAGACGGCGAAGGCCGTCACGCCGGCCACCACGGCCTCGACCTCGTCGTCGGTCAGGGAGTGGTGGAGCGGCAGGCGGATCAGGCGACCGCTGAGCTCCTCGGTCACCGGGCAGTCGCCGTCGGCGCCACCGAAGCGGCGGCCCATCTCCGACAGGTGCAGCGGCAGGTAGTGGAACGGGGCGCCGATGCCCCGCTCGCGCAGGTGGTCGATCAGGCGATCGCGGTGCTCGCGACGGGGTAGGAGCAGGTGGAACGAGTGCCACGCAGGCCCGCAGCCGTCGGGCACGAACGGGAGCTCCACACCATGGTCGTTCGCCCAGTCCCCCAACGCCGCCGCGTACGCCTTCCAGGTCCGCTCGCGGGCCGACTGGATGGTCGGCGCCTCCTCGAGCTGGGCCGCGAGCAGGCCCGCCAGCACGTCCGAGAGCAGGTAGCTGGAGCCGATGTCCATCCACGCGTAGCGGTTCACCTCGCCGCGGATGAACTGACTGCGGTTGGTACCCTTCTCCCGGATGATCTCGGCTCTCGCGACCAGCGACGGGTCGTTCAGCACCAGCGCGCCGCCCTCGCCGCAGGTGACGTTCTTCGTCTCGTGGAAGCTCAGCGTCGCCAGCGCCCCCAGGGTGCCGAGCGGCCGACCCCGCCAGGTGCCGAACAGCCCGTGGGCGTTGTCCTCCACGACGGCGAGCCCGTGTTCGGCCGCCACGGCGCCGATGCGGTCCATCTCACAGGCGATCCCGGCGTAATGCACCACCACCACCGCCCGGGCGGCAGGTCCCACCTTGCGCTCCAGGTCGTCGGGATCGAGGTTGCCCGTCCGCGGGTCGACGTCCACGAACACCGGTCGGGCGCCGCGGAGGACGAAGGCGTTCGCGGTCGACACGAAGGTGAACGAGGGCATCAGCACCTCGTCGCCGGGTCCCACCTCGAGCAGCAGCGCCGCCATCTCCAGGGCGTGGGTGCACGACGGGGTGAGCAGCGCACGGGCCCCGCCGAGCTCCTCCGCGAGCAGGCGCTCGCACGTCTTGGTGAAGGGCCCGTCACCGGCGAGGTGGTGCTGGGCCAGTGCCCGGGCGACGTTGTCGAGCCCCTCGGGGCCGACCGTGGCGCGGTTGAACGGGACGGGACGCGGTTCCATGGGAGGGGCCGTCACCCTAGTGCTGGCAGGGCGGTCGGGGGGTGGTGCCCGTGGGCGCGGTGACGCCCCCGCCGGCGGCCGACGCCCCGTCGCCGCCACCCCCCGAGCACCGCGCCCTGCGCCGGCTCGGCAACGTCGACGCTCTCTCCGGCCTGCGCGGCCTCGCCGTGGTCGCGGTCCTGTACCACCACTTGCCCACCGACCACGGGCCACGGGCCTACGGCGCGGTCGGCGTGTGCGCGTTCTTCGCCCTCTCCGGCTTCCTCATCGCCGCCCTCCTCATGAAGGAGTGGGACCGCACCGGGACCATCACCGCCTCGGAGTTCTACCGGCGCCGGGTCGTCCGGCTGTTGCCCGCCCTCGTGGTGTTCCTGCCCGTGGTCCTGATCTGGTGCGCGGTCCTGGGCTTCGACGAGACCCGCGAGGCGCTCTTCACGACCCTGTGGGTCTCGAACTGGGCCCGCATCAACGACGAGCCCATGGGCGTGCTCGCCCACACCTGGACCCTCGCGATCGAGGCGCAGTTCTACGTGTTCGCCCCACTGCTGTTCCTCGCCTCGGTGCGGGGGCGCTTCGCGAACCGCCCGTGGGTGCTCCCGGCCCTGCTCGCCGCCCTCGTCGCGGCCTGGCGGGCCTCGCTGTGGCTCTTCGCCGGCCGGCTCGTGCACTGGGCCGACGGCGGCCTGCTCATCTACGTGACCCGGGCCACCGACACCCGCCTGGACGCCATCCTCGCCGGCGTCGCCCTGGCCTTCGTGTTCACCCGCACCCGCCTGGTCGTGCCCGGGTGGGCGGCGGTCAGCGCGTTCGGTGTGCTCATCGCCATGGGCACCATGGATCCCGAGGGCGACGCCATGATCACCGTCGGCTTCGTCGCCGCGATCCTGTGCGCGTCGGTGATCATCCTGCACCTCGTGACCGACCAGTCGCCGCTCTCGCGCCTGCTCTCGTGGCGACCGCTCGTGTACCTCGGCCTCATCTCGTACGCGCTCTACCTGTGGCACCTGCCGGTCTACAAGCTCCTGTACCGCCAGCTCGACGGGTGGCCGTGGGGCCTGGTGGCCGCCATCGCCGTGACGCTGAGCCTGGCCCTGGCCTCGCTCTCCTACCGCTTCGTCGAGCGGCCCTTCCTCGGCCACCGGCGGGCGGCGGCTCCGAACCCCTCGGCGGTGCCGTCGGGCGAGGCCCGCACGGTCGCCTCCTGACCTCCGGGCGGCTACCCACGGGCCGGCGGCCCCCACGCAGGCCATTTGAGTAGCGATTACTCATGGCGGCGGTCGCCGGAACTCGCAAGATGGCCCCACCCGGTGGCGAGCGACGACCACCCCCGAGACGAGGAGCGTGCCCGTGGGGCTCTTCAAGGACATGAAGGACACGTTGAACGCCACACCGCAGCTGATCGACCAGGCGTCCCAGCTGCAGCAGAACGCCATGGCGACCCAGGCCGCCGCCCACCAGCCGGTCGACCTGACCGACCCGGCGTGGGCCCCGATCGACGGGATCACCCTCGACAAGTACGCACAGCTCACCGCGGCCATGGCCCGCCAGAACCTCGGCACCCCGGACCAGGCCGAGGCGTGGCTCGCCACCCAGGGCGTCGTGCCCGGCACGTGGGCCAACGTCAACGTGGGCTGGGTGAACCGCATGGCCACCAACGAGGCCGTCCGCACCCGCTACGGCGTCCTGTACTCGCAGTCATGAGGGGCAGGTTCTGGCTGTGGTTCTCGATCGCCATGATGGCGATCGGCGGCATCCTCGTCGTGTGGGGCCTCGTCACGCGCTCGCAGAGCGAGGACGGCGTCAACGGCCTCGCCGGCAACATCGAGGGCCAGGCCCTCCTCTTCAGCGGGGCGATCATGATCCTGATCGGGATCATCGACCTCGTCGTCTACAAGCTCTTCCTGCCCCTCACCCAGGCCAGCGACCGCCTCATGGTGGCGCAGGGCTACCAGCCCGGCCTCGGAGGGACCATGAAGATGGCCTCGGCCCAGATGGCCCAGGCCAACGCGACCCTGGCCGCGTTCAACGCGGGCCCGGCGATGGCCAGCTCCTTGGCCACGGCGGGCGTGGACGGCACCGCCACCGTGACCGGCGCGGTGCCGACCGGCCAGCAGAGCAACCTCAATCCGGTGTACGCCCTGGACATGACCGTGAACGTCGCCGGCATGGCGCCCTACACGGTGACCCACACCACCGAGGTGAACACCCTCCGGGTGCACCAGGTGGCCGTGGGCCGGCAGCTGCCCGTCCGGGTCAACCCGGCCGACCCGAGCCAGATGCTCGTTCAATGGGAGAAGGTGCCCGTCTGATGTATGGCCAGTTCTACTTCTGGATGTTCGTGTCCCTCGCGATCACCGCGGTGGTGCTCTTCTTCGTCTTCCGCATGGTCGCCGGCATGACCGGCAACACCAAGGCGGGCCGGGCGCTCATGGCGACCGGTGCCGACGCCCAGGCCACGGTCCTCGGCCTCCAGCAGACGGGGACGTTCGTCAACAACAACCCGCAGGTGATCCTCACCCTCCAGGTGAGCCCCCCGGGCCAGACCCCGTTCCAGGCCCAGACCTCCACCATCCTCCCCCTCGTGGCGGTCCCCCAGGTGCAGCCGGGCAACGTCCTCAACGTCAAGTACGACCCGATGGACCACTCGAAGGTGATGGTCAACTTCGGCGGCTGAGCCGCCCCTCCCCCCCGGCACCGGCCGCCCCGACTCGCCCCGCGGGTGTGCCGGTGCCGGGGTCCCTCTCCGGTGGAGGGCCGTTCGGGCTCCTGGTCGCCGCTCCCGTCAGCCGGGGGTGGCGGGCGGGAGCCCGACGGCGTTCTGGGTGTTGGCGCCCGTCAGGTCGGCACCGGCGAGCTTGGCGCCCGTCAGGTCGGCGTTGAGGAGGTTGGCGTCGGACAGGTCGGCGCCGGTGAGGTCCGCGCCCCGCAGGTCGGCGTTCTGCAGCGTGGCGCCGGACAGGTCGGCGGACGCGAGCTTGGCGTCCCGGAAGTCGCCGTTCAGGAACGAGATGTTGCTGAGGTCGTTGCCGCGCAGGTCGGCCTCGCGGAACCGGGTGTTGTTCGAGCTCACCTGCGTCATCTCGGCGCCCCGCAGGTCGGCCTCGTCGAAGATGGTGTTGTCGAGGGTCGCCTGGACGAGCGTCGTCTGGGACAGGTTGGCCCCGGTGAAGTCGGCGTTGGTGAGCTGCGCCTGGGTCATGTCGGCATCGGACACGTCGACGCCCGCCATCTGGGCGTTCAGCAGGTTGGCCTGGACGAGGTCCTCACCGGAGAGGTCCTTGTCCTCGCACTGGGTGTTGGGCTTGAGCTTGCAGCCGTTGACCGACGGGAACCCGTCGTCCACCGAGAAGCAGCCCGCCGCCGCGAGGGCGACGAGCAGGGCCACGAGGGGGGTCCGGAGGTGGGAGCGCACGGCCGTCAAGGTAGCCCGCGGCGCGGCGCCGGGACCGGGATCCGGACGCACCCCGCACCGCGGTCGTCGTCGGCCCATCGACGGGCGAGAATGGCGAGATGGCCGAGCTCGAGCTGCCCTTCACCACCCCGACCTTCGCCTCCGTCGAGGAGGAGCGCGCCCACGTCAAGACCCGCCTGGCCGCGTCGCTGCGCCTCTTCGGCCGCCTGGGATTCGGTGAGGGCGTGGCCGGCCACATCACCGCCCGTGACCCCGAGCTCGCCGACCACTTTTGGGTCAACCCCTTCGCGATGAGCTTCCACCACATCCGGGTCTCCGACCTGATCTTGGTGGACCACCACGGCGAGGTGGTGGAGGGCCGCTACCACGTCAACAAGGCCGCCTTCGCGATCCACTCCCAGGTCCACGCCGCCCGACCCGACGTCATGGGCGCCGCCCACGCCCACTCCGTCCACGGCAAGGCCTGGTCGTCGCTCGGCCGCCTGCTCGACCCGCTCACCCAGGACGCCTGCGCCTTCTACGGCGACCACGCCCTGTTCGACGACTACACCGGCGTGGTCTACGACACCGAGGAGGGCAAGCGCATCGGCCACGCCCTCGGCGACCACAAGGCGGTGATCCTGCGCAACCACGGCCTGCTCACCGTGGGGCGCACCGTCGACGAGGCGGTCTGGTGGTTCGTGACCATGGAGCGCAGCTGCCAGGCCCAGCTCCTCGCCGAGGCCGCCGGCACCCCGAAGCTGATCGACCCCGAGTGCGCCGAGCTCACCGCCGGCCAGGTGGGCAACCACCACGCCGGCTTCCTGAGCTTCCAGCCCCTCTACGACTGGATCACCCGGCTCGAGCCCGACCTGTTCGACTGACCGGCCCCCCGGAGGGCAGCCACGCCAGGGAACTGGCTCCCGATTCGATCGCTATGGCGATCGAATCGGGAGCCAGAACGATCTACTCGGGCCTCGCCCGCCGCATCACCCGTCGGCGGCGGGGCGGGCGTCGAAGGTGGGGATGACCTGGCGGGCGGCACGGGCCTCGTCGAGGCGGCGGACCGGGGCGGTACGGGGTGCCTCGTGGGCCTCCTCGCCGGTCTCGGCGGCGATGCGCTCGAGCGCCTCGCAGAGGGCTTCCAGGGTCTGGAGGCTCTCGGTCTCGGTCGGCTCGATCATGAGCGCCTCGGCCACGATCAGCGGGAAGTAGGTGGTGGGCGCGTGGAAGCCCTCCTCGAGGAGGCGCTTGGCCACGTCGAGGGCGGACAGGCCCCGCTCCTTCTTCAGCGTCGAGGTGGCGAGCACGCACTCGTGCATGTTCGGGCGGTCGAAGGGGATGTCGTACACGCCCCGGAGCCGGTGGCGGACCCAGTTGGCGTTCAGCACCGCCATGTCCGACACCTCCCGCAGGCCGTCGCCGCCGTTGGCGAGGATGTAGCTGTAGGCGCGGGCGAGGGCCAGGGCGTTGCCGTGCCAGCCGTGGACCCGGCCGATCGAGTCGGCGGGCGTCTCCCAGTCGTACGCGCCGTCGGCGGTGCGCACGGGCCGCGGGCCGGGCAGGAAGCGGGTGAGGCGCTCGGACACCGCCACCGGGCCGGCACCGGGACCACCGCCGCCGTGGGGGACGGCGAAGGTCTTGTGCAGGTTCATGTGCACGATGTCGAAGCCCATGTCGCCGGGCCGCACGACGCCGAGGATGGCGTTGAGGTTGGCGCCGTCGTAGTAGAGGAGGCCGCCGACCTCGTGCACCGCGGCGGCGATCTCGGCGATGTCCTCCTCGAAGAGCCCGAGGGTGTTCGGGTTCGTGAGCATGATGCCGGCGACCTCGTCGTCGAGGGCCTCCCGCAGCGCGGCCACGTCGACACAGCCCCGGTCGTCGCTCGGCACGGTGACGGTCTCGTAGCCGCCGAGGGTCACCGAGGCCGGGTTCGTGCCGTGGGCCGAGTCCGGGATGATCACCTTGGTGCGGGCCGTGGTGGCCGCGCCCGAGGCGAGCTGGTCGTCGTGCCAGGCGCGCATGAGCAGCAGGCCGGTGAGCTCGCCGGCCGCGCCGGCCGGGGGCTGCAGGGTGGCGGCGTGCATGCCGGTGACCTCGCAGAGCCACTCCTCGAGCGACACCAGCAGCTCCAGCCACCCCTGGGTGAGCGACGCCGGCGCCGACGGGTGCACGTCGCGCAGGCCCGGCAGGGCCGAGCTCTCGTCGCAGAGCTTCGGGTTGTACTTCATGGTGCACGAGCCCAGTGGGTACGCCCCCAGGTCGACCGAGTACTGACGGTGGCTGAGGCGGGTGACGTGGGCGACGAGGTCGCGCTCGCTCACCTCGGCCAGGGCCAGGGGCTCCTCGGCGAGGTGCTCGGCGGGGACGAGCTCGTCGGCGCCCCACTCGGGCAGGTGGGTGGTGGGGAACGACCAGGCCTTGCGGCCGGCGACGGAGAGCTCGAAGACCGTCGGCTCCTCGGCGCGCCCCATGATCGGGGCGCTGGTGGCCCGGCCGCCCGGGGCGGCGGCGGTCGTGGTGGGGGTGGTGGGAGCAGGCATCAGCGGATCACCTTCTCGAGGGCCTGGGCGTACCGGTCGATCTCGTCCTTCGTGCGCCGCTCGGTGGCGGCGATGAGCAGGCCGTCACCGAAGTCGGCCTCGTCGAGGGCCACGCCGGCGAGGAAGCCCTCGTCGGCCATGCGCTCGATGACGGTGGCGGCGGGGACGGGCAGGCGCACGGCGAACTCCCGGAGGACCGGGGCGGTGCTGGCCGCCTCCACGCCGTCGACCGCGAGCACCGCCTCCCGGGTGTACCGGGTGGCCCGGGCGCAGCGCAGGGCCAGTTCACGCAGGCCCGTGGTGCCGAGCCACGACAGGGCGATGGTGCACCCCACCGCGATCAGGGTCTGGTTGGTGCAGACGTTGGACGACGCCTTCTCCCGGCGGATGTCCTGCTCCCGGGTGCGCAGGGTCGTGACGTAGGCCCGGCGGCCGTCGACGTCGACCGTCTCGCCGACGAGGCGGCCCGGAAGGCGCCGGACGTGCTCCTCCCGGCAGGCGAAGTAGCCGAGGTAGGGGCCGCCGAAGCTCATCGGCGTGCCGAAGGGCTGCGCCTCGCCGATGACCACGTCGGCGCCGTAGGACCCCGGCGTCTTGAGCAGGCCGGCCGACACCGGGTCGCCCGCCACCAGCAGGAGGGCGCCGTGGGCGTCGGCGCAGGCCCGGGCGGCGGCGAGGTCCTCGATGACCCCGAGGTGGTTCGGGTACTGCACCAGCACGGCGCCCACGTCGTCGCCGGCGGCGTCGGGCCAGGCGGTGGTGCCGTCGGCGGCGAGGGGCACGTCGACGAGGTCGTGGCCCGTGCCCCGGGCGAACGTGGTCATCGTGTCGCGCCAGTTGGGGTGCACGCCCCGGCTGACCAGCACCCGGTGGCGGCCCTTGGCCGCGGCGACCGCGAGGTTCACGGCCTCGACGCAGGCAGTGGCGCCGTCGTACAGCGAGGCGTTGGCGATGCCGACGCCGGTGAGGCGGCTGATCAGGGTCTGGTACTCGAAGAGCATCTGCAGGACGCCCTGGGCGACCTCGGGCTGGTACGGCGTGTAGGCGGTGACGAACTCGCTGCGGAACATGAGCGAGCGCACCGCCGACGGCACCTGGTGGTCGTAGGCGCCGGCGCCGGCGAAGCAGACCAGGCCGGCGGCCGGGTCGGCGGCGGCCAGGCGCCCCATCTCCGCCAGCACGTCGGCCTCGGGGAGGCCGTCGGGCAGGTCGAGGTAGCGGCCGTCGTTGCCGGCCACGAGGCGCAGCGCCTCGGGGATGGTGGCGAAGAGGCCTTCGAGGGAGTCGACGCCGACGAAGGCCAGCATGTCGGCGATCTCCTCGTCGGTGTGGGGGACGTAGTGGCCCACGGGCGTTCCTGTCTGTCTCAGCGGGTGGTCGGTTGCGGGTGATCGGTGGGAAGGGAGCGGGCGGGGCGGCGGCGGGCGCCCGGGGTGCGGTCAGCCGCCGATGAACGGGGTGGCGACCACGCGGGCGGGCAGCGCCGTGCCCCGCACGTCGATGGCCACCTCGTCGCCCACCACCACGGTGGGCGGCACGAAGGCGAGGGCGATGCCCCGCTCGAGCACGGGCGAGAAGTTGCCGCTGGTGACGATGCCGGCGGCCTCACCGTCGACGAGCACGGCCTGGTCGGCCCGGGGCGGGCGCCGGCCCTCCACCTCGAGGCCACGGAGGATCCGGGACACGCCCCGCTCCTTCTCGGCCTCCAGGGGCCCGCGGCCGCGGAAGTCGCCCTTGCCCCAGGCGACGACCCAGCCGAGGCCGGCCTGCAGCGGGGTGATGCCCGGGCCCAGCTCGTGGCCGTGCAGCGGCAAGCCCGCCTCGAGGCGCAGGGTGTCGCGGGCGCCGAGGCCGGCGGGCTCGACGCCGGCGCCGATGACCGCGTCCCAGAACGCCGGGGCGTGCTCGGCCGGGACCGCGCACTCGACGCCGTCCTCGCCGGTGTAGCCGGTGCCGGCCACCACGCACTCGACCCCCTGCCAGGTGAAGGTGGCCACCTGGCGTCGCGGGACCGCGGCGGCGTCGGCGGACACCGCGGCGAGCCGCTCCCGGGCGGTCGGGCCCTGCACCGCGATGACCGCCCGCTCGGCGGTGACGTCGGCGGCGACCACGGTGTCGGGGGCACCGTCGGTCAGCGCGGCGACCACGCCGTCGGTGTTGGAGGCGTTCGGCATGACGTCGAAGCGGTCCTCGTCGACCCACCAGATGATGATGTCGTCGAGCACCGAGGCGTCGTCGGGGTCGAGCAGGTGGGTGTACTGGGTGCGGCCCGGCCCGATCTTGGTGAGGTCGTTGGTGAGGGCCCGCTGGAGCATCTCCAGGGCGCCCTCGCCGGTGACGCGCACCGTGCCGAGGTGGCTGACGTCGAAGGCCACCGCGCCGGCCCGGCAGGCCCGGTGCTCGGCGAGGGTGCCCTCGGGATAGTTCAGGGGCATGTCCCAGCCGCCGAAGGGCACCATCTTCGCCCCGAGGGCGCGGTGCGAGGCGTCCAGGGGGGAGTTCCGCAGGCTCACCCGGCGGATCGTACTGTGCGGCCCCCTCGCACCACCCACCCGGTTGCCGGTGGGCGCGGGCGAACGGGTCGGTGCTAGCGGGAGGCGGCCGCCTTCGTCGCCGGCGCCTCGTCGGCGACGGCAAGCGCGTCGCCACCGGCCTCAGGGTGCAGGGCGACGACCGCGTCGATCTCGGCCTTCACGCTGTCGAGGGGCAGGAGGTTGAGCACGCCCTGGCCCTTGCGGATCAGGTCGATCATCTCCTGGTCGCTCGTGGCCAGCACGACCTGGCCGTCGCTGATGATCAGGTTGGCGCTGACCACGTCCTCGCCGAGGTTCTCGCGCAGGTAGGCGAAGACGTCGCGCACGGTCTCGAGGCGTAGGCCGGCGTCGAGGAGCTTCTTGATGATCTTGAGCTCGAGCAGGTCGCGGTACGAGTACCGGCGGCGCGTGCCACTGTCCTTGGCGTCGACCAGCGACGGCCGCACGAGGTCGGTGCGGGCCCAGTAGTCGAGCTGGCGGTAGGTGATCCCGACGATCTCTGCGGTGCGCTTGCCGCTGAAACCTTCGGCACCCGTGGTGGTGGTGGTCACGGTTGCCCCTTTGGCCGGGGTGCGCACCAGGGCCCTCACCCCGAAGCACACCCACGGAATTACGTTGGTGTGACCCGGAGCGTAGGACGGGCCGCGCGCGCCGTCAACGGGCAATTCGCGCGAACCGCGCGAATGGGGCTGCGCTACGAGGCGAAGTCCTCGGGGTTCACGTTGTCGATGAACTCCTTGAACTGCTCGACCACGACCTCCTGCTGCTCCTCGTCCTCCTCGGTGAGGGTGTAGCCGGCCTCGTCGAGGACGGCCTCCGCCGCGAAGATCGGGCTGCCCGTGCGGGCCGCCAGCGCGATGGCATCGGAGGGACGGCTCGACACCTGGTGGGTGCGCCCGTCGATGCTGAGGTGGAGCTCGGCGTAGAAGGTCGCGTCCTTCAGCGCGGTGACCTGGACCTGCTCGAGGCGCGCCCCGAGATCGTCGAGGATGTCCTTCATGAGGTCGTGGGTCATCGGCCGGGGCGTCGACACCTCCTCGAGTGCGAAGGCGATCGCGGTGGCCTCCGGGGCGCCGATGAAGATCGGCAGCAGCCGGCGGTCACCGCCGCGCTCGCGCAGCAGGACGATGGGCGCGTTGGTGGGCAGCTCGACCCGAACCCCGACGAGCTCCATCTCGACCATGGGGGTGAATCTACCCGCGGCACCGGCGCACGGACTCGGGGTGCGCCCGGCCACCGGCGCCGCCCGGTCGCCGCGGTGACGGGCTCACGGGCCGAGCAAGCCCTGCAGGGCGCTGCGCAGCAGGCTCGCTCGCAGGCGCTGGCCGAGGACGGTGAGCTCCTCGACCGTCTCCACGGCCTGGCGCCGGGCCGCCGGGTTCCGCTGCTTCAGCATGGGGGTGACGATCTGCTCGAGGAACGCCGCCTCCCGGTCGACGGCCACCTTGTACATGCGCAGGTGGCGCGGCTCCACCCCGTGGCGGAGGAACGCACCGGCGACCTGCGCCACCAGCAGGGCGTCATCGTCGTAGAGGGTCGACTGGCCGGCGGTCCGGGACGCCACGAGCCCGAAGCGCTCGAGGTCGGCCAGGGTCTCCAGGGTGATGCCGGCCGCGGCGGCCAGCTCCTCGCCCGTCATGGCGATGGACGTCAGCCCGGTGTCGAGCGGCGAGCCCGACGGGGCCTCCGGCTCCGGCACCGCCGTCAACGGCGCGCCCACCGCCGCGAGCCGCGGCGGCTCGGGGGGCGGCGGCACCGCCTGGTCGCCCGCTTCGTCGAGGCGACCCTTGATCACCTTGAGGGGCAGGAAGTTCTCGCGCTGCTGGCGCAGGATCCACCGCAGGCGCTCGACGTCGGGCTCGTAGAACTTCCGGTAGCCCGAGGGGGTGCGCTCGGGGTCGAGCAGGCCCTGGCTCTCGAGGAAGCGGATCTTCGAGATGGTGACGTCGGGGAACTCCTCCTGGAGCAGGGCCAGGACCTCCCCGATCGAGAGGTGGGCGCGCTCGCTCACGGCTGCCGACCGCCGGTCGGGACGCGGGCCAGCACCGTCCCGGGGGCGCCTGGCGCCATCAGTCGCCGGTGCCCATGAAGAACACCAGCTTGTACTTGCCGATCTGGAGCTCGTCACCGTTGGTGAGCTTGACCGGCGAGGTGATGCGCTCGCGGTTGAGGTAGGTGCCGTTCAGGGAGCCGACGTCGCTCGCGTAGTAGTCGTCGCCGTCCTTGCGCACCTCGGCGTGGCGCCGGGACACCGTGATGTCGTCGAGGAAGATCTCGCTGTCGGGGTGGCGGCCGGCGGTGGTCACCTCGGCGGTCAGCGCGAAGCGCGAGCCGCCCTTCGGGCCCCGCTTGACCACCAGCATCCCGAGGTCCTGGGGCACGTCGTCGAGGTCGACCGAGAGCTCGTCGTCGGCGCGGTCGGCCGGGTCCTCCGGGTGGAACGTGACCGTGGTGTTCTCCTGGTTGGCCAGGTCGAGCGGGGCGCCGCACGACGAGCAGAAGTTGGCCCCCAGGGGGTTGTTGTGCCCGCAGTTGTTGCAGAAGACCTCAGCCACGCCCGTCCCCTTTCCCCTCGTCCGGTGTCGTCGGTCCTCAGCCCTCGGTGAGCGACCGGTAGCCCTCGGCGTCGAGCAGGGCGTCGATCTCGGCCGGGTCGGCGGGCTCGATGATGCAGATCCACCCCTCACCGTAGGGGTCCTCGTTGAGGCGCTCGGGCGCGTCGCCCAGTGCCTCGTTGACCTCGACGATGGTGCCCGCCACCGGGGCGAAGATGTCCGAGACCGACTTGGTCGACTCGACCTCGCTGAAGCTGTCGTTGACGTCGACGGTTCGGCCCACCTCGGGGACGTCGACGTAGACCACGTCGCCCAGCGCGTCCTGGGCGTAGTCGGTGATGCCGATGCGGATCCTGCCGTCCTCGAGACGGGCCCACTCGTGGTCCTTCGAGTAGCGAAGGTCGTCGGGGATGTTCATGGCGTGCACGCTACAAGACGCGTCCGGCGCCGGGGCCCGGATCCGCGGCCCCGGCCCACTGCGGTACCGGCCCGTACCGGCGCCGGGTCACTCCGAGGGCGCGAGTGCGCCGGCGAGCACCACGTCCACGACCTGGCCCGCGAGGGCCGCGTCGAGGGGCTTGCCCGTGACCAGCAGCCGGGTGAAGAGGGGCCCCGTCAGGCAGTCGACGACGACCTCGCGGTCGAGGCCGGGGCGGAGCTCGCCGCGGGCCTCGGCCCTCGCGAGCACCACGTTCCACCGCTGGCGGCGCTCGGCGGCGAACTCGGCGAGCAGGGCCCGGATCTCGGGTCGGCGGGTGCTCTCGGCGACGAGCTCGGGCAGGATCTCCCCCGGCAGGCCCTCGCCGAGCACGGTGGTGAACGACACCAGCAGGACCCGCAGGTCCTCCCGGAGGCTGCCGGTGTCGGGCACCTCGGGTGGGCCGCCCGACAGGCAGTGGGCGGCGCCGAGGAGCAGCGCCTCCTTGGTCGGCCAGCGCCGGTAGATGGTGGCCTTCGAGACCCCGGCACGCTGCGCCACCGCATCGACGGTGACGCTGCCGAAGCCCTGCTCGGTGAGCAGGGCCACGGCGGCGCCGAGGATCTCCTCGCTGGCCTGCTCGTCGCGGGGCCGCCCGGGCGCCCGGCGGGCCTCGGCGTCGGTCATCAGCCGGCGGAGTCCTCGGGGATGACCGCCCGGGCGGGCAGGAACACGAGGGCGATCACGGACCCCAGCAGCGCCACGCCGGCCGCGACCCACAGCGAGGTGCCCATGGCGTCCACGTAGGCGACCTGGGCGGTGCCGGTGAGCGCGTCGGCCGCGGGGCCCGGGAGCGACGAGGCCACGTGGACGGCGGCGCCCACGCTGTCCTCGATGGCCGAGGCCGCCGTCGCCGGGACGCTCACGGGCAACCCCGCGAGGAAGTCGGCCATCTTCGAGCCGTAGGCGGAGGCCAGCAGGCTGCCCATGACCGCGACGCCGAGGGCGCCGCCGACCTGGCGGGTCGTGTCGTTCACGGCCGAGCCGACGCCGGCCTTGGCGAGGGGCAGCGAGCCCATGATCGACTCGGTCGCCGGCGCCATGGTGAGGCCCATGCCCACCGACATGATCAGCAGCACGCCGAGCAGGGGCAGGTAGCCGCCGCCGGGCGTCAGGAACGTGCCCAGCGCCAGGGCCAGGCTGGTGGCGGCCAGTCCGACGGCCACCACGGCCTTGGTCCCCACCCACTCGACGATGCGGGCGCTGGACGGGGCCACGACCATCGTCACCGCGGCCATGGGGATGAACCGCACGCCCGTCGCGAGCGGCGAGTAGCCGAGCACGAACTGCATGTACTGGGTGAAGAGGAAGAGCGTGCCGAACATGGCGAAGAACGTCATGGTGATGGCGCCCGACGCCGCGCTGAAGCGGGGGTTGCGGAAGAAGCTCACGTCCAGCATCGGGTGGTCGCTGCGCTTCTCGTGGACGCCGAAGGCGACGAGCAGCACGGCGGCGATCCCGAAGGCGGCGAGGGTCACCCCGTCGGTCCAACCCTTGTGGGGCGCCTCGATGATGGCCCAGACCAGGGTGACGAGGCCGCCGATGGAGAGGACCGCGCCGAGCGGGTCGAGCGCCGGCGGGTTCGGGTCCTTCGAGTTCGGGATGATCTTGTAGCCGGCGACCAGCGCGACGACCACGACGGGCACGTTGACGAGGAAGACCGAGCCCCACCAGAAGTGGTTGAGCAGCCAGCCGCCCGTGACCGGGCCGATGGCCACGGCCATGCCCGACGTGCCCGCCCACACGGCGATGGCGCGGGCCCGCTCACGGTGGTCGGTGAAGACGTTGGTCAGGATCGACAGCGTCGACGGCATGATCAGCGCGCCACCGATGCCCATGACCGCCCGCCAGAAGATGAGCTGGCTCGGGTCGCTCGACCAGGCCGAGATCGCCGACGCCGAGCCCATGATGGCCAGGCCCAGCGACAGCGCCGGCTTGCGGCCGTAGCGGTCCCCCAGGCTGCCCATGGTGAGCAGCAGGCCGGCGAAGACCAGGACGTACGCGTCGACGATCCACTGGAGCTCGCTCGCCGTGGCACCGAGATCCTCCTGGATCGTCGGCAGGGCCACGTTGACGATCGTGTTGTCCATCACGATCAGCAGCAGGCTCAGGCACAGTACGGCCAGCGCCCACCACCGCCGGGGGTCGAGCTCCGGTGCGGCGCCGGCCGGGCCCGTGGCGGGGGTCGTGCCGGTGCCCGTCGACGGGTCGGCGTTGGGTGTGTCGATGGCCATGGAGGCTCCCCGAGTTACGAAACGAGTCGGTTTCGTATCTGTTTACTCCCGAGGGGGTGGGGCCGCAACCCCTGACGCAACCCCTAGCGCAGCATCTGGCGGATGCGCCGGGCGTACTCCTCGGCCAGCTGGCGGGCGGCGATGTCGGTGTCCGCCTCGGCCCAGATGTGGGTGATGGGCTCCTCCGGGTCGGGCAGCGCGAGGGCCCAGGCGCCGTCGTGGAGCACCTTCACGCCGTCCACCAGCTCGAGCTGGCGGTCGGCCGAGTGCTCGACGAGGGTCCGCATGACCATGCCCTTCTGCTCCCAGGGGGTGATGACCCGCTCGTGGGCCAGGTGGATCCGCGGCAGCGTCTCCACGATCTCCGACAGCGCGCCGCCCTGGTGGGCCAGGAGGTCGAGGAGCTTGACCAGCGAGGCGGCGCCGTCGAAGGCGGGCAGGAAGCCGGGCACGATGAACCCACCGGCGAGGTCGGCGGCGAAGCCGACGCCCGGAGCGGTCGAGGCGTCCATGAGCGCCGGCGAGGAGGTCTTGGTGGGCAGCACCGAGATGCCCGCCTCGCCGAGGATCTCCCCCGCCCGCATGGTGGCCGACACCGGCAGGGCGACCTTGTCGCCCTGGATGCGGCTGCGCACCAGCGTGAGCATGGCCAGGAGGCCCTCGTTGGCGTCGAGCACGTGGCCCCGGTCGTCGACGAAGGTGATCCGCTCCCCCGACGGGTCGATGACCGCACCGAGGTGGGCGGCCGAGGCCCGGACCAGGGTCGCGACCTGCGCGGCGTGGGCGTCGTGGTCGAACTCGACGACGCCCTGGGTCGACACGTACGGGTTCACCGCCAGCACCTCGGCGCCGAGCTTCGAGAACACGTTGGCCATGACGAACGAGGTGGAGCCGTACGAGTAGTCGACGACGACCTTGAACCCGGCGCGATCGATGGCCTCGACGTCGACCACGGACTCGAGGGCGACGGCGTAGAGCTCGAGCGCGCGGGGCGGGAAGCCGATGTCGCCGATCTCGCTCGGCAGCACCCGGCGGTAGTCCTCGCGGTTGAAGAGCCGCTCGACCTTGCGCTGGGCGTCCTCGCTGATGTCGCTGCCGTTGGTGTCGAAGAAGCGGATGACCACCGACTGCGCGTCGTCCTCGGCGAGGCGCAGCGTGATGCCGGCCACCGCGTCGGGCCGGCGGGCCTGGAGGCGGGTGACCGGCACGCTGGCGACCTCGAGGTCGAGCACGTTGACGCCGCCGGCGTTGAGGCCGGCCATCATCGCCCGCTTCAGCATGCGGGCCGACCGGCTCGAGTCGCGCGAGATGATCACCGTGCTGTCCTTCTTCACGGTGGTGGCGAAGGCCATGGCCACCCGCGTGGCGAACTCGGGCGTGATGTCCACGTTGGCGAGGCCGGACACGCCGTCGCGACCGAACAGGCTGCGGGCGCCGCGGGACTCCCACACGATCGACGAGTTGATGATGGCGCCGGCCTCGACGGTCTTGAAGGGGTACACCTTCACGCCGGCGCCGACGACGGCGTTCTCGCCGACGAAGCACTCGTCGCCGAGGACCACGCCCTCCTCGCAGCGCACGCCGCGGCGCAGGTCGCACGCCCGGCCGATGACGGTGCCGCCGAGGCGGGTCTGCTCACCGAGGTAGGTGTTGTCGTGGACGACGGTGCGCTGGACCTGCACCTGCTCGCGCACCTTCACGTTGGTGCCGAGCACCGAGTATTCGCCGCGGCGGGCGCCCGCCTCGATGCGGCAGTTGTCGCCGATGACCGCGGGCCCCTCGATGACCGCCTCGGGGTGGACCTCGACGCCCTCGCCCAGCCAGATGCCCTCGGCCATGCGGAAGCCCGGGATGTCGAGGTGGACCCGGTCGTCGAGGGCGTCCTTGTGGGCCTTGAGGTACGCCTCCAGGGTGCCGACGTCCTCCCAGTAGCCCTGCGACACGGCCCCGAAGAGCGGCTTGCCGTCCTCGAGCAGGGCCGGGAAGACCTCGCTCGAGAAGTCGACCGGTCGGTCCGGCTCGATGTAGTCGAAGATCTCCGGCTCGAGCACGAAGATGCCCGTGTTGATGGTGTCGCTGAAGACCTGGCCCCACGTGGGCTTCTCGAGGAACCGCTCGATGGAGCCGTCGTCGTCGGTGATGACGATGCCGAACTCGAGCGGGTTCTCGACGGGCACGAGGCCGATGGTGGCCAGGGCGCCCTTCTCCTCGTGGAACCGCACGATCTCCCCGAGGTCGATGTCGGTGAGGACGTCACCGGAGATGACGAGGAAGCGCTCGTCGAGCTCGTCCATGGCGTTGCGCACCGAGCCCGCGGTGCCGAGGGGCGTCTCCTCGGTGGCGTAGACCATGCGCACCCCGAACTCGGACCCGTCGCCGAAGTAGGTGCGGATGGCGTTGGCCATGAAGGCCACGGTGACGACGATCTCGTCGAAGCCGTGCGACTTCAACAGCGTGACGATGTGCTCCATCATCGGCCGGTTGACGATCGGCATCATGGGCTTCGGGACGTTGGAGGTGAGGGGACGCAGCCGCGTGCCCTCGCCACCCGCCATGATGACTGCCTTCACGAAGCCTCCTCGAGGAGCCCGGTCTGCCGGGCGGCGCGGCCCTCACGCAGTGCGGTGAGGCCGAGCGGGATGTACAGGAACGCGGCGTAGTAGCTGAGCACGATGCCGGGGATGCCGAAGCCCCAGCCGGCCAGGGTGAAGAGGTCGGCGACGCCGAGCGTGCTCGCCCCCGCCAGGAAGAGGGGGAAGGCGAACATCAGGCAGAACGTGCCGGCCTTGCCCCACCACGTGACGTCGATGCGCCGGGCGCCGAGCGCGGCGAGCACGAGCACGGCGATCGAGACGACCAGCTCCCGGGCGAGCACCAGCACCGAGAACCAGAACGGCGCGGCGCCGTCGACGAGGATGGCGCCGATCCCCACGAAGAAGAGCAGGCGGTCGGCGACGGGGTCGAGCACCT
The DNA here is from genome assembly GCA_041908445.1 of Acidimicrobiales bacterium. Taxonomy (GTDB): domain Bacteria; phylum Actinomycetota; class Acidimicrobiia; order Acidimicrobiales; family DATDAH01; genus JAEUJM01. Next base: position 815 of record JAYRFK010000069.1, on the reverse strand, counting down.
TGCCCAGGTTCGACACCTGGTCGAAGTGGCGTGCGATGTAGCCGTCGACCCAGTCCGTGGCGCCCAGCGCGGCGAGCAGCAGCGCCGCCGCGGCCCGGTTGTCGCGGCCGAACAGCAGGTACAGGTAGAGCGGCAGGCAGGCGAGGCGGACGGCGGTGATGAGGTTGGGGACGGTGAGGACCCGATCCTCGGCCGTCGGGGCACCCGGGTCCGTCATGGAGCGCAGCCTACGATCTGGCGATGGCGACCATCTTCACCCTGATCATCCGGGGCGAGCTGCCCGGCCGCTTCGTATGGCGCGACGACCGGGCCGTGGCCTTCCTGTCGATCAACCCGCTCCAGCCGGGCCACACGCTCGTCGTGCCCGTGGAGGAGGTCGACCACTGGGTCGACCTCGACCTCGACACCATGGCGCACCTGACCTCGGTGGCCCACCACATCGCCAAGGTGCAGCAGGCGGTGTTCTCGCCCGAGAAGGTGGGCCTGATGATCGCCGGCCTCGAGGTGCCCCACGTCCACCTGCACCTGGTGCCCATCCGCGGCGTGCACGACCTCGACTTCGCCAACGCCGTCACCGACCCGGACCCGGCCGGGCTCGACCAGGCCGCGGCACAGCTCCGCGAGGGGCTGCGGGCCGCCGGCCACGTGGAGGCGTCGGCGGAGCGCCTCGGCGCCTGAGGGGAGCGCACCGGTGGCTGACCGCACGCCCCTTGGTTACCCGCGCACGTAGACGGCGATGCCCTCGGTGTTGTAGGTGCGCTCGAACCCGAGGGCGAGCATGCCGTCGTGGAAGAGGCGGCGGTCGTCGTCGTCCC
>JAYRFK010000068.1:0-21548 GCA_041908445.1 Acidimicrobiales bacterium | reverse complement strand
GCACCCCAGCCGCGCCTGCGGCGGCCCTGAAATCGCGGGAATCGTCGTCCCCGGCGCGAGGGGCGCTCGACATCCGTACGGTCGCTGCCGGGTCTCCGACGGCCGATTGGACGCTCACGCCGGCCGGGCCCTCCACACGGACCGTCGCCTCCGGATCCCCCACCACCGGCCCCCCACCACCACCGGCCGGGGCCTCCACACGAACCGTCACCTCTGAGTCGCCCGCGGCGTGGTCGACATCGCCGAGACGGTCTGGTCGGGCCGCCTGAGCGTCCGTCCCAGCATCGCGCAGCCAGTAGTAGTACCGAGTGGTGTCCGAGGCCCACGGCTGGGCCGCCTCGTCCGGCCGCCAATCCAGATCGTCGATGAGCGGATCGAGGGGCCGCCACCGCGGGTCAGGTTCGTCGGCACCGCGGTCACGCCGAGAGCCTGTGGCGCCCAGCGCGTTGAAATGGCCCTGCGCCTCGAGCAGCGACCACGGGTTCGCACCAGAGGTCGATCTGGGCCACCGCAATTGCGAGAGGTCATCGACCCACCCACACCGCTCGCACCGTGCACCCGAGCCCGGCGCGTCGGCGAACCGGATGCGCCCGCAGCACGGGCACGGATACCGGCCCGATCCCGCACGCTTCATGGGCGCCGTCCGAGCCGCTGATCCAGGCTGGTCAAATGAAGCGTCACCCCTCCAGACGTCAGGTGGATCCGGCACCACCGGCGCCGACCTTAGTGGTCGTCCGCGGCTCGCACCTTGGACCGAGCGGCCCACCCCGGCGGGCGTCTCAGCCCGCGACGTCGACCACGATCTTGCCCACGTTGGCGTTCGCGGCCATGCGCTCGTGCGCGGCAGCGATGTCGTCGAGGTCGAAGCGGGTGTCGATCACCGGGCGGGCCTGCCCCCGCTCGAACAGCGGCAGCACCTCGCGGCCGAAGCGGCGGGTGACCGCCACCTTCTCCTCGATCGGCCGGGGCCGCAGGACCGTGCCCACCACGTGCAGGCGCTTGGGCAGGAGCTTGCCGAGCGAGAACGTCGCCGTGCCCGCCCCCATCACCCCGACCTGCACGATGCGCCCGCCCACCGCTGCTGCGTCGACGTTGCGGTCGAGGTAGTCGCCGCCGATGACATCGAGGATGACGTCGGCGCCGCGGCCGCCGGTCTGGTCGCGGACCGCGGCCACGAAGTCCTCGCTGGTGTAGTCGACCACGAGGTCGGCGCCCAGCGCGCGGCACGCGTCCACCTTGGTCGTGGAGGTCGTCACCGCGACCGTGGCGCCGGCCGCCTTGGCGATCTGGATGGCGGCGGTGCCCACGCCCGAGGCGCCGGCGTGGACGAGCGCGACGTCGCCCGACCGCAGCCCGCCCTGCAGGACCAGCGCGTCCCAGGCGGTGATCCACACCTCGGGGATGGCGGCGGCGTCCGCGAGCGGCACCGTCGACGGCACGGCGAGGACCTGTCGCTCATGGGTGACGAGGCGCTCGGCGTAGGCACCGCCGGCGACGATGCCCATCACCTCCTCGCCGACGCCCACGTCACGGACCCGGGCACCGATCGCGGCCACGCGCCCCGAGAACTCCATCCCGGGGATCTCGTGGTCCCCCGTCGGGAACGGGTCCGGGTAGAAACCCAGGCGCTGGAGCAGGTCGGCGCGGTTGAGCGCCGTGGCGGCGACGTCGACGAGCACCTCCTCCGGCCCCGGCGCCGGATCGGGCACCTCGCGGATGGTCAGGACCTCGGGTCCCCCGTACGACTCCAGCACCACGGCTCGCATGGGCGCTCATGTTCGCGGCCGCAGCCGGCGGCTGCCACCATGCGGGCGTGGACTTCGCCCTCGACGACGACCTGCTCGCCCTCGCCGCCGAGGCCGAGGCGGTCGCCGCCGAGTGGGCCGGCGTCCTTCCCGAGGACTCGTGGATGGTCGGCCACTCCCCCGAGTTCTCCCTCGAGCTCGCCCGCCGGGGATGGCTGGGCATGACCTGGCCGGTCGAGCACGGCGGCGGCGGGCGCAGCCCGATCGAACGCTTCGTGGTCTACGAGGCGCTGATCGCCGGCGGCGCCCCCGTCGCCTCCTCGTGGTTCGCCGACCGCCAGATCGGCCCGACGCTGCTCCGCTTCGGCACCGACGAGCAGCGCGCCGCCTTCCTCCCGTCGATCGTCGACGGCACCGCCCAGTGGTGCGTCGGCATGAGCGAGCCCGATGCCGGCTCGGACGTGGCCTCCCTGCGGACCCGGGCCGAGCGCACCCCCGCCGGCGACTGGCTCGTCAACGGGGCCAAGGTCTGGATGAGCGGGGCCGCCACCGGCGACTGGTGCTACCTGATCGCGCGCACCGACCCGGAGGCGCCGCCGCACCAGGGGTTGTCGGAGCTGATCGTGGCCCTCGACTCGCCCGGCGTCGACGTGCGCCCCATCCAGGACCTCACCGGCGGCCGCCACTTCTGCGAGGTGACGTTCACCGACGTCGTCGTGCCCGCCGGCCGCCTCGTGGGCGAAGAGAACGGCAGCTTCCGCCAGGTCATGGCCCAGATGGAGCACGAGCGCGGCGGGATCGACCGCTTGGTCAGCAACCGGGCCCTGTACCGGGACTGCCTGCCGCTCGCCGACCTCGACGACCCGCTGGTCCGCCAAGAGGTGGCCGCGCTCGAGACGGGCTACCGCATCGGGCGCCTCCTCGTGCTGCGCGAGGTGCTGGGGCAGGCGCCCCGCAGCTTCAGCGCGGCGACCAAGACCTACTGCACCGAGTTCGAGCAGCGGGTGGCGCAGTTCTGCGCCCGCACGCTCGGCCCCGAGGCGCTGCTGGCCGAGCCCGGCCTCGGCGGGCGGGTCGCTCGCAACCTCGGCTACGCCGCGGCCTACACGATCATGGGTGGCACCACCCAGATCCTGCGCAACATCCTCGGCGAGCGGGTCCTGGGCCTGCCCCGCTGACCACAGGCCGTCCAGCCTGGCGCCGTCACTCGTTCTGGCGTCACCAGGGCCCGGTCAGCGGGCGGCGTTGACGCCAGAACACCGGGTGGCAGGCGGCGGGACGCCAGAACGCCGGGCCGCGAGTCAGAGGCGGCGGAGGTCGAGGGGGTCGAGGCGGCGCCACGGGGCGAGGGTGACGCTGACGTCGGTGACGACGACGCCGTCGGGGGCCACGATGACCGGGTTGGCCCGCACCTCGGCGACCTCGGGGATGTCCTCGGCCAACCGGGCGAGGCGCAGCAGCACGTCGACCAGCGCCGAGCGATCGACCGCCGGGTCGCACGCCGCCAGCCACCCGGCGACCGGCGCCCGGTCGAGGAGGCGGTCGACGTCGAGGTCGGTGAGGGGCAGCACCCGCACGACCGTCGGCCCGGCGGCGGCACCCGCCGCGCCCCCTGGCCCGATGGCGATCACGCCGCCGACCGCCGGGTGCTGGTGCACGCCGACGGCGAGGTCGACGCCCGGGGTGACCATGGCCTGCACGATGGCGGGCTCCATGGCCTCGCCGAGCGCCTCGGACATGCGCTTGTGGGCCCGCCGCACCTCGTCGGCCCGGTGCAGGTCGAGGGCCACGCCGGCGGCCTCGGTCTTGCCCAGGTGCTCGAGGCCGGTGGCCTTGAGGCTCACCGGGTAGCCGAGCGCCTTGGCCGCCTTCACCGCCTCGCCCGCGGTCTGGGCCAGGCGGCGAGGGGCGACCGGGACGCCGTAGGCGCCGAGGAGGGCGTCGGCCTCGGCGCTGGCCAGGGTGAGCCCGGCAGGGGCCCGGGAGAGGGCGTCGTCGACGAGCAGGTGGGCCCGCTCCTCGTCGACCAGGCCGACCTCGGGGACGTCGCCCGGCGCCTCGGCCAGCCACGCCCCGTACCCGGCCACGGCGCCGAGGGCGCGGGCGGCCCGGTCGGGGAAGGTGAAGCTCGGGACCGCGGTGCCGTCGGGCCCGGGCAGGTCGGTGGCACCCACGCCGAGCGCGGTGGCGACGACGGTGGTGCCGTGGCCGGCGGCCGCCTCGGTGATGGCGGCGACCACCTCGTCGGTGCGGTCGCTCAGGGGCGGGGCGTAGATCGCCAGGACGGCGTCGACGTCGGGGTCGGCGACCAGCGCCGCCAGGGCCCGGGCGTAGTGCTCGGGCCCGGCGTGGTGGGTGAGGTCGGCGGGGTTGTCCGGGATGCCGGCGGCGGGCATGGCCGCCGCCAGCGCGTTGCGGGTGGCCGACCCCAGCGGCGCGAGCTCGAGGCCGGCGCCCTTGCAGGCGTCGGCGGCCAGGCGGGCGGGCCCGCCGGCGTTGGCCAGCACCGCCACCCGGCGGCCGGCAGGCACGGGCTGGTGCACGAGCACCCGGGCCACGTCGAACATCGACTCGATGGCATCGACCCGGATGATCCCCAGTTGGCGCAGCAGCGCGTCGGTGGTGGCGCCCCGCAGCCACGGCGTCTCCGACCAGGCGGGGATGGCGGCGCCGCTGCGCACGGCCACCACCGGCTTGTGGCGGGCGACCCGGCGCACGATGCGGCTGAAGCGCCGGGTGTTGCCGAACGACTCGAGGTGCAACAGCACCACGCCGGTGCGTTCGTCGTCCTCCCAGTACTGGAGGAGGTCGTTGGCGCTCACGTCGGCCTTGTTGCCCGCCTCCACGAAGGTGGAGATGCCGAGGCCGACCGTCCCCGCCTGCTCGAGGATCGCGGTGCCGAGCGATCCCGACTGCGAGAGCAGCCCCACGGGCCCGGGCTCGGGCCGGGCCGGCGTGTGCGAGGCGTGGAGGCGCACCTCGGGGTCGGTGTTGAGCACGCCGAGGCAGTTGGGGCCCACGACCCGCATGCCGTAGCGGCGAGCGAGGCTCACGAGCTCGTGCTCGGCGGCGGCCCCCTCGGGCCCGGCGTCGCGGAAGCCCGACGACACGATGACCAGGCTGTGCACCCGCGCCCGGGCGCACTCGACGACCGCGTCGACCACGAGCGGCGCCGGTAGGGCGATCACCGCCTGGTCGAGCGGGGCCGGCACGTCCAGCACGCTGGCCACGGCAGGAAGGCCGGCGACCTCATCCGCCGCCGGGTTCACCGGGTAGACCGGGCCCCGGAAGCCCTCGGCCACGAGGTTGGCCACGACCCGGTGGCCGAGGCCGTCCGGATCGCGGCCGGCGCCGATCACGGCCACGGACTGAGGCGCGAGGAGTCGGGCGACCGAGCGGGCCTCGGCCTGGTGGCCGCGCTCCTCGATCGCGGCGAGCGCCTCGGGCGTCGGCTCGATGTCGAGCACCACCTCGATCACGCCGTCGCCCCACTCCGACGACGTGCGGAAGCCCGCCTGGCGGAACACCCGGAGCATCTTGCGGTTCGTGGGCAGCACCTGAGCGCTGAAGCGGCGGTAGCCGACCTGGCGACCGGCCTCGGCCAGGAACTCGAGCAGGACGGTGGCGATGCCCAGGCCCTGGTGGGCGTCGTCGACCATGAAGGCGACCTCGGCGTCGTCGCGGCCCGACCACCGGTCGTACCGGGCCACCGCGACCAGGTCGTCGCCGAGCAGGGCGACGAAGGCCATGCGGTCCCGGTAGTCGATCTGGGTGAAGCGGTCGAGGTCGGCCTCGCTCAGCGTCGGGTGGGGCGTGAAGTAGCGGAAGTAGATGCTCTCGGCCGACTGGCGACCGTGGAAGGCCTGGAGGAGGTCCCGGTCGTCGGCACGGATCGGGCGCACGTGGGCGGTCGACCCGTCGGCGAGGACGACGTCGGACTCCCAGTGCTCGGGGTACGGAGCGGGCGCCGCCATCGGCCCCACGGTAGAGCGGACGGCCGGGGAACGGGCCCTTGCGCGGTGTGGGAACATGGCCCCGTGGGGGATCTCGACACCGCCGAGACGATGCCGGCGACCGAGCAGGCCCCTGTCCGCATCCGCGACTCGTTGGCCTTCCGAGACGATCGTGCCCGCGACGCCATCGTCGACGCGATGCTCGGCCTCTACCACCGGGGCGTCCCCGACCCGACCGCACTCGAGATCGCGGATCAGGCCGGCGTCTCCCTGCGGTCGGTCTACTACCACTTCTCCGACCTCGAGAGCCTGGCCATCGAGGCCGTCGGCCGCCAGCGGGCCCAGATCGAGCCCCTGCTGATCACCCCGATCACCACCGGCACGCTCGACGACCGCATCACCGAGACCGTCGAGCGCCGCTGCGAGCTCTACGAGGTCGTCACCCCCGTCCGGCGGGCGGCCCTGCTGATCCGCCACCGCTCGCCCACCATCGACGAGAACCTGGCGTTCCTCGCGAAGGTGCTGCGGGACCAGCTCGCGACCACCTTCGCACCCGAGCTCGCCGCCGCGGACGAGCGGAGCGGGCGCGGCGTGCTACTCGACGCGCTCGACCTGGCCACGAGCTGGGAGGCGTGGGAGCAGCTGCGCACCTCGGAGGCGCTGACCCGCGACCGCGCCCGCGCCGTGGTCCACCTCACCCTGCGCTCGCTGCTCGCGTAGCGCCTGCGCCGGCGGCCGGTCGGGTAGGAAGTGGGCATGAGCGAGATCGCCGACCGCTACCGCCGCCTGGCCGCCGCCTTCAGCGAGAAGGTCGCCGCCGTCCCTGACGACCGTTGGGAGGCGAGGACGCCCTGCGAGGGCTGGAGCGCCCGGGAGCTCGTCGGCCACGTGGTCGACACCCAGGGGATGTTCCTCGGGTTCGTCGGCCGGTCGCTGCCCGACGACCGGCCGTCGGTGGACGACGACCCCCTCACGGCGTGGACCGCCGCCCGCGACGTGGTGCAGGCCGACCTCGACGACCCCGAGCGGGCCGGTGCCGAGTTCGAGGGCCTGTTCGGCCGCCAGACCTTCGCTGAGGGCGTCGACCGCTTCCTCAACTTCGACCTCGTCGTCCACGGCTGGGACCTCGCCCGGGCCACCGGCCAGGACGACCGCATCGACCCGGAGGACGTGGCCCGGGTGCAGGCGGCCGCTGAGGAGTTCGGCGATCGCATGCGCGGCCCCGGCGCCTTCGGCGACGCGGTCGAGCCGCCCGCCGACGCCGACGACCAGCAGCGGATGCTGGCGTTCCTGGGCCGCGATCCGAGCTGAGGCCGGCGACCGGCGCTAGGTCGAGCGCGGCGGGGCGCCGAGCTGGTCGGCCAACTGGTCGACCAGGGCCGGGAGCTCGTCGACCGACCGGGCGATGCCCCACACGTAGTGGTCGGGGCGCAGGATGACCGCGGCGGCGGCGTGCTCGTCCAACCAGGAGTCCACGGCGGCGTCGGCGAACGGCGGCGACCACCCGCCCGGTCGAAGTCGTGGCGGCCACCCGGCGACGTCCTTGTCATCGTCCTCGTCCTCGTCCCAGGTGATCGACCAGTCCGGTGCCCCACGACGGGTGAGGACGGTGAAGCCCCTCGTCCGGCGATCCAGGGGGGTCTCGAACGGATCGTCGTCCCGAGGGTTGATGAAGCAGGTGCCCGCCGGCGGGACCACGGCGCCGTGCTCGTCCTGCTGGAGCACGCCCGGCCCGAGCGGCGGGAGGAGCTCGCCGGGCTCGCCCTGCGGTGCCAGCTCCGGGTGGTCGCGGAACTGCTGGTTGCGGGCGGCCGCCACCTCGGGGTCGAGGGTGCAGATGATCGACCCCATGGTGACCGCCAGATCGATGATCGAGCGCACGTGGGGTGCCCGCTCGGTCTCGTAGCTGTCGAGCAACCCGTCGCCAGCACGGCCCTCGAGCACCGAGTGCAGGCGCCACGCCAGGTTGGCGGCGTCGCGCACGCCGGCGCACATGCCCTGGCCGAGGAACGGCGGCATCTGGTGGGCGGCGTCGCCGGCGAGCAGCAGGCGGCCCTGCCGCCAGGGTGACGCCACGAGCGCGTGGAACCGGTACACCGCCGAGCGGATCACTTCGACCGCGTCGGGGTCGACCCAGTCGCCGAGCAGCCGCCGGAAGACCTCGGGCCGCTCCATCTCGGCCGGGTCCTCGTCGGGCAGGAGCATGAACTCCCAGCGCCGGCGGTTCCCCGGCATGGGCACGAAGGTCGCCGGCCGGGCGGGGTCGCAGACCTGCTGCACGACCTCGGGGAGGTCGAGGTCGTCACGCAGGAGCTCGACGTCGAGCACCAGCCACGGCTCGTCGAAGCCGAGGTCGGTGAACGCGATGCCGGCGGCCCGGCGCACCGTGCTGCGCGCGCCGTCGCAGCCCACGACGTAGCGGGCCCTGTGCACCGCGACCTCATCCGACGCCAGGTCGCGCACGGTCAGCTCGACGTGGTCGCCCCGGTCGACGACCGCCTCCACGTCGTGGCCGAGGTGCACGTGGACCCACGGGCACTGCTCGGACCGCCGGCGCAGCGCCGCCTCGAGCTCCGGTTGGTAGAACATCAGCCCAGCGGGCCAGCCGTAGCGGGTGGGTCCGTCGCTGGCGTCGAAGCCGAAGAGCTTGGCCCCGCCCCGACGCTCCAGGAAGTGCATGCCCTTCACCGGCGTCGTGGCCGGGAGCACCCCTTCGGCGACGCCGGCCGTGTCGAACACCCGCATGACCTCGTGGTCGAGGTGGGCCGCCCGGGGGAGCGGGAACACCGTGGTCGACCGCTCGAACACCTCGACGTGCTGGAGGAACGGCGCCAGCAGCGCCGCCAGTGTCGCCCCCACCGGCCCGAACCCGACGATGGCAACCTCGGCCAGATCCTCGCCGGCGGGCTCGCTCATCGCCGGCGGCTCAGGCCTGGAAGTGGGCCACGCCGTAGACGTGCTCGACGGTGAGCTCGAGGATCACCCGGTCGATCGCCGCCAGGGCCTCGTCGGACGGCGGGTCGGTAGGCACCTCGCCGAAGATGAGCCCGAACAAGCGGGCCGTCGGCGCGCTGATCCCCTCGGTGAGGATCCGGGCGGGGCCCTCGACGGTCACCGAGGGGAAGGGCTTCTCGTGGCCGAGCACGCAGTACGAGGCCCGGCCGGTGCGGACCACGTCGCGCGCCTTGGCCCGCTTCGACTCGGTCGAGATCAGCAGCCGGTCGCCGTCGACCACGTGGTACACGACGGACTGCCGGGTGGTGCCGTCAGGCCTCGGGGTGGCCAGCACGCCGACGGGCTGGGCCTCGAGGAAGGCCCGGACGTTGTCGCTCAACGCTGACGCCATGCTCAGCGCACGCCTCAGGCGTCGATGGTGCTGCGACCGTCGGTCGCCCACCAGCTGGCCGTGACCTGCAGGCCCGGGGTGGCCGTCCACGGCTCGATGGTCTCGTAGACCCGGCGGTAGGCGGTGCGCCGGATCAGCCAGCGGCCGTCGCGCTTGACGTACTCGTCCGTGTAGAACGCGGCGCCCTTGATGATGATCTCCCACTGGGTCTCGATGACCAGATCGTCGAGGGCCCAGGTGCCGGTGGCGGTGTCGGGCCCGGTGATCTCGATCTCGGGGTGGTGCATCTTGTGGCTGGAGTGGAAGGTCTCCGACTCCATCGACGACACCAGCCACGCCATGACGTTCTCGCGCCCCTCGTGGTGGTACTTGCCGTTGCTGTAGCTGGCGACGACGTCCTCGGTGAGCAGGTCGGCGAGGCCGTCCCAGTCCTTGGTGTCGACGCAGCGGGCGTAGGCGTACTTCACCCGGCAGATCGCCTCGATGTCGGCGAGCTGCTCGGGGGCGTGGGGTTCACCGGGCCTCATGGCCGCCGACCGTAGTGCGTGGCGGCGGCCCGCTCGCCGGGCCTCTAGCGTCGGGCCGTGCCCCGCCGCCGTGAGCGACCGCCCGTGACCCGTCGCAGCGTCGACCGGGTGCTCGCCTGGCTCGCCCTCGTGCTGCTCCTGGGCTTCTACCGCCGGGTCGAGGTCCACCCCCGGCGTCCCGAACTGGACGGTCGGCCGGTCCTCATCGTGGCCAACCACTTCAACGGCTTCGTCGACCCGGTCATGCTCGTCCGGGTGCTGGGCCGCCTGCCCCGCTTCCTCGCCAAGTCGACGCTCTGGAACGTGGTCGTGGCCCGACCCTTCCTCGCGCTCGCCGGCGTGATCCCCGTCTACCGCCAGGCCGACGTCGGCACCGGGACCACGGCTAACGCCTCCACCTTCACCGCCTGCCACGAGGTGCTCGCGGAGCGGGGCGTCGTCGCCATCTTCCCCGAGGGCACGACCCACGACCGACCGCAGCTCGCCCCCGTCCGCACCGGCGCCGCCCGCATCGCCCTCGGCGCCAAGGCCGCGGGGGTCGAGGGCCTCGTGATCCTGCCCGTCGGCCTCACCTTCGACGACAAGATCGCCCTGCGCTCCCGCGCCCTGGCCCGCATCGGCGAGCCCATCGACCTCGACGCCGAGCTGGCCGACTACGTCGCCGAGGGCGAGGAGGTCGCCGAGGAGAACCACGCCGCGGTCGACCGCCTGACCGAGGCGATCACCGCCCGGCTGGCCGCCGCGTCGCCCATCTTCGCCGACGCCCGGGAGCAGCAGGGCCTGCGCCTCGCCGCCGAGATCGCACTCCGCCGGCCCGACACCGGCTGGGAGACGACGGTGCCGCTCGGTGAGCGGGAGGTGCTGGCCCAGCGCCTGGCGGCCGCCCCCGAGGAGCGACGGAGCGAGCTGCTGCGGGCGGTGGCCGACTACAACCTCGACCTCACCGGCGTGGGCGTGCGCGACGCCGAGCTCGTCGCCGGCTACCGGGTGACGAGCCTGCTCCGACACCTCGTGTGGTCGGCGGTCCTCGTCGGCCTGGTCGTCGGCCTGTCGCTCGTGGGGGCGGCGGTGAACCTCATCCCGTTCGCGATCGTCCGGGTGGCGAGCCGCCGCGTCAGCGCACCGGTCACCAAGGGCACGGTGCGGCTCCTCGTGTCGCTCGTCGCGTTCCCCCTGACGTGGTGGATCTTCGCCATGGTCGTCGCCGACGGGTGGGAGGCCGTGACCGCCACGTTCGTGCTCACCGCGCTCGACGGCCTCCTCGCGGTGTTCGCCTTCGAGGCGGTGGCGCGCCTGCTGCGGGACTACCGGAGCTGGCGCAGCGTCACCGAGCGACGCGGGATGCTCGACGAGGCCCGCGCCAGACGGGCGGAGACGGTGGCGCTGGTCGAGGCCGTCGCGCTGTCGGCCACGCCGGGGGCCGGCGCGCTCCCCCAGCCGCCCGCGCCCGGCGCCTGAGCCCCCTCAGCTGCGGGCGACCCGGGCCTCCGCCGCCTTCTTGAACCCCTCGTTCTCCGTGGTGATCGCCTCGAGCATCTTGCGCCCCACGAGCCGGCCGAGCAGGCCGCTGCCGAAGCCCTCGAGGTCGAGGGTGAGCCGGTTGCGGCAGCCGTCGCCCTCGGCGCTCAGGTGGTGGCCGCCCCGCATCCGCACCGAACCGAAGGTGGTGCCCCACTCGAACTCGTGGGGCGCCTCGAGGCGGCTGACGGTCCACACCCGGGCGCCCTGGGCGGGCTGCTTGATGCGGGCCTGGCTACCCACCGCCAGGGGGCCGTCGTCGAGGCGCACGACCTCGGTGATCGTGGGCGTGGTGTCGGGCCACCGCTCGACGTCGACGGTGAGGGCCCACACCGTCTCGACGGGGGCGTGGATGACGAGCTCGTGTTCGAGGCGCATGGCCGTGAGTGTACCAAGTGGTACACTCACGGCAATGCGGCATCGTGCGGACCGGGACGGAGCGTTCGATGGGTGAGGCCCGCGACCAGTTGCTAGCCCGGGTCATGGCCCACGTGGCCGAGACGGGGCTGAGCGACGCCAGCCTGCGGGAGATCGCCGACGCCGTGGGCACGAGCCACCGCATGCTGCACTACCACTTCGGCGGTCGGGACGGCCTCGTCGCCGCCATCGTCGAGGCCATGGAGGCCCAGCAGCGCGACGCGTTGCGCACGCTCGCGGAGGGCGCCGACTCCCCCACCGCCGTGGTGCGGGCCCAGTGGGCCGAACTCAGCCGGCCCGACGTCGCGCCCTTCGTGCGGCTGTTCTTCGAGGTGCTCGCCCTGTCACTGCACGGTCGGCCCGGCACCGAGGGCTTCCTCGACGGCCTCACCCAGCCCTGGATCGACGTCGGCGGCGAGGTCGCCGACCGCATCGGGGCCGAGGTCGACGCCGCGGAGCTGCGCCTCGGGATCGCGGTGATGCGCGGCCTGCTCGTCGACGCGCTGGCGTCCGGCGACGTCGAGGCAGCCGGCGAGTCGCTCGAGCGCTTCCTCGCGATGTGGGAGGCGGCGCGAACGGCCCGGGGGACGAGCGGGGCCTGAGGCCGCCGGGCGCCCCGCCCTGCCCTACGCTGGCGGCCATGGACCTGGCGTCGCCGCCGACCGCACCGGCCACCGAGGCCGACGAGGTCGCCCCCTCCGCCGGTGGGCCGTCGCCGACGGCGCCGAAGCCGCGGCCGCCGTGGCTGGCGCCCGCGCTCGTCGCCGGCGGCGCCGTGGCGACCTGCGCCTTCGTCTACGCCCTGAACCCCGTGTCGGAGGGCAACCCGCCGATCTGCCCGTTCAAGATGATGACGGGTCAGGACTGTCCCGGCTGCGGGGCGACCCGGGCGCTCGCCGCACTGCTCCACGGCCACCCCGGCGTCGCCGCCGACCACAACCTGCTGTTCGTGCTGGCCCTGCCCGTGGTCGTCGTGGGCTTCGTGGTGTGGACCCTCCACCGCCTGGGCGTGCCCCGGCCCGACTGGCACCTGCCCCGCCGCTGGTTCATGGTCACGGCGGTCGTGGTCTCCCTGTTCTGGGCCCTGCGGCTGCTCCCCTGGGACCCGTTCACCTGGTTGGCCTCGGGCGCCTGAGGCCGCGTTCGGCTGATCGCGGCGGTGTTACCGTCGCCTCGCCATGACGGACATCCCCAGCCAGCTCCACTCCGTCCCGAGCCGCCTCGGCACCTCCGCGCACTACGAGGACGGCCTGTTCACCATGTCGCTGGTGCCCACGCCCGAGGTGCTGCACCACGGGATCGTGCGGGCCTCGGCCGTCGCCTTCCTGATCGACGCGCTGGCCGGCATCAGCCTCGACCAGGACAGCAGCGCCTGGACCCTCACCACCGACCTCTCGATGCGCATGCGGCCGGTCCCCGCCCTGCCCCGCCTGCTCGCCACGAACACCGTCGTCCGCCAGGGTCGCCGCTCGGCCACGTGCACCGTCGACGTCACCGGCCCCGCCGGCGAGCTGGTGGCCTCGGCGGCCATCGGCTTCGCCAAGGTCCCCCGCAAGGAGGGCGACCCGCCCAAGCCCGAGGTCTCGTTCGAGCTGGCCGCCCGCCTGTTCACCGACCGTCCGACCCTCGACGACCCACTGCGGGAGGCCGCCGGCGTGCGCTCGGTCGACGCCGCCGCCGGCGTCGTCGAGGTCGAGGTCACCCCGTCGCTCCAGAACCCCGCCGGCACCCTCCAGGGGGCGATGGTCGCCCTCGTCGCGGAGTGCGCGGTCGAGGACCTCGCCACCGAGCGCTCGGGCCGACCCCACGTGGTGACCGACCTCGACCTGCGCTACCTCACCAAGACCGCGGCGGGGCCGGTGCGGACGTCCACCCGCCTGCTCGGCGACGACCCCGACAGCCCGGTCGAGGTGCTGCTCACCGACCAGTCCCTGAACCAGGTCACGACCCATGCCTACGCCCGGGCGGTGCCGCTCCCCGAGGCCTGACCCTCCCCGGCCCGAGCGGTCGGCCCTGGCGGCGGTCAATCGGTCAGTCGGTCAGTCGGTCAGTCGGTCAGTCGGTCAGTCGGTCAGTCGGTCAGTCGGTCGGGCGGGCGGGGGCGCTCGCCGTAGTCGCCGAACGGCCGATCCCGTTCCCGCACGGCCTCCCGGAAGCCGACCTCCTCACTGCGGGCGACGAAGTCGAGGCCCTCCTGGGTGTGACGGGCCACGCCGTCGAAGAACGTGCCGAGCCGGCGCGAGGCGGGCGGGTCGAACTGGGTGTCGGCCACGGCGTTGAGCGCCCACGTGATCATCTCGAGCTGGTTGGCGGGCACGAGGGCGATGCGCTCGGCGAGCGCGAGCGCTCGCTCGTGCAGCGCGTCGTCCGGCACGACCTCGAGCACGGCGCCCATGGCGAGGGCCTCGGCGGCGGTGAACTCGTCGCCGGTGAGCATGTAGCGGCGTGCGTTCTGGAGGCCGAGGCGGGCGACCCAGGTCCACGGCGCCTCCGGGATCCCCCAGACCCGCGACGGCGGGTAGCCGAAGCGGGCGGACTCGCCGGCCACGATCAAGTGGGCGTTGAAGGCGACGTTCGTCCCGCCGGCGATGCACCAGCCCTGCACGGCGGCGACGGTCGGCTTCGAGCTCTCGTGGAGCTTCGCCCACGTCGCCGCGAAGGAGCCGATGAGGTGCTGGTCGCGCACCGAGTCCCAGACCTTGGCGTCCCGAGACTCCTCGCCGGCCTGGGCGGAGGTCGACCAGTCGAGGCCGTAGCCCGCGCAGAACGCCGGTCCCTCGGCGTCGAGGAGCAGGACCGAGACGTCCCGGTCCCGCTGCGCGGCGTCGAGCGCGGCACGCAGCTCGTCCCGGAACGTCGGGGTGATGGTGTTGTACTCGTCGGGCCGGCACAGCGTCAGCCGCCGCACCCGCCCGATCGTCTCCTCACGTACGGCGGTCCCCATGTCGACAAGGTAGGCGGCGGCTCTCGGTGGGGCGGCGGGCGGTCCTCCTGGGTCGCGGCCGTGCTCCGTCCGGTCGTCGACCGACCACCCGGTGACGGCCACCCGGCCGCACCCCGACCCTCGGAGGGAACCCCATGAAGAAGCTCCTGCTGCTCGCCGCCGCCGTCGTGGCCTCGGCGTCGATCGGCGCCGGCGTCGCCGTCGCCGCCGTCGGCGGGGACCGTGCGCCCAACCCGCCGGCCGAGTCCGCCACCGAGGGAGTGAACCTCGCGGAGGCCCCCACGACCCGCGTCGCCGTGTGGGTGAACGGCGGGTCCGAAGCCGGCAGCTACAACGTGCTGCGGGGCAAGGGGATCTCCGCCGTGACGAACCCCGCCACCGGGATCTTCTGCGTGCGGTCGAACCTGTCGGGCTTCCACCCCCAGCGCGTCGTCCCGGTCGTCAGCGTCGAGTACTCGCTGAGCGCGGCCAACGAGACCGATGCCCAGTGGCGTTCGAGCCGCACCCTGTGCCCTGCCGGGACCTTGGAGATCTACACGTTCAGCCAGACGACCGGCGCCCCGGACAACGACGCCTCCTTCACGGTGGTCGTGCCGTAGCCCGAGGCGTGGCCCCGCGCTGGGTGCCGCCGTCCGGGCCCGGGGCCGGCCGGCGGCGCCCGCGGGGGGGGCGACCGTGGGCGCGCCGCCGGGTCGCCCGGCGCCGACGACGCACACCCCGAGGAGCACCCCGTGGACGAGACCGTTCGCCAGCACAAGTTCGTCCTGGACGAGTCGGAGATGCCGACCGCCTGGTACAACATCGTCCCCGACCTGCCCAGCCCGCCGCCGCCGGCGCTGCACCCGGGCACGCTCGAGCCCGCCGGGCCCGACGACTTCGCCCCGCTGTTCCCGATGGACCTCATCCTCCAAGAGGTCTCGATGGACCGGTTCATCGAGATCCCCGGGGCGGTGCAGGACGTCTACCGCCTGTGGCGTCCGAGCCCGCTGTTCCGGGCCCACCGCCTCGAGCAGGCCCTCGACACCCCGGCGCGCATCTACTACAAGTACGAGGGCGTCAGCCCCGCCGGCTCCCACAAGCCGAACACGGCCGTCCCGCAGGCGTACTACAACGCCAAGGCCGGCATCCGGAAGCTGACCACCGAGACCGGCGCCGGCCAGTGGGGCACCGCCCTCGCCTTCGCCTGCTCGCTGTTCGGCCTCGAGTGCGAGGTCTGGCAGGTCGGCGCCAGCTACGACCAGAAGCCCTACCGGCGCCTGATGATCGAGACCTTCGGCGCCGAGGTGCACCGCTCCCCGTCGCCGTTCACCGACGCCGGCCGGCGCTACCTCGACGAGGACCCGCACCACCCCGGCTCGCTCGGCATCGCCATCTCCGAGGCGGTCGAGGTGGCGGCCCAGGACGAGGAGATCCGCTACGCCCTCGGCAGCGTGCTGAACCACGTGCTGCTCCACCAGACCGTGATCGGCGAGGAGGCGCTGCTGCAGCTGGCCAAGGCCGGCGAGTCCGGGCCCGACGTCATCGTCGGCTGCACCGGCGGTGGCTCGAACTTCGGCGGCCTGGCCTTCCCGTTCCTCCGCGAGAAGCTCGCCGGGAACATGGCCCCGATCATCCGGGCGGTCGAACCGTCCTCGTGCCCGTCGCTCACCCGGGGCGTCTACGAGTACGACTTCGGCGACAGCGCTGGCATGACCCCGCTGATGAAGATGCACACCCTCGGCCACGACTTCGTGCCGGACCCGATCCACGCCGGCGGCCTCCGCTACCACGGCATGTCGCCGCTGCTCAGCCACATCTACGAGCTCGGGCTGATCGAGGCCTTCGCCGTGCCCCAGACCGAGTGCTTCTCGGCGGGCATCCAGTTCGCCCGCACCGAGGGCATCGTCCCTGCTCCCGAGCCGACCCACGCCATCGCCGCCGCGATCCGCGAGGCCGAGAGGGCCAAGGAGACCGGCGAGGAGACCGTGATCCTCACCGCCCTGTGCGGCCACGGCCACTTCGACCTCGCCGCCTACGACGACTACCTCGGCGGCCGCATGGTCGACGAGGACGTCACCGAGGACCGCCTCGCCGCCGGCCTGGCCACCCTGCCCTCGGTCGGGTAGCCGCTCGACACCGCTCCGCCGAGTGGACGTGCGCGCGGCGCCGTCCCTCGGCGAGGCGGCGGCCCCGCCCGCCGGTCACCCGGCGGTCCGGTCGACCGTGCGCGCGGCGCCGTCTCCGACGACGTTGAACGCGCGGACCTCGAAGCGGTAGCGCTGCCCGGGGAGCAGCCCGGTCACGGCGTAGCTGCGGGCCAGACGCCCGAGGCGCACCACCGTCGGACCGTCGACCGCCGGGGGCACCGTGTCCCACCGGAGCTCGTAGCCCTTGACCGCGGCGCCGCCGTCGAAGCTCGGAGCCGTCCAGGCCAGGTCGACCCTCCGGGGACGGGGCCGGCCCGTGAGCCCGTCGGGCGGGTCGGGAGGCGTGTCCGGATCGAGGTACGGCGTCACGAAGCCTGCGGCGCGACTGACCCGGGTGAAGGCCTCCGGGTTGCCGTCCGCGCACGAGTCGGTGGCACCGAAGCTCACGATGCCCACCTGCACGGTGCGACCCTCGGACTCGACGACGAGGGGCCCGCCGCTGTCCCCCCAGCACGAGCCCAGACCGGCGACCGGCCCGCCCACGCAGAGCATGGTGGTGGCGTCGAACGCCTGCGGCATCCGCTCCTCGCACACGCGGTCGTAGCGGATGCGCAGGCTCGCCCAACGCAGGTGCGCCGGGTAACGACCGGTGTTGCTCGTGGAACCCCACCCCGCCACCGCACCGTAGGTGCCGGGGGCGGCCAGTCCGCCGTCCGCCGCGGTCGCGGGGACCGTCAGCGGATCGGGCAACGTCGCCCAGAGCTGGAGCACGGCCACGTCGTGGCGCGGCGCCCCGGTGGCAAACGCCGGGTGCACCCGGATGCGCCGCACGTGCACCCGACGCCCCCCGCTCCCGAGATCGAGGGTGCCGGCCAGCACGTCGATCTGGTCCGGCCGACTGAAGGGCGAGATGGACGCAGAGACGCAGTGGGCGGCCGTCAGGACCGTGTCCGGCGAGATCAGCGCACCGCCGCAGAAGAAGGCGTCGCCGGCGTCCGGCGTGTCCCGCGCGAGCAGCGCCACCTGGTACCCGAAGCTGCCCGGTGGCGCGAGGTCGCCCCCGATGATCTCCGGCGGGCCCCCACCGTCCGCCCGCCCGATCGACCCCGATGCCGCGGGCGTCGGCACCGCGGCGGCGAACGCCAGGGCGACGAGGGCCACCACCACTCGGCCCCACGCGCGACGACGCCTCATGGCCTGATCCTCCCCCCGGGCTCGGGCCCTCACCAGGGCGAGAAGTCCCCACCTCGGCGGGCTCGTGCTGGTGGAGCACTCGTGCTGGTGGAGCAGTGGTGGCGGCCTTCCCCGGGCCGGCGGACCGTGAGCCCGCGGAGGTCAGGACGGCGGGAAGCTGAACAGGAAGACCTGGGTGCCGTAGGCGACCAGGCGCGGTTCACCGGTGCCGTCGTCGCCACAGTCCCAGAGCGCCATGTCGGCCGATGCGTAGCCCGCGCCGGCATGGCGGGCCCGGTTGTGGGCGAGCACCCACGGCGAGCGCCACTCGGCGAGCAGGTGGAGGGTGAGGTCGACGCTCGGCGCGAACCAGTCCCGCTGACCCGGCCCCAGCTTCTCGGCCACGGCGCCGGGCATCGTGTCGACGAGCACCGGTAACCCGAGCGGGTCGAGCTCGCCGTCTTCGAGGTGCGGCGGGTCGTCGAAGCGGTACCAGATCACGTGCTCGGCCCGGTCGGGCACGTAGTCCTCCCACGGCGGATGACCCGTCACCGCACGGCCTTCGACGACGCGATCCCAGAACGGCATGGGCGGGAACGGCTCGACGCCCTCGGGCACCGGGTCCCGGAAGGACCTGCACTCGGCGGGCGGTGTGCGCTCGGCCGGCGGCTCGAGGTCGGTGAAGTGGAACCCCCGCCGCGCGGCGCCGAAGATCGCCGTGGTGAGGTGGCCGCGCCCCGTGCCCGGGTTCCGCACCTCGGCCCGGGCGTGCGACATCGAGCGCCC
The DNA here is from genome assembly GCA_041908445.1 of Acidimicrobiales bacterium. GTDB lineage: Bacteria > Actinomycetota > Acidimicrobiia > Acidimicrobiales > DATDAH01 > JAEUJM01. The sequence continues at coordinate 3,013 of JAYRFK010000068.1, read as the reverse complement.
GCGGCGCAGGACCTCGACCTCGACCTCCACCGGACCGGCGCCCACCTGGCCCACGAAGCTCGTGTGCAAGGTGCGGAGCCGCTGCTCCGGGTGGTCGAGCTCGTCCTGCATCGCCCGCACGGCCATGGCGGTCACGACCCCGCCCTGCGGCAACGGCCGCAGCACCCAGTCCTCGGTGATGGTCCCGCGGTAGTGCCCCTCCCCCGCCCGCTCGAGCGTCGTGACGTCGAGGAACGGGTTCGCCATCTCTGAACGCTCCCCGCTGGAGTCGCTGAGGGCAAGCGAGTTCGGGCCACGGCCTCCGCCGGTCAGAACAGTGACTGCTGCCCGCGGGCGGGCACGGCGAAGCCCGCGCCGCCGAGGTAGCGGTCCACCTCGGCCAGCGCACCGGTCACCCGCGGCACGAGCCGCCGGGCGATCAGCAGCTCCGACTCCACGCCGCCGGGTCCGACGTCGGCGAGCACGATGTACTCGGCGTCGAACACCCGCCGGTGGCGGACCTCGAGGCGCAGGTCCCGCTCCTTCGGGATGCGGTGGTGCACCCGGTCGGGGCGCAGCGGCGCCTGCGGCGCCAGCAGGGCGTCGGCGCGGTCGAACCAGTGGTCAAGCGTCATGGGGGTTCCTCATCGCCTGGCGTTGCCACCTTGCCGGAGCAGGTTGGCGGACCGTCGATCGGGCCAGGTCCCTCGGGTCACTCTGGATGAGCGGACGATCAGCCTACGTCGAAATGACTCAAACCCACCCTCGGCGGAGGAATTCTCAGAAGTCGGCCCCCGCCACGCGATCGGCGGTCACACCTGCCCGATACGTGCTATCCGATGGCACGAGTGAACCCCCACTTCCTGGCGTCGACGCCGGTGCGGCAGAGACCGTGGTCGCGTGGTGCTGGGAAGGGACCGCCGAGCCGACCGTGCTCCGCTGCCCCGGGCTCGGCCTGGGAGACGCCGTGGCGAGATGCCTCGCTGAGCTCGGCAGCGAGCCCGGCGTCGTGGCCGTCGCCATCGACCCGGGGCTGTCGGGGCTCGATCAGCGCGCCGTGCAGGACGAGGTCCGTGATGCCGTCGGCAACGCTTCGATCTTCCTCCTCGACCGGCCGTACGCCGAACGCGACGGGTCGGTCCCCGCCGTGGTCGCCGCCCGCGAGGGCCGCGCCTTCGCGCACCGGCGTCGGGACGCCCGCCGCTCAGTCGGCGAACAGGCGCCGGAGTCGCCGGAAGACGACCCCGGTCGATGAACGACGAGTCGGACGAGGACGGCGACTGGTTCGCCGAGATAGGCCGTCTCCTCGACGAGCCCGAGGGGATCGATCCCGAGCCGGGGGACACCGTCGTCGAGTACCGGGACGGCGAGGCGTGGATCTACGTCGTGCCCGAGCCCGACGGGGACCCATCGCCCGACCGGTCGTGAGGAGCACCCGGCGCACCGCCGAGATCGACATCCGGGAGACCGGCCTCACGGGCCCGGACGCGACGAAACCCCAGGGTGGAGGCAGGATCGCCGCTGACCTGGGGTTTCTGGGGTGGGCCGTACAGGACTTGAACCTGTGACCCCCTGCGCGTCATGCAGGTGCGCTACCAGACTGCGCCAACGGCCCCGGAGCGGGAGACTCTAGCCGAGGTCGACGCCGACCGGCACACCGGATGCGGACGGTCGGTGGTCGGCGATGGCGCCGGCGAACAGGATCGCGGCGGCGCCGGCGACCACGAGCCACATCCCGACGGCGAAGTCGATGCTGACGTTGCCGACCGCCTGGACCTCCGTCTGGCGCTCGGCGATGTCGCTGATCGCGAAGATCGCGAGGCCCAGGCTGAGGGCGCCCGTGCCCGCGATGCCGATGCGGACGAGCAGGGAGGACATCTGGGCCAGCAGGAGGCCGGCCAGGCCGGCGGCGACCAGCGCCAGCGCGCACAGCAGCGGGCCGGTCTGGATCTGGCCGTCGAACCAGGCCCAGCCGCTGACCGAGCGGGTGCGCTCGGTCAGGAGGAACAGGGTGATGTCGGCCCACGCCACGAAGGTCGACACCCCGAGCACGAGCGCACCGGCGAGGCCGAGCACCCCGGCGGCGCTGTTGCGGTCGAACACCGGGACCTCCGGCTCCGCGGACACGGGCGGCGTCATCGGGAACACGAGGTGGCCGGGCTCGTCGGGCGGGTGCACGGCGGGCGTCGGCGGGTGCGGCGGGAGCTCGGTCGGCCAGGCCCGGGGGCCGGGAAGCGGCGCCGAGGCCGCCGCCGACGCCGCGCCGCAGTCGGCGCAGAACGCGGCGCCCTCGAGCAGGGGCGTGCCGCAGTTCATGCAGGTCTCGGCCACGCGCACCTCCCTCGATCGGCCGCCGACGACTCCGGGTCCGAGTCTGGCAGCCCCGGGCATCGTTCACGCAGGTCGAAGCTGCCAGACTGCGCCCATGGACTACCGCCAGCTCGTGCGCAGCCTGGCCTGCGGCCGGGTGGCCGTCGGCGTCGCCCTCGTGCTCGTCCCCTCCCTCGCCGCCCGCGGCTGGGCCGGCACCGAGGCCTCCCGTCCCGCCACCAAGGTCTTCCTGCGGGCCCTCGGCATCCGCGACCTGGCCCTCGGCCTCGGGACGCTCCGAGCGCTGAACCGGGGTGAGGACCCGGTCGTCTGGGCCCGCTACGGCGCCGCCGCCGACGGGGTCGACGCCGCCGCCACCCTGCTCGGCTTCAAGGCGCTGGCCCCCAAGGGACGCTTCGCGGTCCTGCTCCTCGCCGCTTCGGCAGCGGTCACCGGCGCTCTCGCCGCCGAGCAGCTCGCCGCCGCGAACCAGGACGTCTGACCTCGCTCGCCACGCGGCCCGCCGCGGCGTTCACCTGAACGGCGGCGCTGACGATGCACCGCCGGCGCGTTCCGTTGAACGCCCCGGGATTCCGCCGCCGCTCCGGCCGTGACTGCAGGCAGCGGCGCCGGTTGAATGGTCGGTGGTGCGGCGGACAAGACCAACATAAGACCCCCAAAAAACAGGAACCACCGCGCCCCCCCCCCCCCCGCCGCCACCCCG
>JAYRFK010000067.1:0-2264 GCA_041908445.1 Acidimicrobiales bacterium | reverse complement strand
CGGCGGCGTCCGAAGCGCGCTGGGACGAGGTGATCGACCACGCCCGCGCCGCCCTCGAGGTCGACCCCTTCGACGAACACGCCCACGAGCTGCTCGTACAGGCGCTGCTGGCCGCGGGTCGTCGTGGCGAGGCGAAGGAGGCCGCCGACCGCTACGTCGCCCGCATGGCCGAGCTCGGGGTACAACCCCGCGACCTGCTCGACGCCGGCTGACGGCGGCGCCGCGGCGGCTTCCCCGAGGGGAACGGGCCGGCCCCGGAGGCTGTCGAGCAACTGCCGTCGTCGGAGCGGGGCCTGTGTCAGCGGCACCCTCGGCGCCGCTGCTGTTGTTGAATACGGGCGACGATCCGGGCCGGTGAGCGGCCGGAACCGCCAGCCGGGAGAGGAGCGGATCGATGGGTGGGCACGTGTTCGTGACGATGTCGGATCTCACCCGGGTCGCCTGCGACGCCTGGCTCCTCCCCGTCGACGGCATCGGGCACGTCACGGGGGCCTGGCGGCGCCGGGTGCCGGACGAGGTCCGGTTCGACGACCGGTGGTGCCTGCGGGATCTCCCCGACCCATGGCCGCGGTCGGCGGTCGCGGAGGTCCACCACTGGTACCGGGAGCGTCGAGTCGACGGGCATGGTGTCGAGCGGCACAACCAGGCCTGGGCGGCGAACATCGGGTCGTTCGACGCCGACATCGGCCGCTATCTCGAGGGGACTCGGCGGTTCGTCACCGAGGCGGCGCGAGCGACCGCGCCCGCCTTCGGCCGTGACCGACCGCTGCTCGCGGTCCCACTGGTCGGGACCGGGGCGGGTGGCGGTGCCCGTCGGGCCGGCGAGATCGCTCGGGCACTGCTCGACGTGATCGCCGCGACCCTCGAGGCCGGTGCGCACGCTGACGTCGTGGTCGTCCTCGACCGCGAAGACGCGTACTCAGCCGTGCAGGCCCTTCGCAAGCATCCCGGCCACGACGCCTGGCCGGAGCTGAAGGCACCGGAGCGGGCCCAGGGCGACGCCCTCGCGGACGAGGCACGCGCTGGTGCTCTCGTGCTCTTCCTGGGCGCCGGCGTCGGGATGGCGGCCGGGCTCCCGTCGTTGCACACGCTGCTCGCCGACCTGGCCCGGGCGGCAGGGCTCGATCCCGGGTCGCTCCTGAGCCCCTCCAGCGGTTTGACGCCGAGCGACCAGGCTCGAATCATCCAGACGAAGCTCCCGCCCGGGGAGCTGGCTGAACGGATCGCCACCCTGATCCCGGCCGGCGAGCACTCGCTCCTGCACGCGCTGCTGGCCGACCTGCCGGTGACCGAGACGGTCACCACCAACTACGACAGTCGCTTCGAGCAGGCCGTGAGCGCCCCGCCGGCCGCCGAACGCCGCCTGGTCGTCCTGCCCTACGAGACCCTGACCGAGACGGGCCGCTGGCTCCTCAAGCTCCACGGCTCCATCCCCGGGCCCGACACCGGCCCGCCCGTCGACCTGGTCCTCACCCGTGACGACTACTTCCGCCACGCGCGTGAGCGGGCGGCGCTCGGCGGGATCCTCCAGGCCCTGCTCCTGACGCGCACGCTGCTGTTCGTCGGGTTCTCCCTGGCCGACGACGACTTCCACGAGATCGCCTTCGACGTCCGCAGTGTCATGCCCGAGTCCCGGGAGTTCGGGTCCGTCTGCCTGGTGGCGAACCAGCCGTACCTCAAGGCGCTGTGGGGCAACGAGCTCGAGTTCATCGACTTCTCGGAGGACGGTGCCGAGACCAACGTGATCTCGGCGGCGGCGTGTCGCCGGCTCGAGATCTTCCTCGACTACGTCGCCGCGATGGCGGCGACACCGGTGAGGCACCTGTTCAACCCGGCCCTCGACGGCGTTCTCACCGACGAGGAGCGCGCCATCCGCGACCTCCTCAGCCGCGTCGTCGGCCAGTCCACCCCCGCCATGCGGGCCAGCCCGACGTGGGAGCCGATCGCCGCACTCCTGCGCCGTTACGGGCGCAGCGACGCCTGATCGGTGGATGGGAATCCGGTGGCGGCCTCGCTTGTGAGTCTCGGCCGTCCCTGCATCGAGGTCGGCTTGACCCGTGGACGGGCGCTGACAACCGGGGTTGGTCGGCGTCACGGAGTCGCCGCATTGACCAAACTGTGAGCGTGACGGAGCCTCTACCGCCGGGCCTCTACGAGGTCCTGGTCACCGAGGTGCTGGCTGAGCAGTTGGCCGGGATCGAGGGGCGGTTGGTGGCTCGCACGGACGGTGTGCGGTCGGCGGAGGTCGCCGACCGGGTGGCGCT
>JAYRFK010000066.1:0-3737 GCA_041908445.1 Acidimicrobiales bacterium | reverse complement strand
TCATGCTGCCTCCTTGGCAGGGTTGGTGTGTTCGCTGTCAGGGTCGTCCCAAAGGTGCCGGCCCAACGCCGGCCGCACGACCCCCATCCACTCGTCCAAAGCGTCGATGTAGGCGCGGACGTGGCGGGCGAGCGTGCCGTTGCGTGCGTCGGCGAGGGCTTGTTCGGGGCTGGTGTATTGCCAGCGTGGCGGCAGGGTCACGCCGCACCGCCGAGGTCGAGGACACCTTGAGCGAGGCGCTTCGCCGCGGTCTCACAGTGCGCCTCCACAGACTCAACTCCGATACATCGTCGGCCGTGGTCCTTCGCAGCGCGCAGCGTGGTTCCGCTGCCCATGAACGGGTCGAGCACCAGATCTCCCGGCGAGGTCACCACGTCGAGCAGGCGACCCATGAGCGCCTGAGGCTTCGGTGACGGGTGGTCGATTGGCTCTTGCCGTGGGTACCGCAGCACGTTGCCGACGCCTCGATCGACCACCGTTGGCACGCCCTTCGACGCGTGGCAGATGAGCTCGTGCTGACCCCGGAACCCGTTGCCCATGCCGATGCTGCCTTTGTCCCATACGACCATCTGTTGCACTCGGTAGTTGCACGTTTCCAACGCCCCGACGAGGTTGGGCCATTGACGCCAGTCGATGAACGACAGGAACGACCCGCCGTCAGGGAGCAAGGGGTAGCAGCGCAGCGCCACCTGACGCATGAGCCAGACGAACCCGGTGGTGGTCATCTGGTCGAGGTCGATGGGCCGCGAGGCGAACCGCTCGCCGCGGAGCATGGCCCCGCTGCTGTCCTTCTGTGCTTCCTTGCGGGTTCCGCTGGCGTAGGGCGGATCGGTGAGCACGGCGTCGACGGAACCCTCGATCAACCCCAGCACTTCCAGCGCGTCGCCGTGGTAGATGGTGATGCCGTCGGCCTCGTAGTAGGGCTTCACGCTGCCTCCTCCATTGCGGCTTCACACAGGGCGTGCTGCGCCTCGGCCTTCGCCCGCACCGCCGCCTCATGCCGCGCCCACGAGTACCCGCGGCGGGTGGCGTGCGCCTCGTTGACGGCGCGGAGCTCCATGACGGCGGCCCGGTAGGCGGCAGCAGCGGCCTCGAGGCGGGTCACCGGGCCTTCCGTTCCAGCGGCCCCGTGTGACCGCAACGGGGGTACGGGCACAGGCGTGGGGGGCGCACCGCCCACACGTCCCGCCCACAGGAGGGGCACACGTAGCGTTGCCTCACGCCGCCCCCATCCGCAGCCCGTGGGCGGCCCAACGGTGCGACGCCAGCCCACCCCGGTTCATGGCCTCGTAGCCACACACCTCGCACACGGTCGTGTCCGGCTTCGGCTGCGCGGCCCGGACCTTCGCCATGTGGCGGGCGTGGACGTCGCGGCGAGCGTCGAGCCGGCACTCGGCCGAGCACATGAGACGCTGCCCGGGTCGCTGGGCCGGGCCACGCTGGAACAGCTTGCTGCACCAGGCGCAGGCGTGAAGCTCGGCGGGTGCGGCGACGCCCCCCCACACGCCGGCCTCGCCTCTGCCGGCCTGTTTGCACTCGTCGATGACGGGGCATTCAGCGCAGTATGCGAGGGCTTCGTGGCTACGGAGATGGTCGAAGAAGACGGCGGTGTCGACGCCTTTGCATGCGGCAATGGACCGCCAGTCGTCGGGGTCCTTTAACGGGAGAAGGAAGTCGTCGGTCACGCTGCCCTGCCGAGGCGTGCGAGGGCGTCGAGGACCCGGCGCCGCCGTGCGATGCTGTCGGTGTCGCGTGCGGGGCGGGGGGTGGCGGTGGGCCCGCCGTAGCTGAGCCCGTGGTGGTCGAAGCAGCCGAGCTTGCCGCATTTGTGGCACCAGTGGGGTGCGGGGTGCCGGCCGTCGTCTTGGAGGAGGCGGCGCACGGCTGGAGCGAAGTCGTGATCGGGGACGTTCATGCCACCTGCCCCTCGTATCCGTGCCCCCAGTGGTCCCACCCGAGCCGGGGCCTGCCACCGTTGTGGTCGAACTGCCACGGCGGATCGGCCACGATGGTGGCGTACGGGGGCGTCAGGCCTTCCCAACTCACTTCGCGACCCCCGCCTTGACCGCGGCGGCGACCTTCCGTTCCACATCCGCCCGTGCCGACCGCAACGCCCCCGGCAGCACGTCCGGGTCGGTGTCGAGGAGGGCGATGCACGCCTCGGTGAACGACAGGCGCATGGCGAGGATGGCTTCGGCCTGCGGTGTGCGTCGTACGGTCACGGCAGCGGGGCGTCGTCGGGGTGGACGGGGCCGATCACGGTCCGCCACGGTCGGGTGAGGGTGTCGTAGTGGTCCTGGGTGAACCCGTGGGTGCCGATGAGGTCACGGACGACGAGCGCCCGCGTCGCGTCCCCCGTCGCGTCCCACGCCGCGTCCCACGCCTCGCCCCCCGTCGCGTCCCACGTCGCGTCCCACGCCGCGGCCCACGCCGCGGCCCACGCCGCGGCCCTCGCCGCGGCCCTCGCCGCGTCCCTCGCCGCGGCCCTCGCCGCGTCCCACGTCGCGTCCATCGCCGCGTCCCACGTCGCGTCCATCGCCGCGTCGAGGTCGCTGGCCTCGTCGTGCGTCAACCGGGCGGCCCGCAGCACCATGGCACACACCTCACGCCACTGCGGGCCGAACACGTCGACCAGCTCGGCGGGCGTGATCGGCTCGGCGGTCCGCAGCCACCCGACCACATCGGCCTCGGTGCGCCCCGCGTCGTCGTTCCACCCCTCGGCGTGGTCGCGGTGGCGGGCGACGGCCCGGGCGATCAGCCACTCGCCGGGGGCGAGCCCGCAGGACTGGAGGCCGCCGACGAGGCACATGCGGTTCCCGTCGTGCTGGTGGCCCTGGGTCCAGTGGCCTTCGACCTTGTCGGCGGCGAGGGGCCACGGCCGGGGGTTGATGGGCAGGGTGGTGGTCACAGTGCGGCTCCTGGGTCGTGGGTGCAGCGGCCCCAGCAGTTGGGGCCGCATCGGTGGTCGTCCTTCGGGGCGGGCAGGGTGCCCTCGGCCGTCGGCCCGGGGGCCGTGGACGTGGCGTCGTGGGGTCCTTCGCCATGCGGCAGGCGTGAACCCGCCCCGTCAGTCGCCGCCCGATCCTCCGCGCTAGCGGTCGATTGGGTGGCGGCGAGGTGTGCTTGCTCGGTCCGGCACGGCCACGGGGCGTTGCACTGACGGCAGTTGCCGGCCAGTCCGCCCCTCGCCTCGCGGTGCCGTGAGATGGCGTCGATGGCGTCCCGCAGGCGGTCCCGTTCGGCGGTCACCTCGGCCAGCCGGTCACGCAGCGCAGCAACAGCAGACGTGCGCGCCATCAGTACGGCCTCGGCAGGGTCTCGAGCCAGTCGTCCAGCTCCATCACCACGAACGACCGGCCGACGTCGCCGACCCCGTTGCGCTTGATGACCGCCACGCCACGCTCGGCGCCGGCGTTGGCCTTCTCGGCGGCCAACTGCTTCATGGCGGTGGGCAGGTCGTAGCCCTTGCGGTTCTTCGCTTCGATGACCCACAGGGTCCCGTCGCCGTCGTGCAGGTGGATGTCGCCCCGGTCGCGGGCCCCGTACTTGGGCATGCGTTGGGCGGGGAAGCCGGCTTCGGTGGCCCGGTTGACGATGTCCGTCTCGTGCTTGGTGCCCTTGGGGTTGGTCATGCGCCGGCCTCGAGGGCGTCGACGAGGCGCTGATGGTCAGCCACGACCGCTTCGTTGCCGTACTGGACGAAGGCACGGGCGGCGTCCTCGATGGCCCGCAGGCGG
>JAYRFK010000065.1:0-131332 GCA_041908445.1 Acidimicrobiales bacterium | reverse complement strand
CGGCAACCGCCTCGTCGGCATCCTCCACGGTTGCCTACGCACCCACACCACCTACGACGAGACCATCGCCTGGAGCCACCGCCAAGACCGGCCCGACCACATCGCCGCTTGACACCCACCGATCCTGGGGTGTCTGAGGGCACCGACTCAACGCCACCAGCCGAGTCCACAAGCCGAGCGGGTGAAGGGCACCCGAGAATCGGGGCGACCACCGAGTCGCCCCCCCGACCCCAAGGAGCCGGTGACCGAGGACGGCCGCCAGGGGTCGCCCGGAGGGGAGGGGTGGCGCTGCTCCGAGGGTCCACGAAGACCGGCGCCCCGCTTCGAGCGCGCCGCCACCGCAGTAGCGACGCCCGGAGAGCCAGGCGCCGGTCTTCAGTGGAGACGGAGCGGTGACAGGACCCCGACCCGCAGGGCGACGTCGGGCGTCAAGCCTCGTCGATCACCAGGACGACGTCCCCTTCGTGGACCTGGTCGTCCGGCGCCACCCGGATCTCGGCCACGGTCCCGGCACAGGGCGCCAGCACGGGGATCTCCATCTTCATGGACTCCAGGATGACGAGCTCGTCGCCCTCGGCGACGACCGCCCCGAGCTCCGTCCGCACCTGCCAGACGTTGGCGGTGATCTCCGCCTCGACCGTCGTCATGGGCTGACTCCCCTCCGATGGGCTACCGCCGGTAGTGTGCGGCGACCTGTCCGACACCTGCTGTCTACCAGCTGGCCGCCACCACCTCGGGGGAACCAACCGCATGCGCACGCGCCGACCCGCCCGCGCCCTCCTGCTCGCCGTCGCCGCACTCGTCGTGGTGGCCCTGCCGGCGTGCAGCAGCGACGGGGGCGACGACGCCGCCCCCGAGACCGCCGACGTCGAGGGGCTGCCCGCCGCCGACTTCGAGGTCACGGGCAACGTCGAGGCGGTGACGGTCACCGGCGCGGAGCCCGGCGCCGAGCTCGAGCTCGTCGATGCCGACGGCGAGATCCAGACCGCGCTCTTCAGCCCCGACGGCCTCGCCGACGCCAAGGGCACCGTGGACGACGAGGGGAACCTCGTCTTCGCCCGCATCGACGCGGGTGAGGGCTACCAGGTGGTGCAGGTGGCCGACGGCGAGGAGGTCGCGGTGAGCGACCCGATCGACGTCGGCGGCGTCTACGACCACCCGGACCCGGCGCTCTACGAGGCGCAGACCCTCGAGCCCGGCCTCAACTACATCGAGACCCGCGACGGCACGACCCTCGTGGCCATGGTCCGCATGCCGGGCGACCCCGAGGACGGCCCGTACCCGACCGTCATCAACTACTCGGGCTACGACTCGGCCAACCCGGGCGGGTCGGGCAGCAGCATCGCCCAGTTCGCCGACATCTACGGCTACGCCACGGTGTCGGTGAACGTGCGGGGCACGGGGTGCTCGGGCGGCACCTTCAGCTTCTTCGAGCCGAGCCAGGTGGCGGACGGGTACGACGTGGTCGAGACCGTCGCCGCCCAGGACTGGGTCGCCCACCACGCCCCCGGCCTGATCGGCATCAGCTACGCGGGCAACAGCCAGCTCTACGTGGCCGCCACCCAGCCGCCGCACCTCGCCGCCATCGCCCCCATGTCGGTGCTCGACAGCATCTGGCCGGCGGTGCTCTACCCCGGCGGCATGTACAACGACGGCTTCGCCCGCCAGTGGATCCTCAACGTGCAGGACGGGGCCCAGCCGTACGGCCAGGGGTGGGAGCAGGCCGTGGTGGACGAGGGTGGCGAGATCGGCGAGGAGTGCGCCGCGAACCAGTCGCTGCGCAGCCAGAACCCCGACATCGAGCGCCTCGCCCGCGCCTACCCGCACTACGACCCGGTGATCAGCCCGCCGCTGACGCCGTCGACGTTCGCGGACCGCATCGAGGTGCCGGTGTTCCTGACCGGGTCGTGGCAGGACGAGCAGACCGGCGGCCACTTCCCCGCCCTGATCGAGCACCTCACGGGTGTGCCCGACCTGCACGTGTCGATGCAGAACGGCACCCACGGCGACGCCCTGATCCCCGAGAACACGCAGCGCTGGTTCGAGTTCCTCGACTTCTACGTGGCCAAGAAGATCCCGGAGATCCCGGCGCTGATCCGGGCCGGCGCCCCGGCGGCGTTCGCGCCGCAGTTCGGTGAGGGCGACTACCCGGTGCCGCCGGACCGCTTCACGGACTTCGACTCCTACGACGAGGCCCTCGCCGCCTACCAGGCCGAGGACGACATCCGCATCCTGTACGAGAACGGTGCCGGCACGGACCGGCCGCGCGTACCGGGGTCGACCTTCGAGGAGACCTACACCGAGTGGCCGCCGTCGGACGTGGAGCCGACCCGCCTGTTCCTGCAGCCGGACGGCACCCTGTCCGAGGACGAGCCGACCATCGCCGACGGCGAGCCCGAGAGCGCGGCGTCGTTCGAGTACCACCCCGAGTACGGTGACGACCGCAGCGTGGCGACCGACGGCTTCAGCTTCAGCGCCGACCAGGAGTTCGACTGGCAGGTGCTGCAGGAGGGCGACGCGGTCAGCTACCTGAGCAGCCCGTTCGAGGACGCCACGATCATGGCGGGGCCGGCCAGCGCCGACCTCTACGTGCAGTCCACGGCCCTCGACACCGACCTCGAGGTGACGCTGTCGGAGGTCCGCCCCGACGGCACGGAGCTCTACCTCCAGAACGGCTGGCTGCGGGCGAGCCACCGCAAGCTCGACGAGGAGGCCTCCACCGAGCTGCGGCCGGTCTCGACCCACCTCGAGACCGACGACGAGCGCCTGCCCGAGGGCGAATTCGCGCTCGTGCGGGTGGAGATCTTCCCGTTCGCCCACGCGTTCCACCCCGGCTCGCAGCTGCGGATCACGGTGGACTCACCCGGCGGTGACCGCCCCGAGTGGGAGTTCGACTCCCTGAGCGGCCAGGACGTGGTGAACACCGTGGCGCAGTCGGCGGACCACCCGTCCTCGATCGTCCTGCCGATCCTCGGCGGGGACCACGACGTGCCGGACGCGGTGCCCGACTGCGACGCCTACCGCGGCCAGCCCTGCCGGGAGTACGTGGCCATCGAGAACACCCCCGGCGGCTGACCGCCCGGCGGTGCCATCCTGGGGGCATGGACCTCCAGGGCAGTCGAGTGCTGGTGACCGGGGCCTCCCGCGGGATCGGGGAGGCCACGGCCCGCGCCTTCGCGGCGGCCGGCGCCTCGGTGGCGCTCGTCGCCCGTGACGCCGAGCGCCTCGCCGCCCTCGCGGACGAGCTCGGCGGCACGGCCCACCCGTGCGACCTGGCCGACCCGGCGGCCGCCGCGGGGCTGGTGCCGGCGGTCGAGGACGGGGCCGGCCCCGTCGACGTGCTCGTGAACAACGCCGGCCTCGCTCCCGGTGGCTTCTTCGCCGACCTCGACCCCGACGACCTCGAAGCCGTCTACCGGGTGAACCTGCTCACGCCGGTGCAGCTCTGCCGGGCGGTGCTGCCGGGCATGCTCGGGCGGGGCCGGGGCCACCTGGTCAACGTGTCGTCGCTCGCCGGTGTGGCCGCCTACCCGGGGATGGCCGCCTACGCCTCGACCAAGGCGGGGCTGACCCAGTTCACCGAGGTCCTGGCCCTCGACCTCAAGGGCCTCCCGGTGGGCACGACCGTGGTGCAGCTCGGCCCCATCCCCACCGACATGCTCGACCACGTGAACGACTACGCCCCCACCCGTGACTCGTTCGACCGGGGCTACAAGCTGCGGCTGATCGTGGACATCCCGAAGGAGCAGGTCGCCGACGCGATCGTCGACGCCGTCCGCAAGGGCCGCAGCCACATCCGCCTGCCGAAGCGGGCCGCGGCGTTCCCCCTGCTGGCGGAGGCGCCCCGCCGCATCAGCGACCTGCTGCTCACCGGCGTCCGCCACCAGGCCTGAGCCCGGCGGCGGCGGTCAACCGACCCGGACGACGCGCAGGCGCACCTCGTCACCGGGCGACATCGTCACGGCCTGGCTCGAGCCGAGCAGGAGGCAGAGGTGGCCGCCGCGGTCCGGCACCCGCAGGACCCCGGCGACCGAGACGGGTGCGCCCCGCAGCGGCAGCTTCGGCAGCCCGACGGGCACCCGCACGGGCAGCCAGAGGCTGACGTCGGGCGCGCCCGGGAGGCCCGGGACGTACGGGATCGGCGGATCGCCGTACCAGGCCACGTCGACGAGGAGATCCCAGTCCTCGTGCTGGTGGGCCTCGAACCGGCGGCACGGCACGGTGGCCTGCACCTCGTACACACCCGCCGGTAGCGACACCCAGTTGGCGCCGACGTCCACGGGGGCGTCGTCGGCGACCCGGATGCCGTCCCCCGCGCCCGCGACATCGGTCTCGCCGACCGGTGCGGTCAACGGCAGGGGCCACACGAGCGGGCCGCCGATGGTGGTGCCCGGCTCGGGCGACCAGGTGAGCTCGATCCAGTCGCCGACCGCACCGACGTCCGACGGGGTCGGCCCGGGCGGCGCCGGCGCCGGCGCCGGCGCTCGGACCGGTACCACCGGCCGGGCGGGTGGGGCGAGGTCGGTCGGGTCGCGGTCGAGGCCGTGGGCGGCCAGGCGGCGCTCGAACTCCGCGACCGCGAGGGGGTAGAACGCCGAGTCCATGCCGAGGAGCTCGACGACGCGGGCGCGCACCTCGGGGTCGAGCTCGTCGGGCCGTTCGGGGGAGACGTTGACACCGGGCAGCTCGGGGACCGCGTCGAGGCCGAGCTCGGCGCGCGCCAGGCGGAGCGAGTCGCCCAGCCGCTCGAACAGCCCGACGTGCGCGCAGGCCCCGAGGTTCTCCGCGGCCACGCCGACCAGGCGGTCGACGTGTGGCAACGGGTCGCCGCTCCAGAGGTAGCCGGCGAGCTGCATCGTCTGGGCCTGGCCGTGGAGCCAGCGCAGCTGCGGGTGCAGGAGGAAGTCCTGCACCGAGAGGCGCCGGCCCTCGATGAAGCGCCGCCACGGCGCCAGCGCCTCACCCTCGTCCCGCAGGACGTAGTGGTACCAGGAGATGATGCGCTCCACCGGGTCGCGCAGCACCGTGACGGGTTGCAGCCAGGGCGCCCGGCGCACGAGGCCGAAGTCCACGTGGGCGGTCACGAAGGTGTACGGGCGCAACGTCTCGGGGTCGACCTGCTGGAACTCCTCCGAGCTCATCTCGCCCGGGATGTCGATGGCGACGCGCCGCCCGCCCAGCGCCACGCCCAGCGCCTCGCTGTAGGAGGTGCCGGCGGCCTTCGGGACGTGCAGGAAGAGGTAGGTGCTCATCGCCACCGGCGCCGGCTCAGACCGGCAGCACGCCGTGCTTGCGCCACGGCCGCTGGACCTGCTTGGTGCGGCTGACCTGCAGTCCGCGCCAGATCACGTGGCGGGTGTCGGCGGGGTCGATGACGTCGTCGACCGCGGCGTGACCGGCGGCGATGTAGGGGTCGATGTTCTTGCGGAGCTCCTCGGCCATGGCGATGCGGGCCTCGTCGCGCTCCTTGCCCTCGGGGATGGCCTCGAGCTGCTTGCGCATGATGATGTTCACCATCCCGTCCGGGCCCATCACCGCGATCTCGGCGGTGGGCCAGATCGCGATGTAGTCGGCCTCGTAGGCGGTGCCGTTCATCACGAAGTAGCCGGCGCCGTAGCTCTTGCGCAGCACGATGCTCACCTTGGGCACGGTGGCCTCGCTGATGGCGAACAGCATCTTGGCGCCGTGGCGGATGATCCCCTGCTTCTCGACCGCGCTGCCCACGACGAACCCGGGCACGTCGTGCAGGAACACCAGGGGGATGCCGAACGCGTCGCAGAGCCACACGAAGCGGGCGGCCTTGTCGGCGGCGTTCACGTCGAGGGCGCCGCCGAGCACCATGGGCTGGCTGGCCACGATGCCGACCGGTTGGCCGCCGACGCGGGCGAGGCCGGTGATGATGTTGCGGGCCCAGGCCCCCTTCATGGGGAAGAACTCGCCGTCGTCGACCACCGCGTGGATGACCTTGTGCATGTCGTAGGCGCGGCGGGGCGCGGTCGGCACGATGTCGTAGAGCTCCTCGACCCGGCGGTCGACCGGGTCGGTGCACTCCTTGACCGGCGGCGCCTCCTGGTTGTGGCTCGGGAAGAACGAGAGGTAGGTGCGGATGGCCTCGAGGCAGTCGTCGTCGGACTCGACCTCGAGGTCGGCCACGCCGCTCACCTTGGTGTGGACGGTGGAGCCGCCCATGTCCTCCTCGGAGACGTCCTCGCCGGTGGCCGCCTTGACGAGGTGGCGGCCCGCGAGGGCCATGGAGGAGATGCCCTTGACCATGGGGATGAAGTCGGCGAGCGCCGGGATGTACGCCGTGCCGGCGGCGCAGTGGCCGAGCATGCCGCCCACCTGGGGCACCACGCCCGAGAGGGTGACCTGCTCGCGGAACAGCTGGCCGACCCCGGCGAAAGTCGAGCCCGAGGTCGACATGATGCGGGCACCGGCCGAGTCCAGCAGCCACACGATGGGGATGCGCTGGCGCAGGGCCAGCTCGCGCATGCGCGACGTCTTCTGCTCGTTGACCGCACCCATCGACCCGGCCATCACCGTGAAGTCGTAGGCGCAGATGGCGACCCGCCGGCCGTCGACCTCGCCGATGCCGGTGACGCACCCGTCGGCGGCGAGGTAGCCCTTGTCGGCGAGGCCGGGGTCCATCGAGTCGGCCAGCTGGCCGTACTCCACGAAGGTCCCCGGGTCGACGAAGCGCTCGAGGCGCTCACGCACGGGCAGCTTGCCGAGTGCCCGCTGGCGCTCGACCCGCTCGGGACCGCCCATGCCGAGGGCCCGCTCGCGCCGTTCGGCGAGGTCCTGGGTGAGTGGCGCCCAGTCGTGCAGGTTGGGGGTGGGTTCGTCGGCCATCATCGTCCCTTCCAGACCGGCGGTCGCTTCTCCACGAACGCGGCGATGCCCTCGGCGGCGTCCTCGGTGCCCGAGGTGATGGTCAGCATCGGATGGAGCAGGCGCAGGGCCTCGTCGGCGCCCTGGTCCCACACCGCGTAGAAGGAGTCACGGCCCAGCTTCATGGTCGCCGGGGACTTGGCCGCCAGGCTGGCGGCGAGCTCGTCCACCGCCGGGTCGAGATCGTCGACCGGGACGACCTTGGTCACGAAGCCGAGTCGGTCGGCCTCGTCGGCCCGCACCCGGCGGCCGGTCATCATGAGCTCAAGCACCTTCTTGGGGGGCATCGACCGCACGAGGGGCACCGTGATCATGTACGGCCAGAGCCCGACGTCGATCTCGGGCGTACCGAACTGGGCGTCGTCGGCGGCCACCACCAGGTCGCAGGAGAGGGCGAGGCCGAAGCCGCCGGCGAGGCAGTACCCCCGCACACGGGCCACCGTGGGCTTGCCCAGGTCCCAGAGGTCGTGGAACAGCCGGGCGAGCTCCCCCCGGGACTCGTGCAGCTCGAGCTCGCCCGCGCCGCCGGCCATGCCGGTGAGGTCGGCCCCGGCGCAGAACGCCTTGTCGCCGGCGCCCGTCAGCACGACCACCCGCACGTCGGGGTCGTGCTTCCAAGCGGCGAGCTGCTCGCGCATGCCGGTCAGGACCGTCCACGACATGGCGTTGCGGCGCTCGGGCCGGTTGATGGTCAGGCGGCCGACGCCGTCGGCCACCTCCACGAGGAGGTCGTTGCCGGCCACGCCGGCGTCGTCGTCAGCCACGGGCCGACGTTAGCCACGTGGCCGGGTCCCGGCGCCCGGCGCTAGTCGAGGCCGAACTCCGCCGGCAGGCGGTCGATCTCCTCGGGCGTCAACGTACGGTCGGACACGGCCAGACCGAGGAACGCGAAGCCCTCGGCCACGGCGGCGTCGTCGGACCACGTGCCGACGCGCAGGGGGACCCCTGGTGCGGTGACCGGGCCGAGGAAGCTCGTGTCCTGGACCGGCCCGGCCACGCCGTCGGTGTACGCCGCCAGCGCCGGGCCGGTCCCGAGGGTGAAGGGCGCAGCCACGTCGAGCTCGAGGCCCGACACCGTGGTGCCGCCCTGGTCCGGGAGCGGCGGCACGGACCGGACGGCGTAGGCACCGTCGCTCACGTGGGCGAGGGGCGCGGTGGAGGTCGCCGGCACCTGGGTGATCGCGTAGCCGGGCGCCGACCAGGACTGGCCCCGGTGGGCCACGAGCGGGAGGTAGTGCTGGCCGAGCCGCAGGTCGCGGTACACGACCCAGACCGACAGGTCGCCCGCCGCCGAGGCGTCGAAGGCCCAGTCGTCCACGGGCACCTCGCCGTGGCTGCCGTTGCCGAAGAGCACCACGGGGTGCTCCACGAGGATCATGGGGTAGCTGGTGGTGTCGTAGTTCACCATCGACCAGGCCTCGCCGGCGGTACCCGGGAGGGTCGCGACCGAGGCCGTGGTCACGTGGCCGACCGGGGGCAGGCCACCGAGGCCGCTCCAGCCGAGCTCGTCGGGCAGCGTGGCGACGTCCAGCGAGGCGACCGGCGGCCCCTCGACGCCCGCACGCACGCGCAGGCGGTAGAGGGCGCGGAACCAGCCGACCAGGAGCTGGCCGTCGAGGGTGTCCGGGGCGGCGCTGCTCGAGTGGCGGACGGGCGCCGGCGACGCGAACAGCGCGACGGGGCCCGGCCCGGGCACCGTGGCCACGGTCTCCCACCGGTCGTACGGGAGGTCGAAGTCCTCGAGCGCCGCACCGGCGTGCTGACGGTGCACCGTCACCGTGCCCGAGTCCGGGTCCAGGGTGACCGCGAGCCGCCCCGGGCCGGCGTCGGCGACGGCGCCCGTCCGCACCGTCGTCACCTCGATCCCGTCGGTCGAGTAGGCGAGCAGGACCTCCTGGGTGGTCGTGTCGACCCCCACCGCCCACGAGAAGGTGCCCTCCGCGGTGCTGCCCTGGTGGGCGACCCAGTTGGCGGGCTGGCCCGAGTCGATGGTGATGACGCGGTCGAGGTCGGCGTCCCAGGCCACGTCCAGCCCCGTGAAGGCCGTCCCCGGTGCCGGCGTCTCGAGGTACATGTCGTCCCAGCCCGGGCTGAACAGGGCGCGCCCGCGCGCCGGGTCGGGGGCCAGGAGCGCGGGGCCGCCGGGGACCAGCGATCCCGCGTGCAGCGCCATGGCGTTCCCGTTCCCGCTGAGGTCCGGGAGCGCACCCGAGGCGTCGACCCCCGACGCGGCGTCCCACCAGCCGACGGCGTCGGCCCGCAGCGGGTCGTCGTCGCGGGCGTCGAGGTCGGCATGGACCACCGCGGCCGTGCCGGGGGTGATCGTGAAGGTGTCGGCCCCGGCGAAGTCGGCTTGGTCCTTCCAGAACTCCAGGCGCCGGTCGCCGGCGGTGTCGAGGATCGCGGCCCGGTAGGTGCCCACCGGCAGGCCCGACAGCGAGAAGGACCCGTCGTCGCCCACCACGGCGCCCCGGAGGTCGCCTCCGGCGTCGATGGCCATGACCCACGATCCGGCGACCGCGTCGCCGGTGCCGGCATCGCGGACGGAGCCGGTGAGGTCCCCGGTCGACGAGGTGAGCCCGGCGTCGACCACCGCCGGCGCGTTGACCGTGGCCGCCGAGGTGGGCTGGTCGAACGGTTGGTCGGCGTGCCACTCCATGGCGTGGCCGCCGGTCGGGTCGATGAAGGCCAGCCGGTAGCCACCCAGCGGCACGTTGATGCGCCACCGTCCCGTGCTGCTCGTCTGGGCCGCGCCCGCGAGTCGCAGGTCCGATGTGCGCAGCGCCAGGACCAGCACGTCCCCGAGCCCCGCCCCGGTCCCCGTCTCGGTGACGGTGCCGCGCAAGGAGGTCAGCGCGAACGGGGACGACTGGCGGGCCAGCGCGGCGTCCGCGGTGGCGATCACGCCGGCCTGGATCTCGACCGACGACGAGCCGAACACGTCGGCGGCGTCGTTCCAGTATTCGGTCGCGTGCGCGGCCGCCGGGTCGAGGAAGGCGAGCCGGTGGGGGCCGGTGCGCAGCCCGGTGAACGTGTAGCGGCCCGACGAATCGGCGCGGGCGGCCTGCTCGGCCGCTCCCGACGCCCCGAGGGCGATGACCCAGGCGCCCCCCACGGCGCTCCCGGTGACCGCGTCGGTCACCCGACCGGCGAGGCCACCCGTGCTCGAGGCCATGGCCGCCGAGACGGGCAGCGTCTCGCCGGCGCGCGCCCGGTAGACGTCGGGGGCACCGGCGAGGCCGGACCGGTGGGCGGCCGTCGGGTCGATGAGGTACACGACGTAGGCGCCGGCGGGGACCTCGACGGCGAACGCCCCGCCGGCGTCGGCGACGACCTCGGCGACCGGCTCGAGGTCGTAGGTGCGCATCACCGTCACCCACGCGCCGGCGAGGGGCGCGCCCGACGAGGCGTCGGTGACGGTGCCCGTCAGGGTCGCGGGCAGATCACCGTCGGCCCGTGCGCCGGGTGGGGCCAGGCCGGTGACAGCGGCCGCGACGAGGACGGCCGCCAGGGCGAGGGACGCGAGGCGGCGCACCCTGCTCCTCTGTCGCTGGTCCACCCCCACGATGTCGCCTCCGGATACCGACGGTACTGCTCCTCCATCGGCACCGGGTGACCGGTGCGTGAACACCTGATGTGGGCGGTCTGAGGGGTTCACCCGGTCAGCCCTCCCGGCCGGGCTGCGGCGGGTGGGCCATCACCAGCGCGAGGCCGGTCCAGGACTGCGGGACGGCGCCGAGGCCGGCGCCGGTGTCGGGCTGCCAGTACTCGGCGAGACCCGAGGTCGTGGCCCCGGCGATGGTCGACACCGCCAGCCGCTCGGCGTCGGCGACGAGGCGCCGGTCGTGCTCGCGCCCCTCGGCCTGCGCGGACACCCAGTGGAGGTAGTTGACCTGGGGCCAGGTGGCGCCCCGCCAGTAGCCGCTGGGGTCGTACGCGAGCTCGGCCCGGTGGACCTGCGTGGGGCCGTACGCGGCGCCGAACGCGGCGGGATCGAACAGCTGCTCGACGGCCCGGGCCTCCCGCGGCTCGGGGGGCCGAGCCAGCGTGGCGAGCAGCGCATCAGACGTCCGCACCCGTCCCGACCCGGTGGAGGTCGGGCCGCCGTCGACCCAGGTGGCGAGGCTGTCGTCCCACCGGTCGTCGAGCCGGCTCGACAGCTCCAAGGACGTCCGGGCGAGGCCCCACAGCCACTCCTCGCCCTCGCCGTGCACCGCCCAGAGCTCCCACAGGTTGAACAGCACCAAGGCGTTGAAGCTGACGGGCGCCACCCCGAAGGCCGGGTTGGCCACGGGGGCGCCGCCGGGGGTGCGCTCGACCGTCGCCAGCAGGTCGCCCTTCACCTGCTTCCAGCGGGCGAGGTCGAAGCCCCCCGGGCAGCAGTCGTCCCACCGGGGGCTGTTGTCAGCCCCGGTCTCCCAGGGGTGGACGACGGTGATGAGCCCGGTCCGGTCGTCGCGCCGTCGCACCCGCAGCAGGAACTCGAGGCCGGCCCGCGCCCGCTCGACCAGCTCGGCGGGCAGCGCGACGCCCCGGCGGTGCAGCTCGGCGAGCGCATGGCCGTACATCGGCGGCTGGGTGATCGAGGAGGTGCCCGTCCGCCCCCAGAAGTCGGCGTGGAAGCCGGGGTCGCCGTGGTGGGTGACGTGGGGGACGAAGCCGTCGTCGTCCTGGTGCGCGAAGAGCGAGGTGAGCTCGCGCACGGCCCGCTCGGCGTCACCGAGCTCGGCCCAGATGATCGAGTGGAAGCACGAGTCCCACAGCCACTGCCACGGGTACACCCGGGCGTTCGGCACCGTGAAGCCGGCACCGTCGACCTCGCGCCAGTGCGCCTCCATCACCGCCCGCACCCGGTCGCGGAGGTCGCTCGGTACGGTGGCCTGAGGCCCGGGGGCAGGGTCCTCCACGCCCCTTGGCTACCACCCCGCCCCGCTGTTCGAGCGCTTCCGACCCACCGGATCCCCACCCGTGCCCACCTGCGCCATCGTCTCGTTCCGCCTCGGCCAGGCCGACGGCGTCTCGGTCATCGCCGAGAGCTGGGGCCGCTCACTGGCCGCCCTGGGCTTCGACGTCGTGACGGTGGCCGGCGACGGGCCGGTCGACCGCCTCGTCCCCGGCCTGGCGTGGGGCGCCGACGAGCCCCCCGAGGTCGACGAGGTGGACGAGGCGCTGCTCGACGCCGACCTCGTCCTCGTCGAGAACCTGCTCAGCATCCCGCTGAACCTGCCGGCCTCCCGCGTGGTGGCCCTCGTGCTGCGCGGCCGGCCGGCGATCCTGCACCACCACGACCCACCGTGGCAGCGCGAGCGCTGGGCCCACGTCACCGAGCTCCCGCCGGACGACCCGGCCTGGCGCCACGTCTGCATCAACCAGCTCACCCGCCGCCAGCTCGCCGAGCGGGGCATCCCCTCGTTCACGATCTACAACGGCTTCGACGTGGACGGCGAGCCCGGCGACCGCTGGGGCACCCGCCACCGCCTCGGCGTCGACCCCGAGGAGCTCCTGCTCGTCCACCCGGTGCGGGCCATCGCCCGCAAGAACATCCCCGCCGCCATCGCCCTCGCCGAGCAGCTCGGCGGCACCTACTGGCTGCTCGGCGGCCCCGAGGAGGGCTACGGCCCCGAGCTCGAGCGACTGCTCGCCGGCGCCCGGTGCCGGGTGATCCACGAGCCCATGGCCCACGGCCCGAACATCTACGCCCCCGCCGACGCCGTCGTCTTCCCCTCGACCTGGGAGGGTTTCGGCAACCCGCCCATCGAAGCCGCCATGGCCCGGCGCCCCGCCGCGGTGGGCCGCTACCCGGTCGCCCAGGAGCTGCGCTGGCTGGGGTTCCGGTGGTTCCCGACGCACGACCCCGGTCCCCTGCGGCGCTGGCTGGCCGACCCCGATCCGGCGGTGCTGGACCACAACGAGGCCCTCGCCCGCCGCGAGTTCTCGTGGGAGCGCCAGACCGAGCACGTGGCGATGCTCCTCGACGAGGCGGGCTGGCGTCCGTGACCGGCCGACCGGCATGAGAGGCTGTGCGGCGTGAGCCCGAGGAACCTCGACTCCCACGACGACGTGCTGGCCCGTCGCGAGCGCATCAAGCGCCTCGTCGACGTCGGCCAGCGGCTCGGCTACGGCCTGTTCGGCGTGGCCATCGTGGGCTTCTTCGTCGGGTTCATCGTGGACTTCACCGATCCGCTGGTGACCGTGATCGTCGTCTCGCTCGTGGTGGGGTCCGTGATCCTCGCCCCCGCGATCGTCTTCGGTTACGGGGTGAAGGCCGCGGAGCGAGAAGATGCCGAGCAGGGACGACCGACCCACAGGGGGAACACGCCATGACCCACTCCGCCGCCGTGCTGACCGGCGTCGACGCGCCGCTCGAGGTGCGTGACGACGTCGAGCTCGCCGAGCCCCAGGCCGGCGAGGTCCGGATCAAGATGGGCGCCTCGGGCGTCTGCCACTCCGACCTCTCCGTCCAGAACGGCACGATCCCGCTGCCGAGCCCCATCGTGTTGGGCCACGAGGGCGCCGGCACGATCGAGGCCGTCGGCGAGGGCGTCGAGGGCCTGGCGCCCGGCGACCACGTCGTCCTGTCCTTCGTGCCCATGTGCGGCAGTTGCTTCAACTGCACCCGCGGCGAGGGCTTCCTCTGCGAGAACAACGCCTCGGCGGCCACGGGCGGCATGCTCGACGGCACCACCCGGCTCACCTCGCAGGGCGCGCCGCTGTTCCAGATGGCCATGCTCGGCACCTTCGGCGAGCACGCCATCGTGCCGGCGATCAGCTGCGTGAAGATCCCCGACGACGTCCCGCTGAAGGTCGCCGCGCTCATCGGCTGCGGCGTGCTCACCGGCGTGGGCGCCGCCCTCAACACCGCCGACATCCGCGAGGGCGACACCGTGGCCGTCATCGGCGCCGGTGGCGTGGGCCTCAACGTGATCCAGGGCGCCAGGATCGCCGGCGCCGGCGAGATCATCGCCATCGACATGTTCGAGTCCAAGCTCGAGATGGCCAAGGAGTTCGGCGCCACCAAGGTGATCAAGGCCGACGAGGCCGACCCGGTCGGCGAGGTCATGGCCACCAACGGGCGGGGCGCCGACGTGTCCTTCGAGGTCATCGGCCTCGGCCCGACCATGGAGCAGGCCGTGAACATGGTGCGCATGGGCGGTCAGGCCATCTTCGTGGGCGTCCCCCGCATGGACGTGTTCCTCAACCTCCACGCCGCCTTCACCTGGCTCTACGGCGCGAAGACGGTGAAGGGCTGCTGGTACGGCTCGTCCAACGTGCGCACCGACGTCCCCAAGCTCCTCGACCTGTACCAGCAGGGCCAGCTCAAGCTCGACGAGCTCATCAGCCGCGAGATCGACCTGCACGGCGTGAACGACGCCTTCGCGGCCATGGGATCGGGCGAGGTCGCCCGCTCGGTCATCGTCTACGACGACTGATCAGGTCGGCCTGACGGCCGGCGGGGGCGCCACCGCCCCCGCCGGTTACCGGCCGGTAACAAGGCGCCGCTACCTTGGGCGCCATGCCCGCGGCGACCCGACTCCCCGCCCCCGAGCGCCGTCGCCAGCTGCTCGACGTCGCCCTGGTGGTGTTCGCCCGGGAGGGCTACCACGCCGCGTCGATGAACGACGTGGCCGAGGCCGCGGGGGTGACCAAGCCGGTGCTGTACCAGCACTTCGAGTCCAAGCGCGAGCTCTACCTCGAGCTGCTCTCGGACGTGGGCGGACGCCTGGAGCGGGCCATCGCCGCCGCCACCGCGGACGCCGGCGGCCCCCGCCAGCAGGTCGAGGCCGGCCTGCGAGCGTACTTCCGCTTCGTGGCCGACGAGCGCGACGCCTTCTTGTTGCTGTTCGCCGGCGGCTCGCGCACCGACGAGGAGTTCGTGGCGGTCGGCCGCAAGGTCGAGGCGTCGATCGCGCGCTTCGTGGCCGAGCTCATCGAGGTCGAGGGCCTCGACGAGGCCGGGCGGACGCTGCTCGCGCACGGGGTGGTCGGTGCCGCCGAGGGCACCAGCCGCCATTGGCTCACCCACCCCGACGGCGTTGAGCCCGAGGCCCTCGCCGACCAGGTCGCCGCGCTCGTGTGGGCCGGCCTGCGGGGGGTCCGTCAGGGCTAGTCGGGCGACATCGGCCGCCCGACGGGCCCACTTGAGTCATTCCCACTTTCCGAGGTCGGTTTTTTCACCTAGAGTGGTGGACACCACGGGACGGGTCCAGGCGATCGGGCGACTTGACTGATCAGGCGGAGAACACCCTCACCGGCGGAAGGAGGGAGACGTGACCGAGGAGAACGCCGACCTGTCGACGGAATTCTTCCGCGGCCTGGTGGACCACCTCAGCGACCTGGTCATCGTCATCGACGCGCGCGGGGGTATCCGCTACACGTCCGACACCGGCATCACCGCCCCGCCGCGGACGGCGGGCGAGACCGACATGACCGCCCAGGCGGCCTCGTTCTTCGACCTCATCCACCCCGACGACCGGCGCCTCGTCGACGAGGTCATCACCGCCGCCCTCGAACGACCGGGCCCGACCGTGCCCGTCGAGATGCGGGCGGCCGGGCGCAACGGCTGGCGGACCCTGGAGCTGGTCGCCGGCAACCTCATCGACGACCCGGAGGTCCGCGGCGTGCTCGTCGCGGTGCGCGACGTCAGCCGCCGCCAGCGCCTCGTCCCGTCGCCCGCGGAGCTCCCGGCCAAGCTCCGGGCCCTGCTCGACGCCGCCGGCGACCTGACCCTGCTCACCGACGCCAGCCAGGTCATCCGCTACTCGAGCGCGGTGAGCCACCGCGTGCTCGGCGTCCTGCCCTCGCAGCTCGTCGGCCACTCGCTCGCGTCGATGGTCCACCTGGAGTCCCAGGCGGTGCTCGCCGACGCGTGGGACCGCCTGCTGCGGGCGCCGGGCAGCCGCGTCGCCTGCGACCTCGAGGTGACCCGGGCCGACGGCACGCCGGGCGTGCTCGCCGCCCACCTCACCAACCTGCTCGACGACCCCGACGTCGCGGGCGTGGCCGTCGCCGCCCGGGACGTGACCGAGGTCCGCCGGGCCGAGTCCCTGCTCGAGGAGTTCGGTCAGCAGTTCGAGCACTCGCCCCACGGCCTCGCCCGCATCGACGACGAGGGCCGCTTCCACGAGGTCAACCAGACGCTGCGGGCGCTCACGGGGCGGGACGAGGCCGGCCTGGCCGAGACGGCCCTGGCCGCCATGGTGCACCCGGCCGACATCGAGGTCGTCCGGGACTTCCTGACCAACCCCGACGAGGCCGCGCCGGTCGACGTGCGCATCGTCCGTCCCGACGGCCAGGAGATCTGGAGCCGCCTGACCGCCACCATGGTGCGCCAGTCGCCGACCGGGCAGCGCCTGCTGTCGATCCAGGTCGACGACATCAACGACCACCGGCGCCTCGAGGAGACCCTCCGCGAGCGCAACGCGGCCCTGGCCTACCGGGCGACCCACGACGGGCTCACGGGCCTGCCCAACCGGCAGCTGTTCATCGACCGGGTGGGCCACGCCCTCGACCGGTCGCTGCGCCACCACACGACCGTGGCGATCCTGTTCTGCGACCTCGACCACTTCAAGGTGATCAACGACACCTTCGGTCACGCCGTGGGCGACCAGCTCCTCATGACCGTCGCCGACGAGATGGGGCGGGCGGTGCGCCCGGGCGACACCATCAGCCGCTTCGGCGGTGACGAGTTCGTGGTGCTGGCCGAGGACCTCGAGGGCCCCGACGACGCGGGCGTGCTCGCCAGCCGCCTGCTCTCGGTCATGACCCAACCCCTCGTGATCGAGGGCGAGCAGGTGGACATGACCATGTCCATCGGCGTGGCCGTGGCCACCGGCGTCGACGACCCGTCGGCGCTCATCGCGGCCGCCGACACCGCGATGTACCGCGCCAAGCGGGCCGGCCGGTCCTGCTACCGCATGGCGGCCATGGCCAACGACCCCACCGACCCCACCGCCGACCTCAACTGACCGACCCCCAGCCGGGTCCCGCGCCGCCCGGGCGCGGAACGGCCCCGGCCGGAGCCGGGGCCGTCCACCACGAAGGTGCGGGTGCTACTGGATCCGCAGGCCGGAGATGGCCCGGGCGATGACGAGCTCCTGGATCTGCTCGGCGCCCTCGAAGATGTCGTAGATCTTCGCGTCGCGGTGCCAGCGCTCGACCGGGTACTCCCGGACGTAGCCGTAGCCGCCCAGGATCTGGATGGCCCGCTCGGTGACCCACACCGCGGTGCGACCGGCCTTGAGCTTCGACATCGAGCCCTCGGCGGCCTTGAACTCCTTGCCGGTGCGGCCCATCCACGCGGCCCGCCAGACGAGCAGCCGGGCGGCGTCGATCTCCATCTTCATGTTGGCGAGCATGAAGGCGATCGACTGGTTCTCGATGATGGCCTTGCCGAACTGGCGGCGCTCCTTGGCGTACTCGAGCGAGTACTCGTAGGCGGCGCGGGCCACGCCCACGGCCTGGGCGCCGACCGACGGGCGGGTGGCCTCGAAGGTGGCCATGGCGGCCTGAACCTTGCTGCTCTTGCCCTCGCGGGCCCGGGCGAGGCGCTCGTCGAGCTTCTCCTTGCCGCCGAGCAGGCAGGAGCCGGGCACGCGGCAGTCGTCGAGGATGACCTCGGCGGTGTGGCTGGCGCGGATGCCGTGCTTCTTGAACTTGGTGCCCTGGCTGAGGCCGGGCGTACCGGGGGGAACGATGAACGAGGCCTGGCCGCGACCGCCGAGGTCACGGTCGACCGAGGCCACGACCACGTGGACGTCGGCGATGCCGCCGTTGGTGATCCACGTCTTCTGGCCGTTGAGGACCCACTCGTCCTTGGCCTCGTCGTAGACGGCCGTGGTGCGCAGCGAGCTCACGTCGGAGCCGGCGTCGGGCTCCGACACGCAGAAGGCGGACATCATCAGCTTCTCGGGGGTGCCGAAGCACTGGGGCACCCACTCGCCGATCTGCTCGGGGGTGCCGTTGGCCATGATCCCGGCCACGCCGAGCACGGTGCCGACGATGGACAGGCCGATGCCGGCATCGCCCCAGAAGAGCTCCTCCATGGCGACCGGGATGGTGAGGCCGGTCTCGTCGCCGAAGGCGTTGGCGAAGAAGTCGAACGAGTACAGGCCGATCTTCGCGGCCTCCTCGATCACGGGCCAGGGGGTCTCCTCGCGCTCGTCCCACTCTGCGGCGACGGGGCGGATGACGCCCTCGGAGAAGTCGTGGAGCCACTGCTGGATGGCCAGCTGGTCCTCGTTCAGCTCGAGGGAGAAGGACATGGGTGCACCTCTGCGTCTCGGGGCTCAGGGGCGGCCGCGCGCCGCCGCCTCGAACAAGTTACCCGTGGGTAACAAGACCACCGTACGCCCCATCGACGCGGGGTGGCAACTCCCGCGAGCAGGGCGTGGCCCGGACCGCCGCCGCGTCCCGCCCCGTGACCCGCCGGTTCACGTCTCGTGATCACAAGCCTCACTGCGAGTGGTCAAGTCGAGGGCCTATGCTCCGATCATGACTGCACGGGCACTCAACCTTCACCGAACCGTCGGGGGACCCCAACGTGCAGTACTGGAACCGGAGGACCATCGCAGTCCTGGTGGCGACGCTGGCCGGCGCCGCGTCGCTGGTCGTGCCCAACCTGGCCTCCACGGCCTCGGGAGCTGAGTCCGGCCCCACCTTCCAGGCGTCGCCCGGCTCCGGCCTGACGGGCACCGCCATCGAGGTCGCCGGCACCGGCTGCCTCCTCCCCGCCACCACGACCGCCGGCGACGGCGTGATCGTCGACCTCCACCCGACCGGTGGCGCGGTCGTGGCCAGCACCACGGTGCCCGTGCGCACCGACGGCCAGTGGGACGGCGCCCTCGTCGTCCCCGCCGGCACCCCGGCCGGCAGCTACGAGCTCGCCGCCCGCTGCGTGTACCCCGGCTTCGACGAGTTCGACCCGGTCGTCTACGCCAACCAGACCTTCACGGTCACCGGCGAGGGCGCGGATGCGCCGACCGCGACGGGCTCGGCCCTCACCGCGGAGGCGGGCAGCATCGAGCCGCTCCCCTCCTACGACGGCCAGTCGACCTGCAGCCCGACCACCAAGCCCGGCACCGCCAAGTTCCGGACGCTCGTCATGGGCGTCATGGGCGGCGTCGACTACGGCATCGTCCGGGCCTGCAACATCGGCGGCACCTCCGAGCACAAGGAGGGTCGTGCCTGGGACTGGGGCATGAACGCCAACAGCGCCACCGACCGCCGCAAGGTGCAGCGGGTGATGGACTGGCTGCTCGCCACCGACGGCGCCGGCAACCGGTACGCCATGGCCCGCCGCCTCGGGCTCATGTACATCATCTGGAACCGTCAGATGTTCCGGCTCTACCGGCCCGAGGCCGGCTGGCAGGCCTACTCGGGCCCGGCGCCCCACACCGACCACGTCCACTTCAGCTTCACCCGGGCGGGCGGCGCGGGCACGACCAGCTACTGGCGCGGGAACTACGGCGGGCCCACCACCGGCGGCGGTGGCGGCACCACCACGAGCACGACCACGCCCCCGCCCACCACGACACCGACGACCACCCCGCCCCCCACGGGCACGGTGCACTCGAGCAAGGTCAGCGTCGGCGGCACCTACGACGCCCCCGTGAGCGGTGACTTCAACGGCGACCGCCGCGCCGACGTGCTGTGGTACGGCGCCGGCAGCCGCCGCGACTACCTGTGGTTCGGCAACCGCCAGGGGGGCTTCGACGCCCGGCCCACCGCGGTCCGCGGCACCTACCAGCCGTTGTCCGGCGACTTCAACGGCGACGGCGTCGACGACATCCTCTGGTTCGGCGCGGGGCCCAACCCCGACTACCTGTGGCTCGGGCGGCGGAGCGGCGCCTTCGAGGGCCGCGACGTCACCATCAGCCGGGCCTACGACCGGCCCATGGCCGGCGACTTCAACGGCGACGGCTACGACGACGTGCTGTGGTACCAGCCCGGCGCCGGCTTCGACTACCTCTGGCACGGCACGATCTACGGGTTCGCCGGCAGCAACATCCGCGCCGACGGCGAGTACCGGGCCTTCCCCGGCGACTTCGACGGCGACGGCCGGGCCGACGTGTTCTGGTACGGGCCCGGCGCCGCCCTCGACTACCTCTGGTACGGCGACGCCGACGGCGGCTTCACGGGCCGTGGCGTCAACGAGACCGGCGACACCTGGCCCGTGGTCGGCGACTACAACGACGACGGGGAGGACGACGTCATCTGGTACGGCGCCGGCTCCCGGCCCGACGGCATCTGGTACGGCCAGACCGGCCGCAGCTTCCACGCCGCCAACCTGAACGTCAGCGGCACCTACGACGCCCCCCTGCCCGGCGACTACGACGGCAACGGCCACGACGACGTCATCTGGTACGGCCGGGGCTCGAAGCCGGACTATCTGTGGTCCTACTGAAGACAGCGCCCTAGGGGGCGCCGGTTTCAGCAGCTCCAGCTTTCCTGGCAGACGGCCTGACGGTCGGCCTCCTCTTGCCGGTCGGGACGGCTGGCGCCGCCCCCGACCGGGTTCCGAGGGGGCGGGCGGAGCCCCCCCTCGGGCTCCCCCACCGGCTGTCGGCCTGGGCCGCCCGGCGGCGACCCTCGGCCTCGGCCGGGACCCCCGTGCGCTAGCGGCGGACCTGGGTGCCGTCGGCGGTGTCCTCGACGGTGTAGCCGGCGGCCTCGATCTCGGCTCGCAGGCGATCGGCCTCCGGCCAGTTCTTCTCGACGCGTGCGTCGTCCCTCGCCTGGGCCATCGCGGCGATGTCCTCGGGGATCTGCTCGTCCTGGGTGACGGGCTGGAGGCCGACGGCGGTGCAGATCTCGCTGATGGTCGCCCACGCCACCGCGGCGTCGTAGTCGCGGCCCTCGTCGAGGGCGGTGTTCGCGGCGCGGATCTGGTCGAAGAGCAGTGCGAGGGCGCCGGGGGTGTTGAGGTCGTCGTCCATGAGGTCCCGGAACTCCTCGAGCACCTCCTCGTCGGCCGGGCGCGGGGTGAGCTCGGCGGTGCGCCGGGCCACGTTGTCCAGGCGCTTGAGCGCGGTGGCGGCGTCGGCGGCCGCCTCCCGGGTGACCTCCACCGGCGAGCGGTAGTGCGCCCGCAGGACGAGCAGGCGGTAGGCGCGTGGGTCCTCGGCGTCGACCATGTCGAGCAGGGTCGTGAAGTTGCCGAGCGACTTCGACATCTTCTCGCCGCCCACCTCGACGAAGCCGTTGTGCACCCACAGGTTCGCCGAGTGCCGGCCGGCGGCGAGGGCCTGGGCCCGCTCGTTCTCGTGGTGCGGGAAGGCGAGGTCCTGGCCGCCGCCGTGGATGTCGAAGTGGTCGCCCAACAAGTCGAGCGACATCACGACGCACTCGGTGTGCCAGCCCGGCCGTCCGTCGCCCCACGGGGACGGCCACGTCGGCTCGCCGGGCTTGGCCTTCTTCCAGAGCACGAAGTCGAGCGGTGAGCGCTTGTCCTCGCCCACCTCGACGCGGGCGCCCGAGCGCAGCGAGTCGAGGGTCTGGCGGGCGAGCAGGCCGTAGTCGTCGACGTCCTCGACCGCGAAGTACACCCCGTCGGAGGTCTCGTAGGCGCTCCCCCGTTCGATGAGGCCGCCGATGAACTCGACCATGCGCTCGACGTAGGCGGTGGCGTGGGGGTCCTCGGTGGGGCGCTTGACGCCGATGGCGTCCATGGCCTCGTACCAGATCTTCTCGCAGTCGATCGCGAGCTGCTCGGGCTCGACGCCGAGCTCGGCGGCCCGGTTGATGATGTTGTCGTCGATGTCGGTGATGTTCGAGACGTAGGTGACCTCGAACCCCGACCACTCGAGGTAGCGGCGGAGCACGTCGAACACGAGCGAGAAGCGGCCATGGCCGAGGTGGGGCGGCCCGTACACCGTCGGGCCGCACACGTACATCGACACCGTCCCCTCCTGCTTGGGGACGAGGGGCACCACCGCGCCGGAACTGGTGTCGAAGAGAGACAGCACGACCACTACCGTACGCTCCACCATGCCTGCGGAAGCACCCAGAAAACCGACGCTCGACGGCCTCGAGGAGAAGTGGGGCGCCCGCTGGCGCGCCGAGGGCACCTACGGGTTCGACCGGACCAAGACCCGGGACGAGGTGTACTCGATCGACACGCCGCCGCCCACGGTGAGCGGCTCGCTGCACGTCGGCCACGTGTTCTCGTACACCCACACCGACCTCATCGCCCGCTACCAGCGCATGCGGGGCAAGGAGGTCTTCTACCCGATGGGCTGGGACGACAACGGCCTGCCCACCGAGCGCCGCGTGCAGAACTACTACGGCGTCCGCGGCGACGCCCACCTGCCCTACGACCCCGACTTCACCCCGCCGGCGGAGCCGTCGAAGCAGCAGGTCGTCATCTCCCGCCAGAACTTCCTCGAGCTCTGCGACCAACTCGTCCTCGAGGACGAGAAGGCCTTCGAGCACCTCTGGAGCCACCTCGGCCTGTCGGTCGACTGGACCAACACCTACGCCACCATCGACGAGACGTGCCGCCGCGTCAGCCAGCGGGCCTTCCTGCGGAACCTCGCCCGCGGCGAGGCCTACACCGCGGAGGCCCCGTGCCTGTGGGACGTCAGCTTCCACACCGCGGTCGCCCAGGCCGAGCTCGAGGACCGCGAGCGGCCCGGCGCCTACCACCGCATCGGGTTCCGGAAGGCCGACGGCGGCCTCGTCCACATCGAGACCACCCGTCCCGAGCTGCTCCCCGCCTGCGTCGCCCTCGTCGCCCACCCCGACGACGCCCGCTACCAGCCGCTGTTCGGCACCACCGTCACCACCCCGCTGTTCGGGGTCGAGGTGCCCGTCCACGCCCACGAGCTGGCCGACCCCGAGAAGGGGTCCGGCATCGCCATGATCTGCACGTTCGGCGACCTGACCGACGTCATCTGGTGGCGCGAGCTCGACCTGCCCGTCCGGGCCATCGTCGACCGCAACGGCCGCCTCTACCCCGACCCGCCGCACGGGCTCGACGCCGATGCCGGCCGGGCCGCCTACGCCGAGCTCGCCGGCAAGACCATCAACCAGGCCCAGGCCCGGGTGGTCGAGCTGCTGGCCGAGTCCGGTGACCTCGAGGGCGAGCCCCGCCCCATCACCCACGCCGTGAAGTTCTTCGAGAAGGGCGACCGCCCCCTCGAGATCGTCACGACCCGCCAGTGGTACATCCGCAACGGCGGCCGCGAGGCCGACCTGCGAGCCGCGCTGGTCGAGCGCGGGAACGAACTCGCCTGGCACCCGTCCTACATGCAGGCCCGCTACGACAGCTGGGTCGAGGGCCTCAACGGCGACTGGCTCATCAGCCGCCAGCGCTTCCTCGGCCCACCCATCCCGGTCTGGTACGAGGTCGACGAGCACGGCGAGACCCGCTACGACCGCATCATCACGCCCGACGAGGCCGACCTGCCCGTCGACCCCCAGGCCCAGCCCGCCCCGGGCTACGACGAGTCCAAGCGGGACCAGCCCGGCGGGTTCGCCGCCGACCCCGACGTCATGGACACCTGGGCCACCTCGTCGCTCACCCCCCAGATCGTCTGCGGCTGGGAGGAGGACGACGACCTGTTCCAGCGCACCTTCCCCATGGACCTGCGCCCCCAGGGCCACGACATCATCCGCACCTGGCTGTTCTCGACCATGGTGCGGTCGCACTTCGAGTTCGGGTGCGCGCCGTGGCGCAACGCCGCCTTGTCCGGGTGGATCCTCGACCCCGACCGCAAGAAGATGTCGAAGTCCAAGGGCAACGTGGTCACGCCCATGGCCAACCTGGAGCGGTTCGGCAGCGACGCCGTCCGCTACTGGGCCGCCAACGGGCGCCCCGGCACCGACACCGCCTTCGACGAGGGTCAGATGAAGGTCGGCCGGCGCCTCGCCATCAAGATCCTCAACGCCTCCAAGTTCGCCCTCGGCCTCGGCACGCCCCGCGAGGGCGAGGCTCCCGACCCCGTTCCCGCCGTCCCCGACGCCGACCCGGCCGCCGCCACCGAGGCCCTCGACCTCGCCATGCTGGCCCGCCTGCGCGTCCTGGTCGACGAGGCCACGACTGCGTTCGACGGCTACGACTACGCCCGCGCCCTCGAGCGCACCGAGGCGTTCTTCTGGGGCTTCTGCGACGACTACCTCGAGCTGGTCAAGGGCCGGGCCTACGGCGCCCACGGCCCGGAGGCGGCGGCGTCCGCGCGCGGTGCCCTCAACGTGGCGCTGTCGACGCTCCTGCGCCTGTTCGCCCCGTTCCTGCCGTTCGCCACCGAGGAGGTCTGGTCGTGGTGGCGCGAGGGCTCGATCCACCGAGCCGCGTGGCCCACGACCGACGAGATCCCCGCCGCCGCCGGCACCGTCGACCCCGCCGTCTACGACGTGGCCGGCGCCGTCCTCGGCGAGATCCGCAAGGCCAAGACCGAGGCCGGCGTCAGCCTCCGCGCCGACGTCGAATCCGTCGTCGTCCGCGACACCGCCGACCGCCTCGCCCTGCTCGAGCCCGCCCTGGGCGACGTCAAGGAGTCCGGCAACGTCGCCACCCTCACCACCGAGGCCGCCGACACCCCCTCGGTCGACGTCACCCTCGCGCCGCCGCCGGCGGACGCCTGAGCACCACGTCCGCCGGCGCACGACCGGCGCCGGGCGGCGGCCGTCAGGCCTCGAGGGGGACGAGGTCGGCGGGGTCGGAGCTGGGGCCGAGCCAGAGGGCACCGGGCGTGCCGTCGACCGGCAGCGGCACCGACGCCGTCACGGTCTCGCCGGGGGCGAGGCGGACCTTGGTGAAGCCCCGGAGGGTGCGCAGCGCCCGGGGCTCGGTGCCGAGCGCCTCCGAGCGGTACAGCTGCACGACCTCGACGCCCGCACGGTCGCCGGTGTTGGTGAGCGTCACCCGGGCGTCGCCGTCGACGACCTCGGGCTCGCCCCACTCGATCGTCGTGTAGCCGAGGCCGAACCCGAACGGGAAGGCGGGACGGGTGCCGTCGGCCTCGACCTTGCGGTAGCCGTGCAGCGGCCCATAGACGACCTTCCGGGCGAAGCGCTTGAAGGGCGGGAGGTCGCGCGCAGCGGCCGGCCAGGTGCACGGCAGGCGGCCGCCGGGCACCTCGTCGCCGAGCAGGACGTCGGCCAGGGCCCGGCCGCCCTCCATCCCCGCGTACCAGGCCATGAGGATCGCGCCGACGTCGGCGCGCCACGCCTCGGTGACGAGGGCCGAGCCACCGAAGAGCACGACCGCGGTGCGGGCGTTGGCGCGGGCCACCCGCCAGACCAGGGCCTCGTCGGCGGGACGCAGGGTGAGGCGGGTGCGGTCGCCGCCGTCCTTGCCGATCCACTCGCCCTCGTCGCGGAAGGTGTTGCCCCCCCCCACGACGACGGCGTCGCAGCGGGCGGCGAGCTCGGCGCAGGCGTCCTCGTCGTCGCCCTCGTGGTGCTCCACGGTGATGCCGTGGCGCTCGGCCGCGACCCGGAGCCCGTCGAGGAGGGTCACGACCTCGGGCGGCCGGACCCGACTGGAGCCGAGGTCGCCGGTGTTGGCGATCGCCGCGAGCCTGCCGATCACGGCGATCGATCGGACCTTGGCGGGATCGAAGGGCAGCAGGCCGTCGTTCTGGAGCAGGACCGTGCCCTCGACCGCGGCGCGGTGGGCCAGGGCCCGGTGCTCGGGCGAGGCCACCGCCTCGGGGACGTAGCGCTCGGGCTCGCCCCGCTCGGCCTGGCGGCCCTGCTGGTGCAGGAGGCGGGCAGCGGCGTCGCGCAGGCGGGCCCGGTCGAGGCGCCCGGCCCGCAGGTCCCGGCCCAGTCGCTTCACCCGCCAGGCGAAGGGCATCTCCACGTCGAGGCCCGCCTCGATGCAGGCCCGGGCGCTGCCTCGGACCCCGAAGGTGAAGTCGGAGACCACGAAGCCGTCGAAGCCCCAGTCGCCCTTCAGCACCTCGGTGAGCAGGTGGTGGTGGCCGCCGCACCAGTCACCGTTGACCTTGTTGTAGGCGGACATGACCGAGGCGGCGCCCTCGTCGAGGCAGCGCTTGAAGTGGGGCAGGTAGAGGTCGCGCAGGTCGGCCTCGTCGATCTTGACGTCGACCCAGAAGCGCGAGTTCTCCATCGAGTTGCACGCGTAGTGCTTGATGCAGGCCATGACGTGGCGCTGGGTGCCCCGCACCAGGGCGGCGCCGAGCTCGCCGAGCAGGTGGGAGTCCTCGCCGTAGGTCTCCTGGGCGCGACCCCACGCCGGGTGGCGCAGCAGGTTGATGCAGACCCCGCCGAAGAAGTTCGCCCCCTGGGCCCGGGCCTCGACGCCGATGGCGTCGCCGATGCGCTCCTCGAGCTCGGGGTCGAACGCCGCGCCCCGGGCCATGGGCACGGGGAAGGCGGTGGAGCGCCCCATGACCACGCCACGCGGGCCGTCGGAGAAGGCGACGCCGGTGATGCCCCGGCGCGGGAGGCGCCCCGCCACGATGGGCGTTGCGTTGTAGCGCTTGGCCATGGCCAGGTTGCCCTTCAGTGCCGGGCCATCGCCCCCGACGAGGTGCAGCAGCTCGAGGTCGGTGAGCTCGTCGACCCGCTCGACCACGTCGGCCGGCGGCTCCCAGAGGGCCATCTCGCTCGCTCCCCTACCGGGCGTCCCAGAGGACGCGGTTGACCGCGTTCTCCAGCCGCTCCTGGCGGCCCGACACCGGCTGGGGCCGGCGGTCGGCGGACTCCGCCTCGTCGGCCAGCGCCGCGAGGGTGGCGCCCGGGTCGAGGATGGCCTGGCCGGCCGGGCCGTCCCAGGCGGCGTAGCGCTCGGACCGCGTGCGGGCCAGGGTGCCGTCGTCGAGCAGGGCCTGGGCCACGATCAGCGCCCGGGCGAGGGTGTCGATGGCGCCGACGTGGGCGTGGACGAGGTCGTCGCGGTCGATGCTCTGACGACGCAGGTGGGCGTCGAAGTTGAACCCGCCCGTCCCCAGTCCGCCGCCGCGCAGGATCTCGTAGAGCACGAGGGCGAGCTCCTCGACCGAGTTCGGGAACTGATCGGTGTCCCAGCCGTTCTGGGGGTCACCCCGGTTGGCGTCGATGCTGCCGAGGATGCCGTGGTCGACGGCGTAGGCGACCTCGTGGTGGAAGGAATGGCCCGACAGCGTGGCGTGGTTGGCCTCGATGTTGAGCTTGAACTCGCCGGCGAGGCCGTGGCGGTCGAGGAAGCCGTGGATGGCGGCGGCGTCGTGGTCGTACTGGTGCTTGGTCGGCTCGTGGGGCTTGGGCTCGATGAGCAGGGTGCCGGTGAAGCCGATGGCGTGCTTGTGCTCGGCCACCAGCGCGAGGAAGCGGGCGAGCTGCTCGCCCTCCCGCCGCAGGTCGGTGTTGAGGAGGGTGTCGTAGCCCTCCCGGCCGCCCCACAGGACGTAGTTCTCGCCTCCGAGGCGGTGGGTGACCTCGAGCACGGCCCGCACCTGCGCGGCGGCATGCGCGAACACCTCCGGGTCGGGGTTCGTGGCCGCGCCGGCGGCGTAGCGGGGGTCACCGAAGAGGTTGGCCGTGCCCCACAGGAGGCGGACGCCGGTCTCGTCCATCTTGGCCAGCGCCTTGTCGGCCATGGCCTCGAGGTTGGCCCGGCTCTGCTTCAGGGAGTCGCCGGCGGGCGCGAGGTCGAGGTCGTGGAAGCAGTAGAAGGGCGTGCCCAGGATGCTGAACAGCTCGAAGGCGGCGTCGAGCTTGGCCTCGGCCGCCGCCATCGGGTCGGCCGCGGCGGCGTCGCCGAGCCAGGGCCGGTCCCACGTGCCCGAACCGAAGACGTCGTCGCCGGGGGCGCAGAAGCTGTGCCAGTAGCAGACCGCCAGGCGCAGGTGGTCCTCCATGCGCTCGTCGCCGACGAGCGCATCGGGGTCGTACACCTCGTACTGGAGACCGTCGCCGGGCTCGTCGCCCGCCGGCCGCACCGGCCCGGTCCCGAAGAACGGTTCGCTCACTGGTCCCCCTCCCCGCCCGCGGCGTCGTCGGCCGCCGTGCCCTCGTCGTCGTGGTCCTCGGCATCCGGATCCGCCGGATCGTCCGGATCCTCGTCCAGTTCCTCCTCGGTCCCGTCGTCGCCCGCCACCACGCCCGCGGCGGCCTCGCCCTCGTTGCGGATCCACAGCGTCCGCTGCTGGAAGGGGATCTCGATGCCGGCGGCGTCGAGGGCCTCCTTGAGCCGGATGCGCAGCTCGCGCATCACCTTCCACTGCATGCCGGGCTCGGTCTTGAGCACGAGGCGGATGTCGACGCTGTCGGCGGCGAGCATCTCCACGCCCCACAGCTCGGGCTCCTCGAGCAGCATCCCCGACCACGCCTCGTCGTGCCACAGCCCGTCGGCGGCCGCCTTGATGACGTCCTGGGCCTGGCGCAGGTCGGTGCCGTAGGCGACCGAGACGTCGAGCAGGGCCCGGGCCCACTGCTGCGACTGGTTGCCGACCCGCTGGATGACGCCGTTCGGGACGTGCCACACCGTGCCGTCCACCGAGCGCAGCCGGGTCGCCCGCAGCGTCACCTTCTCCACGGTGCCGGTGGCCTCGCCCACGTCGATCACGTCACCGACGCCGAACTGGTCCTCCACGATCATGAAGAAGCCGGAGAGGAAGTCCTTGACCATGCTCTGCGCACCGAACCCGAGGGCCACGCCGGCGATGCCCGCGCCGGCGATCAGCGGGGCGAGGTCGATGTCGAACTCACCCAGGATGGTGAGGAAGGCGATCGTGTAGATCGTGGCCGTGGCTACGCCGGCCAGGACGGTCGACAGGGTCCTGGCCCGGGACGCGGCTCGAGCCGAGACCTCGGGGGTCAGGGACCCGAGCCCCGGTGGGGGCGTGACCAGGCCGGCGATGACGCGGTCGATGGCGCGCTTCGACAGCCGGACGCCGATCCAGGCCAGGACCATGATCCCGATGATCTTGAGCGGCCGGTGAACCACCCACGCCAGCGCCTCGGCCAGCGCCTCGTTCTCGGTGGCCTCGTAGACCCGCTCGCACACCCAGCTCGGCGACGCGCCGCACGGTTCGGCCATCGTCCGACCCTACCCACTCCCCCGCCGGCGCCCGCCGGCGCCCGGCCCCAGCGACCCGTCGCGCCCGGTCCCCCTGCGCCCGTTCTGGCTCCCGATTTCGGTGCCAGGGCACCGAAATCGGGAGCCAGTTCGGGCGAGGTTGCAGGGGTGACACCGTCGACCTGGGCCACTAGCTTCGACGGCGCTTCCCCGAGATCGCAACCGACCTCCTGGGGAAGCCATGCACCTCGCCGACCAGCTCCACGCCCTGTCCGAACGCCAGCACGGGTCCATCGCCACGCGACAGGCACGCGCACTGGGCCTCACGTACGACGAGGTCGACCACCTGATGGTCTCCGGCGGCTGGGAACGGGTGACCGGCACGGTCATCCGACGAGTCGGCTCCCCGCGATCGCGTGGTCAACGAGTGATGGAGGCCGTGCTCGACGCCGGCGAAGGCGCTGCGCTCTCACACACGTCGGACGCCGCGTGGTGGCGACTCCGGGGCTTCCATCTCAGAGAGATCGAAGTGGCCCGTCGCCGCAACACGCGGTCGCAACCGGCACGCCTGGCCGACCGGATCCATGAGCCCCGTTCGCTGCCGCGCCACCATCGAACCGTCCTCGACGGTGTTCCGGTCGTCATCCCGTCGCGCATCCCCTTCGACCTGGCGGCGACAAGACCGTGGCTCGCCGAGAAGGCGCTGGATCGGGCCTGGGGGGCGAACCTGCTGTCGTACACGAGCGTCACTCGCATGCTCCGAGAGCTGGCGACCCGCGGCCGGCCTGGGATCACGCAGATGCGAGAGCTCATCGAGGACCGGGGTCCGGACTACCACCCGAACGACACGAACCTCGAGGACCGCTTCCAGCAGCTCGCTCGAGAGGCCGGGTGGGACGACCTCGAACGCCAGCGACACGTGC
Source organism: Acidimicrobiales bacterium (assembly GCA_041908445.1). Lineage (GTDB taxonomy): Bacteria > Actinomycetota > Acidimicrobiia > Acidimicrobiales > DATDAH01 > JAEUJM01. Next base: position 101,551 of record JAYRFK010000065.1, on the reverse strand, counting down.
TCGGTCGCGAATGGCTCGGCCGGGTCGACTTCATCAGCCGGCGGCGACGGCTGATCATCGAGGTCGACAGCGCCTTCTGCCACGGCGCGCTCATCGACCGGCGACTCGACGCCGCCCGGCGGCGGGCTCTGGAGGCCGAGGGCTATCGCGTCGAGTCCTTCACCGACACGGAGATCTGGTTCGACCCCGCCGGCACGGTCCGCCGCCTCCGGGCCCTCCGTTCTGGCTCCTGATTTCGGTGCTCCAGTGTCGGCGGCCATGAGATTCTGCGCGTAGGCGGACACGAAGCCGCGCGGTGGTGGCCACTGGAATCGCGCGCTGGTGGCCATCAGAAGCGCGCGGGGTGTCTGTTGCCTGGCCGGGGTCCACCCGGGCGGGTGCTCCTCCCAGTCGAGTTGTCGGTGACAAGCCGATGACCCCCGACTGGGAGGAACGACGTGAAGGATGGCAAGCAAGTGACAGAGATTCTCGAAGCATTCGACCTGACCGGGTCGTTTCGGGCTGCGGGCGAGTTGGCGGGGTGCTCGCCGAACACCGTGGCGGACTGGGTCGCCCGCCGGGACCGGGGCGAGCTGGGCGGGCTGGTCGTCCCGGTCGGTCGGGTCCGGTTGATCGATCCGTTCCTCCCGAAGATCGAGGAGTGGGTGGACCGCTCGGGTGGCCGGGTCCGCGCCGATGTGTGCCACGACAAGTTGGTGGCGTTGGGGTTCGACGGGTCGGACCGCACGACGCGGCGGGCGGTCGCGGAGGCCAAGGCGGCGTTTCGGGCGGGCCGGCGGCGGGTGTATCGGCCGTGGATCGTGGAGCCGGGGATGTGGGCGCAGTGGGACTGGGGGCAGGGCCCGTCGATCGCCGGGCGGGTGGTGAATCTGTTCTGCGCGTGGTTGGCGTGGTGCCGCCACCGGGTGGTGATCCCGACGTGGGACCGGACGTTGCCGACGGTGATCGCGTGTGTGGACTCGTCGATGCGCCGCTGGGGTGGGGCGCCGACGTTCTGGTTGACCGACAACGAGCGGACGGTCACCTCCGGCCATGTGGCGGGGATTCCGGTGCGTCACCCGATGGTCGTCGCGGCCGGTTTGCACTACGGGGTGACGGTCGCGACGTGTGTGCCGGCGGACCCGGAGTCCAAGGGCGGGTCGGAAGCAACGGTGCGGGTCGCGAAGGCCGATCTGGTCCCGACCGAGGTCAACTTGTTGGCCGCGTATGGGTCCTGGGGTGAGCTCGTCGACGCGTGCGAGGCGTTCATGGCCAAGGTCAACGGCCGGCCCCATCGGGTCACGCGGCGGGTTCCTGGCGAGATGCTCGCCGAGGAACAGTCCCGCCTGCACCGGCTGCCCGAAGCGCCGTTCACCGCGGCGTTCGGTGAGACCCGCCGGGTGTCGTGGTCATCGACGATCAGCTACGGCGGGGTCACCTACTCGGTCCCGCACACCCTGGTCGACGACATCGTGTGGGTGCGGGTCGACGGCGACGAGGTCGTCGCGGTCCACACCTCGGGGGCGGGCCCGGTCGAGGTGGCCCGGCATCGCCGGTCGACGCCGGGCACCCCGGTGATCGACGACGACCACTACCCGCCCCGGCCGCCGGGAGCGTTGGCCCGCCAACCCAGGCCGGCCAACGCGGCGGAGGCCGAGTTCTTGGCGATCGGCGAAGGCGCCCGCACGTGGCTGGTCGAAGCCGCCTCCGCTGGCGCCAGTCGGGTGAAGGCCAAGATGGCCGAGGCCGTGACCCTCGCCCGCCTCCACGGCCCCGAGCGGGTCGACTGGGCGTTGGGCCACGCCGCGATGTTCGCCCGGTTCGCCGAAGGCGACCTGGCGTCGATCCTCGCAGCGAACCCGCCCGGCGCCCGACGCGCCGCCGGCGAGGTCCACTCGTTGCAGGCCGGCACCGGCGCCTGGGCCGGGTTCGGCGGTGACGAGGAGACCGGGCGATGACCGGCGTGGCTGTGGATCTGGTCGACGCCGTCGATCTCGTCGGCGCGTTGGAGTTCGTCGCCGACTGGCTCGCGAGCGACCGCCACGGGCTCGAGCCCAGCCTGTGCCGCTTCGCCAGCGACCACTACCGCCTCGACGATCTCCACGACGACCTGGTCCGCCTCGCCGCGGTGGTGACCGAGGCCCGCAGCGTCGCCATCGACGAACTCGGCGGCCCCCGGTGACCGGCCCCGTCGACGAGACCGTCGGTCTGCTCAAGGCCCTGCGGCTGCCGCACATGCGCCGAGCCGCCCCCGAGCTGCTCGCGACCGCGAAGGCGCAACGTTGGGAACCCGCCGAAGCGGTCCGGGCGCTGCTCGCCGAAGAGCTCGCCGGCCGCCAAGCCTCCAGCGTCGCCGCGCGCCGCAAGGCCGCCGGGTTCCCCACCGGCAAGACCTTCGACGCCTGGGACGACACCCTCTCGTCGATCCCGCCGCCCACCCAGCGGGCCCTGCGGACCCTCGAGTGGGTCACCCGCGGCGAGAACCTCGTCGTGTGCGGACCGTCCGGCACCGGCAAGACCCACTTCCTCGAGGGTCTCGGCCACGCCGCCATCGACGCCGGCCACAAGGTCTCCTGGTTCAGCCTCGAAGACCTCGGCGCGGTCGTCCGGCGCCACGGCGCCGATGACACCACCGGCCGGGCCATCAAACGCATCATGCGCGCGGATGTCACCGTGATCGACGACATCGGCCTGCTCCCCGTCGCTGCCGACACCGCCGAAGCGCTCTACCGGGTCGTCGACGCCGCCTACGAGAAACGATCGATCGCGCTGTCGTCGAACCTGCACCCCGCCGGGTTCGACGAGCTCATGCCCAAGACCATCGCCAACGCCACCGTCGACCGGCTCCTACACCACGCCCACATCGTGTTGACCGCCGGCGACAGCATCCGCCTCACCCAAGCCACCACCGGCAAGGGGGTGACGCCCCTGGACTGACCATCGTGAACCGCGCGGTTCTGCTGGCCACCACCGCGCGGTTCACATGGCCACCAGCGCGCAGTTCCGCTGACCGCCTACGCGCGGAACCAACTGGCCGTTGACACTCCAGCACCGAAATCAGGAGCCAGTTCGTGAGATATCTCGCAGACACCAGGTCTATTGCCGCCTATGGTGGGCAGATGCCAAGCTATCGACCAGGACAGGTTGCAGATCTGCTGGGGGTGAGCGCCGACACGGTGCGCCGCTGGTGCGACGACGGGCGGCTCGCGACGAGCCGGACGGAGCGGGGGGACCGGGTGATCGACGGGGCCGACCTCGCCGCGTTCCTCGAGTCCGCCGCCGGCCAGGTGGAGATCCCCGCCATCGGCGCCAGCTCCGCCCGGAACCGCTTCACCGGCATCGTCACCAAGGTCACGAGCGACGACATCGTGGCCAAGGTGGAGCTCGCCGCCGGCCCCTACCGCCTCGTCTCGGTGCTCACCTCCGAGGCGGCCGAGGAGCTGAAGCTCGCCCCCGGCGTGCTCGCGGTGGCATCGGTGAAGTCGACCGACGTCGTCATCTCCCTCCCGGCGGCGTCGTGATGCGCCGGCTCGCTGCCGTGGGCCTCGCCGCCGCGCTGGCCCTCACCCTCGTCGCCTGCGGATCGGACTCCGACAGCGACGTCGCCGAGTCGGGTGACGCGGCCACGACCACGACGGCCGGCGCCGAGGCGCAGACCATCACGGTCTTCGCCGCCTCCTCACTCACCGACGCCTTCACCGAGATCGGCGCCGACTTCGAGGCCGCCAACCCCGGCACCACCGTCGAGTTCAGCTTCGGTGCGTCGTCCGACCTGGTGGAGTCGATCACGAGCGGGGAGGCCCTCGGGACCGCCGACGTCTTCGCTTCGGCCGACGAGAACAACATGGCCAAGCTCGTCGACGCCGAGGACAACGCCGACGACCCGCAGGTCTTCGCCCGCAACCAGGCCGAGATCGCGGTGCCCGCCGGCAACCCCGGCGGGGTCACGCGCATCGAGGACTTCGCGAACGAGGAGCTCTTCCTCGGCGTCTGCGCCCCCGACGTCCCCTGCGGCGCCTACGCGCAGGAGATCTTCGACAACGCCGGCGTGACCCCCTCGATCGACACCGAAGAGGCCAAGGTCACCGATGTGGCCGCCAAGGTCGCCAGCGGCGACCTCGACGCCGGCATCGTCTACGTCACCGACGTGCTCGCCAACGACGACGAGGTGGACGGCGTCGAGATCCCGGCGGAATTCAACGTCGACGCGATCTACCCGATCGCCACGGTGGCCGAGGCCCCCGCCGCGGACGGCGCGAGCGCCTTCGTCGAGTACGTGCTCTCCGACGACGGCCAGCAGGTCCTCGCGGACTTCGGGTTCCTGCCGCCGTCGTGACGACCCCCACGGTCGGGGGGGGGGGGGCGGGCCCCCCCCCCCCCGGACCCCCCCCCCCGGGGGGGGGTCCCCGACCCCACCCCCCCCCCCGTCGCTCTGTGACCGGTCCGGGCACGCCCGGGCTCCCACGGGGCACCATCGGGGCCGTGGATCACCCCGATCTCGACCCCGAGCGGCCCTCGCCGGCCCGCCCACCCCGGGCAGGCCGGCGGCGGTCCGGCCGCCGGCGGACGCCGATCGTGCTGGTCGTGCCCGCCGTCCTCGCCGGGCTGCTCGTCGTCCTGCCCCTCGTCGGGCTGCTGCAACGGGCGCCGTGGAGCGACCTCTGGGAACTGCTCGGCACCGACGCCGTCCGTGAGGCCCTCCGCCTGTCGCTCCTCACGAGCGTGCTCGCCACCGCGATCTCGCTGGCGCTGGGCGTGCCGCTGGCCTGGGTGCTGGCCCGGGTCGCCTTCCCGGGCCGCCGCCTCGCCCGGGGCCTCGTCACGCTCCCGATGGTGCTCCCCCCGGTCGTCGGCGGCGCCGCCCTGCTCCTCGCCCTGGGCCGCCGCGGGCTCGTGGGCCAGTACCTCGACCAGTGGTTCGGCATCGTCCTGCCCTTCTCCACCACCGGGGTCGTGGTCGCCGAGACCTTCGTGGCCATGCCCTTCCTCGTCGTGACGGTCGAGGCCGCGTTCCGCGCCGCCGACCGCCGCTACGAGGACGCCGCCGCCACCCTCGGCGCCCGGCCCTGGACCGTCTTCCGCCGGGTGACGCTGCCCGCCGTCCGGCCCGCCCTCATCGCCGGCGCCGTCCTCTGTTGGGCGCGGGCACTCGGCGAGTTCGGGGCGACCATCACGTTCGCCGGCAACCTCCAGGGCCGCACCCAGACCATGCCGCTGGCGGTCTTCATCACCCGCGAGAGCGACCGCGGCGCCGCCATCGCCCTCAGCCTGGTCATGGTCGCCATCTCGCTCGCCGTGCTCGTCGCCCTGCGCGACCGCTGGCTCGCCACCGGCAGCCCCGCTCCCGACGAGGACCGACGATGAGCCCGGGCCAGAGCGCCTCGCCGGCGATCCGGGCGGAACTGGCTCCCGGATTTGGGGGCCGGGGACCCCAAAAGGGGGCCCCAAACGACGGGGGGGGGGGGGGGGGTCGGGCCCCCTTTTGGGGGGCCCCGCCACCCAACTGGGCGACCCACCACGACGGGGGTGGCGCGGCGGTGAAGGCACTCGACGCCGCCGTGGTGGTCGAGCGACCCGGCTTCCGACTCGACGTCGCGCTCACTGCCGACGCCGGCGAGCTCGTCGTCGTCCTGGGCCCGAACGGCGCCGGCAAGAGCACGCTCCTCGCGGCGATCGCCGGGCTCGTCGCGGCGGAGGGCCACGTCCTCGTCGACGGCGGCGTCCTGCTCGACTCGCGCGCCGGGCTGGACCGGCCCCCCGAGGAGCGGCCCGTCGGCGTGGTCTTCCAGGACGGGCGCCTCTTCCCGCACCTGAGCGTGCTCGACAACGTGGCCTTCGGCCTGCGGTGCGAGGGCATGCGCACGGCGCTCGCCCGCTCCGAGGCACGGCACTGGCTCGAGCGGGTCGGCCTGGCCGACCGGGCCGGCGACCGCCCCGGGGCCCTGTCGGGCGGCCAAGCCCAGCTGGTCGCCCTCGCCCGCGCCCTCGCGCCCCGCCCCCGGGTGCTCCTGCTCGACGAGCCGCTCTCCGCGCTCGACGCCCAGGCCCGGCCCGCGGTGCGGGCCGACCTGCGCCGCCACCTCGACTCGTTCGCCGGCGCCCGCCTGCTCGTGACCCACGACCCGGTCGAGGCCCTCGTGCTCGCCGACCGGCTCGTCGTGGTCGAGGACGGCGCCGTGGCCCAGGTCGGCACCCCCGACGAGCTCCGCCGCCGGCCCCGCACCGCGTACACCGCCAGCGTCGTGGGCCTGAACCTGTGGCGGGGCCGGGGCGACGGCCACCGCCTGGTCCTCGACGGCGGCGTCCCCCTCGTCGTGCCCGCCCCCGCCCCCGTCGGCCCCGCCCTCGCCGTGGTGGCGCCGAGCGCGGTGAGCCTGCACCGCCACCGTCCCGAGGGCTCGCCCCGCAACGTGGTCGAGGGGCGCATCGCCGGCATCGAGCACCGCGGCGACGCCGCCCGGGTGCAGCTCGAGGGCCCGCTCCCCCTGCTCGCCGACGTCACCGCCGGGGCCCTGGCCGACCTCGGCCTGGTGGTGGGTGACCCCGCCTGGGCCGCGGTCAAGGCGTCGGAGATCGAGGTCTCGCCGGCCTGAGCGGCGGGGCGCCCCGCCGGCGGACGCGACCCCCGCGCCGAGGCAATAGGGTGCGGGATCCCCGTCGCAGGACGGGCGGCGGGCGAGACGGACGAGACGTACACCGAGACACACAGAAGGGTGGGCCGGGACCCATGGGCAGGTTGGACGGGAAGGTCGCGCTGATCACCGGCGCGGGCCAGGGGCTCGGGCGGGTCGCCGCCGAGCTGTTCGCCTCGGAGGGCGCGACGGTCGTCGTCGCCGAGTTCTCGGAGCAGAGCGGCCAGGAGACCGTGGCCGCCATCGAGGCCGCCGGGGGCACCGCCGCCTTCGTCCAGGTGGACGTGAGCAAGGCCGACCAGGTCGAGCGCATGATCCGGTTCGCGGTCGACACCTACGGCGGGCTGCACGTGCTCTACAACAACGCCGGGATCATGCCGCCCGACGACGGCGCCACCCTCGACACCCCCGAGTCGACCTGGGACGTCGTGATGGAGGTCAACCTCAAGGGCGTCTGGCTCTGCTGCAAGTACGGCATCCCGGCCATGGTCGCCTCGGGCGGCGGCTCGATCATCAACGTGTCGAGCCTCGTCGCCATCATGGGCTCGGCCACCGCGCAGATCGCCTACACCGCCAGCAAGGGCGGTGTGCTGGCCATGAGCCGCGAGATGGCCATCGAGCACGCCAAGCAGAACGTGCGCATCAACGCCCTCTGCCCCGGCCCGATCATGACCGACCTCATGGCCGAGCTGCTCTCCGACGACGCCAAGCGGGCCCGGCGCCTCGTGCACGTGCCCATCGGGCGCTTCGGCCAGGCCCGAGAGATCGCCAACGCCGCCCTGTTCCTGGCCAGCGACGAGTCGTCGCTCATGACCGGCCAGCAGCTCGTGGTCGACGGCGGCATCAGCGCCGCCTACGTCACGCCGGAGTAGCGGGCCGGGCCGCCACCGCCTTCGAACCACCCGATCGACGCCAGGGGAGTGCCATGGAGCTGACCGAGCTGGAAGCCCTCATCGGGGCGGGCGAGATCGACACGATCCTCACCGTCTTCCCCGACCTCCAGGGCCGGTTCATGGGCAAGCGCGTCACCGGCCCGTACTTCCTCGACCAGGTGGTGTCGAGCGAGGGCGAGGGCGCGGTGCACGTGTGCAACTACCTGCTCGCGGTCGACGTCGACATGACGCCGCTGCCGGGCTACCGCTACGCCAACTGGGACCAGGGCTACGGCGACGCCAAGTGCATCGCCGACCTCACCACGCTGCGGCTCGTGCCGTGGCTGGAGAAGACGGCGCTCGTGATCTGCGACCTGGTCGACGAGGACACCGACGAGCCGGTGGCGGTGTCACCCCGCCAGATCCTGAAGCGCCAGATCGAGCGCGCCGCGGAGAAGGGCTACTCGGTGAAGTTCGGCGCCGAGCTCGAGTTCTTCCTCTTCATGGACACCTACGAGGAGGCCCACGACAAGGGCTACAAGGGGCTCACGCCCCACTCGAAGTTCATCGAGGACTACCACATCCTCCAGACCACCAAGGACGAGTACCTCATCCGCCAGATCCGCAACGGGATGCTCGGCGCCGAGGTCCCGGTGGAGTTCTCCAAGGGTGAGGCGGGCTACGGCCAGCACGAGATCAACATCACCTATGACGACGCCCTGCCCATGGCCGACGTCCACACCGTCTACAAGAACGGGGCCAAGGAGATCGCCGCCCTGAACGGGCGGTCGCTGACCTTCATGGCCAAGTGGTCCATGGAGGACGTGGGCTCGTCCTGCCACCTGCACTCGAGCCTCTGGGACGCCGAGGGCACCGAGTCGCTGACGTGGGACCCCGACGCCGCCGACCACATGAGCGAGGTGTACCGCCACTACGTCGGTGGCCTCATCGCCACCGGCCGGGAGCTGGCCTGGTGCTACGCCCCCTACGTGAACTCGTACAAGCGCTACATGCCCGACTCGTGGGCGCCGACCGCGCTGGTGTGGGGCCGCGACAACCGCACCTGCGGCCTGCGCACGGTCGGCCACGGCAAGGGCTTCCGAGTGGAGAACCGCGTGCCCGGCGCCGACTGCAACCCGTACCTCGCCTTCGCCGCCACCATCGCCGCCGGCCTGCACGGCATCGAGCAGGGCATCGAGCCCGGGCCCGCCTACACCGCCAACGCCTACGAGGCCGCCGACGTGCCCCGCGTGCCGGCCACCCTGGTCGAGGCCATCGAGTTGTTCGAGGCCAGCGAGGTGGCCCGCGAGGCCTTCGGCGAGGACGTGCACCACCACCTCCTCAACACCGCCAAGCAGGAGTGGGCCTCGGCCAACAAGGTCGTCACCGACTGGGAGCTGCAGCGCGGCTTCGAGCGCATCTGAGCGTCCTGCCCACCGTCCCCCCGCCCCGCACCGACCCGGCCCGGCCGTGATCCGCTGGTACCGCCACCGGCGCTACGAGCTGCGCACGTCGCTGTGGCTCATCCCGTCGGTGATCATCACCGGCTTCGTGGCGCTGGCCCTCGCGGCCCTCGCCGTCGACGACCGCCTCCTCGCCGAGGACCGGTTCCCGGTCCTGCTCGACCCCGGCAGCGCGGCGGACGTGCGGAACCTCATGGCCGCGATCGCCGGCGCCTCGATCACGGTCGTGGCCCTGGTCGCGTCGCTCACGCTCGTGACCCTGACCGTGGCGTCGACCCAGTTCGGCCCCCGCCTGATCCGCACGTTCCTGGCCACCAGGGCGCCCAAGATCACGATCGGCCTCTACGTGGGCACGTTCGTCTACAGCCTGATCGTGCTCATGGCCGTACACGACGGCGACGGCATCGACTTCGTCCCGCGCCTGGCCGCGGCCATCGCGGTCTTCGCCGCCATGGTCGACGCCGTCGCCCTCGTCTGGTACCTGCACGCCACCGCCGTGTCGATCCAGCCGGCCACCGTCGTCAACCGCATCACCGCCCAGCTCGACGAGGCCCTCGACGAGCTCGCGGCCATGGGCGAGCTCGTGGGCGACGGGGACCCGTCCGAGGTCGACGCGCTGATCGCCCGGATCGACGAGGCCGGCACGGTGGTGACCGCAGCCCACAGCGGCTACGTCAAGCGGGTCGAGCACGACGAGCTGGTCGCCGGCGCCGCCGCCGCTGACGCGACCCTGCAGCTGACGGTGCGACCGGGGCAGTTCGTGCTCGCGGGCTCGCCCGTCGCCAAGGTGGTGCCGGGCCCGGACGGCCGCCGCCCGTCGCCCGACCGGGTGAACGCCGGCCTCGTCATCGGTGCGCAGCGCACCGTCGAGCAGGACCTGCGCTTCGCCGTCGACCAGCTCGTCGAGATCGCGCTGCGGGCCCTGTCGCCGGCCATCAACGACACCTTCACGGGGCTCACCTGCGTCAACTGGCTCGCCGGGGCGCTGCTGCGCCTGTCCGAGGACCCGCTCCCCCAGCGCGCGCATCGGGACGCGGCCGGCACCATCCGGGTCATCGACCGGTACCTGAGCTTCGCCGACGTCACCGACAGCGCCTTCGACAAGATCCGCCAGGCGGGCAGCGACAACCCCGCCGTGCTCATCCGGCTGTTGGAGTCGGTGACCCTGCTCGGCCCGCAGATGCGCACCGAGGAGCAACGCTGGGCCCTGCGGTCGCAGGCCGACATGATCTGGGAGGGCGCGGTGCGCGACATCCAGACCGGCGGCGACCTGGCCGACATCCGCCGCCGCTACGACGAGGCGCTGGCCGCGCTCGGTCAGGACGACGACGACGACGAGGACGCCTGACCGCGCCGGCGGGCCCCGGCCCGATCAGGCGCGGGTGCGCCGGCGGCGGCGCCGCTCGGTCGTCGCCGTGTCCTCCGCCACGTAGCGGCCCTGGTGGGCCCACCGGCCGAGCCGGGTGAAGGGCCGGCGCCCGGCGTCGTCGTCGCCCCCCGGGGTGAACGAGCGCCGCACCGCGGCGGCGACGTCGGGGCCACAGCACCGGTCGAGCACCGCCAAGGCGAGGTCGTGGGCGCTGGCCGCACCCGACGCCGTGGCGATGCGCCCCCGCACGACCAGGCGCTCGGCGACCGGCGTGGCGCCGTGCCCGGCGAGCTCGTCGAGGGCGAGCCAGTGGCCGGTGGCGTCCACGCCGTCGAGCACGCCGGCGGCGCCGAGCAGCAGCGACCCGGTGGAGACCGCGGCCGTCCACTGGCTGGTGCGGTGGGCGGCGGCGACCCAGGCCCGCAGCTCCGGCTGCTCGGCCACCCGGTGCGCGCCGAGGCCGCCGGGCACGACGAGCACGTCGGGCGCGGGCAGTTCGGCGAGGGTCCGGTCGGCGACGAGGAGGCCGGGGCGGCCCTGGGTGACGCACGGGCCACGACCCTCGCCGACGAAGTGGGCGTCGACGCCCGTCGCCCGCCGGAAGACCTCGTGCGGGGCGACCGCCTCCGCCCCGCTCACCCCGTCGTAGACCAGCACGGCCACGTCCACCCGACCAGTGTGACCCAGGCGACCCGTCCGCGCTTGGTCAGTCGTCGACGAGAGCCCGGTGGATCGTGCGGGCGAGGCGGCGCTGGCCGGCCTCGGTGAGGTGGACGGTGTCGGGCACCCGGAGGGGGACGACCTCGCCGTGGCGGTTCGTGATCGACGCCAGGTACTCGCCGTCGGGGCCGGCGAGGGCGTCGTTGGCGTCGATCAGGTGGACGTCGGGCCACCGCTCGGCGAGCGCCTCGTACTCCCGCCGCAGGCCCTCGGTGGTGATCTGGTTGACCTCGGTGTACTCGGGCGGCGGCAGCACCCAGTAGACGTCCGCGCCCGAGCCGTCGAGCACCTGCATCAGCCGCTCGGCCTGCTCGCCCCAGGCCTGGAAGAACTCCGGGGTGTTCTTCATCACCGGGTTGCCGGCGCTGTCGACCCAGTAGTCGGTGTCGGTGTAGTTGCCGATGAAGAGCAGCACGACCTTGTCGGGGTGCTCCTCCTGCACGAGGCGGTCGAGGCGGTCGACCCAGTCCACGAAGCCCGGTGTCAACAGGCCCGAGTTGTTGACCGCCTCGTTCTCGATCACGTACCGCCAACCGAACGAGTCGTCGAGGGCGGGGCCGGTCTGGCGCAGGATCGAATCGCCGGCGAGCAGCACGGTCTCGCGGGACTCGAGCACGAGCTTGGTCCCGAGGATGCCGACGAAGAGCAGCACCACGAGCACGCACACCACGGTGCGGGCCCGGTTGCGGGGTCGGACGGTCGGTGCCACGCCCCCTTCCTACCTCGCCGCGGCGCTCAGCCGGACTCGCTCTTGAACAGCTCGATGACCGGGCTCGGGCTGGGGAGGCCCCGCGACTCGGGGTCGACCGGCCCCTCGGCGGGTGGCGGCGCCGCCCGGTGCTCGGGCGCCGCTTCGGGCTCGGGGCCGCTCGGCGGGCCCGGTCGCCGGGCCTCGGGCGCCGGTGCAGGGGCGGGGGCCCGAGCGGGCGCGCCCGCCGTGGGGCCGCCCGCCAGGGCGCTGGGCAGGCCCGAGAGGTGCTTGATGGCCTCGGCCATCTCCGCGGAGGCGGCGGCCATGGCGAGGCTCGAGAAGATCGCCGCGCGGTTGTTGTGGTACGTCGCATCGGAGTCCGGGGAGGCGGCCTTCTTCAGCGACGCGAGCGTCAGCTTCTCGTACTCCTCGGACGTGCCCTCCATGGGCATGCGGCGGCCTCCTCTGGGTCGTTGTACCTATCGGCCGCCGGGTCCCCCGCGTTGAACGGGGACCGGCGCCCGATCGGGCAGGCTGGGGCCATGCCCCTGCCCGCCGCCGAGACCACCGCCTTCGTGAACGACCGCTGGGACCGCGAGCTCGTCCCCCTCCTGCACGACTACATCGCCATCCCCAACGTCTCGCCGGGGTTCGATCCGGCGTGGGAGGCCCACGGGCACATGGCCGAGGCGGTGGCGCTGCTGGAGCAGTGGGCCCGCGCCCGGGAGATCGAGGGCCTCACCGTCGAGGTGGCGACCCTGCCCGGCCGCACGCCGGTGATCGTGCTGGAGGTGCCCGCCCACGACGACGCGGCCGGCGCCGGGGACGACGGCGAGGCGCCCGACACCGTCCTGCTCTACGGCCACCTCGACAAGCAGCCGCCCATGGTCGGCTGGCGCGCCGGTCTCGGCCCCTGGACGCCCGTCCTCGACGGCGACCGCCTCTACGGGCGCGGCGGTGCCGACGACGGCTACTCGATCTTCGCCGCGCTCACGGCGATCGAGGCGGTGCAGCGCCACGGCGGCGCGCACCGCCGCTGCCTCGTGCTCATCGAGGCGTCGGAGGAGAGCGGCAGCCCCGACCTCGAGGCCCACGTCGAGGCCCTCGGCGACCGCCTCGGCTCGGTCAGCCTGGTCGTGTGCCTCGACTCCGGGTGCGGCACCTACGACCGGCTCTGGACCACGACCTCGCTGCGCGGCCTGGCCGGCTTCACCCTCTCGGTCGAGCTCCTGCGCGAAGGCGTGCACTCCGGGGCGAGCGGCATCGTGCCCTCGACCTTCCGCATCGCCCGCGAGCTGCTCTCCCGCCTCGAGGACCCGACCACCGGCGAGGTGCTCCTGCCCGCCTTCCACGTCGACATCCCGGACGAGCGGGTGGCCCAGGCGGGCGCCGCCGCCGAGGTGCTCGGCGACGCGGTGTGGGCCCGGTTCCCGTTCCTCGACGGGGCCCACCCGGTCGAGGGCTCGGGGGACCAGCTGCTCCTCAACGCCACCTGGCGCCCCGCGGTGGAGATCATCGGCGCCGACGGGCTGCCCTCGATCGAGGACGCCGGCAACGTGCTGCGGCCGCGCACCGCGCTGAACGTCTCGGTGCGGCTGCCCCCGACCTGCGACGCCCACGCCGCCCTCGCCGCGGCCACCGCGGCGATGACCACCGACCCGCCCTACGGTGCCACCGTCACGGTCACCGGCGACTGGGCCGCCACGGGCTGGAACGCGCCCGCCACCGCCCCGTGGCTCGCCGACGCGGTCGAGGCCGCGTCACAGGACGCGTTCGGGGCGCCGGCGGCGGCCATGGGCGAGGGCGGCACCATCCCGTTCATGGCCATGCTGGGCGAGCGCTTCCCCGCGGCGCAGTTCCTCGTGCTCGGCGTGCTCGGCCCCGGGTCCAACGCCCACGGCCCCAACGAGTTCCTCGACCTCGGCATGGCCCGCGGCCTCACCGCCGCCGTCGCCCACATCCTCGACCGCCACGCAGGGCGCGACCGCTAGGAGAACGTGTCGCAGGCGTTCAGGTCGCCGGAGTCGAAGCCCCGGTTGAACCACTCCTGGCGCTGCTCGGCGGAGCCGTGGGTCCAGGTCTCGGGGTCGACGTCGACGCCGGCCGACGCCTGGATGCGGTCGTCGCCGACCGCGGCCGCGGCCGTGAGGCCCTCCTGGAGGTCGCCGTCCTCGAGCACGCCCCGGTTGTAGACCGAGTGACCCCAGACGCCGGCGAAGCAGTCGGCCTGGAGCTCCATGCGCACCGACAGCGCGTTGGCCTGGTCGGGGTCGGCGTCCTGGGCGCGGCTCACGTCGTCGCTGATGCCGAGCAGGTTCTGCACGTGGTGGCCGAGCTCGTGGGCGATCACGTAGGCCTGGGCGAAGTCACCGGGGGCGTCGAAGCGGTCGTTCAGGTCGCGGAAGAACCCCAGGTCGAGGTACGCGGTGCGGTCGGGCGGGCAGTAGAAGGGGCCGACCGCCGACGTGGCGTTGCCGCAGCCGGTGTCCACGCCGTCGCGGAACAGCACCAGCTCGGCATCGGTGTACTGCCGGCCGGCGCCGTCGAAGATGCCGGCCCACGTCGCGTTCACGTCGTCGAGTACGTAGGACGCGAAGTCGACCAGCTCCGCTTCGGGGTCGGGGGCGCCGGGCACCGCGTCACCCGCGCCCGAGGAGGCGGCCGGCGCACCGCCGAGGATGTCGGTGATGTCGATCCCGCCGGTGCTCGAGGAGCCACCCCCTCCCCCGCCGCCACCCAGGAGGCTGCCGCCCCCGAGCAGGCTGACCAGGACCACGATGGCGAGCACGACCAGGCCGCCCTTGCCCGTCGGGATCGGGAGCCCGCCGAGGCCACCCGCGCGGCGGCCCCCGGTGCTGGCCCGCTGGTCGCGGAGGTCGTCGCTGCGGGTGCCCGGCTTCCACTTCATGGCCGCCTCCTTACCCCGTCCGCCTACTTCGGGTGGGGCTCGGCCTTGGTCCAGTCGTAGACGACCTCGGTGCGCAGGACGACGTCCCACACCGCGGCGCTGCGGCGCGACACCACCGACCAGAACAGCAGCGCCAGCAGGTAGGTCGCCATCCACCCGCGCGCGATGGCCTGGAAGAAGCCGATGCGCTCGCCGCCCACGCGCCGCACCCGCAGGCCGAGCAGGAGCTGGCCGATGGTGCGGCCGCCCACGATCCAGCACAGGGACAGGTAGGTGAACAGGAGCGCGGCACCGGCGAGCAGCGCGCCGACGGCCCCGAGGTCGGTGGTGGCGTCCGTGCCGAGCACCGACTTGACCAGGTTGAGGCTGAGGGTGATGGCCCCGCTGATGACCCAGACGATGCCGAAGTCCACGAGCGCGGCCGCACCGCGGGACACGATGCCGGCGGGCTGGCCGTGGCGGGGGGAGATCTCGGGGGCGGCGACGACGCTCACGACGCCGCCTCGGCAGCGACCGCCGCCACGGGAGCGTTCGCCAGCTCCGGGTACCGCGACGGACGGTGCAGGAGGCGGTCGATGAAGCGTCCGAGCAGCACGTCGCCGTTCATGGTGCGCACCCGCACGAGCTTGACCGAGTCGCTGGCGAGCACACCGGTCGACTGCCGCACGATGTCCTCGATGCCGAGGTCGGCGACGAGGGCCTGGAGGTCGACGCGCTTGACGATGGCGTCGATGTCGACCTGGTCGAGGATGGCCCCGATGTCGACCCGCTGGACGATGGCGTCGATGTCGATGCGCTCGAGCAGCGCGTCGATGTCGACCTGGCCCACGATCGCGTCGACATCGGGCTCGCGCACGACGCCGTTGACGATCTGGTGGACGACCCCCTCGGCCATGGCCCGCCCCGCCCCGAGGGGCCCCAGGGCCCGCGCCTCCGCTCGACTGTCCGCCATGGCCGCTCCCCGGGTGGTCGTTGGGTCGAGGCGACACTAGCCAGCACGGCCGCCACGGTGACCCGTCGGCTACGGGCCGGCGTCGAGGACGTCGAGCACCTCGATCGCGAGGTCGTACGGATAGGCGTCGTCCCGGTTGCACAGCACGACCACGGCGGTGTCGGTGGCCGGCACGACGACGAGCTCCGAGAGGAAGCCCGCCCAGGCGCCGGAGTGCTCGATGAAGCCGCCGCCCAGGCTCAGCCCGCCGCCGTAGCCGAGGCCCTCCTCGTCGTCGGGCCGCGGGCCGGGCGTGAGCATCCCCGCCCGCAGCGCCGCTCCCCCGACCGCGAAGGTGGTCAGGTTGTCGGCCCAGCGGAGCAGGTCGTCGACGCTGGTCCAGACCGCGCCGTCGCCGACCTGCTCCCAGTTCGTGGTGTCGGGCTCGAACCCGCCGTCCCCCGTCACGAGGTAGCCCTCGGCACCCTCGGGCACGTCGAGGTCGGCGTCGTCGCGGACGACGGAGGCGTCCATCCCGAGGGGCTCGAAGAGCTCGCGCTCGACGAACGTCCCGAGCGAGACGCCCGCGACCCGGGCGACCACCAGCCCGAGCAGGAAGTAGCCCGTGTTCGAGTACTCGAACTCGGAGCCGGGGGTGAACACCGGCCCGCCCGCGGCGGCCACGGCGTCGAGCGCCTGGGCCGTGGTGGTGACGTCGGTGTCGTCGTACTCCTCACCGAGGAGCTCGGTGTACTCCGGCAGCCCGCCGGTGTGGTGCAGGAGCTGTTCGAGGGTCACGGCGGCGTCGGCCGCCGGCAGCTCGGGGACGTGGCGACGCACCGGGTCGTCGAGGGCGAGGTCGCCCCGGTCGGCGAGCAAGAGGACCGCGGCGGCGGTGAACTGCTTCGAGACCGAGGCGATGTCGAACGTCGTGGTCGGGCCGATCGGCTCGCCGGTCGCCAGGTCGGCGACGCCGTAGCCGCCGCGGAAGATCGGCGTGCCCGCCTGCGCCACCCCGACCGCGCACCCCGGCTCGTCCGGCGCGCCCTCCGCCGTGACCAGGTCGGCGACGGCCTCGGCGGCGGTGTCCGGGGCCGACGTCGTGACCGCGAAGGCCGGCGCGGTGGTGCTCGTGGCCGCGCCGGCGACCGCCCCGTCGCCGGCGCCGCTCGCACAGCCGGCGGCCGAGGCGGCCAGCGCGGCGACGACCAGCACGACCGCCGCCCGGTGGTGCCGCACGTCAGCGGTTCCGGAAGGTGACGGGGAGGTGGCGCAGGCTGGTGTGCTTGTTGCTCCGGCCCCACTCGACGGGGCCGGCCAGGGCGAGGTCGTCGAAGCGCTCGAGGACGGCGCCCAGCACGACCGCGATCTCCCGCCGGGCCAGCGGGGCGCCGAGGCAGTGGTGCAGGCCGTGGCCGAAGGCCAGGTGCGGGTTCGGGTCGCGCCCGACGTCGAACGCGAACGGGTCGGCGAACACGGCCTCGTCGCGGTTCGCCGAGGGGTACCAGTGCGTGGTCTTCTCCCCCGCCCGGATGACGTGGCCGGCGAGCTCGGTGTCGCGCGTGGCGGTGCGCCGGTTGTAGGCGGTGGCGCTCGTCCACCGCAGCACCTCCTCGACCGTGGTGGGCAGCAGCGACGGGTCGGCCCGGAGGCGGGCCAGCTGGTCGGGGTGCTCGAGCAGGGCGAGCAGGCCGCCGGCGATGGAGTTCCGCGTCGTCTCGCTGCCGGCGGTGAACAGCAGCGCGAAGAACGCCTGGAGCTCCTCGGGGGACAGCGCCTCGACCTCGCCGTCCGGCCCCTCGACGGTGGCGTGCACCACCTGCGACAGGAGGTCGTCGGTGGGCCGGGCCCGCCGGTCGGCGATCTGCTCGTCGCCGTAGACCCGCAGCCCGAGGCCGGCCTCGGCGAGCGCGTCGCTGGCGCCCGCCAGGTCGCGGTCGCGGTAGTCGAGGATCGTCGTGGTCCAGGCGAAGAGCTGGTGGCGGTCCTCCTGGGGCACGCCGAGCATCGTGGCGATCGTCTGCAGCGGCAGCTCGGCGGCGACGTCGACGAGGAAGTCGCACTCGCCCCGGTCGGCGACCGCATCGAGGATCGCCGCGGTGCGCTCGTGCAGCCACGACTCGAGGGCCTCGACAGAGCGGGGCGTGAAGGTGCGGTTCACGAGGCCCCGGATCCGGGTGTGGGTCGGGGGGTCCGACATGTTGAGCATCACGCCCGTCACGAAGCCGGGCGGCAGGTCCTCGAGGGTCGTGCCCCCGCCCGTGCGACCGGGGCCGGTCTCCGAGGAGAACGTGGCCGGGTCGTGCAGCACGGCGAGCACGTCGGCGTGGCGGGTGACCACCCAGAAGCCCTCGTCGCCCGGGGTGTGGGCGGTGGGCTCGTGCCAGAACACGGGGTGCTCGCGGCGGAGCGTGGTGAAGACGTCGTGCGGGAACCCGTCCGAGAAGAGGTCGAGATCGGTCAGGTCGACGACGGGCGCACCCACCGCGGTGACGCTAGACGCCGGTCGCGGCGAGCTCCGGCGCCGCCGCCCCGAGGACCCGGCGGAGGTTGGCCAGCGCCCGGTGTTGCATGGCCTTGACCGCGTTGACGTTGCGGCCGGTGATCTGGGCGACGTCCTCGAGCGACAGGTCGGCGACGAAGCGCAGGACGACGACCTCGCGCTGGTCCTCGCCGAGCTGCTGGAGCGCGGCGATCAGCTCGTCGTCCACCGGGGTGGGGTCGGGCGGGGCCACCACCGTGGGCGGCGCCCGGTCCGCGATCTGGGGGCGACGGGACCGGCGGCGGAAGGCGTCGGTCATGCGGTTGTGGGCGATGCGGAAGACCCACCGCCGCAGGTCGTCGTGGTCGCCGTGGAAGCGGTCGAGGTCCCGGCTGACCTGCAGGAAGACCTCGCCGAGCACGTCCTCGGGGTCGGGGGCCCGGCGGGCCCGCAGGTAGCCCAGCACGGCCGGCGCCAGCACGCGGTAGGCCTCCGCCGCATCGGGCCGGGCCGCCAGGGCGGGCGACCGCCCGGCACGGCGCCCGGCGCCGTCCTGTCCTTTCTCTGCTCCCGCTCGCGCTCCCGCTCCCGCCGGACCGGTCGCCGGTGCGACCCGCCGCAGCTCGGTGACCACGGCCATCACCCGGCCGCCGCTCCGGTCGGTGGTGGGGCGGTCCCGGCGCCCGGGTCACCCGTGGCGGGTGCCGACCGCGGTGCCGGTGCCGTGGTCCGCCCGTCGACCCCCGCGGTGGGGGCGGTCGGGCCGCCGGCGGCCGGTGCCGCCGTGGGCCCGGCGGGATCGTCGTCCGGCGACGCTGCGCCGCTTGCCGGCGAGGCGCCGCCGCTGCGGGTGGTGGGGTCGTGTGGGGTGGTCGGCGCCGGACGGTCGGTGGCCCCACCGGCCCCACCGGCCCCGCCGGCTGCTGGTGCGGTCGTCGCGGGCGCCACCGGGCGAGTCGCCGGACGGCGCGACGTCGTGCCGGCCCCCACCGCCCCCGCCTCGGGGCGACCGCCGGTGGCGGGGTCCTGCGCCCGCGCCTGCGCCCGGCGCCGGGCCTCGCTCCCGGTTGCACCACCGAGGCCGCGTCCGCGCGGGCGCCGCGCCGCCGGCTCGTCGGCGCCGGGCCGGCCCGACGGCTCACCCTCCGACGGCCGAGCGGGGACGGCGATGCCGAGTCGGCCAAGGCTCTGGTGGGCGGCCGACTGGGCGGGTGCGGGGAGCACACCGGCAGCGGCGAGGCTGGTCGAGCCCAGCAGCACCGCCCCCGCGGCCACGCCCGCCACCACCGCCCGCCGGCGCCGCGACCGGGTGGCCGACTGACGGCGCATCGCGCCGAGGTGGCGCTCCGCGACCTCCGGCGCCACCGCGGCGGCGCCGAGCCCGCGCAGGCGTGCCACCAGGGCGGCGTCGCCCTCGGGGTTCGCCAGGGGCGGCAGCAGATCGGTGGGCGGGGGCATGGCACCTACAGCGCTCGGGGTCGGCGGCAAGGTACGGAGGCGACATGAGAGGAACCTGAGACGATCCGGCCGTATCCCCCTGGCCGCGTCCGGCGCTGGCCCCGCCGAGAACGACGACCCAGGAGGGATCTTCCATGTCGCACCATCCCCGCCCGCGCCGAGCGCGGGCCCGGGCCGTGGCCGCACTGGCCATGGCCGCCGCCCTCGCCGCCGGCGCGGTCACGACCGACGTGCAGGCCGCCGCCGGCCAGACCAGCGAGGAGTCACGGCCCGGCCGTGGTGGCGGTGGTGGTGGTGGCGGGCGCGGGGGCACCGGAACGGGGGCGGGCCGTGCCGCCCGCATCGTGATCCCGAGCCTCGACGGCACCGGCAACAACGCAGGCCGCCCGAACCAGGGCGCCGCCGGCCGCGCCTACTCCCGGGTGGCCGCCGCGGCCTACGCCGACGGCACCTCGGCGATGGCCGACGGGCCGTCCCCCCGCTACGTCAGCAACCGGATCTTCAACGACACCGGACAGAACATCTTCTCGGCGCGCGGCGTGAGCCAGTGGGCGTGGGCATGGGGCCAGTTCCTCGACCACGCGCTGGGCCTCGCCCAGGAGAGCACCGAGGCGGCCGACCTGCCCTTCGATGCCGCCGACCCGCTGGAGGTGTTCACGAACGACTTCGGCGTCATCCAGTTCACCCGTGACGCGGCCTCGTCCCCCACCGGGACCCGCCAGCAGGTCAACACGGTGAGCTCCTACCTCGACGCCTGGAACGTCTACGGCGGCACCACCGCCCGCCTGGAGTGGCTGCGCGAGGGCCCCGTCGACGGCAACCTCGCCAACAACGGCCCGCACCTGCTCCTCGACGCCGATGGCAACCTCCCCCGCCGTGACGAGCGCGGCGACTCGTCGACCGCCCCCGAGATGGCGCTGATGGGCCGTCTCACCGGCACGACCGACGAGGCCGCGGTCGCCGGCGACGTGCGGGCGAACGAGAACATCGCCCTCACCGCCATCCACACGCTGTTCGCCCGCGAGCACAACCGCATCGTCGACCTGCTGCCGAGCTCGCTCGGCGCGCAGCGCCGCTTCGACCTCGCCCGCCGGGTCGTGATGGCCGAGCAGCAGTACATCACCTACCGGGAGTTCCTCCCTGCGCTCGGCATCACCCTGCCCGCCTACCGGGGCTACGACCCGTCGGTCGACGCCTCGATCTCGAACGAGTTCGCCACCGTGGGGTACCGGGCGCACAGCATGATCCACGGCGAGATGGAGGTCGGCGTGGAGGCCGCCGACCTGGATGCCGCCGCGCAGCAGGCCCTGGTCGCCGAGGGGGTCACCGTCGTGCCCGACGGCGATGAGCTCGAGCTGACCATCCCGCTCAACGCGGCCTTCGGGAACCCCGACCTGCTCGAGCAGATCGGCGCCGGCTCGATGCTCGCGGCGCTGGGCGAGGAGGCGCAGTACGCGAACGACGAGCAGTTCGACAACCAACTGCGCAGCGTCATGTTCCAGGTGCCGGGCCCCGGCGTCACCGACCCGGCGACGCAGTGCAACGACCTGTCGGACCTCACCCAGTGCTTCAGCGGGGTCGTCGACCTCGCCGCCCTCGACATCGCCCGGGCCCGTGACCACGGCATCCCCCGCTACAACGACCTCCGCCAGGCGTACGGGCTGCCCCGGATCACCTCGTTCACCCAGCTCACCGGCGAGGCCACCGACCGGTTCCCGAGCGATCCCGAGATCGACGCGGCCGACCCGATCGACGACCCCGACATCCTCGACGTGGTCGAGCTGCGCGACGCCGCCGGCACCGTGCTCACACCGGGGACGGACGAGGCGGACGAGGACGCGGTGCGCGCGGTGCGCCGCACCACCCTGGCCGCCCGCCTCCGGGCGATCTACGGCTCGGTCGACGAGGTCGACGCCTTCGTCGGCATGGTGGCCGAGCGCCACCAGCGCGGCAGCGAGTTCGGGGCGCTGCAGGCCGCGATGTGGAAGCGCCAGTTCACGGCCCTCCGCGACGGCGACCGCTTCTACTTCGAGAACGACCCGGGTCTCCGCACGATCCGCGAGCGCTACGGGATCGACTTCCGGACCTCGCTGAGCCGCCTCATCGCGGCGAACACCGACGTCGACCCCGCCGAGCTCGCCGCCGACGTGTTCCGGGTCCCGGTGTGACCGCACGGTCCCACCGGCGGTGGCCGACGGAGTAGCAAGGGTGGGTGCGTGAGCGGCGCCTGCTCCGGTGGTGGTCGGCCGCCCGTCGCCTCCAGCGGCGGGTGGCCGACCACTTCCTGCCCCTGGTCGCGGCGGGCGTGGCGTTCTACGCCTTCCTCGCCCTCGTCCCGACGATCATCGTGGCCATCACGCTCTACGGCGTGGTCGCGGACCCGGCCGAGATCGAGCAGCGCCTCGGCGACCACGCCGGCGCGGTGCCCGTCGAGGTCCGCTCGCTCCTCGTCGCCCAGGTCCGGGCCATCGCGGGTGGCGGGACGACGAGCCGGACCGCCGCGGTGCTCGTCGGCACCCTGCTCGCGCTGTGGACCGCGTCGGCCGGCATCAACAGCCTCGTGCGGGGCATCGACCTCGCCCACGGCCGGCGTCCCCGCAGCTTCGTCGAGCAGCGCGGGCTCTCCATCGGGCTGACCCTGGCCGCCATCGTGCTCGTCGTGCTGGTCGCGCTGGTGGTGGTCGCCGTGCCCCCGTGGCTCGGCACGCAGCTCGACCACGACGTGCTGCGGTGGACGATCGACGCCGTGCGCTGGCCGGCCCTGTTCCTCGTCATGGCCGGCGCGCTCTCGATCCTCTACCGCGTCGCCGGCAGCGACCGCCACGGCCTGCACCTCTGGCCGGGGCCGGCGGTCGGCGCCGCCTGCTGGCTCGTCAGCTCGGTGGGGTTCTCCCTCTACACGGCCAACTTCGCCCGCTACGCCCGCACCTACGGCTCCCTCGCCGGCGTGGTGGTGGTGCTCCTCTGGCTGTGGCTGGGCTCGCTCTCGGTCCTGCTCGGGGCCGAGGTGGACGCCGAGGTCGCGTCGCGTCGCCGCGCCGCGCCGACCCCCGAGCCCACGCCCGAGGCGGCCTGACCCCGGGGACGACACACCGCGCCGGCGGCGCGCTCAGGCCGCAGGCGCCTCGTGGTCGAGCAGCCAGCGCTTCACGTCGAGCCCCCAGCGGAACCCCCCGAGGCCGCCGCCGGTGCGCACCACCCGGTGGCAGGGCACGAACAGCGCCGCGGCGTTGCGGGCGCACGCGGAGGCCGCGGCCCGGACCGCGTCGGGCCGCCCGGCCTTGGCCGCCAGCTCGGCGTAGGTGACCGGCGCACCGGCCGGCACTCGGCGCAGCACCGCCCACGCCTCGACGAGGAAGGGTCCCGAGTGCTGACGCACCTCGATCCCGTCGACCGCGCCCAGGTCGCCGTCGACGTAGGCGGCCACCGCGTCGGTGACGGCGCCGAGGTGCGCCACCCGCTCGACCGTGACCGGGCGCAGCGCCGGCGCGATCAGCGGCAGGAGGTCGTCGACGTCCTCGGTCCAGCCAGACGCGAGGACGACGGCGTCGTCGGCCACGACGGTGAACGGGCCGGCGGGGGTGGGGACGGTGGCGGTGCGCATCAGCGGGTCTCCTCAGGGGGATCGGTCGGATCGGTCGGTCGCGGGTCGGTCGGTGGGAGTGGTTCGGTCGCGGCCCACAGGTGCAGGACGGCGTAGGAGCGCCACGGCCGCCAGCGCTCGGCGAGCGCGGCGGCCTCGGTCGGGTCGTCGGGCAGGCCCACGGCCGCGAGGCCGTGGCGGACGCCGAGGTCGGACGCCAGGAACACGTCGGGATCCGCCAGCGCCCGCATGGCCACGTAGGACGCGGTCCAGGGCCCGATCCCGGGAAGCACGAGCAGCGCGGCCCGGGTGTCCTCGCGGTCGGCGGCCGGGTCGAGAACGAGGCCGCCGTCGACGGCCGCGGCGAGCGACCGCATGGCGCGCTTGCGCGCCTCGGGCATGCCGACCGCGGTGAGGTCATCGTCAGCGAGCGCCGCCGCGGAGGGGAACAGGTGGGTCAGGCCCCCCGAGGGCTCGGCGAGCGGACGGCCGAGGGCGGCGACGAGGCGACCGGCAAGGGTGCGGGCGCCGGCCACGCTCACCTGCTGGCCGAGCACGGCCCGGACCGCGAGCTCCGCGCCGTCGACCGTGCCCGGCACCCGCCGGCCGGGGGCCCGGGCCACGACCGCGGCGAGGTGCGGGTCGCGGCCGAGGAGATCGGCGACCGCCACGGGGTCGGCGTCGAGGTCGAGCAGGCGGCGGGTGCGCTCGACGGCGGCGCCGAGGTCGCGGAGGTCGCCCAGCCGCAGCGTGGCCACGACGTGGGCCGCGCCACCGTCGCCGCCCGGCAGGGCCACCTCGACGACGCCGGGTGCACGGGGCAGGTCGAGGGTGCGGCGGTAGGTGCCGTCCTCGGTGACCTCCTCCACCCCGGGGACGGTCCGTGCCCCGAGGAACGCGAGCAGCTCGTCCGCGGCCAACGGCGCCCGGTGGGGCAGGCGCACGGTGATCGAGCCGGGGGTGGCCTCGGTGCGGCCACGGCGTCGGGCCCGCAGCTCCGTGGGGCTGAGCGCGAACACCGTGCGCACGGTGTCGTTGAACTGGCGGATGCTGGCGAACCCGGCGGCGAATGCGACCTGCGAGAGGGGGAGGTCGGTCGTCTCGATGAGCAGGCGGGCGGCGTTGGCCCGCTGCGCCCGGGCGAGGGCGAGCGGGCCGGTGCCGACCTCGGCCACGAGGAGGCGGTGCAGGTGGCGCTCGCTGTAGTGCAGGCGGCGGGCGAGGCCGCCGACGCCCTCGCGGTCCACCACGCCGTCGGCGATGAGGCGCATGGCCCGCCCCACGAGGTCGGCGCGGGCGTTCCACTCGGGCGAGCCCGGCGTGGCGTCGGGCCGGCAGCGCAGGCAGGCCCGGAAGCCGGCGGCCTGGGCCGACGCGGCGGTGGGGTGGAACGTCACGTTGGCGGCCTTGGGGGTGACCGCCGGGCAGCTCGGGCGACAGTAGATGCCGGTGGTGCGGACGCCGGTGTAGAACCAGCCGTCGAAGCGGGCATCGCGGCTCTGGACCGCCCGGTAGCACCGCTCGAAGTCCTCGATCACCCGGTCATCGTCGCACGGGTGGCGGCCGGTTACTGGCGGGAATCGGACACGGTGGTGAGCGGCCGACCAGGGCCCACCGGGGCCTCAGCGGAGGTCGCGCCGGTCCAGACGCCAGCAGCCGACGGCCACGGTCACGGCCGTGAGCACGAGGGGGAGGAGCGTGGCCTGGAGGGTGAAGCCGTTGCTCAACGGGTCCCCGCTGGCGTACCAGTGCCACGGTGAGACGAAGCGGATCCGCTCCACGACGGCCACGAGGTCGCCGAAGCCGTTCACGAGGAACGTGACCACCGCCACCGCGCTGGCCACCGCGAGGGCCTGGCCCTTGTGGCCCGTCCACGCGCCGATCGCGAACCCGACGGCGGTGAACACGAGTGCGAGCAGCAGGCTCTCCACGGAGGCGGCGAGGAGGTGGGTCAGCGGCAGGCCCTCGTCGAGCCCGACGAGCGGGTTCGTGACGGCGAGGGCAACGAAGCCCGAGAGGGTCAGCACCGTGACCAGCACGCACACCGCGAACCAGCGCCCGAGCGCGACCTCGAGCCGGGTGACGGGCTGGACGAGCAGGTATTCGAGGCGCCCGTCCTGCTCGGCGCCGGCGATGGCGTTGGCGGCGAGGCCGAGGCCGTAGATGAGCAGCAGCAGCGCGAAGAACATGGCGAACAGCTGGCTCTGGAGGTACCCGACCGGGCTGGTGATCGACAGGTCTTCGGTGATGCCCATCAACACGCGCAGGCTCTCCGGCATCTCGTTCATCATCTGGTCGAACTCGGACTGGTCCTTCA
The DNA here is from genome assembly GCA_041908445.1 of Acidimicrobiales bacterium. GTDB lineage: Bacteria > Actinomycetota > Acidimicrobiia > Acidimicrobiales > DATDAH01 > JAEUJM01. The sequence continues at coordinate 76,146 of JAYRFK010000065.1, read as the reverse complement.
CGCTCGGGTAGAAGACGACGTTCACCTCGAGGAAGGCGACGAAGCCGACGCACCACCACAGAAGGGCCCGCCCCCGGTCGGCGAACAGGCGCGCCGCCACGGTGAGGGCCCGGCGGCCGCTCACGACGACACCCCGGACGCGTCCCCCTCGTCGCCCGCGACGCCCGCTGCGCCCGCCCCGCCCTCGACGGGATCGCCGTGCGGGGACTCGGGCCGGTAGCGGGCCAGGAAGACGGCCTCGAGGTCCGGCTCGTGGCTGGTGATGCGCAGCGTCCGCAAGTCGGCGGCCCGGGCCAGCGCCGGGTGGACCTCACCGTCGACGACGAGCCGGACGACCGAGCCCTCGACCACGACCTCCGACACGCCGGGGACCGCGGCGAACGCGTCGGGCGGTGGGGGCTCGGGAAGCTCGACTACGAGATGCTGGCGCCCGTGGCCGAGGAGCTCGGCGACCGTGCGCACGTCGAGCAGGCGGCCGTCGCCGATGAGCCCCACCCGGTCGGCCATCTCCTGCACCTCCGCGAGGACGTGTGAGCTGAGGAACACGGTCGTGCCCATCGCGTTGCGCTCCCGCACGAGGTCGTGGAACTCCTCCTGCATGATGGGATCGAGGCCCGACGTCGGCTCGTCGAGCACGAGCAGCTCCGGGTCGTGCGCGAACGCGACGACGATCCCGACCTTGCGCCGGTTCCCGGTGCTCAGCTCGTCGATGCGTCGATCGGGATCGAGGTCGAACCGCTCACAGAGCTGGTCGACCGCGCTCGAGCGGTCCTCCCCGCGCAGCCGGCCGACGTACGCGAAGAGCTCCCGCCCGGTGAGGCGCGGGTCGAAGTGCAGGTCGGCGGGCAGCACGCCGATCCGCCGGCGGATCTCGGGGTCGCGGCCCGACCCCCCGAGCACCCGGGCGACCCCGCAGGTGGGGCGGAGGGCATCGAGCAGCAGCCGGGTCGTGGTGGTCTTGCCGGCACCGTTCGGCCCGAGGAACCCGAAGATCTCCCCGCCCTCGACGGCGAGGTCCAGGTCGGCGACCGCGGCGAGCGCACCGAACCGCTTCGTCAGCCCCTCCGTCTCGATGACCGCCATGGCCCGACGCTACGCGTGCGACCGGCGCGCCGGGGCGCTCAACCCATCCGCCGAGCCTGCTCGAGGAGCTCGGCCCGGTCGTCGGGGTGCGCGATCTCGGCGAGAGCCACCGCCCGCTCCCGCACCGTGCGGCCCCGCAGCGACGCCGCGCCGTACTCGGTGACCACGATGTCCAGCTGGTGCCGGGGGGTGGTGACGATGGTCCCGGCGGGAAGCCCGGCCACGATCCGGGACACCGGCTGGCCGTTCACGTTCGCCTGCGAGGGCAGGCAGATGAGGCTGCGGTCCTCGAGCTCGAGGCCCGCGACCGAGACGAAGTCCTCGTGGCCGCCGATGCCGGAGAACTGGCGACTGCCGAGCGTGTCGGCCACGGCCTGGCCCCACAGGTCCAGCATGAGCGCGCCGTTGATGGTGACCATCTTGTGGTTGCGGGCGATGACCTCGGGCGAGTTCACGACGTCCACGGGCAGGAAGCGCACCTCCTCGTTGCCATCGAGCCACTCGTAGAGATCCGTGGTACCGGCCGCGAACGTGGAGATCGACAACCCGTCGAACTGGCCCTTGCGGGCGTTCGTGACCTTGCCCGCCTTGTGCAGCTCCATGAGCCCGGTGGTGAACATCTCGGAGTGCACGCCGTAGTCGCCACCGTCGTCGTTCGCCAGGAGGCGGGCGATGGTCGAGGGGATCCCGCCGATGCCCGTCTGCAGCGTGCAGCCGTCGGTGATGAACGGCCGAACGTGGCGCGCGATCTCCTCGTCGACGTCGGTGGGCACGGCGTCGGGCAGCACGAACATCGGGCGGTCGCCCTCGATCACCAGGTCGGCGTCGTCGTAGTGCAGGCGGTGGGGGTGGTCGGGCATGAGCCCGAACGTGCGGGGCGCGTCGGCGACGACCTCCGCGATCACGACCCGGTCGGGGTCCGCGATGGCCCGGTTGAGCTCGGCGATGGAGGCACCGGCGTGCACCGAGAGGCTCATCCACCCGTCCTCGTCCGGGGCGGAGACGGCGGTGGCGAGCACCCGGGGGGCGAAGCGCTCGATGATGGGGGTGAACCGCCGGAAGTCCGAGGGCACGAACTGGATGTCGGCCCCCGAGTCGAGGAGGAACCGCTCGGCCGGGCCGTAGAAGCCGCTGAGGAGGCGGACACCGGGGCGGGTGAACAGCTCGTAGAGGTCGACGAGGAGCGCCCCGAACACGACGAGGTCGTCGAAGCGCTCGCGCTTGCCGAGCGCGTGGAGCAGGCCCATGGGCTGACCGGGGCCGAGGGGCACACCGAGGCGGTCGGTGTCATGGATGAGGGCGGCGCCGTCCTCGGGCGCGTGCAGGGTGAAGGCCATGCCCGCAGTGTGGCCGACGGGTGGCACCCGGCACAGGGCCGGAGGTCCACTCCCGCGCCGCCGCGCGCCGGTCTCCGCCCGCGACCGCGGTCGATCGTCAGGCGGACCACCGAGCGTGCCGATGATCCCGGGCATGCGAACGCGGACCATAGGGCGACGGGGGGCGGTGGCGCTCGCCCTTCTCCTGGGTGCCGTCGTCGGGGCGCCGCCGATGCCCGCCGGCGCCGGGCCCGACAGGGGTCCCGACGAGTCGACCGCCCTGGCCTCGGAGGCCGGGCCGGCGGGGGCGCCGGCGACGATCTGGGTGGACCCCATCCACGGGCGCAACCGGGCGTCGGGCGCCGACCGGGCCCACGCCCTGCGCACGCTCGGCGCAGCCTGGGCCCGCGTCCCCACCGAGCCCACGGGCACCGGCACCCGCATCCGGATCACGCCCGGCGTCGTGCCGTACGGCTCGATCACGAACGGGTGGATGGAGGCCCGGCACGGCTCGGCCGACGCGCCGATCAGCATCGAGGCGGCCGACGGGCCGGGGACGGTCACGATCGACGGCGGGCTCAACGTCTACGACGTCGCCCACCTCACGTTCGACGGGCTGCGGTTCGTGGCGGGCGGTGGCCACCCCGCCGCGAGCGACGTCGCCGTGCACGTCGAGCGGGGCGACCACGTGCGGTTCCGCCGCGTGCGCATCGTGGCCGGCCACGACCTCCACGAGGGGCTCAAGGTCAACCAGAGCACCCACGTGGGGGTGGAGGACTCCAACATCTCGGGCTCCTACGAGAACCCGGTCGACTTCGTCGCCGTCCAGCACGGCCACGTGCTGCGCTCGGTGATCCACCACGGCGACGACTGGTGCCTGTACGCCAAGGGCGGCTCGGCCGACCTGGTCATCGCCGGCAACCGCTTCCACCACTGCGGCACCGGCGGCGTGTCGGCCGGCCAAGGCACCGGCTTCGAGTTCATGGTGGCGCCCTGGCTGCACTACGAGGCCTACGGCGTCGAGATCGTGGACAACGTGGTGCACGACGTCGACGGCGCCGGCCTCGGGGTGAACGGCGGGTTCGACGTCCTCCTCGCCCACAACACGCTCTACCGCGTGGGCCGGCGCTCCCACGTCATCGAGGTGGTGCACGGCGCGCGCGGCTGCGACGGGGACACCGCCACCTGCACGGCGCACCGCGACGCCGGCGGCTGGGGCCCCGCCGCCGGCGACGCCGGCCAGGTGATCCCGAACCGCCACGTGTACGTGCTGAACAACGTCGTCCTGAACCCGTCCACGACGCCGAGCCGCTGGCAGCACTTCGACCTCCGAGGGCCGGTCGACGCACCGGCGGACACGAACGTGCCCGATCCTGCGCTCGGCGACGACGACCTCCGCATCGACGGCAACGTGATCTGGAACGGACCGGTCGACCACCCGCTCGGCATCGAGGGGTCGTCGGCGTGCACGGACGCCAACCCGACGTGCAACGAAGCCCAGCTGCGCGCCGACAACCTCATCAACGTGGTGCGCCCCCGCCTCGTGCACCCGGGCGCGGCGCCCCGGGACTTCCACCTCCTCGGGGCCACGGTCCCCGGCGCGGTCCTCGCCGCGATCCCGCCGGCGGTGTGGGGAGACGCCCCGAGCCGGCCCGACATCCGCCCCCTCGGGGGCCCGTGGAGCGACGCCGTGACCCGTACGCGGGACGGCCGGCCCCGCACGGCCTCGAGCCCGCCCGGCGCCTACTGAGCGGCGCGGAGCACCCGCCCCACGGCCGGGTCGTTCAGCGCCGGCGGTAGCCGAGCTCGAAGGTCCGCACCGCCCGGGCGAAGAGGTTGGGCTCCACGTCGGGCTCGCTCACCACGTGCAGGTCGGTGAGCCGCGTGGACAGCTCCTCGAGCAGGATCCGCAGGGTCTGGCGGGCGAAGTTGGCGCCGAGGCAGAAGTGGGTGCCGTACCCGAAGGCCACGTGGTGGTTCGGGCTGCGGGTGACGTCGAAGCGGAAGGGCTCGTCGAACACGGCCTCGTCGCGGTTGGCCGACGGGTACAGCAGGATCACCCGGTCGCCGGCGGCGATCGCCTGGCCGCCGACCTCGGTGTCGACCGCGGCGGTGCGGAAGAAGTTGTTCAGGGGCGTGACCCACCGGAGCAGCTCCTCGACCGCGGTCGGGATGGCCTCGGGGTGCTCGGCGAGCCGCTCCCACTGGTCCGGGTGGTCGCAGAACGCCCGCAGGCCGTGGGCGATCACCGTGCGGGTCGTCTCCGCGCCGCCCGAGATGAACAGGCCGGTTTCGTGGAAGATCGACAGGCGGTCGAGGGGCTTGCCCTCGATCTCGGCGTTCGCCCACACGGAGAGCAGGTCGTCCATCGGGCAGCCCGTGCGGGCGGCGAGCAGGTCGTCGAGCCGGGTGTTGAACTCGAAGCAGGCCGTCACGACGCCCATGGCGACGTCGGGGTCGCGGTCCATGGTGTCGAGGCGCATGAGGCGCTCGGACCAGCTCTTCAGGTCCCGCCACTGCTCCTCGGGGAAGCCCAGCAGCCGCGAGGTGAGCCGGGCGGGGAGCTGAGCGGCCAACTGGTCGACGACCTCGAGCACGCCCGTCCCGCCGGCGTCGGGGACGAGCGCCTCGTCGAGCAGGTCGACCACCAGGGCGCGGGTCTCGTCGGCCCGGGTCCGTACCGCGGCGGGCGTGAAGTCCCGGGACACGAGGCGCCGCTGCTGCTGGTGGCGGGGGTCGTCCTGGGCGATCATGTTCGTCTCGTCGGGCGACGGCAGCGCCCGGTAGCCCGGACCGCTCAGGAACACGTGGTTGCGGCGCTCGACGTCGAGCACGTCGGCGTGGCGGGTGACGGCCCAGAGGCCGTTGCGCTCGTCCCGGTAGACGGGCTCGTGGTGGCGCATCCACGTGTAGGCCTCGTGCGGGTTCGGCCGGTAGAACTCGGGATCGAGCAGGTCGAAGCTCGGGCGGGTGCCGGCGGGGGCCGGGGCGGTGGGCGCGGTCACGGCGCCATTGAACCCCAGCCCGGTGATCCCCGCGGGCTCCGGCGGCGAATACGGTCCGGTCATGGCCCGCACCTCGATCCTCGCCGAGCCCGACGCCATCGCCGCCGCCTACGGCGGCACCCGCCGGCGCAGCACCGAGCTGCTGCGGACGGCAGGTCCCGACGCGGTGGCCGACCGGGTGGTGCCGGCGTGCCCACAGTGGACGGTGAACCAGCTCGTCGCCCACATGGTGGGCGCGGTCGACGACGTGCTCGCCGGCAACGTGGCCGGGGCCGGCTCCGACCCCTGGACGGAGGCGCAGATCGACCGCTTGGGCAGCCTCCCCGTCGGCGGGCTCCTCGACCACTGGGACGAGGTCGGCCCGCAGCTCGAGGCGGCCATCCCCGCGGTCCCACCGGCGCCGGCCAGCCAGATGGTGTTCGACGTGACGACCCACGAGCACGACCTGCGGGGCGCGCTCGGCGAACCGGGCGCCCGGGACACCGACGGGCTCGCCGTCGGCTTCGGCTTCCTCGCCAAGAGCCTCGACCGCCTCATCCAGGCCGAGGGGCTACCCACCCTCGAGATCACGACGAAGGGCCGGGTGCTCACCCTCGGGGACGTGCCCGACGGCGAGGAGGCCCAGGTCCACCTCGCCGGCCCACTGTTCGACCTGTTCCGGTCGTTCGGCGGGCGGCGCACGCTCGCGCAGGTGCGGGCCCTCGACTGGTCGGCCGATCCCTCGCCCTACCTCGACGCGTTCTTCGGCGGAATCCTGAAGCCGCCGGGCACGCCGCTCGACGAATAGCGCCCTGGCTCGGGACGGCGGGCCTCAGGCGCGGGCGGCGAGCACGGCGACCGTGCGCTCGAGGCAGTCGAGGTCGACCGTGCCGGGCACGAGGATCAGCTCGTCGCAGCCCTCCGCCTCGGCGCCGTCGAGCACCTCGTGCAGGGCGGCCTCGTTCCAGATGCGGGTCTCGGCGGCCATGGCCTCCGCGAACTCCCGACCGAACACGCCGAGGTAGCGGGCGGCGAAGACCCGCAGCTCGTCGCGGGCGGCATCGTCGTCCGGGCCGAGCAGGTAGAAGCAGCCGTTGACCCTGCGGGGCGCCTCGGTGCGCCCGGCGTCCTGCCACGCCCGCTCGGCCAGCCGGAACGTGTTGGCCATCTCGCCGACCACGCCGGCCACGCTGAAGCCGGTCACGCCGTCGGCCCAGCGTGCGGCGCGGGCCATGCTCTTCGGCCCGAGGGCGCCGGCGAGGATCGGCGGACCGCCGGCCTGCACGGGCGGCGGGCCAACCGGGTCCGCGCCCTCGAAGGGCGGCTCACCGACCCACAGGCGCTTGAGCTCGGCGACCTGCTCGTCGAGGCGGGCGTGGCGGCGGACGAAGGGGGCCTCCAGGCTGCGGTAGTCGTGCTCGCGGCCGCCGACCCCGACCCCGAGGGTGACCCGCCCGCCCGAGACCTGGTCGAGGGTGGCGATCTGCTTCGCGACCTCGGCCGCGGGGTGCAGCGGCAGCACCACCACGTTGGCGATCACCCGCACCCGCTCGGTCACCGCCGCCGCGGCCGCGAGGGCGACGACCCAGTCCGGGTTGTCGAACGAGATGCGCTCACCGGTGCTGATGCTGGAGAACGGGCCAGCGTCGACCGCCCGGGCCCAGTCCACCGTCGTCGTCGGCCCGTAGCCAGGGGCCATGGTCGGCAGCGCGATCCCGATCTCCATCGCCCGGAACCTAGCCCCCACCCGCGCGCCCGCCGCCGCCCCGTCCCCTACTGCTTGCGGAGGGCGTCGTGGGCGTCGGCCTCGGGGTCCGAGAACGCCTCGCCCTCGACATCGATCAGCACCCGGTGCAGCGGGCCGGTGAAGCGGAACGGGGCGCGGTAGTCGTCGCAGACCGCCACGCCCCAGTGCTCGCCGCAGTGGACGCCGTCGCCGGTGATGGCGAAACGCACCGGAGTGAACTGCGGGATCTCGCCGGCACCGACCTCGACCCCGTCGGCGAGCAGGTGGGCGACACCGCGGTGCTCGCCGGTGCGCTCGAAGCGCAGGGCGAGCGTGCGGGCCCCCGGGTCGAGCGGCCGGTCCGAGCGGGCCCGCTGCGTGCGCAGCCCGACGTAGTTGTGGGCGTAGTGCAGGTGGCCGTCGGCCACGTACAGCACCCAACCGCCGAGCACCGAGCCTTGGACGAACAGCACGCCCTCGGCGTCGCCGAGGGGCCCGGCCAGCTCGGCGGTGACGGTGTGCGAGCGGTTGCGGACGTTCACCGTGCAGGTCTCCGGCACGGGCCCGCCGCCCGGGCGGAATTCGTAGTGGTCGCGCTCGGGGATGCCCGGTCGCTCGAGGCCGAGGATCGCAGTGAGCAGGTCGGTGTCCACCGGCAGCACCTGGTTGGCCTCGGCCTCGACCCACCACCGGTCGATCATCGCCCGGAGGCGCTCGGGCTCGGCCGCGGCGAGGTCGTGGCACTCGGAGGGGTCCACAGCGACGTGGTACAGCTCCCACGGGTCGTCGTCGATGTGGATGCTCGTGTCGGCGATGGGGTGATAGGTCACCGCCTTCCACCCGTCCTGGTAGAGCGCCCGGCTGCCGAGCATCTCGTAGTACTGCACGGTGTGGCGATCGGGTGCGGTGGGGTCGTCGAAGCTGTAGTGCAGCGACGTCCCCGCGATGGGCTGCTGCTCGACGCCGTCGATCACCGTGGGGGCCTCGACGCCGACGGCCTCGAGGATCGTGGGGAGCAGGTCGACGGCGTGGGCGTACTGGCGGCGCCGTTCCCCCCGGGCGGTGATCCCGTTGGGCCAGTGCACGATCAGCGGGTCGCAGACACCGCCCTCGTGGGTCTCGCGCTTCCAGCGCTTGAACGGCGTGTTGCCCGCCACCGTCCAGCCCCACGGGTAGTTGTTGTGGATCGTCGGCCCGCCGATCTCGTCGATGCGCTCGACGGCCTCCTCGACGGTCATCTCGGCCACGTTCCAGTTGCGGGCGTCGTTGACCGAGCCGTTGGGGCCGCCCTCGGAGCTCGCCCCGTTGTCGGAGATCACCATGACCAGGGTGTCATCGAGCTCGCCGGTCTCGCGGAGGCGGTCGAGCAGGCGGCCGAGGTGGTGGTCGAAGTGCGACAGGTAGGCGGCGAAGCACTCCATGTAGCGGGCCGAGACCCGCCGTTGGTCCTCGGAGAGGTCGTCCCAGGCCGGCACCCAGTCGGGACGCGGAGAGAGCTCGGTGCCCTCGGGCAGGATCCCCTCGGCGAGCTGGCGCTCGAAGGTGGCCTGGCGCCACGCGTCCCAGCCCTGGTCGAAGCGGCCGCGGTAGCGCTCGCGCCACTCGGGCGGCGACTGGTGCGGTGAGTGGCACGCGCCGGGGCACAGGTAGAGGAACCAGGGCTTGTCGGGCTGCACCGCCCGCAGGTCGGCGAGGAAGGCGAGGCCGTGGTCGATCAGGTCCTCGGTGAGGTGGTAGCCGTCGTGGTGGTCGCCCGGCGCCGGGACAGCGTGGTTGTCCGCCTGCAGGGTCGGGCCGAACTGGCTGGTCTCGCCGTCGAAGTAGCCGTACCAGCGCTCGAAGCCCTTGCCGAGGGGCCACCGCTTTCGACTGGCACCGAGGTGGTGCTCGTGCTCGGGGGTGAGGTGCCACTTCCCGACGGCGTAGGCGGCGTAGCCGTGGGGCGTGAGGATCTCGGGCAGCGTCCCGCAACTCGACGGCAGGTACGCGTCGTAGCCCGGGAAGCCCGTGGACAGGTCGATGACGCGGCCCATCCCGGCGGTGTGGTGGTTCCGGCCGGTGAGCAAGCAGGCCCGGGTGGGCGAGCACAGCGCCGTGGTGTGGAAGTTCGTGTACTGCAGGCCGCCCGCGGCCAGGCCGTCGAGCGTCGGGGTCTCGATGTCCGAGCCGTAGCAGCCCAGCTGGGCGAACCCGACGTCGTCGAGGACGACGACGAGGACGTTGGGGGCGCCGGCCGGCGGGCGGGGCTCGGGCGGCCACCAGGGGGTCGACTCGGCCCTCGTCCGGCCGATGACCCCCTGGAACCCGCGGCGCTCCCCCACCGCGCCGGCCCGTTCGCCTCTACCCGGCGGCCGGTTCGGCGGGGATCTCGCCGATCGCCGCGAAGCCGATGTTGAACGCGCCGACGTCGTCGGCCGGGTCCTCCTCGGTCGACGCGCAATCGGCGGCGTTGTAGTCCCGGCCGGCCATGTCGGCGGCGGGCGGCACCTCGACGAGCCCGCGGGCCTCGCCCGTGGCGCAGGACGGGATGTTCAGGTTGGTCACCACGACGTCGGCCTCACCGGCGAGGATGGCGTCGCGGTTCTCCTCGAGCCAGTCGAGGACGAAGCCGACGCCCGTCTCGTAGTCGAAGGGCTCGGAGTCGATCCCCTGGCTGGTGGCCAGGGCGGGGATGCCCTGGGCGACGGCGGCACGGGCCGCCCCCACCGTGCCCGAGGCGTCGATGATCGGCCCCATGTTCTGGCCCTCGTTGAGACCGGTGATGACGAGGTCCGGCGGCTCCTCGACGACGTTGGCGAGCCCGTAGTTCACGGCGTCGGCGGGGAAGCCCTGCACGGCGGTCACCGGGTAGCCGCTGAGGGTCTCCTCGTCGGTGGCGGTGAGCTCGCCGGGCGTGGTGTTGCCCCCGCTCCCGCTCTGGTTCTCGGCCGGGGCGACCACCGTGACGTTGGTGTCCGGCAACGCGATCAGCGCCGCGACCACCGCGTCGATGCCCTCGGCGTCGTAGCCGTCGTCGTTCGACACCAGGATGTCGAGGGTCTCGGCCGCGACCGTCGTGGTGGTCTGCTCGACCGCGGTGGTCTCGGCGGACGACTCCTCCGAACCGCCGTCGTCGCTGCTGCTGCATGCCGCCGCGAAGGTCACCAGACCCAGCACCGCCACCGCGCCGGCACCGATCCGCCCCATCCGTCCCCGCATCGTGTCCCCCTGGCTCGTCCGTGTGGAAGCCCGGATCCTACGCTCGCCGGTCGTGACCGACGGGATCGCGCTGGTGACCGCGGCAGCGTCCGAGCGCGACCAGCGGCGGGTGGGCGCCGCGCTCGCGGCCCAGGGCCTGCGGCGGGGCGACCGCGTGGCCCTCGTCGCCGAGGGCAGTGCCGCCTACCTGGCGGTGGCGATCGGCGCACTGCGCCGTGGCGTGGTCCCGGTGCTGCTCAACGTCCACCTGCTCCCGGCCGAGCAGGACGCCCTGCTGGCCGACGCCCGACCGGCGCTCGTGCTGCGCGACGACGAGCTCGCCGCCTTCGTCGCCGCCGGCGCCGAGGACGCGCCGGTGGAGCTCGCGCCCGCCCCCCTCGCCCGGCCGATGATCTACACGTCGGGCACGACCGGCATGCCGAAGGGTGTGTGGTCGGGGGTGCTGACCGACGCCGACGCCGACGCCCTGCTGGCCGAGGAGCGCGACCAGTGGGGCTTCCGCGCCGACGACGTCCACCTCGTGGCCTCGCCCCTGCACCACTCGGCCCCACTGCGCTTCGCCGCCGGCACCCTCCTCGCCGGCGGCTCGGTGGTCCTGCCCGGCCACTTCACCCCGGCCTCGTTCCGCGCCGCGGTGGCGGCCCACCGCCCCACCTCGGCCTTCCTCGTCCCCGCGCACCTCCAGCGGCTCTTCGCCGCCGACGCGCCGGCGCTTCCCGACCTGTCCTCGTTCCGGCTCGTCGCCCACGCCGGCGCCCCGTGCCCCACCCACCTCAAGGAGCATGCGGTGGCCGCCTTCCCGGAGGGGTCGGTGTGGGAGTTCTACGGCTCGACCGAGGCCCAGTTCACCGTCTGCTCGACCGCGGACTGGCGCACCCACCCCGGCACGGTGGGCCGGGCCCGGGCGGGGCGCCGGTTGTCGGTCGACGACGAGGGCACCATCTGGTGCGAGACCCCCCGCCACGCCCGGTTCGAGTACTGGGGCGACCCGGCCAAGACCGCCGCGGCCTGGCGCGGGGACGCCTGCACCGTGGGCGACCTCGGCCGCCTCGACGACGACGGCTACCTCTACCTCGAGGGCCGGCGCAGCGATCTGATCATCACCGGCGGCGTGAACGTCTACCCCCTCGAGGTGGAGCGGGCGCTGCTCGACCACCCGCAGGTCCAGGAGGTGGCCGTGTTCGGGGTCGACGACGAGCGGTGGGGCCAGCGGGTGTGCGCCGCAATCGTGGGCGCGGTCACCGAGGCCGAGGTGCACGAGTGGCTGGCCGACCGGGTCGCCCCGCACAAGCGGCCGAAGACCGTGCTGCTCCTCGACGCGCTCCCCCGCAACTCGATGGGCAAGGTCAGCCGCGCCCGCCTCGGCGCGGCCCTGGGGCTCGAGCGCGCCTGAGCGGCGCCTGAGGGCGCCGAGCGCCGCGGCGACGTCAGCCGGTCAACACCCCGGCCGCAGGCGCCACGGCGGCGAGGCGCTCGCCCAGGGCGCCGGCCACCCCCCGGGCGTAGCCGGTGGTCAGGTGGTTGCTGTCCCGGTAGACGAGCTGGTCGCCGACCATGACGGGGCACCACTCGTCGCCGCAGACCAGGTCGGTGACCTCGACGAAGGGGATCCCGGCCTCCGTGGCCGCGTCGACCGCGACCGCGTCGGCGTGCGCCCACGCCGGGTCGAGCCGCTCGCGGCGCAGGACGCAGGCGCGGGCGGACCGGAGGTGCTCGGCGAGGCAGTCGGGCGGCTCACCCTTCGGTGGCGGGTTGTCGCCGAGCAGCACCACGGGGCCCATCCGGTCGAGCGCCTCCAGCGTCGAGCGCAGGGCGCGGGCCCACGTGTCGTCGTCGGGCCGCTCCTGGTCGTCGCCCACCACGTAGTTGGCGGTCTGGGCCACCACGATGAGCGCGGGCTCGAGGTCCTGGATCGCGTCGAGGGCCTGCGCGCGCCACCGGTCGCACTCGTCGTAGTCGCGCTCGAGCATGCCGTCGTGGACGGTCAGCTCGGCGGCGGGGCATCCCGACTTGGTCAGCGACACGACCGCCACGTCGCGAGCCCGGCCGAGCCGGTCGAACGCCGGCAGCCACTGGGCCGCGTGGGAGTCGCCGAAGAGCACCACCGTCGTGGCCGCGCCGAGGTCGCCGTAGCGGCAGCGGTGGGGCGTCACCTGGAGGAGGTCGAGGTGGCAGCCGTCGGCGTAGCTCTCGGGGGCGTCCTCGCCGGCCACGTCGAGGGGCGGGCGGAGGTTGCGCGGCACGAGGTCGACCAGCGCGGCCTGGTCGAGGCGGCGGGCGTCGACCCGGCGCTGCGCGAGCGCCGCCGCGCTCGGCCCGGGGCCCTCGACGTCGTCCGGCAGGGCCAGCAGCCCAGCGAAGAGGGCGACGAGCACGAGCGTCACGCCGAGGCCCAGCAGCACGCTGCGACGGGCGGAGGCCACCAGCCAGGGCGCCGTGCGCACCGGCTGCTCCACGACGCGGTGGGTGAGGTCGGCGAGCACGAGCGTTCCCACGGCGGCCACGAGCGCCGGCCACCCACCGAGGCCCCGGTCGAGCGCGGCCGCGAGCAGCACCATCGCCGGCCAGTGCCACAGGTACCACGAGTACGACCGCACCCCGATCCAGCGCAGCGGCACCACGGCGAGGCCGTCCGCCGCCCGCGACCCGCCCTCGGCGACGGTCGGCCCGGCCAGGACCAGCACGGTCGCCGCGGTCGGGGCCAACGTCCACCACGAGGGCCACGGCGTGGAGCGACCGACGAGCACCACGACCACGGCGAGGGTGACCAGCCCGAGCACCTGGCCGGCCCGTCGCGGGCGGAGCCACCCCGCCGCCTCCAGCCGGGGCCAGGCGAGCGCCAGCAGGGCACCGAAGCCGAGCTGCCAGGCACGGGTCGGGAGCGAGTAGAACGCCCACGCGGGCGAGGTGGCCGACCAGCGCACCGCCAGAGCGAACGACCCGATGCAGATCGCCAGGACCACGCCGGCCGCCCGCCGGCGGCGCCCGGCGCCCCGGAGCACGACGAGCAGGACCAGGGGCCACACCAGGTAGAACTGCTCCTCCACCGCCAACGACCAGAACTGGCGGAACGCCGACGGCCCCACGGTCGCCCGCAGGTAGTCGAGCTGCTGCGCAGCGAGCCGCAGGTTGATCGTGTAGGTCGAGGTCGCGAGCGCGTCGGCGGAGAGGTCGGGGCGGGCCAGGGGCGACAGCACCCACCAGCCGACCGCGACGGTGGTGACGGACACGAGGGCGGCCACGGGGAGCAGGCGCCGCGCACGGCGGCCGTAGAACCCCGCCACCGACAGCCGGCCTCGCGCCTCGACCTCGCGGACGAGCAGCCCGGTGATCAGGTAGCCGCTGATGACGAAGAAGACGTCGACGCCGACGAAGCCCCCGTCGATCCACGGGACCTCGGCGTGGTAGGCGACGACGGCGAGCACCGCCAGGGCCCGGAGGCCGTCGATCTCGGGTCGGTGGGCCGACCGGCCGGGGAGGAGGAGGTCCGCTCGCCGGGTCGCGGCGGCGCCGCGGCCGGTGGCGACCACTCAGTCGCCCGTCCCGGCCGTGCTCGGTGTGGAGGTCGGCGCCGACGGCACGGTCGTCACCGGCGGCAGCGTGGTGACCGGCGGTGCCACCGTGACGGGCGGCGCCGCCGGTGTGGACGTGGACGTTGACGGGGTCGGCGCGGTCGTGACGGTGGTGCTCGGTGTCGGGGCGGTCGCCTCCGCGAGCAGGTCGGCGATGTACAGCGCGAGGGCGTACAGGGTGCGGGCGCCGAGGGCCCGGGTCACCACCCGGTCGGTGCCGAACGCGCCGCCGGGGTACGGCGCCATGATCCCGGCGGTGACCGCCCAGTCGACCGCCGGGGCGAGCTCGGCGGGGACGTCGGGCCAGGCGTGGGTGGTGACCCCCTCGCCGGGTCGCTGCATCGCCCGCCAGAGGTACACCGCCAGGCCGCCGCGGGTGACCGCCGACCCCGGGCGGAACGTGCCGTTCGGGAAGCCCCGCATGATGCCGGACGCCTGGACCCACCCCACCGCCCGGCGGAGGCTCGTCGGCACGTCCGTCCAGCTCGTCAGCGGGCGGTCGGTCGGCGACTGGGCGAGGCGCCAGAGGTAGCGGGCGAGCTGGCCCCGGTCGAGCGCGACCGGGAAGCTCCCGAGGCGGGCGCGGAACCCGCCGTTGCGGTACGGCTCGACGATCCCGTTCGTGCCCAGCCAGTTCACGGCCTCAGAGGAGCTCGCGCGGTCGGGCTCGTCCCAGAACGGGCCATGGGTGAGGGCGGGGTCGCACCCCTCCGCCGCCTGGCCGGCGAGCAGGCCCAGCTCGCGGCGCCCCGCCTGGGTGTGGTGGAGGCGGTCGGCCAGGAAGAACCCGTCGTCCCCCGCGCGCCAGTACCAGGCCGAGTACGGGACGAGGGCCACGTTCCGCGAGGCGTACCGGGGCTCGGCGAGCACCCGGCCGAGGATGCGGTTGAACTGGACCCGGTGCTCGTTGACGTGCGGGTAGGCGATGTTGAGCGTGGGCTTCTGGTCGAACCACCGCACGCAGGTGACGTGCGGGAGCACGGCGTCGAGGAAGCGGCGCACGTCGCGCTCGAACTTCGCGGCGCTGTGGTCCCAGAAGGCGTCGCCGGTGCCGAGCTCGACGAGCAGGATGTCGGGCCCACCGGGTGCCTCGACCACCGGGAGCAGGCGGGGCAGGTGGTAGCCGATGTAGCCGGCGGCAACCGAGTGGTAGTAGGCGATCGGGTGGGTACGGCCGACCTGGTTGCGCACGTAGTACTGCGCGTCGCGCCCGATCGAGTCGCCCACGAACGCCACCGTGGGGACCACCGGCGCCGGCAGCGGTTGCGGCAGCCAGCCCTCGGGGTCGGCGTCCTGGTAGGGGCCCGGGCCACCGCCCTCGAAAGGCGCGGCGACCGCACCGGTGGTCGCGGCCACCACGGCCGCCACCGCCACGAAGGCGGCCACCGACGTTCTCCACCCACGACCCATGACGACGCCACGCTACCGGCCGTCCCCGCCCGGCTTCCTCCGCCCGCCCGGCTCCCCCGGACCCGTGACGGTAGGGTCGACGTCGCGACGTGACGGGGCGCCGCCTGCGAGCGGGGAAGGGGTCGTGACCGGCCGGCCAGAGATCGAGGGCTACAGCGACCTGCAGCGCATCGCGCGGGGCGGCTTCGGCACGGTCTACCGCGCCCACCAGGACCGCTTCGGCCGGGTCGTGGCCCTCAAGGTCCTCGACGTCGAGGCCCTCGACGACGACGCCCGCCGGCGCTTCGAGCGCGAGTGCCTGGCCATGGGCAGCCTGTCCTGGCACCCCAACGTCGTCGCGCTGCACGACTCCGGCATCACCGAGGACGGTCACCCGTACCTCGTGATGGAGTTCCTCGACGCCGGCTCCCTCGGCGACCGCCTCGCCCACGGTGCCCTGGCCTGGCCGCACGCGGTGCGCGCGGGCGTGGAGGTCGCCGGCGCCCTCGGTGCGGCCCACGCCGCCGGCACCCTGCACCGCGACCTCAAGCCGGAGAACCTCCTCGTCGGGCCCTTCGGCGAGACCAAGCTCGGCGACTTCGGCATCGCCGCGGTGGAGGGCTCGGCCCGGTCCTCGAGCGGGGTCGCCCTGACGATCGCCCACGTCGCACCCGAGGTGCTCCGCGGCGACGAGCCCGACGAGCGCGCCGACGTGTACGGCCTGGCGTCGACCCTCCACACCCTCATCGCCGGCGAGACGCCGATCGACACCCACGGCGACCTGGCCGCCGTGCTCGCCCGGGTGCTCCACACCGAGCCGGCTCGCCTGACGGGCGTGCCGCCCGCACTGGCCGACGTGATCCACCAGAGCCTGGCCAAGGAGCCGGCCGACCGTCCCGCCGATGCCGCCGCCCTCGGTCGTGCGCTGCAGGCCGTGCAGGTGTCGAGCGGCCATCCGGTCACCGCCCTCCGCCTCACCCCCGGCGAGGACGAGCGTCCGCCACCCGGTCCCGTGCCGCCGCCGGCGCCCACCGTCCGGGTGCCGCCGACGGTGCCCACCCCCCCGGCCGCACGGCCGCCGGCGCCCCGACCGCCGGCCGGTGCCGCCGCCGCCCCGTCGTCCTCGTCGACGTCGTCGTCGTCGAACACCGTGCTGGTCGGGGCGCTCGTCGCGGTCTTCGCCCTGATCGCCCTCGGGGGCCTCGCCGCCCTGCTCCTGACCCGGGGCGACAGGGGTGGCGGCGGGACGACCACCACCACGGCGGGCACGGCCACCGCCGAGCCGACGGTCGCCGCCACCGTGGACGTGGGCGCGTCACCGCAGTTCCTCGACCTCACCGCCGACGCGGCGTGGGTCGCCAGCGCCGGCACCGGCGCGGTCGACCGCATCGACCTCGCCACGGACGAGGTCGTCGCCAGCGTGCCGACCGGCGCCGGCGCGTTCGGCGTGGCCGCCACCGAGGACGCGGTCTGGGTGTCGAACAGCGTGGCTGGCACGGTGACCCGCATCGACCCGGCGAACGACGACGTCGCCGCCACCATCACCCTCCAGGCCCTGCCGAGCGACCTCACCGCCACCGAGGACGACGTGTGGGTGACGGGCGGCAACAACGGCACCCTGACCCACCTCGACGCCCGCACGGACGAGGTGGTCCGCGTCGTCGCGGTGGGAACGAACCCGAACGACGTCTCGCTCGGGGCGGGCGCCCTGTGGGTCGTGGACCCCACCGAGAACGCGGTGTTCCGGATCGACCCCGAGACCGACCGCGTCGAGGAGACGATCGAGCTGCGCACGGGCTCGCGGCCCAACTCGGTCGTCGCAACCGACGACGCCGTGTGGGTGACGGGCTTCGGCAACGCCAGCGTGTTCCGCATCGACCCCTCGACCGACGAGGTCGTCGCCACCATCTCGGTGGGCAACGCCCCCACCGGGGTGGACGCCACCGCCACCGCGGTGTGGGTCGCCAACCAGAACGACGGCACCCTGTCGCGCATCGACCCGGCGTCCGACGCCGTGGTCGCCACGGTCCCCGTGGGCGACTCGCCGAGCGGCGTGGCCGCCGACGACACCGCCGTGTGGGTCACCAACTTCACCGCCGCGACCGTGACCCGCGTCGACCCCGAGGGCTGAGGCCGACGACCCGCGCCGGGGGGACCGCCGGCGGCCTTTGCTCCCAAACGAACGTTTGATTGATACTGGCGCCATGACGGCTGTGGACACACCCCTGATCGACGTCAACGACCCGCGCTTCTACGACGACCCGTGGGACGCCTACCGGTGGCTCCGGGACCAGAGCCGGGTCCACTGGGACGCCAAGAACGAGCTCTGGGTGGTCAGCCGCCACGAGGACGTCTCGATCGTCTCGCGCAACAACGCCCGCTACTCGGCCGCCGGCGGCGTGCGCCCGGCCGTCGCCGCCCCCATGTCGATCATCTCCATGGACGACCCCGAGCACACCCAGCAGCGCCGCATCGTGTCGAAGGGGTTCACCCCGAGGAAGGTGACGGACCTCGCCGACCACATCCGCGAGGTGAGTCGCGACATCGTGGCGGAGATCGCGAGCCGGGGCGAGGTCGACTTCGTGCCGGAGTTCGCCATCCACGTGCCGCTGATCGTGATCGCCGAGATGATGGGGCTCGACCCCGAGGTGCGCGAGCGCCTCTACGCCTGGTCCGACGCGATGATGGACGGCGACGGCCACACCGACCCCGACGCCCCGCAGCTGCACGCCGCGGCGGTGGCCTTCGGCGAGTACACGGCGATGTGCCAGGAGCTCATCGACGAGCGCCGCAAGGTCCCCAAGGACGACCTCATCAGCGCCCTGACCGGCTCGTTCGACGCCGGCGAGCTGCTCAAGCTCGACCCGTCGGCGGCCACCGCCCGGTCGGGCGAGACCGAGGAGCAGCTCTCGCTCGACGACTACGAGCTGCTGATGTTCCTCGTGCTGTTGATCGTGGCCGGCAACGAGACCACCCGCAACGCCCTGTCGGGTGGCCTGATCGCCTTCAGCCGGTTCCCCGAGGAGCGTGACCGCCTCATCGCCGACCCGTCCCTCATGGAAACCGCGGTCGACGAGATCGTCCGCTACGTCAGCCCGGTGCTCAGCTTCTGCCGCACCGCCACCGAGGACCACGAGCTGCACGGCGAGACGATCCTCGAGGGCCAGAAGGTGCTGATGCTCTACCAGTCGGCCAACCGCGACGAGCGGGTGTTCGACGACCCGGACGTGTTCCGGGTCGACCGCTCGCCCAACCCCCACCTGGGCTTCGGCATCGGCACCCACTACTGCATGGGGGCGAACCTCGCGAAGGCCGAGATCCGGGTGGTGTTCGAGGAGCTGTTCCGCCGGCTCCCCGACATCCGGGTGCCCGACGGCATCGTGCCGCAGCGGGGCGATTCCTCGCTGGTCCTCGCCATCAACAGCCTGCCCGCCATCTTCACGCCGGCGTGAACGCCGTCCCGGTCGCCGACCAGCGGGGCCACATCCTGGCCACCGCGCTCGACCTCATGAGCGCCCGCGGCGCACCGGACACGTCGATGCGCCACCTGGCGGACGCCTGCGGGCTGAACGTCGCGACCCTGTACCACTACTTCGCGTCCAAGGACGCGCTGGTGCACGCCGTCATCGAGGACCGCCGCTACCTCGACCGCCTGGCCACCGACCTGCCGCCGGCCGATCCCACGCTGGCCCCGCGCGAGCGCCTCGCCGGGATCCTGCGCTGGCTGTGGCGGGCCACGTTGGACGAGGAGTCCCTGGTGCGGCTCATGCTCGGTGAGGCGATGCGGGGCGAGCCCGCCGCCCTCGACACGGTCGCCCTGCTGTTCGCGGCCATGGACACGGCCTTCGAAGGGTGGCTGGCCGAGCTCGTCCCGGAGCTCACCGGCGACCGGGCCGGACCGGCGCGCGTGTTGCGGGGCCAGGTGATCGCCTGGCTCCTCGAGGGGATCCTCGTCCCGCCCGCCGACCGGGAGGCCTCGTTCGACCGGCGCGCCGACGAGCTCGCGGCGCTGATCATCCCGGCCTGACGGACACCGCCGGTCGGTCCCCCGAGCAGGGGCGCCCGCCCGATGCTTCACTGTCACGGCATGGGTCTTCGTGACACGCTGCGCCAGGCGAAGGAGGCCATGAGCCCCGACGCCATCAAGCAGGGCCTGAGCGCCTTCGGCCAACCGCCGTCGGAGGAGGAGCTCGCGGCGGCCCGGGCGGCCATGACCCCCGAGCAGCAGGCGGCCTACGACGCGCAGCTCGCCCAGGTGGCGGTCGCCCAGCAGCAGGCGCAGGAGGCGCAGCAACAGGCGATCGCGGCATCGGAGGCGCACCGGGTGCTCGACGGGCCCGCCGGCGACCACCTCTACGGGCCCAGCGCCGAGGCCCAGATGGCGGCGCTCGCGAACACGACCTTGACCGGGATGCTCAAGTCGACCGCACAACAGTTCGGCAAGGAGCTCAAGGACTCGTACACCGGGCCACCGAAGCACGAACGCGACCGCGAGCTGGCCGCACAGATCGGCGCGCACGAGCGGGCCGCGCGTGACGCCGCCCGGGCGCCGTACCTCGCCCCTGAGCGGTGGCCCGTCCACATCAGCCGGGTGGCGACGCGCGGCGGCAGCCAGGTCGACGAGGTCCTCGCCTTCCTGCGCGCGAGTGGGCTCGGCGCCCGCCCCGACCTCGTCTACGGGCTCTACCGGGTCCCCGACCGCATCAGCCCGGCGGTCACCGCCGGTTCCGAGGTCAACCGGGTGGTCGAGTGGGACGTGGTCCACAGCGCGTTGCCCGACGCGCCCGCCGACGTCGCGGTCACCGCCGCCTGGTTCCCGGGTGGCGTGCAGTGGGTCGCCCGGCGCAAGGGCGAGCCCTCGGTCCTCGACGAGGACCTCGGCCACCTCTACCTCCGCCGCGCCGGCCTGCTGCCGGAGCAGACCCTCGGCATCGCGCGGCTGTGCACCTTCGCCCAGCCCAAAGACCGCTGGTTCGCGATCGACGGGGGCGGCAGCTCCGGCGAGGCCGGTGACTCGTACCCGATCGTCCCGATCGTCGAAGGGGCCCTCGTGTTCCACCCCGGCCCCGACGCGTCGGGCCTGACCGCGCAGCTGCAGGCCGAGGCACCCCTGGCCCTCGGCGCCGACGTGCTCGCCGGCACCCACACCGAGGTCCTGAACTGGAAGGCCATCGCCGAGGCCGTCCACGTGCGGGTGCAGCACCCCCCGCCGACCCCGTCCCCGTTCCCCTACCTGCCGTCGACCCCTCAGGAGCTGCTGCGCGCCTACCTGGAGATCGTCGGGGTCCGATCGTTCGACTGCACCTCGGCACAGGTCACGATCGACCGGCCCTACTCGCTGATCGGCCGCATCAACATGGGCACGACGAACGTCGGGTCCGCTCAGCCGTGCGCCGACGGCAAGCCCCGGCAGCGCCTCCACGGCGCCCGCCGGGTCGTGGTCAGCTACCGGGATCGGCCCGAGTACGTCGCCGGACGTGAGCGCTGGCAGCGCTACCAGCACGAGGTCCTGCTCGCCCACCTCGAGCGGGCCACGAACGTGCGCGCCCCGGTGGTCCCCGACGAGCTCCCCGACAACCCGGTGCTGCGCGCCGGCGCCCGGCTGCTGGACCTCGCGGAGAAGGTCAGCACCGTCGGCGAGTGGGAGCCGCCACCGCCGTACCGGTACTGCTGGCCCGTGGTGGGTTGACGGGCGGGCTCGGGGTGACCTGGTCCGATCCCGACGTCCGACCCGCCGGCGTCGCCCGCGACCACGGCGGGGCGCCCGTCACCCGCCACGTCCGCGGCTGGGTGCGGATCGTGGTCGGTACCGTCGGTCTGTCGGCCGGCGTCGCCCTGGCCGTCCTCGGCATCCTGGCGTCGGTCGACCACCGCTCGCGGGCCCTGGACGACGCCGTGGCCCGGGGCGTCCTGGAGGGCGTCGGCCCCACGGAGCCGGTCACCTTCGTCGCCGGCGAGGGCACCGGCCACGAGTTCACGATCTACCTCGACACCCCCGGAGGCGGCAACGAGGTCCACCTCGAGCGCGAGGTCCAGTCCACGACCTGCGAGGTCGAGCGCGCCGACGGCACCGCCGCCACCGTCCTCGGGCGCCTCCAGGGCGTCGCGTCCGACATCGGCGGCCTGCGGTCGGTGGGCGGGTTCTCGGCGCCCACGGGCGAGACCACCGTGACCTGCGGCTGGCGGGACCCGGGTCGCCAGGACCGGGGCCGGGCCGACGCCCGCACGTTCGTGGTCAGCCCCGGCGCGCCCTCGGAGGCCGGCCGTGGCGTCCTGCTGACCCTCGGCGGGGTCACCGTCGCCCTCGCCGGCGGCGCACTCCTCGCCTGGGGCATCCACGGCCGCCACCGGTTCGTGGCCGGCGCGACGGCGACCCCGCAGGTCAGCGGCCGGTGACGGTCAGCGGCGGGTGATGGCGAGCGCCGCCGGCGCACCGGCCGGGACCGCGGGGCGAGCCGGTGCCACCGGGGCCACCGCCTCGTAGGCCTCGCCGAGCGGCGGGCGGGGGTCGGCCTCGCCCTTGTTGGGCCAGCGGGCCATGGCCCGCTCGGTCATGGCGGTGATGGTGAGCGACGGGTTCACGCCGAGGTTGGCGCTGATCGCCGACGCGTCGGCCACGTGCAGGCCGGGGTGCCCGTAGATGCGGTGGTAGGGGTCGATCACGCCGGTCTCGGGCGAGTCCCCGATGCAGGCGCCGCCGAGGATGTGGGCGGTGGTGGGCACGTCGAGCAGCGCCTCGTTCCACGCGCCGCGGGGCTCACCGCCGACGATCTCCGCGGTGACCCGGGCGGCCTCGTTGGCCACCGGGATGTAGGTGGGGTTGGGCTCCCCGTGGCCCTGGGCGGTCCAGAGCACGTTGCCCTTGCGGAACACCCGGAGGCTGTTGTCGAGGGTCTGCATCACGAGCAGGATCACGCCCCGCTGCGACCAGCGCCGAACCGACATCGAGCGCAGGAACGCGGCCGGGTGGCGCAGCACCTGGTAGGCGAAGCGCACCTGGCGGGGCACGCGGCCGCCGCCGTCCACGAGGATCGTCGTGAGCGTGCCCATGGCGTTGCTGCCCGGCGGGTAGCGGACGGGCTCGATGTGGGTCTGGTCGTCGACGTGGATCGACGAGGTGATGGCCACACCCTGGGAGTAGTCGACCTCGGTGTCGTTGGCGACCGCCACGAGGATGGCCTCGGAGTTCGTGCGCACGACGTGGCCGAGGCGGTCGGACAGGTTCGGGAGGCGCTGCTCCTCCTTGAGCTTGAGGAGCAGCTTCAGGGTGCCGAGCACGCCGGCGGAGAACACGACCTGGTCGGCGGTGAAGGTCTTCTGGCGCTTGCGCACCCACGCGCCCGGCCGGACGGTGCGGACGCGGTAGCCGCCGCCCGGCTTCGGGCTGACGTCGACGGCGAGGCGGTCCGGGTGGACCTCGGCGCCGTTCTTCTCGGCCAGGTAGAGGTAGTTGCGGTCGAGGCTGTTCTTGGCGCCGAAGCGGCAGCCCACCATGCAGCCGCCGCAGTGGTTGCAGCCCACCCGCTCGGGGCCCTCGCCGCCGAAGTAGGGGTCGGGGACGGTCTCGCCCGGCTCCCCGAAGAACACGCCGACCGGTGTGCGGTGGTAGGTGTCGGCCACGTCGAAGCGCTCGGCCAGCTCGTGCATGACCTCGTCGGCGGGGGTGTCGAACGGCACCTCGTTCACGCCGAGCATGCGCTTGGCCTGGTCGTAGTGGGGGGCCAGCTCGTCCTTCCAGTCGGTGATGTGGCCCCACTGGCGGTCGGCGTAGAACGGCGGCAGCGGCTCGTAGAGCGTGTTGGCGTAGACGAGGGACCCGCCGCCCACGCCGGCGCCGGACAGCACCATCACGTCGCGCAGCATCGAGATGCGCTGGAGGCCCCGGAAGCCGAGCTTCGGCATCCAGAGGAACTTGCGCAGGTTCCAGTTGGTCTTGGGGAAGTCGCCCTTGCCCAGGCGTCGCCCGCACTCGAGCACGCCGACCTTGTACCCCTTCTCGGTGAGGCGCAGCGCGGTGACGCTGCCACCGAAGCCGCTGCCGATGACCAGCACGTCGTAGTGGGTGTGGCTCGCCAGGGGATCCATGCCGTGCGCCTCCAACGCTCGCGCCCGTCGGTGCGGGCCGCGCCCTCGTGCCGCGACGGCTGCCCGCCGGGACCGGACGACGTTACCGCCCACCCGCCCGGCCCAGCCCGGCGGGGCGCCGCCCGCCGACCTACGGTGCAGCGGTGGACTACGTCCAGGTCTTCGCCGCCTGCGCCGGCGCCATCGCGCTGCTGATGACGGGCACGTGGCTCGTGTCGCTGCCGTTGAAGAACGTGAGCATCGTCGACATCGTCTGGGGGCTCGGGTTCGTGCTGGTGGCCTGGGTCTCGTACCTCGTCGGCGACGGCGTGCCCGCCCGGCGGCTGCTGCTGGCGGTCATGGTCACGCTGTGGGGGCTGCGCCTCGCCGGCTACCTGCTCTGGCGCAACGCCGGCCACGGCGAGGACTACCGCTACCAGGCCATGCGCCGGAAGATGGGGCCGTCGTTCGCTCTGCGGAGCCTCGTCACCGTCTTCGCCCTGCAGGGCGTGATCATGGGGGTGGTGAGCCTGCCCGTGCAGGTGGGGGCGGTGGCCGACGAGCCGTCGGGCATCGGCGTGTTCGGGGTCCTCGGCGTGGCCCTCTGGGCGGTCGGCCTCTTCTTCGAGGCCACCGGCGACTACCAGCTCGCCCGCTTCAAGGCCGACCCCGCCAACGCCGGCCGGGTCATGGACCGGGGCCTGTGGCGCTACACCCGCCACCCCAACTACTTCGGGGACTTCTGCGTGTGGTGGGGCCTCTGGCTCGTGACGGTGCCCACCGTCGTCGGCCTGGCCGCGGTGGTCGGCCCGATCGTGATGTCACTGTTCCTGATGAAGGTCTCGGGGGTGCCCATGCTGGAGCGGATGATCGGCAAGCGCCGGCCGGGCTACGAGGAGTACGTGCGCCGCACGAACGCCTTCTTCCCGGGGCCACCCAAGGCACCGGCGGCGGAGGGCGGCGCCTGATGCGGGCCGTCCGCAACACCGAGGACGGCCTGGTCGTCGCCGAGGTCGACCGGCCCGAGCCCGGCAAGGGCGACGTCCGGGTCCGCGTCGGCGCCGCGGGGATCTGCGGCTCCGACCTGCACCTGCTCGGCTGGGGCCCGCTGCCGGTGACGCTCGGCCACGAGATCGCTGGCTGGCTCGACGACGGCACCGCCGTCGCGGTGGAGCCGGTGCGCCGCTGCGGGACCTGCGAACGCTGCCGCGCCGGCGACACCCACCTGTGCCCGACCGCGGTCACCATCGGGATCAGCGCGGACGGCGGCATGGCCGACGAGGTGCTGGTCGGGCCCGAGTGCCTCGTGCCCCTGCCCGACGGCCTGGCGGTGGGCGACGCCGGGCTCGTCGAGCCCGTGGCCTGCGCGGTGCACGCGCTGTCCCGGGCCCGGGTCGAGCCCGGCATGCGGGTGGCGGTGATCGGCGGCGGCACCCTCGGCATCGCCGCGGTCTCGGCGGCGGTCGACGCCGGCTGCGAGGTGGGCTCGGTGACCCGCCACCCCCACCAGGCCGCCGCGGTCGAGGCGGTCGGCGGCGTCCCCGCCGAGGGCCGCTACGACGTCGTCATCGAGGCCGCGGGCACGGCGTCGGCCTTCGCCGAGGCCACCCGCCTGGCCCGCACCCGCGGCACGGTGGCCATCCTCGGCACCTACTGGGACGAGCTCACGGTCGCCGCGATGCCCCTGTCACTGAAGGAGCTCGACGTGGTCGGCTGCCTGGCCTACGGGCACCACGGCGGCAGCCGCGAGGTCGAGGTCGCCGCCGGCCTCCTCGCCCGCCGCCCCGAGCTGGCGGCGGCGCTCGTGACCCACCGCTTCGGCCTCGACGACGCCCCCGAGGCGTTCCGCATCGCCGGCGACCGCGCCGCCGGCGCGATCAAGGTGGTACTCGAACCATGAAGCACTGGCTCACCTATCCCCTGGTCCGCCACCCCTTCAACCCCGACTTCGTCCGCGGCGAGACCCTCGTGCGCTTCGCCCGGGCCGCCGAGGCCGCGGGGTTCAGCGGCCTGGCCTTCACCGACCACCCGGCGCCGTCGCAGAAGTGGCTGCAGGGCGGGGGCCACGACGCCCTCGACCCCTTCGCGGCGCTGTCGTTCGTGGCCGGGGTCACGACCACCCTGCGCCTGATCCCGAACATCGTCGTGCTGCCGTACCGGAACCCGTTCGTGGTGGCCAAGGCCGCCGCGACCATCGACGCGCTGAGTGGGGGACGGTTCACCCTCTCGGTGGCGACGGGCTACCTGCGCAGCGAGTACCGCGCCCTCGGCGTCGACTTCGAGCGTCGCAACGAGCTCTTCGACGAGGCCCTCGAGGTGCTGCAGGGCGTCTGGACCACCGACGACTTCCGCTACGAGGGCGCCGGCTTCACCGCCGGCGGGGTGAGCGCCAACCCCAAGCCCGCGCACGTGCCCATCTGGATCGGCGGCAACAGCGCCCTCACCCGGCGGCGGGTGGCCCGCTCGGCCGACGGCTGGAACCCGTTCCCGGCGCCGGCGATGCTGGCGCGGACCGCCCGCACCCCGGTGCTCGAGGGCCTCGACGACCTGGGCCCCATGCTCGAGCACCTCTGGCAGGAGGCCGAGGCCGCCGACCGCGACCCCGCGTCGATCGACGTGTCGTTCACCACCGGCCTGCCCGGCGCCGGCAGCCCCGACTTCTCCGCCGACGCCACCCTCTCGGCGGTCGCCGACCTCGCCGCCGCCGGCGTCACCTGGTGCTCGACCGGCGTCCCCGACGACTCACCCGACGCCGCGGTCGAGGCGCTCGAGCGCTACGGCGCCGAGGTCATCGCCCGCCAGTAGCCCGGCCCGCCGGCGCCCCACCGACGGCCCTCGTTCTGGGACCACGCCAGCGTCACCCACGCCGCAACCGTGTACCCAGAACGAAACGGCCCTCGTTCTGGGACCACGCCGGCGTCACCCACGCCGCAACCGTGTACCCAGAACGAAACGACCCTCGTTCTGGGACCACGCCAGCGTCACCCACGCCGCAACCGTGTACCCAGAACGGGACGCTTGCGGGCGCCCGGCGGCCCGCCGGCCGGATCAGACGGCGTGGGCGAAGTTGACCAGGTCGAACACGGCCGACACCGCGAGGACGGTGAGGATGACCGCGCCGATGGTGGCGTGGACCCAGCGCCACGGGTGGTCGGAGCCGAAGAAGCGCCGCGCCGAGATCGTGATGAACGTGACCGAGACGATGCTGAGGAGGATGCTCACGAGCGGGCCGACCGCGCCGGACAGGCCGATCAGCGGCAGCACGAACGGCAGCAGCAGGTAGGTCGTGATGCAGCGCAGCGCCGAGATCGTCACCGAGCGCTCGAAGGCCCGGTTGGCCTGCATCAGGCTGACCTTGGGGGCGTTCGGGTCGATGCGCAGCAGGCGGCGCATGGCCATGTCGGGCTTCGAGCGCGGCGTCTCCTGGCGGACCCGCTCGCGCTCGGCGGCGATGGCGGCGTGGTCGATCGGGCAGCGCCCGGCGACCTCGGTGAGCCCGGTGAGCTCGCTGGCGTCCAGGGTGGCGGCGTCGTCCATCGGCACCCACGCTAGGGGGCGCGCGACCGATCTGTCACGGCAAGCGGGCGTCCGGCCCGATCCGTCCGGTGGCCGCCCCGCTTCCTGCTAGGACGAGGGCATGGACCGGGCGAAACTCGACCAGCTCTTCGACCTCTCCGGCCGGGTGGCCATCGTCACCGGCGGCACCCGCGGCATCGGGCGGTCGATCGCCGAGGGCTTCGCCGCGGCGGGCGCCGACGTGGTGGTGGCCAGCCGCAAGGCCGAGGCCTGCGCCGAGACCCAGGCCGCGCTCGAGGCCATGGGCGGCAACGCCCTCGGGGTCCCGACCCACCTCGGCGAGCCCGACGACCTGCGGGCCCTCGTCGACGCCACCGTCGACCGCTTCGGGGGTGTCGACATCGTGGTCAACAACGCCGCCACCGCCCTGGCCCAGATGATCGAGGACATCACCCCCGACGCGTGGCAGAAGGTGTTCGACGTGAACCTGCGGGGCCCGGTGCTGCTCGTGCAGGCCGCCCTCCCCCACCTGCGCGCCAGCGAGCACGGCTCGGTGATCAACGTGGTCTCCGTCGGCGCCTTCCTCTTCTCGAGCTACACCTCGATGTACGCCAGCGCCAAGGCGGGGCTGTTGTCCTACACCCGCTCGATGGCCGCCGAGCTGGCCCCCGACGGCATCCGGGTCAACGCGCTCGCCCCCGGCACGGTCGACACCGACATGGTGCGGGCCAACCCGCCCGACGCGCAGGAGCGCATGGCCAACGCCGCCCTGCTGCGCCGCGCCGCCCACCCCGACGAGCTCGTCGGCCCGGCCCTGCTGCTGGCGTCCGACGCCGGCAGCTTCATGACCGGCCAGTGCGTGATCGTCGACGGCGGCCTCGCCCCCCGCTGACGCGAGGTCGGTAACCCGCTCGCGCCTACCCCAAACCCGGGCCAGTTCGGTGGGATCGGGCGGCGTCAGGCAGGGGTGAGGCGGACGGGGAGGCGCTTCAGCGCGTTGTTGAGGTTCGAGCGGACGCGCACGGCGTCGCCGGTCTGCTCGATGGCGGGGAACGCGGCGAGCAGCTCCTCGAAGAACACCCGGCCCTCGAGTCGGGCGAGGTGGGCACCGAGGCAGAAGTGCTCCCCGATGCCGAACGACAGGTGCGGGTTCGGGTTGCGGCGGATGTCGAAGGCCTGGGCGTCGGCGAACACGGCCTCGTCCCGGTTGGCCGACGTGTAGTACATCGCCACCTTCTCGCCCTCGGCGATGGGCACGCCGGCCAGCTCGGTGTCGGCGCTGGCGGTGCGCCGGAAGTAGTGCAGCGGGTTGGCCCAGCGCAGGATCTCCTCGACCGCCCCCGGGATCAGCGACGGGTCGGCCCGCAGCGCGTCGAGCTGCTCGGGGTGCTGGAGCAGGGCCTGCAGCCCCGACGAGAGCATCGTCTTGGTGGTGTCGTTGCCGGCGGTGACGAGCTGTACGCAGAAGCTGCCGAAGTCGATGTCGTTCATGGGCTCGGGCGCCCGGTCGTCCCGCCCGAACTCGGTGGCGAGGATCAGCGAGGTCAGGTCCTCACGGATCGGCTCGGTCCGCCGGCGGGCGCCGAACTCGATGAAGTACATGGCCATGGCCACCATGGCGTTCTCGTCCTCGTCTTCGCCGACGGCGGCGAGCTCGGGGTCCTGGCCGCTGGTCTGGCGCTCGGCCCAGCGCTGGATCCGGCCCCAGTCCTCCTCGGGCAGGCCCATGATCTCGCCGACCACCTGGGACGGGAGGGCCCCGCAGACGTCGTGGACGAACTCCACGTCGCCCCGCTCGGCGGCCTCGGCCATGATCCGCCGGCAGATCGTGCGGATGCGCTCCTCGAGCCCACCGATCACCCGGGCGCCGAAGTGCGGCGAGAGGGGTGCCCGGTAGTCGGCGTGGGGTGGCGGGTCCATGGCCAGCAGCATGTGGCGCATCATGGCCAGGGCCTCGGGGTCGAGGTCCTCGATGACCACGCCGCCGAGCGACGCCGAGAACAGGATGGGCTCGCGGGCGACGTGGACGAGATCGGCGTGGCGCAGGACGACCCACGCGTCGTCGCCCTCGGCCATCGCCTGGCGGAAGACCGGCTGGGTGGCCCGCAGGTGGGTGAGGTACTCGTGCGGCGGCCCGTCGACGAAGGCGTCGGGGTCGAAGAGGTCGACGGCGGTGGGCTCGGCGAGGTCGGTCACGGTCGGGTCCTCCGGAGGTCGATCGTCAGTTGAGGCGAGTCAGGTGGGCGGCGTCGCGGATGGCGCGGTGGACGGCGCCGGGTAGCGGGCGGCGAGGTCGGCGAGGGTCGCGAGGCACTCGTCGGCGCACTCGCGGATCACCTCGGCCACGGGCCGGACCGAGTCGATGCGGCCGGCGACCTCGCCGCTGAGGGCGATGCCCTTGTCGAGCTCACCGCGGAAGTACACGCCGGGCTGGTCACCGAAGGCGGCGAAGGCGTTCGTGGTGGTGTCGAACTCGAGCGCCGCCGAGTAGTCGGTGCGCAGCGCCCGCAGCGCCGGGCTGGCGTGGCGGTTCAGGAAGACCGTGTCGGTCTCGGACGCGTCCACGATGGCCTGCTTCCAGTTCTCGTGGATGGGCGACTCCACCGTGGCGACCATCCGGGTGCCGAGCTGGATGCCCTCGGCGCCCAGCGCGAGCGCGGCGGCCATCGTGCGCCCGTCGACGAAGCCGCCGGCGGCGATCACCGGCACGTCGAAGGTCGAGCACACGAGGGGCAGCAGCACCATGGTCGAGGCCGGCTGGGGCGCCTTGAAGCCCCCGCCTTCACCCCCTTCGACCACGAGCCCGTCGACCCCGGCGTCGACCGCCTTGCGGGCCGCGGCCAGCGTGGGCACCACGTGGAAGACGGTGAGCCCGGCCTCCTTCAGCGGGGTGGTGTACTTCGTGGGGCTGCCCGCCGAGGTGGTCACGAAGCGCACGCCCTGGTCGACGACGAAGTCGACGATCGCGGGGTCGCGGACGAAGGCCTGGGCGATGTTGACGCCGAAGGGCTTGTCGGTGAGGTCGCGCATCTTGGCGATCTCGAGCCGGATCTGGTCGAGCTCGCCCGACGACGTCTCGATGATCCCCATGGCCCCGCCGTTGGACACCGCCGAGGCCAGGTCGGCGCGGGCGATCCAGCCCATGGGCGCCTGCACGATCGGGATCTCGACCCCGAGCAGCCGGGTCACGCGGTTGTCGAACATCGCGCCGGACGTTACCGGCGGCGCGCGGAGGGCGCGGGGGTCGAGCCCCATCCTCGTGGTCGGTGGTCCCCCCGGAATGGGTAGGGAGCCGGGATGCGCTTCGGATCGAACGACCAGGTCGAGCTCCGGCCCGTCGGCGGCGGCACCGGGTGCCTGGCCATGCTCCTCCTGTCCGTCGTGGCATCGGTGGTCCTCACGATCCTGGTGAACGTGCTCATCCGCCTCTGAGCCGCGGCGCGGGTCGGGCTGGGCTCCCGCCCGCACATCGGCCGCTACGGTGCCGCGATGGCCAAGACCGTCGTCATCACCGGAGCGGGTTCGGGGTTCGGGAAGGGGATCGCCGTCGAGCTCGCCGGCCGTGGGCACCGGGTGATCGCCACCACCGAGACCGCCCAGCAGGCCGAGGCGCTGGCCGCCGAGCACCCCGAGCTGACCACGCAGAAGCTGGACGTGACCGACCCCACCGACGTGGCGAGCGTCGCCGACCTCGACGCCGACGTGCTCGTGAACAACGCCGGCTTCGGCGTGATGGCGCCGCTGTCCACCGTCCCCCTCGAGCGCATGAAGGCCGGGTTCGACGTCAACGTCTTCGGGATGGTGGCGATGTGCCAGGCCGTGGTCCCCGGCATGAAGGCCCGGGGCGGCGGCCGCATCATCAACATGTCGTCGATCGCCGGTGTGCTGTCCGGCCCGATGACCGCGCCCTACGCCATGACCAAGCACGCGGTCGAGGCCTTCTCCAAGGCGCTGCGCGACGAGCTCGCGCCGTACGGCATCGACGTCACCAAGGTGAACCCCGGCCCCTACGACACCGGCTTCAACGACGCCATGGTGAACGGCATCGCCACCTACATCGAGGAGGGCGACGCCCCCGCCGAGGCGGCCGAGGCCTTCGTCCGCGAGATCGTCCTCACCGGCCAGCTCGACCCCGACGAGGTCGTCCAGGCCGTCGCCGACCTGGTCGAGGCCGACGAGACCCCGGTCGAGACCTTCCTGCCCCCCGAGATCCTCGCCCTCATCAACCCGCCGGGCTGACCGGGGCGCGTCGGAGGCGAGGGCCTCAGGTCCGGCGGCGGTCGCTCAGGGCGTCGGGCTGTAGCGGCGGAAGGCCCAGAGCCGGTCGAGGAACCGGCCGGGCTTGGCCACGGCCAGGCCGTCCCAGCGGCCGGCGATCGCGGCGCCGGCGCCATACCGCACGACCAGCCCGCCGCTCCCCGGCCACCACGTGGCGGGCTGGAACCAGGTCGCTCCCCGCACCACGCCCGGCTCGTCCACGCCGTCGCCGTCCCAGTCGCCGGGGACGAACTGGTCGCCGGCCCGGCCGTAGGTGAGGCGCCACTGCACCGGCCCGGCGCTGGGGGTGCTCCGCAGCTTCCACCGGCCGTCGCGCACCCGGCCGATGCCGTCGCCGCCCTGGCCGTCCCAGTCGCCGGCGACCGGCCGCGCCCGCTCGTCGCCGAAGAGGAAGGAGAAGAACACCCCTGCCGAGGCGCGGTTGCGCAGGAACCACCGCGACCCCCGCACCACGCCGATGCCGTCGCCCCCGGTCCCGTTCCAGTCGCCGCAGACCGCCACATCGCCCGCCCGGCCGAAGGTGAAGCTGCGGGCCTCGCCCCCGGTGAGGCTGTCGCGGACGTACCAGGTGCCGTCCCGGAACACGCCCTCGGTGTCCACCCCGTCGCCGTTCCAGTCGCAGGCGAGGACCTGGTCGCCCACCTGCCCCCACACCGTCGAGTCGCTCTCAGGCCCGACGGGCCGGACGGTGGCCCCGGTCCGCGAGGACACCGCGGCGCGCTCACCACCGAGCGGCCAGCCGTTCCGGGCGCAGCCCTGGAGGCTGATCGACTGCTGCTGCATCACCGGTGCGAGCTGCCCGGGCCCCGGGCACGTGAGGTGGCCCGAGCCGAGCCAGTGCCCGGTCTCGTGGACGACGACGTAGTGCCGGTAGCTCTCCCGGTCGCCGCCGCCGCCGGTCCAGCTCGGTGTCGACTGCAGCCACCGGGTCTGGTTGATGATCACGTTGCGGCCCACCCGGCACGAGTACGTCGCGCTGCACACCGCCGAGAACGACGGCACGGTGCTCGCCTCGGCCAGCCACACGGTGAAGTCGCCCCCCGAGGCCACCTGGCGGAACTCCATCGAGCCGCCGAGCGACCAGCCCCGCGGGTCGTTGAGGGTGTGGGCCACGTGCACCGAGAACTGCTCGACGTCAGCGGTGATGGTGCCCCGGGTGGCGATGGAGTAGGTGAAGGCCCGCTGCTCGGTCTGACCCTCGCCCGGAGCCGTGCCCGCCTCGGCCGACCGGAAGCCGGGCTCGGAGTCCGAGGACGGCACGACCACGACCGCCGCCGACTCGGGGCCCTCACCGGCGCCGCCCACCGCGGCGACGGTGTACGTGACCGGCACCTCGGCGAGGAGCCCGGTGTCGGTCAGCTCACGCCGACGCGGACCGACGCGGGCCACGACCTCCCCGTCACGACGGACGACGTAGCCCGTCGGGCGCGGGCCCTCACCCGGCGGTCGCCACCGCACCGTGGCGGCCCCGTCGAGCGGAACGCCCTGCACCTCGCTCGGCGCCGCCGGCACGCCGGCGGCATCGGCATCGGCATCGGCACCGGCGTCGACGGTGGGGGTGGTGACGGTCGCGGTCGGCGCGGCGGGGCGCTCCTGGCCGTCGGCCGCCGGCGCGAACGAGAGGACGCCGAGGAGCACGCTCAGCAGCACCGCCGGGGTTCGCACGGTCATGGTGTGCTCCTGGGTCCGACACCCGTGACGACCTCGACCGTACCGCCGCCCGAGCCGACCTCCGGCCGCCATCGACCGGTCCACCGCGGCACCGACCGGCCGGGCGGGGCCGTGCGTGACGCGGGCACCGGTTCGGCGACCTAGCGTCGCGGCCATGAGCGAGCAGATGAAGGCGATCGTGGTCGAGGACGGGGCGGTCCGGGTCGGTGACCTGGACGTGCCCGAGCCGACCGCGGGGCAAGCCCTGATCCGCATCTCCACCGCCGGGGTGTGCCACTCCGACCTGCACCTGGCCAAGGGCGACTGGATGGGCGTCTCCACGCCCCAGCTCGGCCACGAGGCCATCGGCGTGGTCGAGGCCCTGGGCCCGGGCGCCGAGGCCGACGTCGCCGTGGGCCAGCGGGTCATCCTCGGGCTCGGTGGCGCCGGCGGCGCGTTCTGGTGCGGCGCCTGCGAGTACTGCCTCGGCGGCCGGCCCCGGCACTGCGCCCAGGCCGGCACGGTCATGGGCACCTTCGCCGAGCACTACGCCATCTGGTCCAAGGCCCTCGTGCCGCTGCCGGACAGCATCGGCGACGAGGAGGCCCCCCTCGCCTGCGGCGGGCTCACCGCCTACAGCGCGGTGCGCAAGCTGCAACTCCACGGCATCCCGCCGGGGCGCACGATCGGCGTGATCGGCGCCGCCGGCGGCCTCGGCCACTACGCCGTGCAGATCCTCCAGGCCTTCGGCTACAAGGTGCTCGGCGTGGACGTCGGCGAGGAGCGCCTGGAGTTCGTGCGCTCGCTGGGCGCCGACGAGGCGGTCAGCGCCGAGGACGCCGCCGGCGTCGCCATGATGAAGGGGGGCATCGACGCCGTCCTCGTGTTCGCCGCCCGGGTCGCCGGCTTCCAGCTCGGCCTGTCGATGCTGCGCCAGCAGGGCCTGTTCGTCGGCGTCGGCCTGCCGCCCACGAGCGACGGCAACTTCGAGATCAGTCCGTTCGAGTTCTTCTGGCGGGACCCCACGCTCATCTTCTCGGCGGTCGGCACCGTCCAGGAGATGCGCGACCTGATCGCCCTGGCGGCGGACGGGAAGGTCAAGACCCACGTGTCGCGCACCGGCACCCTGTCCGAGGTGCCACAGATCTTCTCCGAGCTCGAGGCCGGCGCCTACCTGGGCCGGGCGGTGCTCACCGACCTGACCCGGTAGTCACCCCGCCCCTTCACAACGCCGACGTCCCGCCGACAGGAGCGGGATGACCGAGGCCGTCCCTCCGGCGGCCCGGCGACGAGGCCGTGGTGGCCGGGCGCTCGCCGTCGGTGCCGTGCTGCTCGCCACGATGTGGCTCGCCGCGCCCGCGTTCGGGGGCGCCGGCTTCGTCCAGGGCGAGTACCTCGTCGGGAGCGTGACCGCGGCGGTGCTCATGTGGGTCGGCATCGTCGTGCACCGGCCCCGCACCGTCCGGCCCTGGTACTGGCTCGCCGCCGGGACGACGGCGTGGGCGGCGGCCGACGTCGTCTACGCCGCGTACGGCTGGTTCGGCCACCCCGACCCCAGCGTGTCGGCCGCCGACGCCCTCTACGTCCTCGGCTACGTCGCCGTGGCCGTCGGGCTCGTGCGGGTGATCCGCGCCCGTAAGCCGGCCGGCGACTGGGACGCGCTGCTCGACGCGGGGGCGGTCGGCGTCGCCGCGCTGGTACTGGCGTGGGTGCTGCTGATCGAGCCGACCATCGATCCGGCCGCCGGCACCGGCGCCACGGTGCTCTTCGCGCTCTACCCCGTGTTCGACGTCGTGCTGCTCACCCTGCTCGTGCGCCTGCTGCTCGACACCCGCCTGCGCAGCACCCCGGTGGTCCTGCTGGCCGTGGCGGTCGGCGCCTGGGTCCTCGGCGACGTCGCCTACTCGGTGCTGGCGGCGGCGGGCAGGTACGAATTCGGCGGGACGGTCTGGCTCGACCAGCTCTTCCTCGTCGGCATGTTCCTCATGGCCGCCGCCGCGCTCCACCCCCAGATGGCCGCCCTCACCGACGAGCGCGCCGAATCGCGCACGGAGCGGCCGTACCGCCTGGCCCTCGGCGTGGCCTGCGTGGCCATCCCCGGCATCGCCGCCGCCGTGGCGGACCGCACCGAGGACCCGGGCACCGCCGTCACCTTCATCGTGGCGATCGTGGTGCTGGCCGCCCTCGTCCTCGCCCGCAGCATCCGCCTCCTGCGCCACAAGGACGCGGCCGAGGTGGCGCTGCGCCGCAGCGATCACTTCCACCAGGCCATCGCCGCGAACTCGGCGGACGCGGTGCTGGTCGTCGACGCCGGTGGGACCATGACCGGCGACGCCCCCGCCCTGGCGACACTCCTCGACCTGGCTGAGCCGCCCCGGGCCGGCATGCAGGTGTTCGATCTGGTCCTGCCCGACGACCGGCCCGTCGCCGCGGCGATCCTGGACCGGGCGCTGTCCCGTCCGGGGCAGGTGCTGACCGGGGAGCTCCGGGTCCCCCACCGCGACGGCGAGCCCCGCTGGATCGAGGCCCGGGTGGTGAGCCTCGTCGACGACCCCGACGTGGCCGGCGTGGTCGTGAACGTGCACGACATCACGCTGCGCAAGCTCATGGAGCAGGAGCTCAGCCACCAGGCCTTCCACGACAGCCTGACCGGGCTGGCCAACCGGGCGCTGTTCCGCGACCGGGTCGACCACGCGGTCGAGCGCACCGCCCGCACCGGCGAGGACGTGGCCGTCCTCTACGTCGACCTCGACGGCTTCAAGATCATCAACGACAGCCTCGGCCACGACACCGGCGACGCGATGCTCGTCCAGGTCGCGGGCCGGCTCGAGGCCGCCATCCGCGGCGGCGACACCGTCGCCCGCCTCGGCGGCGACGAGTTCGGCGTGCTCGTCGAGCCCGGCCCCGGTGCCCGCCACCGCGGCGAGCGGGTGGCCGAGCGCATCCTCGCCGCGCTCGGCGAGCCGATCGTGATCGGCGGCTCACCCCTGACCGTCGGCGCCAGCATCGGCATCGCGGTCGGCCACGGTGGTGGCGACGTGCTGCTGCGCAACGCGGACGTGGCGATGTACCAGGCCAAGGCCGCGGGGAAGCGCCGCTGGGTGCTCTTCGACGAGGAGATGCGGGCCGCGGCGGTCGAGCGGCTGCGCCTCGACGCCGACCTCCAGGGCGTCCTCGGCCGCGACGAGCTCGAGCTCCACTACCAGCCGATCGTCGAGCTCGACACCGGACGGCTCACCGGCTTCGAGGCCCTCCTGCGCTGGCACCACCCCGAGCTCGGCCTGGTGACCCCCGACCGCTTCATCCCCGTGGCCGAGGAGAACGGCACCATCATCGCCATCGGGGCCTGGGTGCTGCGGGAGGCCTGCCAGGCCGCCCGCCGCTGGCAGGAGACGCGACCGCTGGCGGCGCCGCTGACCATGGCGGTCAACGTGTCGGGCCGCCAGCTCGCCAGCGACGCCTTCGTGCGGGTCGTCCAGGAGGCGCTGCACGACAGCGGGATCGACCCCGCCACCCTGGTGCTCGAACTGACCGAGAGCTACCTCATGCTCGACCCCGACCGGGCCGCCGCCCGTCTGCGGGGCCTGCACGACCTCGGGGTGCGGCTCGCGATCGACGACTTCGGCACCGGCTACTCGTCGCTCGGCTACCTGCGGGAGTTCCCCGTCGACATCCTCAAGATCGACCGGTCGTTCGTAGCCACCATCAGCCTCGACGACGAGGTGCCCAGCCTGATCCGGGCGGTGCTCGACCTGTGCCGCACCCTGGGGCTCGACGCCGTGGCCGAGGGCATCGAGGAGCGCCACCAGCTCGACCAGCTGCTCGAGGAGCACTGCCACTTGGGCCAGGGCTTCCTGTTCGACCGCCCGCTGCCCGAGGACGAGGCCCTCGCCCTCATCGGGCGCGGCGACACCGAGCCCGCTGCGACGTCGCGATCGCGCTGACCCGCCGGGTGGCGCCGGTCAGGTCGGGCGGCGCTCGTTCAGCGCCCGGGTGTTGTCCCGCAGGATCAGGCGACGCTCGTCCTCGGTGAAGGCCTTGAGCTCGACCGCGTAGTCGAGCGGGCGGGGCATGCCCTCGATGTGGGGCCAGTCCGAGCCGAAGATGACGCGGTCGGCGCCCATCAGGTCGACGACCTCGTGGACGTCGTCCTCCCAGAAGGGGTTGATCCAGACGTGCTCGCGGAACGTCGCGACCGGGTCGTCGGGGAAGTAGCCCGGCGTCTTGTTCGCGGTCGAGCGCAGCTTCTTGAACAGGTCCCCGAGGAACTCCGAGCCGTTCTCCACCGAGGCGACCCGCAGGTTCGGGAAGCGGTCGAAGAGCTTGTCGAAGGCCAGGGTGAGCAGGAAGTCGTAGGCGGCGCGCTCGATGTTGAACGACTTGATCGTCGGGCGGAACTCACCGGTCGACGTGGTCGAGAACTGGGCGCTGAAGCCCTCGTTGGCGTAGCCGTTGCTGGAGTGACCGCTGTCGCCGGCGTGGACCACGACGGTGACGCCGGCCTCGTTGGCCAGGCCCCAGAAGCCGTCGAACATCGGGTCGGCCGGCGAGAACGGGCCGGTGGCGGTGTGCACCGCGGCCGGGCGCATGACCACGACCCGGGCGCCCTGGTCGAGGGCCCACTGCAGCTCGGCCTCGGCCTCGGCGGGGATGGCGAGCGACAGGTACGGGGCCGCGAAGATGCGGTCCTCGAAGTGGAAGCCCCAGTCCTCGACGAGCCAGCGGTTGAAGGCCCGCACCATGGTCATCACCGCCGGCGGGTCGTGCTTGAGGAGCTCCTCGTAGAGCATGCCGAGGGTCGGGAACAGCCAGACCGCCTCGAGGCCGTGCTCGTCCATGGTGACGAGGCGGGCCTCCCGGTCGCGGTACTCGGGCCGGATGGGCTCGCGCTCGCGGAGGAACTCCATGGGGAGCTTCCCCTCGGGGTTGCCGCGGAAGTAGTCGTGCATCGCCCCCGCCGGCGCCACCGGGTCGAAGGTGGGGTTGGTGACGGCGCGGCTCACCCGCCCACCGACGACGTGGTACTTCCGCCCCTCGATCTCGCACCACTGCACGACGCGCGGCCCCCAGGCCGGGTCGAGGTGGCGGGTGAAGGCGTCGAGCGCCTCGTAGTAGTGGTTGTCCGCGTCGAAGGCGTCGTAGTCGAGCTCCACGCCCCCCAGGCTACGCCCCCGCAGGCCACCCGTCCCCGGCCGGCGGGACAGACTGGGGGCATGGCGGTCGTGCCCCGGATCGACGTCGGCGCGCTGGTGGACCCGACCGCCGGCGCGGCGGCGCGCGAGCGGGTGGCCCGCGCCATCGACGCCGCCTGCGCCGACCACGGGTTCTTCACGGTCGTGGGCCACGGGATCGACCCGGCCCGCCTCGACGCCCTCGACCGGGAGGCCCGGGCCTTCTTCGCCCTGCCCCGGGACGAGAAGGCGCACATCGCCATGGTCCACGGCGGGCGGGCGTGGCGGGGCTGGTTCGGGGTCGGCGACGAGCTCACCGATGGCGTGCCCGACCGCAAGGAGGGCCTCTACTTCGGCACCGAGCTCGGCCCCGATGACCCGAGGGTCGCCGCCGGCGTGCCGCTGCACGGCGCCAACCTGTTCCCCCGCCGGCCGCCGGGCCTGCGCCACGAGGTGCTCGCCCACCTCGCCGCCGGCACCGACCTCGCCCGGCGACTGCTGCGGGCCATGGCGGTGGGGCTCGGCCACGACGAGCGCTGGTTCGACGAGACGATCTGCGCCGACCCGGTCGTGCTGTTCCGCATCTTCCACTACCCCGGCCCCGACGCCGACGAGCCGCCCACCGGCCCGTGGGGCGTGGCCGAGCACACCGACTACGGCCTGCTGACGCTCCTGCACCAGGACACCAGCGGCGGCCTCGAGGTCCGAGGGCCCGACGGGTGGGCCGAGGTGCCGCCGGAGCGGGGATCGCTGGTCTGCAACCTCGGCGACATGCTCGCGGCGATCAGCGGCGGCCGGTACCGGTCGACGCCCCACCGGGTCCACCCGCCCACCGCCGCCGGCCGCATCTCCGCGCCGCTGTTCCTCGACCCGAGCTGGGACGCCGAGGTGCCGGGCATCCCGGGCACGTACGGCGCGTACCTCACCGCCAAGGTCTCGCGGGTCTTCCCCGCCCTGCGGGCCGCCACCTTCTGAGGCGGCACCCCACCGGCCTCAGCG
This sequence comes from Acidimicrobiales bacterium, assembly GCA_041908445.1. Classification (GTDB taxonomy): domain Bacteria; phylum Actinomycetota; class Acidimicrobiia; order Acidimicrobiales; family DATDAH01; genus JAEUJM01. The sequence goes on along the minus strand of JAYRFK010000065.1, from coordinate 37,200 downwards.
CCGCGTCCGACCCGGGGCATCCCACTGTCCACTGCAGGGACCTTCACGGAAAGTGGTCAAAAGTGCTACGCTCCGTGGACCTTTCGGGAGGCGAACCCGGGAGGGCGCACTGGGAACCTGGAGAGAGGCGGCGAGATGCTCGAACACGGCCTCGTCATCGGCAACGGCAAGGGCGGCGTGGGCAGGTCCTCGCTCGCCGCGGGCCTGGCGGCCGGCGCCGCCGCGAACGGGCGGCGGACGCTGCTGGTCGACCTCGACCCCCTCGGGTCGGTGGACCAGGACCTCGGCTACCGCCAGACGGGTGCGTCCGACGACGGCCGCGCCCTCTACCGGGCCGTGGTCGACGGTGACCCCCTGGTCCCCCTGGCCGACGTGCGCACCGGCCTCGACGCCGTGGCCGCCGGTGACTTCACCCAGGCGGTGTACTGCCGCATCGCCAACCGCGAGCACTCGGTGGCCGACGTGGTGGCGCCGCTCGACGAGCTCGGCCGCGACTACGACGTGGTGATCGTCGACACGCCGCCGGCCAGCCGCCTGGCCCTCGACATCGGCTTCTGCCTCGCCCGCTCGATGCTCATGCCCGTGGGGGTCGACACCGGGAGCCTCGACGGGCTCGAGCTGGTGTCCGACCGCTACCACGTGATCCGCAGCCGCGGCCTGAACCCCGCCCTCGAGCCCCTCGGCGTGGTGCTGTTCGCCATGGACCCGGCCCAACCCCGGCTGCACCGCGAGGTGCGGGCCGACGTCGAGTGGGAGCTCGACGGGGCCGCGCCGGTGCTGGACACGTTCATCCGGTCCCGCCCACGGGCGGCACGGGACCTGCGCCGCCACGGCCTCGTGGCCGGCGAGTACCTCCGGGCCGTGCGCGACGCCCGGGAGGACCCCGAACGCCTGCCCGGCGCCGACGCCTACGACGACGACGCCGCGGGTCTCGCCGAGGACTACTGGGACCTCACCGAGGACGTGCTCGCCCGGCTCGATGCCCGCACCGGGCTGGGTTCGGGCACCGCGCCGGCCGCCGCGGTCGCCGCCGGCGCGACGGCACCGGACGCCGACCGGGAGGAGGCCGGCGTTGCCTGACGACCTCGCCCCCGAGCGCCCCGTCGACGCGGCCACGGTCGACGCGGCCACGGTCGACGCGGCGCCGGTCGAGGCGGCCTCGCCGGACGCCGAGGGTGGGGCCACCGAGACGCCGGCGCGCGCCGAGACCCCCTCCCCCTCCCCCGCCACCGCGGTCCTCGACCTGCGCGACGAGGTGCCCAGCCGCCACCGGCCGACCCGGGGCGTGCCCCGGGAGCCCGACCGCCATCTCGCCGCGTACCGGAACCGGGCGGCGCGGCCCGTCCACCGCCACGAGCGGCGCCCCCGCCTCATCGAGGTGGAGGAGGTGACCGAGCGGCCCACCCCCGAGACGGCGACCGAGCCGGTCGACGCAACCGCGACCACCGCGCCGCTCGCCACCGAGGCGGCGGCGGCGTCGGGTCGGGGCGACCGCACGACCTTCGACGTGGGTGAGTTGGTGGTGCGGCGGATGCGCCTGCGCTCGGTCCTCAAGGTCTCGCTCGCGTTCTACCTCTGCCTGTTCGCGGTGGTGATGCTGGCGGGAGCGATCCTCTGGCGCCTCGCCAACGAGCAGGGGTGGGTCACGGGCTGGACGGGCTTCCTGGTCGACATCGGGTTCACCGACGCCGACGTGGACGGCGCCACCCTCGCCCGGGCGTCGGCCATCACCGGCGGCATCCTCGTGGTCACCGCCACCCTGTTGACCGTGGCCATGGCCTGCTTCTACAACCAGATCTCAGGACTCGTGGGCGGCCTCGCGGTCACCTTCGGCCCGCGCGAGCACCGCCGACGCCACCGTCGCTGAGCGGCGAGCGAAGGTCAGAGCTGAAGTAAGCTCGAGGTCCGTGACGGCCCCCGAGGAGCTCTCGATCGGCGCCGTGGCCGAGCGCAGCGGCGTCGCGGTCTCGGCCCTGCGGTTCTACGAGGACAAGGGCCTGATCACCTCGGAGCGCACCGACGGCGGCCAGCGCCGCTACCACCGCGACGTGCTGCGTCGGCTGGCCTTCATCTCGGTGGCCCAGCGGGTGGGGCTGCGCCTCGACGAGATCCGAGCGGCACTCGACGGCCTGCCGGCGAACGCCAGCCCGGTGGGCGAGGAGTGGGCCCGGCTCTCGGCGTCCTGGCGGCCGATGCTCGACGAGCGCATCCGCCTGCTCGAGGGGCTGCGCGACGACCTCGACTCGTGCATCGGCTGCGGTTGCCTGTCGCTCGACCGCTGCGCCCTCTACAACCCCGACGACCGGGCCCGCGCCTTCGGCACCGGCCCCCGCTACCTCCTCGGCGACCCCCCGGCCCCGTCCACCTAGTCGCCGACGGTGCCGTCGGCGGCCTGGCGGAGCAGGTCGGCGTGGCCGGCGTGGCGGGCGGTCTCCTCGATCATGTGCAGGAGGATCCAGCGCAGGCTGTAGTGCTGGCCCGGGCGCCTGCGGCTCTCGCCCACCGACGGGTGCTCGAGGTCGCCACCCACCTCCTCGACCGCGGCGCGGCTGGCGGCGCAGGCCGCCTCGTAGCCGGCGATGAGCGCCGCGGGGTCGTCGTCGACGGCGGAGTGGAACTCCCAGTCGGGGTCGGCGTCCCAGTCGACGTCGGCGAAGGGCGGCGGCAGCGGCCGGCCGTGCAGGTCGCTCTGGAACCACCCGTACTCGACGAGGGTCAGGTGCTTGACCAGGCCCGCCAAGGTGAGCTCGGACGCGCCGACGCGCGCCGCCATCCCGGCCCGATCGAGCCCGGAGGCCTTCTCGACGATGGTCGCCCGGTAGTAGTCGAGGAACTGGGTGAGCAGCGTCCGCTCGTCACCGTTGAGGTCGGGGTCTCGCCGGGCCATGCACCCGAGTCTGGTCGGGCCGGGCCGGTCGGCCCGGGGGATTTCGGGACCTCCGACCCTGCTCAACGCTCCGAACAGTCCTTTAGTCTTTGACTAGAGGATTTGAGAACCGGCCAAGGAGGCCCCTATGTCAGCTCGATCCGAACGCAGTTCCCCCACCGAGCACCTCGGGTGGTTCGCCGCCCTCGGCATCCTCGCCCTGCTCGCCCTGGCGGTGTCGCTCGTCGCCGTCGCCACCGGCGACAGCGGCGGCGGCTCGAGCACCGGCGGCGACGGCGGGGTGAAGGTGGTCGAGGTCACCCTCACCGAGTTCTCCGTCGAGCCCGCCAGCATCGAGGTCGACCCCGGCACCGAGGTGATCGTCAACGTCACCAACGCCGGCGCCATGGCCCACGACCTCAAGCTCGACGGCACCACGGGCACCGAGATGATCGAGCCCGGTGCCTCGGTCGAGGGCGTCAGCCTCGGCACCGTCGACGCGTCGACCCAGGCCTGGTGCACCGTCCCCGGCCACAAGGAAGCCGGCATGGTGATGGACATCGTCGTCACCGGCGGCGACCACGCGGGCATGGACATGGCCTCGGCCGAACCCGTCTCTGCGAGCGGCGCCACCATCGACCCCAACGCCACCCCCGAGGCCGACTGGCAGGCCTTCGACCCCTCGCTCGAGCCCGCACCGGGTGGGACCGAGCACGAGATCACCCTGCACGCGGTCGAGGCCGAGGTCGAGGTCGCTCCCGGCGTCACCCAGCAGGCCTGGACGTTCGTCGAGGGCGACGGCAACGACCAGGGAACGCCCCGGATGGGCGGTCCGGTGCTCCGCGGCAACGTCGGCGACCTGTTCACCATCACCCTGGTCAACGACGGGGCGATCGACCACTCCATCGACTTCCACGCCAGCCGCGTCGCCTGGGACGACGAGATGCGCTCCATCGCCCCCGGCGAGTCGCTCGTCTACCAGTACCGGGCCGAGTACGCCGGCGCCTTCATGTACCACTGCGGCACCGCACCGGCCCTCCACCACATCGGCAACGGCATGTACGGCGCGATCATCATCAACCCGCCGAACCTGCCCGAGGTCGACCGGGAGTTCGTCATCGTGCAGTCGGAGCTGTACCTGGGCGAGCAGGGCCAGCCGGGCAGCCTGGACAAGATGGTGAACGAGGACTTCGACGCCGTGGTGTTCAACGGCTACTACAACCAGTACAAGTTCTCGCCGATCCGGGTCGAGGCCGACGAGCGCATCCGGGTGTGGGTCATCGACGACGGCCCGTCCGAGAACTCCGCCTTCCACATCGTGGGCACCATCTTCGACACGGTCTGGAAGGAGGGCAGCTACCTCCTGCAGCCGGACGACACCCGCGGTGGCTCGCAGGTGCTCGACCTGCAGCCCGCCCAGGGCGGCTTCGTGGAGTTCAGCTTCGCCGAGGAGGGCTTCTACCCGATGGTGACCCACAAGTTCGCCAACGTCGGCAAGGGCGCCCTCGGCCTGTTCCAGGCCGGCGACGTCGAGATGCCGAGCAGCGCCGGCCACTAGGGGGGGCCAGGGCTGCTGCCGGGCCGGCCACCGCGACGAGCGGTGGCCGGCCCGCTTCGCGTCCGGGTGCCCGCGGGGAGGGAGACGGCGAGCGCCGTCCTAGCCTTCGTCCCCGATGATCACCGTCACCGGCATGGACCTGCACGCGACCCCCGAGGTCCCCGGGCGGGCCCTCGTCGTCACCGCGCACCCCGACGACGTCGACTTCGGCGCGGCGGGCACCGTGGCCCGGCTCACGGCGGCGGGCACCGAGGTGCGGTACTGCATCGTCACCGACGGCGACGCGGGCGAAGCGCCCGAGGGCGTGGCGCGCCCCGACGTCGGCGCCCTGCGCCAGGCCGAGCAGCGGGCCGCCGCCGCCGCGGTGGGCGTCACCGAGGTGCAGTTCCTCGGCTACCCCGACGGCCGCCTCGAGGTCAGCCTCGACCTGCGACGCGACCTGTCCCGTGTCATCCGCGAGGCCGCGCCCGACGTCGTCATCTGCCAGTCCCCCGAGCGGCGATGGGACCGCGTCTTCGCGAGCCACCCGGACCACCTGGCCGCCGGCGAGGCCGCGCTGCAAGCGGTGTACCCCGACGCCCGCAACCCCTACGCGCACCCCGAGCTGGTCGACGCCGGCCACGTGCCCCACACGGTCAAGGAGGTGTGGGTGATGGCCCACCCCCGGGCCAACCGCTACGTCGACATCACCGACACCTACGACGCCAAGATCGCCGCACTTCGGGCCCACGAGAGCCAGACCTCCCACGTCGACCTCGACGCGCTGGTCGGCGGCTGGACGATCGGCACCGCCCGGGAGGGCGGCCTCGACGAGGGCCGCCGCGCCGAGGCGTTCTTCACCTGCCTGACCGGCTGAGCGCGACCCGCCCCGGCGCCGTCCTCGCCCCCGGCGACGGCGGGGCAAGCTGGTGGCATGGGGGAGACCAACCGGCAGATCACGCTCGTGCAGCGGCCCGACGGCCTCGTGCGCCCGGACGACTTCGCCCTCGTCGAGGCGCCCGTGCCCGAGCTGGCCGAGGGTGAGGCCCTGGTGCGCACCGAGTACCTCTCGCTCGATCCGACCGTGCGCACGTGGATCTCACCCGCCCGGAGCTACTTCCCCCCGGTCGCCATCGGCGAGGTCGTGCGGTGCCCCGGCGCCGGCCGGGTGGTCGCGTCGACCATCGACGCCTTCGCGGTCGGCGACCCGATCTACACCCTCACCGGCTGGCAGGACTACGCGGTGGTCCGCGACGACGGGTTCGCCACCAAGCTCCCGCCGGGCATGGCGCTGACCCAGGCCCTCGGCGTGCTCGGCAACAACGGGATCACCGCCTACATCGGCATGCTCGACATCGGCCGGCCGCAGCCGGGCGAGACGGTCGTCGTGTCGGCGGCGGCCGGTGCCACTGGGTCGGTGGCGGGCCAGCTGGCCAAGCTGCGGGGCGCTCGGATCGTCGGCATCGCCGGGCGGCCGGACAAGTGCGCCTGGGTCGTCGACGAGCTCGGCTTCGACGCCTGCGTCGACCACCGGGCGGAGGACTTCGTCGACCAGCTCCGCGCCGCCACCCCCGATCGCGTGGACGTGTACTTCGACAACGTGGGCGGGCCGGTCCTCGACGCCGTCCTCAAGCGCCTCGCGGGCCACGGGCGGGTCGTGCTCTGCGGCGCCATCGCGGTCTACAACGCCGACCACAAGCCCCCAGGGCCGTCCAACTACCTCGAGCTCATCACCCAGCGCGGCACCATGACGGGCTTCAACACCTTCGACCACTGGGACCGCTTCGGCGCGATCACCGAGGAGCTCGCCGGTTGGCTGGCCGACGGCTCGCTCCGCTCCCGCGAGCACGTGCTCGAGGGTCTCGCCGCCGCGCCCGAGGGCCTCAACATGCTCTTCACCGGAGACAACGTGGGGAAGCTGCTGGTTCGGGTCGCCGACGAGCACGGCCACCCCGTCGGCTGACGCCGCGGACCCAGCCGCTCTCGCACCTGGCGGCTCCGCACTCTGGGACCACGCTGGTGTTCCAGGGAACACCACGCTGGTCCCAGAACGCAGGAGGTCAGCGCAGGGCGGCGGCGAGGGCGGCGATGTCGTCGGGGCCGACGCCGCAGCAACCGCCGACGAGGCGGGCGCCCCTGGCGACCCAGTCGGCCGCGAGGCCGCCGTCGACCGCGCCCAGGCCGGCGTAGCGCCAGCAGCGCCCGACCGCGTCCCACTCGCCGCCGGCGTTGGGGCAGGCGACGAGGGGCAGCCCGGTCGGGGCGAGGGCGTCGAGCGCCGCGGCGACGTCGGCCTCGGCGGTGCAGTTCACGCCGAGGGCGGCGACCCGCGGGTGGGCCGCGAGGCGCGGGCCGAGGGCGGCGAGGTCGTCGCCGCCGGCGGTGCGGCCGCCGGCCACGGCCGTGAACGACACCCACACCGGTGGGCCGTCGGCGCCGGCGGCATCGAGGGCGTCGAGGACGGCGAGCGCCTCGGTGGCGGTGGGCAGGGTCTCGATCGCGAGCAGGTCGGGGCCCGCGTCCTGCAAGACGACGAGCCGCTCCCGGTGGAAGGCGGTGAGCTCCGCCGCAGTGCGGCCGTAGCGGCCGTGGTACTCCGAACCGTCGGCGAGGACCGCGCCGTACGGGCCCACCGAGCCGGCGACCAGGCGGGGACGTCCGTCCTCCGCCGTGACCTCGTCCGCCGCGGCTCGGGCCAGGGCGACCGAGCGCTGCAGGGCGACGGCGGCGTCGCCGGCGGAGCGCCCGGCGGCCACCATGCCCTCGGCGCTGACCTGGTACGAGGCGGTGACGGCCACGTCGGCGCCGGCCCGGAAGAAGTCGGCGTGCACCGCGGCCACCAGCTCGGGCTCGTCGAGCACGGCCTTGGCCGACCAGAGCGGGGCGGCGAGGTCGGCGCCCCGGGCCTCGAGGGTCGAGCCCAACCCCCCGTCGACCAGGCGCACCCGGTCGGCGAGGTCGGGTCGCGGCCGGGCGGTCATGGCGTCAGTGAACCACCACCGGGGACGCGGCGGCACCGCCGGCCACCGGTCGCGGGGCGGTGCGACCGGTGGGCCGACGGCGCCAGCGGGGCGTCCGGCCCGGTGCCCTCAGGGGGCGGGGGGCGCCGCCGCCACCGGCGCGGCGTGCGCCGACCGGGGGGCGTGGGCCGCAGGGGTGGGCGGGGGCGCCGCCGGCCGCACGGAGGCGGGGCGGGCGCCCGGCGGGGCCGGCGGCGCCACGGGCGGGACCGCCGGGGCGGCCGGGGGCGGGGCGGAGGGGGCCGCCCCCGGCGCCACCGGGGTGGTGGTCGGACGGGGCGCCGGCGGGACGGGTCGCGGCACGGCGCCGGCGGGCGGGACGTAGGCGGGCGGGGCAGGCGGCGCCGGCCGGCGCACCGCGCCGGCGGGGCGGGCGGCGGCCGTGGCGCCCCGGGGGATCCGGGGGTTGGCGGGCGGGGCGGCGTCGAGCTTGGCCTGGCGGGCAGCCTGGTCGAGCCGGACGAACGAGAGCATCGCCACCATGGCGACCACCACGACCACCGTGGCCACGGCGAAGGTGGTGGTGGCGTCGGTGCCGGCGGCCACGCCGTGGATCGTCGCCAGGACGAACACCGGGAAGCTCAGGTAGTGCACGCTGCGCCAGACCTTCTTCGGCAGGTAGCGCCGGCCGAGGGCGGTGAGCTCCACGGCGAGCAGCAGGTAGAAGGCCACGATGCCCCAGGCCACCGCGGACGGGTCCCAGCTCGAGGCGAAGGGCACCAGCACGTCGGTGAGGCCGAAGTCGACGTAGCTGTCGAGCATCAGGCCGGCGACGTGCACCCCGAGGAAGATCATGGTGAGGGTGCCGAGCCACTGGTGCAGGTCGAGCAGCCAGTTGGGCCGGGGGCGCTTGCCGAAGGCCTTGGTCGAGAGCGCCAGGCCCCACAGCACGCTGGCGGCGAGCAGCCCCCAGGCCACGATGCCGCCGGCGCGAGCCGTGTACCACCAGAGCTGTTCCATCACGATCCTCCGCTGTTCGTGTCGGGTGCGGTCTGGCCCCCGAAGGGGGCCGGGGTGGCGCCGCCGGCGCTCGGCGGCGAGAACTGGTCGGTCGAGCCCCCGAACTGGTCGAACGAGCCGCCGTCACCGTCGAGGTCCTGGGTGCCGGATTCGCCGAACCGGCCGAGGGGCGACTGCTGCTGGACGCCACCGTCGGCGCTCGTCGGCGCGGGGTCGTCGTCGGCGCCCGCCTGGGTGGCGACGAGGCCGATGGCGATGCCGGCGAACGCACCGGCGCTGACCGCGGCGGCGATCTTGCGGGCCCGGTGGGCGGGGGTCCGGGCGCCGTCGGCGCCGGGGTCGGCGCTCGGCCCGCTGGAGTCGTACGGGGGGATCGAGGCGTTGGTCACGGCTCCACACTGCGATCGGGGCCTCAAAGCGGACGTAAAGGTCCCTGGGAGTTCCCTCCGAATCCCGACCGACCGCCGGCCGGGGGCGTGCCACCCTGGCGCCATGCCCGTCGAACCGCCGCAGGACACCTACACCCACGGCCACCACGAGAGCGTGCTGCGCAGCCACCGCTGGCGAACGGCGGAGAACTCCGCGGCCTACCTGCTCCCCCACCTGCGCCCGGGCCTCGACCTGCTCGACGTCGGTTGCGGGCCGGGCAACCTGACCCGCGACCTCGCGGCCCGGGTCGCGCCGGGACGGGTCGTCGGCCTCGACGCCGCCGCCGACGTGATCGCCACGGCGCAGGCCGACGCCGACGCGGCCGGTGACGAGCGCGTCACGTTCACCGCGGGCGACGTCTACGCCCTGGACCTCCCCGACGCGTCCTTCGACGTGGTCCACGCCCACCAGGTCCTGCAGCACCTGAGCGACCCGGTCGGGGCGCTGCGCGAACTGCGCCGGGTGGTGCGTCCCGACGGCCTCGTCGCCGTCCGCGACGGCGACTACGCGGCCATGGTGTGGGCGCCGAGCGACCCTCGGCTCGACCGTTGGCTCGAGCTCTACCACGAGCTCACCCGGGTCAACCGGGCCGAGGCGGACGCCGGCCGCCACCTGCTCGGCTGGGCCCAGGCCGCGGGCTTCACCGAGGTGGTGGCCACGACCTCGACGTGGACCTTCGCCGACCCGGACACCCGGGGCTGGTGGGGCGATCTCTGGGCCGACCGCGTGACGCAGTCCGCCTTCGCCGAGCAGGTGCGGGCCCACGGCCTCGCCGACGACGCCGAGCTGGCGGAGCTCGCCGACGCGTTCCGGGCGTGGGCGGACGCGCCCGACGGGTTCTGGGCGGTCCTGCACGGCGAGGTGCTCGCCCGCCCGTGAGCGGCGGGCCGCCCCCCCGCCGGCACGCTCGGCGCGTCCCGGTCACCGGGCGTGGACGGTGGGTGGACGCCCGGTGACGCTCGCACCCGACCGGCAGGGGCCGCCGCCGTGGTCGGTAGCGTGGGCGCACCGGTGACGGCGAGGAGGCCGGCGATGGAACTGGACGACGAGCAGCGCGCCGCCTGGGCGCGGGACGGCTACCTGGTGCTGCGGGGCGCCTTGGCACCGGAGCGGGTGGCCGAGATCAGCGGCTGGGTCGACGAGGTCGAGGGCTGGGCGGCCGGCGACGGCCCGGGCCTGCACCACTTCGAGCAGACCGACCACGGCCCCGCCATCGCCCGCAGCGAGGACCTCATCGGCCACCACGACGGCCTCCGGGCCCTGCTCACCGAGGGCCTCCTCGTGGACCTGGCGGGCCAGCTCTTCGGCGAGCCCGCCCTGCTCTACAAGGAGAAGGTCAACTACAAGCAGCCCGGCGGGGGCGGCTTCGCGCCCCACCAGGACGCGCCGGCCTACCGCTTCATCGACCACCACATCAGCGTGATGGTGCCGCTCGACCCGGCCACCGTGGCCAGCGGTTGCCTGTGGGCCGCACGAGGCCACGAGCGGGGCCTGCTCCCCCGCGACGGCAACCGGGGCCTGACCGACGAGGTGGTCGCCCAGCTCGAGTGGCACCCCGTCGAGCTCGAGCCCGGCGACCTGCTCTGGTTCGACTCGTACGCCCCCCACCGCAGCGAGACCAACACCACCGACCGGCCCCGGCGGGCGCTCTACCTCACCTACAACGCGGCGTCCGCGGGTGATTTCCGCACGACGTACTACGAGGACAAGCGGGCCGAGCTCGACACCCTCGACGGCGAGGCCGCCACCGTGCGCCTGTCCATCGCCGACGACTTCCTCGGCCGCCCCGTCGAGGCGCCGGCCGGGTGAGCGCCGACCGCCCGCCGGCCGGGCTCGACGAGCTGCTCGACCTCTACCGCAGCGACAAGGCCACGGCCATGTACGACGAGGTGGTCACCGAACGCGAGCACGCACTGCAGGCCGCCGCGCTGGCCACCGCCGACGGCGCCCCGCCCGCCACGGTCGCGGCCGCCCTGCTCCACGACGTGGGACGCCTGACCATCGCCTGGGATTCGGCCGAGGGCGCCTTCGTGGCCGCCGACCGGGCCCACCACTCGGTGGGCGAACGCCTCCTGGGCCGCTGGTTCGGCCCCGAGGTGTCGGCGCCGGTCGGCCTCCACGTGGCCGCCAAGCGCTACCTGTGCGCGGTCGACCCCGACTACGCCGCCACCCTGTCGCCGGTCTCGGTCCGCAGCCTGGCCGTGCAGGGCGGGCCCATGTCGGCCGAGGAGGTGGCCGCCTTCGAGGCCCTCCCGGGCTGGGAGGCGGCGGTGCAGCTGCGGCGCTGGGACGACCGGGCCAAGAGCACCGAGCCCGCGGCCGAGACCATCGAGGACTACGTGCCGCTGCTCGAGTCGCTCGTCCGCGCCGGCTGACCGCCCCGGCGACGAGCGCCGGACGAGCGCCGCCCTGCCCTCCTCGGCGGGCCCGGCCTCAGTCCACCTCGAGGAGCGAGCGGGTGAGGTCGATGGCCGCCGACGGGCTGGCGAAGAAGTGCTGCGAGCCCGCGTGCAGATCGCGGAAGCCCCGCTCGATGGGGCCGTGGCGCAGGCCCTTGGTGCCGGCGAGCAGGTAGGCCTCCCGGGCGATGTCGGCGCCGCCCTGGTTCACCTGGCGGCAGGCCTCGCGGACGAGGTTGGCGGTGACGGCGGAGACCGCGCCGTCGCGGGCGCTCTCGGCCTCGGCCGCGGTGCACACCTCCCGCACCCAGGCCCAGCCCGCCCGCAGGCGGCCCTCCAGCACCCCGTAGTCGTGCAGGAACCGCTCGGAGTCGGCCAGGGAGGTCGACGCGCCCATGCGGGTGGTGTCCTTGGCCTTGGCCAGCACCTCGTCGAGCACCCGGCGGGTGATGCCGAGGGCCCAGCCGGCGTGGCCGGCGGCGGTCAGCGGGAGCACGCCGAGGGCGTGCATCGGGCTGCCCCGGTGCACGACGGGGGCGAAGAAGTCGAAGGTGTGGTGGCGCGGGAGGCGGGCGTCCCGGACCGCGTAGTCGTACGACGCCGTGGCCTGCAGGCCGAGCACGTCCCAGTTGCCCTTGAGCTCGACGTCCTCCACCGGCAGGCAGCCCATGAGGTAGAGGGAGTCGCCGCCGTCCTCCGGCACGGTGAGCATGCCGGCGCCGGCCCACTGGGCGTGGGCGATGCCGCTGCCGAACTGGTAGTCGCCGTTGAGGACGAGCTCGTCGCCGTCGACGGCGGCGGTGCCGTTGGGCGCGAACTGGCCGGCCACGACGGGCACCCCGTCGGCGAACACGTCCTCCACGCCCGAGTCGGGCAGGTACGCCCCGAAGAAGGCGGCGGCCACGTCGGCGGCGAAGTAGCACCAGCCGGTCGAGCCGTCGGCCCGGGAGACCTCGGCGTAGAGGTCCACGATGTCGGCCAACGGGAGCTCCAGGCCGCCCACGGCCTTCGGCACCATGGGCCCGTAGAGGCCGGCGTCCTCGAGCGCGTCGAGCGACGCCTCGGCCATGGGCTCGCCCGGCGGGGTCGCCTCGGCGGCGGCGTCGAGGACGGGGAACAGCTCACGGGCGGCGTCGAGCAGCGCGGTCGTCATGGCGGTAGGCAAGCAGGCCCGGGGCGGCGCGCGCCAGAGGCGAGGGTCCCCCGTGACCTACGCAACCTGGTGGTCACGGCCGCGTGGTCTCCGGTCGGGTCGTGGTGCGCGGCTAGGTTCGCGCCCATGCGTCCGCCGGTCCGCCTCGTCCTCGCGCTCGGCGCCCTCGCCGCAGCCTCGCTGACCGCCACGGGCGTCGCCCTGGCCGCGCCCACCCAGGACGCCGGCGAGGGCTCCCTGACCGTGCAGGCCAGCCCGACCGGCAACCCGGACCAGGCGGAGTACGTCTACGAGATCGACAACTTCACCTGCCTCGACGGCTCCACGGTCACCGTCGCCGGCGGCGACGCCACGATCGACCAAGCCGACGACAACAACGGCACCATCACCTTCCCGGTGGGCACGCCCGGTGGTGCGTACGTCGCCACCTTCAGCTGCGAGACCGGGAAGGGAGCGGTCGAGGGCACCCTCACGCTCAGCTTCGCCGCCGTCACCGTGGACAAGGTCGTCGAGGGCGACGCCCCCGCCGACGCCACCTTCCCGATCACGGTCAGCTGCAACCAGGCGGCCGGCGTCAGCGCGTCGAGCGAGTTCACCGAGGGCGGCGGCAACTTCCTCCTGGACACGTCGTTCAGCTTCGCCGCCACCGGCGGCAGCAGGTACCTCGTCGCCTACACGCCGCAGTCCTGCTCGATCAGCGAGGTCGACGACGCCGGCGCCGTGAGCGCCACCATCGACCTGTCCGACTGCGGCGACGGGCGCACCACCAACAAGGCCGAGGCGGCCGGGCCCGACGGCGGCTTCCTGATCGCCGAGCCGACCGACTGCACCCAGACGATCACCAACGTCTTCGCGGCGCCGCCGGCCACCCAGCCCGCCGACGTCGTCCAGCAGCAGCCCGCCTTCACCGGCTGACCGTCCCGCGGCACCGGGTCCCCTCGTGACCAACCCGACCGTCGTCACCGGCAGCGCGTCCGGCCTCGGCGCGGCGCTGGTGGCTCGCTTCGTCGCCGCGGGTCGCCCCGTGATCGGGATCGACGTGGTCGACGGGCGGGGCGTCGACGTCGTGGCCGACCTCGGCACCGAGGCAGGCCGGGCCGCGACGGTCGCCGAGGTCGCACGGCAGACGGACGCGCTCGACGGGGTCGTGTCCTGCGCCGGCGCCTCGCCGCTGCACCCCGACCCCGCCGTGGTGGTCAGCGTCAACTGCTTCGGCGCCCTCGCCGTGCTCGACGGCCTGCGCCCGCTGCTCGAGCGGGGCGACGCGCCGGCCGCCGTGGTCATCTCCAGCATCGGCGCGGTCGACGGCACCGCCGACGAGGCCCTGCTCGCCCTCCTCGAGGCGGGCGACGAAGCGGCGTCCCGGGCGGCGGCCGCTGACGACACGCCCTTCCGGTCCGCCATCGCCTACTCGACCGCGAAGCGGGCCGTGGCGTTCGCGGTGCGGCGGCGGGCCGGCGAGTGGGGCGCGGCGGGCGTGCGCCTCAACGCGGTGGCGCCGGGGCGCATGGAGACCCCCATGCTCGACGGTCTCCTCGCCGACCCGGTCATCGCCGAGGGCATCGCCACCATGCCCGCCGGCGTCCAGGCCAACGGCACCGCCGACGAGGTGGCCGGCGCGGTGTGGTTCCTGCTCGGCCCCGACGCCGTGTTCGTGCACGGCCAGGTGCTGTTCGTGGACGGTGGCACCGACGCCCTCCTGCGCCCCGACGTCGTCTGACGACCCGCAGCGCGGCACCCGCCCCGCGCCACCGTCGACCCTGGACCCCACGTCCTCCTCGTTCTGGTGACGGAAACGCGAGGTGGGACCTCGCGTTTTCGTAACCAGAACGGGATCAGGGGGCGGGGTAGGGGTCCCAGGCAGGCGGGGCGGTGCGGAGGTGGTCCTCGACGAGGGCCCGGAACGTGGTCGGGTCGAGGGAGCTCTCGGCCTCGCCGTCGACCAGGCGCAGACCGGCGGTGAGGCTCGACGGCGGGTCGGCGACCCAGGTGGCGCCGGCGGCCTCGCGCTCGGTCAGCGCGGCGGCGAGGGGCGCGAGGTCCCGGCGGGCTCGGGCCGGCCGTGACCGCAGCTGCACCCAGGTCTCGTAGCGGTACAGGAGGTCGTAGCGGCGCCCCCGGATCGTCAGCAGGGCGAGACGGTCGGTGGCGTTGTGGACGGCCATGGGGTGCAGGCCGTCGGCCCACGCGCCGCCGAAGCGGTGACCCCCGGCGGCGGGGGCGACCTCGGGTACCGAGATCACGGCCAGGTCGAGCTCGGGCACCTCCTCGATCACGACGTCGCCGGCGACGGCCTTCTCGCTGGCGGTGAGGGCGGCGTCCTCCTCGGCCCACAGCGCCTCGTAGCGGTCGGGGTGTGTCGCCATCTCGACGAGGCGGGGCAGCAGCTCGGTGTAGAGGAGCCCGGTGGGGTCGTCGGCGGTGGCCAGGTCGGCCGCCAGCGGTGACCGCTCACCGTCGGTGTAGGCGGAGATGGCCATGGACGCCCGAGCGGCGTCCCGGAGGCGGTAGGTGCCGAAGTCACCCGCCGCGGCGACGTCGGTCAGCAGCGCCTCGTGGGCGAGCGCCTCGGCCGGGTCGGTCAACGTGAAGACCGAGACCAGGCCGTCCTGATCGGCGTGGTTGTTGGAGACGAGGCGGGCGTCACCGTGGCGGTCGAAGGTGCGCAGGTAGCGGAAGGCCATCTCGGCGCTGAGGTCGGCCTGCAGGTCGGGCGGCGTCGGCGTCCCCGGCCAGTGCGACAGGCAGAGCACGGTGCCGCGGGCGGCCGACCCGTCGACGATCACGTTGGGTCGGCCCCCCAGCTCGCCGTAGGGGACGTACTCGAGGCCGGTCGGTGTGCCCATGGCGCGGCACCCTAAGACCTCGAGTGCACTCGAGGTCAAGGACCGTCCTCGCGCCGTGGTGTCGGCGCCCGGGCGCGTCGGCCGGCCGGGTGCGGCGGGTGCCGACCCGGCGACGCCGACCCCGGGGGATCCCCGGGCCGGTGCGCCGATCAGCGGGCGGCGAGGTCCTTCAGCAGGGCACGGGTGCGGGTGGCGTCGGCGTCGTTCAGGGTGAACTCGACCGCAGCGAACTCGGTGGCGCCGGCGTCCGCGAAGGCGGCCAGGCCGGCGGCGACCTCGTCCTCGTCGCCGATGATGGCCACGTCGGCCGGGCCGGCGGCCCCCTCCCGATCGAGCATGGCCCGGTAGGACGGCAGGTCGTTGTAGCCCGCCAGCATCATGGCCACGGTCCCCCGGACGCCCTCGGGGTCGTCGGTGACGCAGACCGGGAGGCTGGCGATGATCCG
This sequence comes from Acidimicrobiales bacterium, assembly GCA_041908445.1. Taxonomy (GTDB): domain Bacteria; phylum Actinomycetota; class Acidimicrobiia; order Acidimicrobiales; family DATDAH01; genus JAEUJM01. Next base: position 21,544 of record JAYRFK010000065.1, on the reverse strand, counting down.
CGGTGCCGGCCGGCCGGCGTCCGCCGCCGCGGCGTTGATGGTCGGGGCGATGTGGTCGGCCACGGTGCGGGGGCCCACAAGCCAGAGGATGGTGCCCTCCACCCGATGCGCCGCCAGCTTCAGCATCTGGGGGCCGAGGGCGGCCACGATCACCGGCGGCGCCTCGCTCGGCGGCACCACGAAGTCGGTGGTGCACGACCAGATCTCCCCGTGGGCGTCGACCGTGCGATCGTGCAGCAGCGGCAGGAGCACGTCCAGGTACTCCCGCATGTGGCGCACGGGCCGTTCGAAGGGCACGTGGTACTTGGCCAGGACGCTGGGCTCGTGGGCGAGGCCGATGCCGAGAGCGATGCGGTTGCCCGAGGCGTTCTGGGCGGTGAGGGTCTGGCCGGCGAGCACGTCGGGCGAGTGGCCCCACGTGGGGATGACGGCGGTGCCGAGCTCGATGCGCTCGGTGGCGTGGCCGACGAGGGCCAGCACGGTCATGGCGTCGGTGCCGCTCAGCTGGTTGATCCACCACCCGTCGAACCCGTCCGCCTCGGCGGTGCGGGCGTGCTCGATGAGCCCGTCGATGGGCGTGCCGAACAGGATCTGGCCGGATGCGTTGATGGTGATGCGCATGGTGCCCCCTCTGCGCCGCCCGGTCGGGCTCGGCGCCACTGCCGTCGGTGCCGCCGACGCTACCGGGCGATCCCGCCGCCGGCGCCGCCGGCCACGCCCGATCCATTCTGGGACCACCCCTGCGTCACGGGCGCCTCGGGCGTGTACCCAGAACGACGCCCACTGCGTTCTGGGACCACCTCTGCGTCACCAGTGCCTCGGGCGTGTACCCAGAACGAGCGTCGTCGAAGCCCACCGGGGGGGGGGGTGGCCGCACCGCCCGATCCGTTCCGGGACCACGGCTGCGTCACGGGCGCCTCGAGCGTGTACCCAGAACGAGCGTTGTGGGTGGGGCGAGCCGTGCGGTCAGTCGAACCAGTCGAAAGGGGCGTGGGGGTCGATGGTGGCGAGGGTGCCGGCGAACGCCGGGCCGCCGGCCTCACCACCGCCCGCGGCCGGGGACGGGAGGGCCGCGGCCAGCGCCGCCTCGACCTCGGGGAGCGGGCCATCGAGCCAGGCGCAGATGAGGCGGAGGCCGAACGTGGGGCCGTCGTCGGGGACGGCGCCGGCGAACGTCCACACGCCGGCCACCCCGGGGACTGCGAGCGCCGCGTCGATGAGCTCGGCGGGAGCAGGGCCCGCGCCTGCGTCCTCGAGGCGCAGGTGCACGCCGGTGCCGGGGCGGAACGGCACCGCCCCCGGCTGCACCGCGGCGGCGGGCGCGGCGTGCGCCGACTCGACCCGCAGCGCGCCGGCGAGGTGCGACGTGCGCTGCTGGTGGAAGCGGCCGGCCTTGGCCAGGGCGATGCCGTGGTGGAAGAAGTCGGTGAGGGTGACGTCGAGGGGCGCCGCCAGCAGGTACAGCGTCACGTAGTGGACACGGTCGAGCGGTGGCGTCGCCGTCGACCCGGCGGACGCAGCCAGCGCTGGCGTTCGCACCCAGCGCTGCCCTCCCACGATCCCGGGCAGGACGTACTGCTCGGGCAGGTGGTCGAAGAGGTGCCACTCGTTGTACGAGCGGTGGGCCCCGGGCTCGACCTCGGTGAACGACACGAAGCCGGCCGCCGGCCGCAGCGGGGCCCCCATCGTGTCCGGCAGCGGCCCGCTCACCGCAGGGGCTCCACGCCGGGCAGGCCCATGGCCGCCTCGAGCTGCTCGACGTAGTGCGCCCGCGAGTGGTGCATCACCCGCACGCTCACGATGGTGGCGCCGGCGTCGGCCAGCCGGCCCAGGGCCTCGGCGCTCTCCTCGGGCCGCTCGATCGGGTCGAGGGGCGGCACCGGCTGGAGGACGACGTCGAAGCCGTCGCGGCCGAGCGCCTCGTGGTGGGCGAGCAGCGCGGCCACCTCGGGCGGCTCGACCGCGAACGGGGCCCAGCCGTCGCCGAGGGCGAGGGCCCGGCGCAGCGAGCGCTCGGTGCGCCCACCGACCCAGATCGGCACCGCGGTGCGGGGTGCCGGCGGGTCGACGACGACGCCCTCGTACCGCAGGCGCGGGCCGTGGAAGGTCGGCGCGGCGCGGCCCCACGCAGCCCGGATGGCCGCCAAGGACTCGTCGGCCCGCTCACCCCGGTCGGCGAACGAGGCGCCCAACAGGTCGAACTCCTCCTCGAGCGACCCGACGCCCACGCCGAGGACCACCCGCCCGCCGGACACGAGGTCGAGGGTGCCGTAGCGCTTGGCCACCTCGAGGGGGTGGTGGTAGCCGAGCACGAGGACGTAGGTGGCGAGGCGGATCCGCTCGGTCTCGGCGGCGAGGTAGCCGAGCGTCGCGAGCGGGTCGAAGTACCGCCCGCCGCGCGCCGCCGCGACCTCGGTCGGGATGGCCACGTGCTCGGAGCAGGTGAGGTGGTCGTAGCCGAGCCGGTCGGCCGCCCGCGCGATGGCCACGACGTCGTCCCATCCCGCCTCGCGCTCCCACCGGGCGTGGGCCTTGGGCAGCAGGGTGACCACGGGGGTGACGAGGCCGAGCCGCACCCCGCCATCTTGGCCGCGGGCACGCCGTCCCGCGTCGACCGGTCACGCCGGCGGCGACACCCGCGTCGTTTGCGCGCGCACGGACCTAGCCTGGGAGCCATGAGCGACGCGATCCTCCAGACGGTGCCCCTGGGGATGCACTGGCCGACCCTCGACCCGTTCCTCTTCTGCGCGCACCACCACGACCGCTACCCCGAGGGCGACGACGCCATGGGCCCCCGGGCGTCGCTGGCCGGCCGGGAGATCGGCGCCGACTTCGCCGGCGTGGACGGCTGGAACATGTACCACGGCAGCCACGTGCCCGGCTTCCCCCAGCACCCCCACCGCGGCTTCGAGACCGTGACCTTCGTGCGCAAGGGCCTGATCGACCACTCGGACTCGCTCGGCGCCACCGCCCGCTTCGGTCGGGGCGACACCCAGTGGATCACCGCCGGTGCCGGCATCGTCCACTGCGAGATGTTCCCGCTGGTCGAGCGCGACGAGCCGAACCCGCTCGAGCTGTTCCAGATCTGGTTGAACCTTCCGGCCGAGGACAAGATGGCCGAGCCCTGCTTCTCGATGATGTGGGACGCCGACGTCCCCCACCTCGACCACGTGGACGACGCCGGTGGGCACACGCGCATCACCGTCATCGCCGGCGAGGTGGACGGGCACCGGCCGCCCGCCCCGCCGCCGAGCTCGTGGGCGTCGCGCCCCGAGGCCGACGTCGGCATCTGGCATGTCTCGATGGACGCCGGCGCCACCTGGACGCTCCCCACCGCCGGTCCCGAGACCGCCCGGGTCCTCTACTTCTACGAGGGCGACGAGCTCGTCGTGGACGGGGTGGCCCTCGAGGGGGCCACCGGCGCCGTCCTCGACGCCGACCTGGCCGTGACGCTCACCGCCGGCGCCGGCGGGGCCGAGATCATGGTGCTCCAGGGCCGGCCCATCGCCGAGCCCGTCGCCCAGTACGGGCCTTTCGTGATGAACGACGAGGCCGGCATCCGCCAGGCGATGATCGACTACCAGCGCACCGGCTTCGGCGGCTGGCCCTGGCCGGCGGACGACCCCGTCCACGCCCGCGACCAGGAGCGCTTCGCCCGCTACCCCGACGGCAGTACCGAGACCGCCCCGGCCTGACGAGCCGCCGCACCCGTCCGATCGCCGGTAACGGCGGCGGCGTCGGGTCACACCCCCCGTTCTGGCGTCGCTCCCGCCTGGCGGGCGGGCACAGGGGACGCCAGAACGGCACACCCGAGGCGCTCAGCCGGGGCGAGGGGCGCCGACGTCGCGGCGCATGCAGACCCGCGGCCAGGCGTCGAGGCCGATGTCGTCCTCGTAGGTGCGGATGGCGGCCAGGCCCGGCGTGATCTCGTCGTCAGCGAGCACCCGGAAGCCGAGACGCTCGTAGTAGGGCCGGTTCCACGCCACCTCGGAGAACGTGGTCAGCGTCAGCGCCGGCAGGCTGCGGGCCGCGGCCCAGCCCTCCGCGGTGTCGATGAGGCGGGCGCCGACGCCTTGGCGGGCGTGGTCGGGGTGCACCGACACCTGCTCGATGTGGGCGCAGCCGTCGACCTCCTCGACGAGCAGGTAGGCGACGGGGTCGCCGCCGACGGGCGTGGCCACCCAGAAGGCGCCGCGGTCGAGGAAGCCCTGGAGCTCGAAGAGGGTGAAGGGGTCATGCTGGGCCACCAGGTCCATGCCCACGGCCGTGAACAGACGGCCCGCCGCGACCTCGACGTCCTGCACGGCCTTGAGCTCCGCCGGCCGGGGCGGCCGGATCATCAGCTGCGCGCTCACCGCTCGGCCCCGTTCACCTGGCGGCGACGAGGTCGCGCAGCTCGCGCTTCAGGATCTTGCCGCTGGCGTTGCGGGGCAGCGGCTCGGTCCAGAGCGCGACCTTGGTCGGCACCTTGAACGCGGCGAGGTGCTCGGCCACGTGGGCCTGGAGGTCCTCGGCGGTGGCGGTCTCGCCCGCCCGCAGCATCACCGCGGCGGCGACCTCCTCGCCGAGGCGCTCGTGGGGGATGCCGAACACCGCCGCCTCGTGCACGGCGGGGTGCTCGTAGAGGACCGCCTCCACCTCGGCGCAGTACACGTTCTCGCCGGCCCGCAGCACCATGTCCTTGGCCCGGTCCTCGACGTAGACGAACCCGTCGTCGTCGACCCGGCCGATGTCGCCGCTGCGCAGCCAGCCGTCGACCAGGACCTCGGCGGTGGCCTCCGGATTGTTCCAGTAGCCCCGGATGAGGTTTGGGCCCCGGAACCAGATCTCGCCCCGCTCCCCCACGGGCACCGGCTCGCCGTCGGGGTCGCGGACCTCGACCTGCAGGATGGGCGTCGCCCGCCCCGTGCTGGTCGGGTGGGTCAGGTAGTCGTCGCCGCCGTTCTGGGGGCCGTAGGCGTTGGTCTCGGTCATGCCGTAGCCGATGCCGGGGCTGGCCGTCGGGAAGCCCTTGGCCACCCGCTTCACCAGCTCGGGTGGCGCCGGCGCCCCGCCGCCACCCACACCTCGCAGGCTCGACGTGTCGAACTCGCCGAAGCGGGGCGACGCCAGCAGGTCCCAGCTCTGCGTTGGCACGCCGACGAAGTTGGTCACCTGCTCGCGGTCGATGAGCTCGAGGGCCCGCTCCGGGTCCCACTTGCGCATCATCACCAGCTTGAGCCCGCCGAACAGGCAGCTCAGCATGACGGGGACGCAGCCGGTGACGTGGAAGAGGGGCACCACGAGGATGAACGTCGGCGGCAGCGACGGCGGCGCGTCCTCGGGCTTGTCCGGCGCCGGCGCCCGCAGGCGGTCGACCGCCGACCGGCAGGCGAAGCCGAACAGCGCCTGCACGACGGCCCCGTTGGTCGAGACCGCGCCCTTGGGGTGCCCGGTCGTCCCCGACGTGTAGAGGATGGTGGCGTCGTCCTCGCCGGCGACCTCCACGTCGGGCAGCGGCGCGCCCCGCAGGACCACGTCGTCCCACGGCTCGGCGCCGGCGGTGCCCGCCGGGCAGCGGACCCCCACGAGGGCGATGCCCCGGCGCGCACAGGCGGCCCGGGCCCGCTCGACGCGCTCGACGTCGGCGACGAGCACGGTCGGCGTGCAGTCGCCGAGGGCGTAGTCGACCTCCTCCTCGGTCCACCACGCGTTGAACGACACCGACACGGCCCCCACCGCGGTGATGGCGGCGAAGCTCACGACCCACTCGGGGTAGTTGCGCATGGCCACCGCGACCCGGTCGCCCTTGCCGACGCCGTAGCGCTCGACCAGGGCGGTGGCGAGGGCGGCGACCTCCTCGTGGAAGCGGGCGAAGGTCCAGCGCTCGTCCTCGTAGACCAGGAAGACCGCGTCGCCGCGCGCCGCGGTCGTCACCGTCAGGGCGCGCAGCGTCGCCGGCGCGTTCTCGAAGGCGGTGACGGTGTGGCCGCCGACGTCGAGGGGGACCGTCTCGAAGGGCGCCCCGGGGGCGGTGACGGCGGCGACGGCCTCGGCGTAGTCCATCGGCGGGCGACCCTACCCCCCGCCCGGCCCCGCCGAGCCCCCAACGTCTTCGTTCTTCCAGCAGAAACGGAAGGTCAGACCGCGCGTTCCTGCTGGAGGAAGGGTCGTTTCAGGGGAGGAGGACGGCGGCTCCGGTGACGCGGTCGTGGGCGAGGTCGGCGAGGGCCTCGTCCGCCCGGTCCAGGGGGTACGCCTCGGTGTGGACCCGGATGTCGATCTGCTCGGCGATCGCGAGGAACGCCTCCCCGTCGGCGCGGGTGTTGGCGGTGACCGAGCGGACCTGGCGCTCCTGGAACAGGTGGCGCTGGTAGTCGAGCACGGGGACGTCGGAGAGGTGGATGCCGGCGATGGCGCAGGTGCCGCCCCGATCGAGGGCCTCGAGCGCCGCCGGCACGATCCCGCCCACCGGCGCGAACACGATGGCCGAGTCGAGGGACTCGGGCGGGGCGTCGTAGGTGTCGCCAGCCGAGGCCGCGCCGAGCTCGAGCGCGAGGCGGCGGGCGTCGGCCGAGCGGGTCATCACGTGGACCGTGGCCCCCTGGGCCAGTGCGACCTGGGCGGCGAGGTGGGCCGAGCCCCCGAAGCCGTAGATGCCGAGGCGCCCGCCCTCGGGCAGCTCGGCCCGCTGCAGGGCCCGGTAGCCGATGATCCCGGCGCAGAGCAGCGGCGCCACCCGCTGGTCGTCGAACGACGGGGGCAGGCGGTAGGCGTAGCGCTCGTCGACCACGGCGTGCTCGGCGTACCCGCCGTCCGCGTCCCAGCCGGTGAAGCGCGGCGTCAGGCAGAGGTTCTCGTCGCCCCGGGCGCAGAACCGGCACACCCCGCAGGTGTGGCGCAGCCAGGCGATGCCGATGCGTTCGCCGAGCGCGAACCGGCCGGCGCCGGGGCCCAGCGCGTCCACCACGCCGACGACCTCGTGGCCCGGGACCACGTCGTGGCCGTGGGGCGCCAGGTCGCCCTCGGCGAGGTGGAGGTCGGTCCGGCACACCCCGCAGGCGGACACGCGGACGCGCACCTCGCCGGGACCCGGCTCGGGGACCGGGCGCTCGACGGCGACGAGGGGTCCGGCGTCGACCGGCCCCGGCGTGCGGACGACCCAGGCGCGCACGACGGCCTCAGCCGAAGGTGACGGGGACGTCGTAGACGTTGACCGGCGAGCCGTCCTCGGCGCTGTCCTCGAAGGCGGTCACCGTCCCGGCACCCGTGGGCGACCCGTCGAGGGGGACGTCGACCGAGAACGTGCCCCACGTGCCGGTGCCCGCGGTGGCGGTGGTGTGGCCGTCGGCCAGCACCGTGCCGTCGGCGGCGGTCACGGTGAAGCGCACGTTGGCCTCGAAGGTGTTGGAGAGCCCGCTCAGGCGGATCGGCGACGACACCGTCTCGCCGGGTACCGGCGACTCGACGAGCACGAGCGGGGTGACGTCGGTGAAGTCGGCCCGGGTGAGGTCCTCGGAGGGCACGCCCTCGCCGCCGATGCCGTCGACCGCCTCGCCGTCGAGGTGGACGTCGACCTGCTCGACCGAGTCGAACTGGGTGAGGGTGAACACGACCTGCGCCACCCGGAGCTGCATCGAGAGGCTGCCGCCCCCCGAACCGAAGTCGGACGAGAGGTCGACCGTGGCGGTGCCCCCGCTGATGTCGACGCCGAGCAGCTCGACCCCGCCGGGGATGGCGGTGGCGAGGCCGGCACCGGCCTCCACGCCGTCCGGTCCGGCCAACAGCGCCTCGAGCGCGCCGCGGGCCACGGCCGGCGTGGCGACCGCCTCGCCGCCGGTGGCCACCTTCTCGCCGCGGGTGAAGTAGACGAGCACGTCGGCCTCACCGCCGGCTCCGGCGGTGGTCGTCGTGGCGCCACCGGTGGACGTGGTGGTGGCGGGCGCGGCGGTGGTCGAGGTCGACCCGGCGGTGTCGTCGCCGTCGCTCCCGCAGCCGGCGAGGAGGGCGAGGAACAGGAGGGGGGCGGCGAGCAGGGCGCCGGCGGACCGGTGGCGGGGGCGGGATCGACGGCGCACGGGCACCTCCTCGGCGGCCGGGCGGGCACCCGGTCCGGCTCCGATCGTACGGTCACCTGCACCCGCGGGGTAGGGCACCTCGGCCCTGGACGCGTCGTCGTCGATCGCCCCGCCGCCGATCCACGATGATGGCGCCGGGCCGCCACCCGCCGGGGGCCCCGCACGCACCCAGGGGGACCCATGGCCGCACCGGACCACACCGCGCACACGAGCACCCGGACCGCCGCCGCGGCCGCCGCCACCGGCACCGCCGACCCGGACGCGGTCGGCGCCTACGCCTTCCGGGTCTGGAGCTTCCGACAGGGCCAGGTCGTCTCGGTGCTGATCCACCTCGGCGACCGCCTCGGCCTCTACCGGGCCCTCGCCGGCGCCGGGCCGGTCACGGCCGCCGAGCTCGCGGACGCCACCGGACTGGACGAGCGGTGGCTGCTCGAGTGGCTGCGGGGCAACGCCGCCGCCGACCTGCTGGCGTCCGACGACGGCGAGCGCTTCGAGCTGCGCCCCGAGGGCGTCGAGGTCCTGGTCGCCGAGGAGACGAGCCTCGCCTTCGCCGCCGGGGCGTTCACGGCACTGCCGGACCCCGGGGTCATCGACGGCCTGGCCGAGGCCTTCCGCACGGGCGTGGGCCTCACCTACGACGAGCTCGGCCCCGCCGAGGCCCACCAGACCGAGCGCTCGCTCGCGCCGTGGGCCCGGATCGCCCTCGTCCCCCGCATCGTGCCCGCCCTCGACGGGGTCCACGGGGCCCTGACCGCCGGCATCGAGGTCGCTGACGTCGGGTGCGGCGCCGGCGTGGCCCTCACCGCGCTGGCCGAGGCCTACCCGGCCTCCCGCTTCCACGGCTTCGACCTCTCCCGCCACGCACTCGACCGGGCCGGCGTCCGCGTCGCGGAGCTCGGGCTCACGAACGTCGAGCTCCACGAGGCCCGCGCCGAGGACCTGCCCGCCGACGGCCGATTCGGCCTCGTCCTGACCTTCGACTGCCTACACGACATGACCCGGCCGGCCGACGCCATCGCCGCCGTGCACCGTGGCCTCGCCGCCGACGGCACCTGGCTCATCAAGGACATCCGCTGCAGCGGCGACTGGGCCCGGGACCGGCGCAACCCGATGCTCGCCATGATGTACGGCTTCTCGGTGACGGGCTGCCTGTCGTCGGCCCTCTCGGAGCCGGGCGGTGCCGGCCTGGGGACGTTGGGCTTCAGCACCGCCGTGGCCGAGCGCATGACCCGGGAGGCGGGCTTCACCCGGTTCACGGTCCACGACTTCGACGATCCCGCCAACCTCTACTACGAGGTCCGGCACTGACGCACGACGCCATGCACCACCTCTTGTAAGGGAAGCTTTACATCACATGGCTCGTTCGGCTACCGTCCGGCCACGCCGTCGACCGAAGGATCCTCCATGCGCCCCTCGCTCCGCCTCCTCGCTGCCACCGCCACCGCCGCCCTGCTCCTGGGCGTCGGCGCCGCCTGCACCGACGACGGCGGCAACGTCCGCTCGAGCGGCAGCGGCAGCGGCAGCGGGTCCGGCTCGGGGTCGGGGTCCGGCTCGACCGCGGAGGCGGCCTGCGAGCCGGTGGGCGACGACCTCGAGCCCGACACCGAGGTGGCGGTCACCCTCGACGAGTTCAGCGTGAGCGCCGACCCCGACGAGGTCGCCGCCGGCAACATCGCCTTCGACGCCACCAACGACGGCACCGAGGTCCACGAGCTGGTGGTCGTGAAGGGCACGCCCGACAGCCTCGAGATCGTCGACGGCCGCGTGGACGAGGACGCCCTCGACGAGGCCGACGCCTTCGTGGGCGAGATCACCCCGTTCCCCGCCGGCGAGACCTGCGCCGGCACCTTCGCCCTCGAGGCCGGCGACTACACCCTGCTCTGCAACATCGTCGAGGAGCAGGACGGCACCACCGTGAGCCACGTCGAAGAGGGCATGATCACCGCCTTCACGGTCACCGGCTGAGGTCCCACCCGCCCGCCGCGGGCCCGGGCCGGGGTACCGTCACGCCATGTCGAGCGAGCGGACGCCGTCGCGGGCCCGCCGCATGGCCGACGCGGTCCTCAACGTCGACGAGACCCTCGAGGCCCTCAACGCCACGGTGGACCACATGCACGCCACCCTGAGCAGCCTCGACGGCACCATCGCCAAGCTCGACCAGGCCATCGACCGCTTCAGCGCCGTGGTCGCCGGCGTGGACGACCTGCGCGGCGGCATGGCCGACACCATCGGCGACGTCGGCGAGCTCACCCACCAGGTGAGCCGCCTGGTCGACGCCATGGAGGTGACGGTCGGCCCGGCCATGTGGGCGAACGACACCCTGCGCCGCTTCGGGCTGCGGGGTGGGCGCGACACCGACCCGGCCGACCCGGCCGACCCCGAGGACGACGACGGCGCCGACGACGCCGGCGGCACCGGGGGCCGCGCCGGTGGCTGACCCGTCCACGGCCGGCGTCGAGCGGGAACTGACCGAGCCGGTCGACCTCTGCGACGACCGCGGGCGCCTCGCCGCCGGCGCTCGCGGCTGGTCCCGGCGCCCGCTGCACCGGGCGAACCTGCACGGCCCCTGGGGGCGTCGCAAGCGCTGGGAGTACTGGTGCGTCACCGGGCCCGACCTGGTCGTGTCCGCGACCTACGCCGACGTCGACTACATCGGCATCGCCGGGCTCTGGATCCTCCGCCCCTCGGACGGCCTGGTGATCGACGTGAGCCAGGTCGTCCCGCTGGGCCGAGGGTTCCAGCTCCCCGACGAGCCCTGCACGGGCACCATGTCCTTCCGGTCCAAGGGGTGCTCGGTTGGGATCGACGAGCGCCCCGACGCCACCCACCTCACCGCCACCGCGCCCGACACGCCGCATGGCCCGGTGGCGGTCGACCTCGTCGTCGAGCGCCCGCCCGCCCACGAGACCATGAACGTGGTCATCCCCTGGTCCGACAAGCGCTTCCAGTACACGTCGAAGCAGAACACCCGGGCCGCCCGCGGCACGGTGCGCCTCGGCGACGAGGAGATCGTCGTCGGCGGCGAGCCCGGCTCGCCCGAGGAGGCCTTCGGCACGCTCGACCTCGGGCGCGGCCTGTGGCCCTACTCGATCCGGTGGAACTGGGGCTCGGGGTCGGGCCGCTCGACCGACGGCCGCCTCGTCGGCCTGCAGTTCGGGGGCAAGTGGACCGAGGGCACCGGTCACACCGAGAACGCCCTCTGCATCGACGGCCGCCTGACCAAGGTCCACGACGAGCTCGACTGGGCGTACGACTGGGACCGGCCCCTCGAGCCGTGGCGGGTGACCGACACCGCCGGCGGGCTCGTGGAGGCCCGCCTCGACCCCTTCCACGACAAGCACTCCCGCACCAGCCTCGGCGTGCTCTCGATGGAGGTCCACCAGGTGTTCGGGCACTGGTCCGGGCGCCTGCGCACCGAGGAGGGCGACGAGGTCACCTTCGACGGGGTGCCTGGCTGGGCCGAGGAGGCCCGCAACCGGTGGTGAGCCACCCGGGGGCGTCCCGGTGACCGACTGGGCGGCGCAGGGCGTCGAGCGCAGCGGCGACGGCAAGCGCCGGTGCCCGTGGTCGACGGGCACCGCCGACTACGCCGCCTACCACGACGACGAGTGGGGCCGGCCGGTGGTCGACGACGTCCGGCTCTACGAGAAGCTCTGCCTGGAGGGCTTCCAGTCCGGGCTCTCCTGGCTCACCATCCTGCGCAAGCGCGAGGCCTTCCGCGCCGCGTTCGCCGGCTTCGATCCCGAGGCGGTCGCCCGCTTCGGCGAGGCCGACGTCGAGCGCCTGCTCGGCGACGCCGGCATCGTCCGCCACCGGGGCAAGATCGAGGCCGCCATCGCCAACAGCCGGGCGGTGCTGGAGGTGCAGGACCGCGTCGGTTCGCTGGCGGCGCTGGTCTGGTCCTTCGAGCCCCGGCGGCGGGGCCGCCCCGCCCCAGCCCACCTCGGCGACCTCCCCGCGACGAGCCCGGAGTCGACCGCGCTCTCGAAGGCGTTGAAGCGCCACGGCTTCCGGTTCGTGGGGCCCACCACCGCCTACGCGGCGATGCAGTCCCTCGGCCTGGTCAACGACCACCTGACCGGGTGCCACGTGCGGGCGGCCTGCGAGCGCGACCGCCGCGCCTCGCAGGTTCCCGTCCTCCCCGCCGACGCCGACTGAGCGCCGGCTCTCCGTTCTGGCGTCAGCCGCGCCCGCTCAGCGGGCGCCCGCGACGCCAGAACGCGGTCGGGGCTCAGGCCTCGACGGCGTGGGCCTGCAGGTCGGCCAGGTCGCACCACTCGAGGGTGCCGACGTGGGTCGCCTCGAGCACGACCGGCGGGGCGACCCCCGCCTCCAGCGCCTCCTGCCAGCGGGGGGCGCACAGGCACCACTGGTCACCGGGCTGCAGGCCCGGGAACTCGAGCTCGGGGTGCGGGGTCGACAGGTCGTTGCCCACCGACGCCGAGTAGGCGAGGAACTCCGCGGTGACCCGGGCGCAGACCGTGTGCACGCCGAGGTCGCCGGGGCCGGTGTCGCAGCACCCGTTGCGGTAGAAGCCGGTGCGGGGCGACTCGCTGCACGACGCCAGCTCGCCACCGAGGACGTTGCGGGCCATCAGGGCTTCGTGCCCACGCCGAGCAGCGCGGTGGCGTCGATGCCCGCGCCCCCGGCACCACCGACCAGGTCGGCGAAGGCCGCGGCGCCGGCCGCGATCTGGGCGTCGTCGAGGAGCGCGAACAGCGGCAGCGTCGGCGGCGACCAGGCCGGCAGGTCGCAGAAGAACCCCTCGGGGTCGTCCCAGGTCCAGCGGTGGGTCACCGGGGTGACCTCGACCGGGTCGAGGCCCGCGTCCCGCAGCGCCCCCTCCAGGCCCGCGGCGTCGCCGATGCGGGCCCACGGCGCGGCCCGGTCGGGCAGGGCGAGGTCGGGCAGCGCCCGGTGGATGGCCTCGCGCACGAGGTCGGTCAGGCGGAAGCGGGCGACGTCCCACGTGGCCACTGCGACCCGGCCACCGCTGCGGGTGACCCGCGCCATGCCCGCCAGCCCGGCCGCCATGTCGGGGAAGAAGATGACGCCGAACATGGAGACGGTGAGGTCGAAGGTGCCGTCCGGGTACTCGAGGGCCTGGCCGTCCATGAGCTCGGCATCGCACCGGTCGTAGCCCGCGGCGGCGAGCCGGCCGCGGAGCAGCTCGACCATCCCCGGGGCGAAGTCCGTGGCGGTCACGCACGCGCCGAGGCGGGCCGCCCGCAGGGTGAACGCTCCCGAGCCCGCGGCCACGTCGAGCACCTGCTCGTCGGCGTCGATGCCGACGAGGTCGAGGAGCTCGTCCGAGTAGCCCCCCGTGTAACCGGCGAACGCGGCGTCGTACTCCGACGCCACCGCGCTCCAGGTCCCGGGCTGCTGTTCGAGGGGGAGGTCGCTCACGACGCCATGGTCGCGCGGACGAACGACCGGTACGTGTAGAGCTGCTGGGCGGCCACCACGAGGCCGACGAGGACCACGAGCACCACCGCGTCGACGCGGGGGCCGGCGAGGGCGCAGACGAGCGCGGCGCCCGCCACCGACAGGCTGCGCTCGCGCGACACCCGGTGCACGGTCTGCCACTGCAGGACGGCCAGACCGCCCACGAAGCCGGCCACCGCGCCGGCGAGCACCCAGCGCCCGGCGACGGACACCGGCTCGAGCGGATGGGAGACGACCTCCTCGGCCACGACCGAGAACAGCACGAGGCCGAACACCACCGGGAAGTGCCCGAAGGTGAACAGGTCCCGCGCCACCTGCCCCCGCTTGCGGGGCGTGGCCCGGGCGAGCTGGTGCTCGACCACGCCGGGCACGTAGGCGAAGTAGGTCCACCAGAACAGGCAGGCGAGCGCCGTGCAGGCGACCAGCGCGGCGCCGACGGTCGTGGTGAGGTCGAGGCCCGTGGCCGTCGCGCCGATGGCGACCACCACCTCGCCCAGCGAGATGATCACGAACAGGGCGTGGCGCTCGGCGAAGTGGGTCGGGTCCACCTGCCACTCGTTGGTCTCGTCGCCGGTGCCGGCGGCCACGGCGCTGGCGATGTTGAACACCGCCACCGCGGCCCACACCGCCACCCGGGCGCCGCCGTGCAGGAACGAGCCGGTGAGCAGCGCCACCGGGGCCAGCGCGGCGAGGGGGAGGTAGCGCAGCCACGCGGCGCGCATCGGATCGCTGGCCCAGACGTTGCGGCCCTGGATGGCCAGGCACCAGAGGTTGACCACCAGGTACGCCGCCGCGAACTGGGTGCCGGCGTCGCCGTAGGCGTCGGGGAGGGCGACGACCATGAGCAGCGCAGGCGGCACCGCCAGCAGCACGAGGTACTGGGCGAGGGACCGGCCGCCGAGCTCCACCGCCGCCCCCAGCCAGGTGAACTGCGACCACAGCCACCAGACCAGCCAGGCGAGGAGCACGCCGCGGCCGGCGTTGCGCCACGCCAGGTCGTCGGCCAGGAAGGCGGCCACCTGGGTGACCGCGAAGACGAAGACCAGGTCGAGGAACAGCTCGAGGTTCGTGGCGTGGCGCCCCTCCTCTTCGCGCTCCTCGAGGGCGGCGACCTGGGCGGCCTCCGCACCGGCGGCGTCGGCGGCCTCGGCCGCGCCGGGGACCGGCTCGAGCTCCGGATCGGTGCCCGGCTCGGCCGCGCCGGCCGGGTGGGTCAGGTGGGCCGGGTCGGCGCCCTGACGGAGGTCGGGCTCGACGCCGGCGACCGGCACCGCGTCGTCCTGGGACGGGCCGGCGCGGGTCGGGTCGTCGGGGTCCGGGGCCACGGGCGGCACCCTAGGGGGACACCGCCCGCAGGGCCGGGGCCAGATCGCCGCGGTCCACCACGGTGACGTCGTCGAGGTCGAGCCAGCCGGCGAGGAGTCGCAGCTCGCCCGCCAGGCGCTCGGCCACCTCGGCGTGGTCGACCCCCGCCTCGGCGTGGGCCGACTGCACGAGCAGGCAGCGGTCGGCGCGGTCCGCCTTCAGGTCGACGCGGGCCACGTAGCGGTCGCCGAGCAGGAAGGGGAGGACGTAGTAGCCGTAGGTGCGCTTCGGCTTCGGGACGTAGATCTCGATCCGGTACCGGAAGCCGAAGACCCGTTCGACCCGCTCGCGCTCCCACATGACCGAGTCGAAGGGCGAGACCAGCGCACAGGCGTCGATCTTGCGGGGCCGGGCGGCCTCGGGGTGGAGGTAGGCGGGCTGCTTCCACCCCTCGACCTGCACCCGCTGGACGAGGCCGCCGTCGGCCATCTCCTCCAGCAGCGGACGCACCTCGGTGATGGGGAGGCGGAAGTAGTCGGCGAGGTCGCGGGCGGTGCCGACGCCGTGGCCCCGGGCCGACCGCTCGAGCAACCCGACCATCGCCTCGCGCTCGGGGGGCGTGGGCCGGTCGGCCGTCGCCGCCGGCACGACGCTGCGGGGGTCGCAGTAGACCCGCTCGAAGCTGCCGCGGCGCACCGCGCCGAGTTCGCCGGCGTAGAAGAGGTGCTCGAGGGCCCGCTTGGTGTCCCCCCACCCCCACCAGGGCCCCTTCTTGCGCTCGGCCTCGTCGAGCTCGCCGGCGCTCATCGGCCCGCGGGCCAGCACGTCCTCGCGGACGGCGGCGATGAGCTCCTCGTTGGCCCGGCCGAACTCCCGCATCCCCGACCACTGGTGCTCGCGGGCCATCCGCCACCGCAGCAGCGGGTGCAGCTCGTGGTGGAGGAGCGACGCCTCGTGGCCCCAATACTCGAACACCTCGTGGTCCCGGTAGGCGAGGCGGTCGAGCAGCCCCCGGTCGTAGGGGCCGAGCCGGGAGAACAGGGGCAGGTAGTGGCTGCGGACGAGGACGTTGACCGAGTCGATCTGGACGAGGCCGAGGCGCTGGAAGACCCGCCGCAGGTGGCGGCGGTCGACCCGGCCGGCGGGCCGGCGCTCGGCGAAGCCCTGGGCGGCGAGGTGGATGCGCCGGGCCTGGTCGGCGCGGAGGTGGTCCGGACGGGCCATCCCCCGACGGTAACGGCGGGGCGCCGGCGGTAGCTTTTCGGGGTGGCGACGACCCTGATCACCGGCGGGACCGTCTTCGACGGCAGCGGGGCCGACGGACGCCGCGCCGACGTGCTCGTGGAAGACGGCGTCGTGCGCCGCATCGTCGCCGACCTCGAGGTGCCCGACGGCGCCGAGGTGATCGACGCCGCCGGCTGCTGGGTCACGCCCGGCTTCGTCGACCTGCACACCCACTACGACGCCGAGATCGAGTTCTCCCCCGACCTCACCGAGTCCGTCCGCCACGGCATCACCACCGTGCTGGTGGGCTCGTGCGGGCTCTCGTTCGCCGTCGGCGAGCCCGAGGACCTCGCCGACATGTTCTGCCGGGTCGAGGGCATCCCCCGCGCCGACGTGCTGCCGATGCTGCGCCAGGTCGTCGAATGGGACTCCCCCGCCGGCTACCTCGACCACCTCGAGGAGCTGCCCCTCGGCCCCAACGTGGTGTCGCTGCTCGGCCACTCGGCCATCCGGGCCCACGTCATGGGCTTCGGCCGCTCGGTCGACGACCGCGTCGTGCCCACCGGCGGCGAGGTCGCCACCATGCGCCGGATGGTCGCCGACGCCCTCGACGCCGGCTACCTCGGCCTCTCCATCAACACCCTGCCGTGGGACAAGTGCGACGGCGACCGGTACCGCAGCCGGCCCACGCCGTCGGTGTTCGCGACCTGGAAGGAGTACCGCACCCTGGTCGAGCCGGTGCGCGAGCGCGACGCGGTCTTCCAGGCGGTGCCGAACATCCAGACCCGCTGGAACATGGCCCTGTTCATGGCGCTGGCCTCCAAGGTCCGCCACCGCCCGATGCGCACCATGCTCATCTCCCTCGTCGACGTGCGGGTCGCCCGGGGGATGCACCGCATGGTCGGCGCCTTCCTCACCGGCGCCCGGCGCTTCCTCGGCGCCGACCTGCGCATGCAGTCGCTGCCGATGGTGTTCGACATGTGGATCGACGGCCTCGAGAACCCGGTCATCGAGGAGCTCGGCGCCGGCACCGAGGCCCTGCACCTCGACCGCGGCCATCGCGGCGAGCTCATGACCGAGCCCGGCTGGCGCGAGCGCTTCCGGTCCCAGTGGACGAACAAGGTGCGCGGCCGGGTGTACCACCGCGACCTCCGGGAGGCCCGGATCATGGGGGCGCCCGACGAGTCGTTGGTGGGCCGCACGTTCGCCGACGTGGCCGCCGAGCGGGGCCAGGACCCCCTCGACTGCTTCATGGACCTCATCGCCGAGTACGGCACCGACCTGCGCTGGTACACGGTGATCGGCAACGACCGCCTCCGCGAGCTCGAGTGGATCGCCGCCCATCCCCAGGTGCTGATCGGCTTCTCCGACGCCGGCGCCCACCTGCGCAACATGGGCTTCTACAACTTCGCCCTCCAGCTGCTGCGCCTGACCCGCGACGCCGACCGCCGGGGCCGGCCCTTCCTGAGCACCGGCCAGGCCGTGCACCGGGTCACCGGCGAGCTGGCCGACTACCTCGGCGTCGACGCCGGCCACCTGCGCGAGGGCGGCCGGGCCGACGTGGTGGTGGTCGACCCCACCGGCCTCGACGGCCACCTCGACGAGATGCACGAGGTGCCCATGCCCGGGTTCCCGGGCCTCGAGCGGCTCGTGCGCCGCAACGACGACGCCGTGCGGGCCGTGCTGATCAACGGCCGCCTGGCCTGGGACGGCCACGAGGCCGCCCCCGACCTCGGCAAGGCCGGCGGCTACGGCCGCCTCCTCCGCGGCGCCTACTGACCGCGGCGCCTCAGACCCAGAGGAGGGGCTCGCCGTCGTCGGGGGTGTCGGCGGGGCGCTCGCCCGGCGGGGCGAGGCCGGCGGTGGTGGCGCCCCAGGCGGCGAGGCCGGGGAGCAGGGCGGCGAGGCCCCGGCCGGGCTCGGTGAGCTCGTAGACGTAGCGGCGGGGGCGGTGCTGGTACGGCGCCGCGGTGACCAGGCCACGGCCTTCCATGCGCCGGAGGCGATCGGTGAGCACGTTGGGGGCGATGCCCTCGACGTCGGCGGCGAGGTCGCCGAAGCGGCGGGGGCCGTCGGCCAGGGCGGCGACGAGGAGGAGCACCCAGCGGTCGCCGGCCAGTTCGGCGGCCTCTCGCATCCCCGGTAGCACGGCTCCAGTGTGGCGGGTTGCGATCTCCCGCACCGTCGGTACAGTCACTTGCAAACATGAAGTGACTAGTTGGAGGAGGGCACGCGATGCTCGACGAACTGCAGGAGACGGTGGGACGGCTGGCCGCCGAGGCGGGCGCCTCGGTGGTGAGCATCGGCCGCAACGGACGGGGCAGCGGCTTCGTCGTCGGCCCCGACCGGGTGCTGACCAGCGCCCACAACCTCCGCGACCGCACGGTCGCGGTGACCTTCGCCGACGGCCGGTCCGAGCAGGGCGCGGTCCACGGCGACGACCACGACGGCGATCTGGTGGTGCTGGACGTGCCCACCGGGGAGGCCCCGGCACTGGCCCTCGCCGAGCTCGACGCCGACGCACCGCCGGCGGTCGGCACCACGGTCGTGGCGCTGAGCCGAGGCGGCCACCGCCCGCGGGCGACGGTCGGGTTCGTCAGCGGGGCCGACCGCGCCTTCCGTGGGCCGCGGGGCCGGGTGGTGCGGGGTGCGGTCGAACACACCGCGCCGCTGGCACGGGGCTCGTCGGGTGGGCCGGTGCTCGACGCCGACGGCCGGGTCCTCGGGGTCAACACCCACCGGGTGGGCGACGGCTTCTACCTGGCCCGGGTGAGCGACCCCGCGCTGCGGGCCCGCGTCGACGAGCTGCTCGCCGGCCGCTCGGTGCGCCGGCGCCTGCTCGGCGTGGCCGTGGCCCCGCCCGAGGTCGCCGAGCGCCTGCGGAAGGCCGTCGGCCTCGACGACGACCGAGCCGGCCTGCTCGTACGGGCGGTCGACGAGGACGGCCCCGCGGCCGCCGCCGGCGTGTCCGAGGGCGACCTTCTGGTCGCCGCCGGCGATCACGCGTTGGCCTCGGTCGACGACCTGGCCACGGCCCTCGACGCGGTCGACGGCGACGAGGTGGCGCTGACCGTGGTTCGCGGCGCCGCCGAGCGCACCGTCACGGTGTCCTTCGCCGCGCCCGACGCCTCCGGCGACGAGGCACCCGACACCGCCGGCTGACCTCACTGCCGAAGCCGGCTCCCACCTCAGCCCAGCGCGATCGATCGCACCCCGCCGCCCGGGCCGCCACCGCTGCGCTCAGCTCGATCCGGCGCATTCGACCGCACGCACTGCGGCGCGATGCGCCGAGTTCACCCAGCGCAGCCGACGCCGCCGGTCGACGCGGCGCCCGGTCAGCGTCGGCGGAGCTGGCGGGCGCCGGTGATGGGCGGCAGGTCGAGGGGGTGGACGGGGCCGGCGGGCGCCGCCACCACCGCCGAGCGCAGTCGTGCTCAAGCCGGACCGCCGGGGACCCGGCACCACCCGGACGGCCGGTTGGGATACCGTCGGCCTTTCAACCATCGGCCCCTCGGCGGGGCACGCCAAGGGGGGCGACATGCGCGAAGGCGGAACGAAGCTGGCCGTCACGGCGTTGGCGGGCATTCTGGCGACGGCCGGGGCCCTGGTGCTCGGCGGCGGGGTCGCCTCGGCCACCGGCAACGCCGGGATCTCCGGCGGGGTGCTCACCTTCACGGGCGGCAGCGAGAACAACTCGGTGTCACTCGCGGTGAGTGGCTCGAACTACACGCTCACGGACTTCGGCGCGGGCTCGGTCACCGCCGGCCCGGGTTGCGTGGCGTCGAACGGCCCCGCCGGCCCCCTGCCCATCCTCACCTGCAACCGGGCCGGAGTGACGGCGATCGTGATCCGCACCAACGACGGCGACGACACGGCGCAGGTGAGCGTCGGCAACACCGTGCCGGCCGGGGTGACCCTGACCGTCGAGCTCGGCGCCGGCAACGACAGCTGGTCCGGCCACAACGGACCGGAGACGGTCTCGGGCGGCGGCGGCAATGATTCCATCGAGCTCTGGGGCGGCGACGACGAGGCCCGGGGCGGAACGGGGCGCGACACCATCAACGGCCGGGACGGCGACGACGACCTGTTCGGCGACGGCGGCACCGACTTCCTCTACGGCGACGGCGACGACGACACCCTCGACGGCGGTGACGGCACCGACGAGGTGCGCGGGAGCTTCGGTGACGACAACGTCCGGGGCGGCGCCGGCAACGACACCGTCGGCGGCGGCCTCGGCGCCGACCGCGTCAAGGGTGACGCCGGCAACGACCTGCTGTTCGACGACGACCGGCCCCTGCAGGACACCCCGTTCCGGTCGCCCGACATCCTCGTCGGCGGCACCGGTGTCGACACCGCCGACTACTCGTACCGGCTCAGCGAGGCCACGCCGTTGCGCCTGTCGCTCGACCGGGCCGCCAACGACGGCGCCACGGGTGAGGGCGACAACATCGGCCCCGACGGCAGCGTGGAGAACATCGTGGGCGGGATCAAGGCAGACGTGATCACCGGCTCCGCCGCCGCCAACCGGCTCCGCGGGCAGGAGGGCAACGACACCATCAACGGCCTCGGCGGCAACGACAACATCGACGGGTCCTCCAACAACGACACCCTCGACGGCGGGACGGGCACGGACGCGATCGAGGGCAACTTCGGCAACGACACCGTGATCGGCGGACCGGGCCGGGACACGCTGCGCGGCGGCGCCGACAGCGACCTGATCAAGGCTCGCGACGGTGTGGGCGAGCCCATCAACTGCGGGTTCGGCGTCGACCGCGCCGAGGTCGACCGTGGCGACAGCGTCGGGAACCTCTGCGAGACCGTGGTCCGGTAACGGGCGTCCGTGACCACGAGGCGGAAATGCCGGTCTACATTCCTGAACTTCGCGTTTCCAAAGCCTGAGAGGGTGGCTCCGTGAATGAACCGGTGATCGAGGGGTACTCAGATCTGGAGGTGATCGGCCGGGGCGGGTTCGCTGTGGTCTACCGGGCCCGACGCGAGGCCCTCGACCAGGACGTCGCGGTCAAGGTCCTCTCCCTGCCCGACCTCACCGAACGCGACCTCGAACGCTTCACCCGCGAATGCCGCGCCGCCGGCAACCTCGCCTGGCACCCCCACGTCGTCGCCGTCTACGACTCCGGCACCACCACCGGCGGCCAGCCCTACCTGGCCATGGAACACCTCGACAACGGCACCCTCGCCGACCGCCTCCACCGCGACGGCCCCCTCCCCTGGCCCGACGTCATCGACATCGGCATCCAGATCGCCGGCGCCCTCGGCGCCGCCCACGCCGCGGGCACCCTCCACCGCGACATGAAACCCGAGAACATCCTCGTCGGACACTTCGGTGAGGCCCTCCTCGCCGACTTCGGCATCGCCGCCGTCGAAGGCCACACCCGCACCGCCACCGGCCACGCCGCCTTCACCGTCACCCACGTCGCCCCCGAGATCCTCAAAGGCCAACGCCCCGACGAACGCACCGACCTCTACGGCCTCGCCTCCACCCTCCACACCCT
>JAYRFK010000064.1:0-4102 GCA_041908445.1 Acidimicrobiales bacterium | reverse complement strand
GATGATCAGCGCCGGCAGCACCAGCGCGACGACCACGCCGAAGAGGGCGACCTCGTACTTGCTGAGGGAGTTGGCGACGAAGAACTCGGGGTTCTTGCCGAACAGGTCGAGCACCGGCTGGGCCACGGCGAGGCCCCAGAGGGCCAGCACCACGAGGCCGTTGTGGCGCACGATCTCGCGCACGTGGAGGCGCCGCGCGACCCGACGGGCCAGCGACGCCCGGGGGGCGTCGGCGGCGTCAGCGGTCGCGGCGCTGGGACGCGCGTCGTCCGCCGACTCGCCGCCCGGGTCGTCCTCGCTCACGAGGGGATCTCAGCGGGGGGTGAGGTGGTACAGCACCCGCGTCCCGGAGGGCAGGGTCTGCTGCTCGACGATGTCGAAGTGGTCGGCCAGCGCACGTTCGAGGACCGTAGCCGTGTAATCGTCGTGCGTACCTTCACGCTTGTTCTTGAGCAGGCGCTTGACCATCTGGTCGTCCGGCGTGGGGAATTCGAGCACCGCCTCGGACCCGACGTCGGCCAGGAAGGCCACGAACTCGGGCAGCGGCACGTTGTTGGTGATGGCCAGGTGGTGGATCACCGCGAGGCAGAGCACCACGTCGGGCTTGACCCGGTCGGTGAACGCCTTGCGCTCCTTGCCGCGCCAGCCGAGGCCGGGCGACTGGCTGGAGAGGTCCATGGTGAGGGGGAGGATCTGGGTGTTCCCCTCCTCGCGCAGCGCCCGGTAGAGGGTGTCGACCACGAGGGGGTCGGCGTCGACGGCCACCACGTAGTCCGAGTTCTTCGCCGCGAGGCGCGAGAAGTGCCCGTCGTTCGCGCCGAGGTCCCAGACCAGCGAGCGGTGCTCACGGCCCACGACCTTGTCGACGAACGCGGTCTTCCCGTCGAGGTCGGCGTCGGTGTAGTGGCCCCGCTCGCTGTAGCCCGACCAGGTCGACTCGGAGCGCTTCCAGGTGAGGTGGCGGACGAGCTTGGTGAGCTTGTCCAGGTTGGCGGCGATGAGCTCCTTCTTGAAGCCCGCCTTGCCGAGGTCCTTCTTCACGTCCGAGTCGGTGTCGTTGTACCGGTTCTCGAACGCGGCCTGCAGGTAGACGTTGGTGAACACGCCCTTGCGGAAGCGGTCCCGGAAGCCCATCACGGCCCGGGCCTCGGTGGGGGTGATCCCGTCGATGGCGCCGCGCAGCCACGGCTGGAAGGGCAGGTCCTTGTAGGCCTGGAACATCAGCGGGTACAGGAAGAGCTCGCAGAACTGGCGGTAGCCGTACCACGGCTCGCCGGTGCGGAGCTTCTCGAAGGACCCGACGTCGATGAAGGTGGGCCTGGCGCCGACGAACTGCACGTTGTACGAGGTGGCGTCCTTGGTGATGACGTCCTCGTCGAGACCCTGGCGGGTGAGCTCGAGCTGGAGCAGGGCCGCGTCGCGGAGCATCTCGAAGGTCCACTCGTAGGGGTACGAGAGGAACGGGATGCGGTCGTGGCGCAGCGCCGCCTCCCAGCGGCCCTCACCCCCGACCAGGCCGGCGACCTCGTCGTCGGGCACCCGCTCGGTGGCGACGATGCGCCCGTCGGCGATGGCCTTGGGGAAGAAGCTCGAGGCGGCGGCCGCCTCGTAGTCGGCGAGGGCGTCGCCCGAGAGCGCTCGGATCACGGCGTCGTCGGAGACGAAGACGCGGCTCATCGGGTCGCGGAACGACCCCGGATCTGCAGGAGGTGTGGTCATGTCAGCGCGGACGCCGGACGGGGCCGGCGGGCCGGGAGGGGCCTAGTTGGCGGCCTCGGCCGGGGGGACGGTGGCCGGCTCGGCGTCGGCGGGGGCGTCGGTGGCCTCGCCCTCGCCCGCGGTCAGCTCGTTGTCGCTCTTCTTCCAGAACATCATCTTGCGACCGAACATCTTGAAGAACACGGCGAGGCCGGCGAAACCGCCGACGACGACCTGGAGCACGATGCTGCCGGTGCCGGGATCGAGGTACGCGAACATGGGTGGGTGACGCCTCCAGACGTGACGGGCTCGAGCGACGGGAACGTGAACGGCGTCAGGCCGGTCGGTGTCGCAGGAGCAAGGGGAGATCGTACCACCGGGCACCCTTTCCGAGGAATCATCCCCGGCGGGCTTGACCGCACCCGCCCCGAGCGAGTGGGGTGAGCGCATGGCCTCCAGCTCCACGTCGGTGCGATCGTTGCTCGGCCGGGTCAAGCGCAAGCTGACCGGCCCCGGGCCGGTGCCCGCCGCCCCCGCCCCCGAGGCGGCACCGCCGCTCTGGTCCGACGCTCCCCCGTCGCCCTGGGCGCCCCGCTCCGCCGCCGAGGACGCCGCCCCGGTCTGGTGCAACATCTGCCGCTGGACCGGCGACGCCTTCGCCGGCCGGTTCCACTCCGAGGCCGCCAACTGCCCGCAGTGCGGCAGCATCTCCCGCGACCGCTACCTCTTCCACTGCTACGTGGCGCGCACCCCCGAGTCGCTGGGCGCCCGGGTGCTCGAGACCAGCCCCCGGCTCGGCGAGGACTACCGGCGGGCCATGGCCGGCTGGTTCGACTACACGTGCTCGGACTACGACGAGCGGGCCCACCGCGGCGCCGTGCAGCTCGACCTCCAGGCCATCGACCGGCCCGACGAGAGCTTCGACGCCATCCTCACGCCCCACGTGCTCGAGCACGTGCCGGAGACGGCAAAGGCCCTCGACGAGATCCACCGGGTCCTCGCCCCCGGCGGGCGCATGTACCTGCAGGTGCCGCTCCTCCAGGGCCGCACCGCGCCCCCGGTCGAGCCCGAGTTCCACGGCGACAACACGCCGGTGTTCTGGCGCTTCGGCTTCGACCTCACCGGCACCCTCCGCGAGCACGGCTTCACCACCTCGCTGCTCGCCACCGACGGCTGGCTCTCCTACGTCGACAGCGGCGCGTCCGAGTGGCCCGAGGACACGTCCAAGGAGTTCGACGTCACCTCGATGACCGCCGGCGTGATCCGCGACGACCTCGAGTCCGTCGCCGACGACGCCACCGCGACGCGCCTCGGCCTGCTGCCCGCCTACATGTTCCTCACCTGGGAGTGCGTCAAGCAGGGCTGACGCCCAACACGCGCTCCTCCTTCGTCGGAGCGCCTTCGGCATCCGTGTCACGCAGGTCCCGCTGCTCCGCTCCGCTGCGCAGCCTCACCCGGCCCGGGTCAGCGCTGGCCGGAGACGACCCGCCGCACGACGGCGCCGAAGCGCTCGGCGAAGGCCTCCACCGAGAACTCGCGCGCCCGGGCCTCGGCGGCCTCGGACAGGCGGGCCCTCAGGGCGTCGTCGCCGACGACGGCCTCGGTGCGCTCGACGAGCTCGTCGAGGGTCGTGAAGTGGTAGCCGGAGACGCCGGCCTGCACGATCTCGAGCTGGCCGGCGAGGCCGATGACGACCGGCACGGCGCCGGCGGACATGGCCTCGACGGTGGCGATGCCGAAGTGCTCGAGGCGGTCGGGGTCGCGCTCGGGGTCCTCCCCCAAGCCGGTGGCCTGCCAGTAGACCGACGCCTCCGCGTAGAGCGCCCGCAGCTCGTGGCCGGGGGCGTCGACGTGGAGCTCGATGGGCAGGCCGGCGGCGGCCGCCTGCACCTGCTCGAGGTAGGGCCGGTCCACGGCGCTGCAGCCGCCGACGAGGTGGAGGGTCCAGCCCTCGAGGCCGCGGTCGACGAGGCGGCGGAAGGCCTCGACCATCTCGAGCTGCTTCTTGGAGTGACCGGCCTCGGCGGCGAAGAAGCGGCCCACGCCGAGGATGACCGGCTTCTTCTCCCCCCGGGCCTGCATCGTGACCGGCGGGTAGACCACGACGCTGTCGGTGTCCCAGTAGCGCTGGACCCAGCGCCGCGTGAACTCGCTGTTGGACACCACGGCGTCGTACGCGTGGATGAACTCGGTCGAGGGCGGCTCGCGATGCAGCAGCGGCAGCCAGGCGCCGAGCTGGGCGCCGACCTTGGCCTTGACCCCCCGGCCCGACGAGATGGCGGCGAGGGCCACGCCCAGGCTGCGGGTGTCGGGGCCGCCCAGCACCTCGGCGGGCACGAACGGGTTGGCGACGCGCACCGTGACCTTGACCGGCGCCTGGGTGGGGCTCGGCGGCAGGGTCACG
>JAYRFK010000063.1:0-25489 GCA_041908445.1 Acidimicrobiales bacterium | reverse complement strand
GCCGTCCTGGCGGTGACGACGCTGGTCTGCTCGAGCCTCTGGATCTTCGCCGTGGATGTGCTCGCCGGCTCGCACCCCTACATCGGCGGCAGCACCGACAACACCGTGCTCGACCTCGTCCTCGGTTACAACGGCCTCGGCCGGGTCAACGGCGGCAGCGGCATGGCCGGCGGTGGCGGTCCCGGCGGGGGCGGTGGCCCGGGTGGCGGCGGCGGCCCCGGTGGTGGGGCCATGGGCGGCGTCGGCGGCATCTTCGGCGGGACCGCCGGCCCGGGGCGCCTCTTCAGCGACGCCGTGGGCGGCCAGGTCGCCTGGCTCCTGCCCCTCGCCGCGGTCGCCGCCGCGGCCTCCCTCTGGCTCTGGCGCCGCGACCGGGTGCGCCGTGCCCACGTCGTGCTCTGGGCGGGCTGGGCCCTGCTCTTCGCGGTGGTCTTCAGCACGGCCGAGGGAACGTTCCACAGCTACTACACGTCCGCCCTCGTCCCCGGGGTCGCCGCCCTCATCGGCATCGGCGCCGCCGCGGTCGTCCCCCTCGTCCGGCGGTCGCAGGCGTGGCTCGCCGTGCTGGGAGCCGCCATCGGCGCCACCGTCCTGCTGCAGCTCGAGCTCTCGGGCCGGCTCCCCGGGTTCTACGGCTGGACGCGCGGCCCGCTCGTCCTGCTCGCCGGCGCCGCCCTCGCCGCCGTGCTCTACGGCCTGCTCACCCGCCACGGCCGGGTCGTGCTCGCCGGTGCCGGCCTGGGCCTCGGCGCCCTGCTCGTGTCACCGACGGCGTGGGCGCTGAGCGAGACCGCCAACCCGGTGCTCAACTCGACCCTGCCGCAGGCCGGCCCCCGCGAGGGCACGGCGGGCTCGAGCTTCGGCTCGGCCTCGTCGAACGGCGACCCCGAGCTGGCCGCCTGGCTCGAGGCCCACACCGACGGCGAGACGTGGGCGCTCGTGGTCGGCTCGGCCCAGTCCGCCTCGGGCCTCATCGCCGACCAGGGCATCTCGGTGATGGCCCTCGGCGGCTTCATGGGCACGGACCCGACCCTGACCGTCGCCCAGTTCGCCGACCTCGTCGATGCCGGCGCCGTCCGCTACGTCCTCGTCAGCGGCGGCGGCATGGGCGGCGGCCGGGGCGGCGGGATGGGTGGCATGGGAGGCGGCGGCTCATCGTCGTCGATCCTGTCGGCCGTGGCCGAGGCGTGCCCCACCGTGGACGACGCCGACCTCCCGGCGGCCTACGCCGGCTCCCTCCACGACTGCGCCGGCACCGCCGACGCCCTCCGCGCCCTCGCCTGACGGGCAACGGCGCCCTGATCCTTCGTTCTGCCAGCAGATTCGGAACGTCGTGCCTTCCGTTTCTGCTGGAGGAATGAACGGCGGCGTCGTACGGCGGCCTCGAGAGCGGGTCAGACGTCGACGATGACGGGCGGGTCGGGGTGGCCGAGGGCCTCGCACATCCCGCGGTAGACGTCGAGGATCAGGCCGGCGTCGATCACCATCTCGATGTTGCCGTCGGCGTCGAGGTTGAGGTTCGCCCCGTAGATCACGAAGTGGACGTCGGTCGGCTCGGTGTTGGTGTCCGGCACGATCAGCGTGTGGATCGAGCCGGCGGGCTCGTAGAGGTACGAGCCGGCGGTGTTCACGTACTCCGACTCGGCGTACTTCCACGACCCCGAGTGGGTGAACGCGAACACCTGGCCGGTGTGCTTGTGGATCTGCACCGCCGCGCCCGGGGCGAAGCGGTTCCGGATCACCCACAGGCCGTGGTTGATGTTCACCTGGAGGACCTTCAGCTCGACGCCGCCGCCGACGTCGACCCAGGGCAGCTCGTCGTCGCCCCGGTGGATGGCCGTGGGGGCCTCGTTGATCATGGTCATCCCCCCATTCTGGCCGACCACTACGCTGCGGGCGCCGTCGGCCGATGATCGTCGGGCAGGTTCGGCGGCCAGGGGAGGAAGCAGTGGCGCAGAAGCTCGGACGGGCACGTCGTGCCCCGCGGCGGTCGGACACGTCCAAGGACCCGGTGCGGCCCGAGATGGTCGACCGCCAGATCACCGCCGGCGACAAGTTCCGCTACCAGGTCGACCTGCTGTTCTCCCGGGGCACCTTCACGGTCGTCATCGCCCTGGTCATCGCCACCTTCCTGATCGTGGTGCTGGCGGCGACCGCGCTGGCCCTGTTCCGCCTGCGCTTCGGCGACTCGGGCACCTACGGCGAAGGCATGTGGCAGGCGATGCTGCGGGTCATCGACCCCGGCACGATGTCGGGCGACAGCGGCTGGGGCCTGCGCCTGCTCTCCCTGCTCGTCACCCTCGCCGGCATCTTCCTCGCCAGCGCCCTCATCGGCATCATCGCGGTGGCCCTCGACCAGAAGATCGAGGCCCTCCGCAAGGGCCGCAGCTTCGTGGTCGAGGCCGACCACACCCTGATCCTCGGGTGGTCGCCCCGCATCTTCACCATCGTCTCCGAGCTCGTCGTGGCCAACGAGAACCAGGCCGGCGCCGCCATCGTGGTCCTCGCCCCGCACGAGAAGACGATGATGGAGGACGAGATCCGCGACCGGGCCGGCGACCCCGGGGGCACCCGCGTGGTGTGCCGCACCGGTGACCCCGCCAGCCTCAACGACCTGGCCATGGTCAACGTCGGCCGCGCCCGCTCGATCATCGTCCTCGCCGAGGACGGCCCCGCCGGCGACGCCGAGGCGGTCAAGGCCGTGCTCGCGGTGATGAGCCGGGACCCGAACCTCGAGCAGTCCGCCGTCGTGGTCGAGACCTCCGACGCGGGCACCGCCGAGGCCCTCTCCGCCGCCGGCCAGGGCCGGGTCCTCCCCGTGCGGGCCACCGACGTCGTGGCCCGGGTCACCGCCCAGGCCTGCCGCCAGAGCGGCCTCAGCTACGTGTTCCAGGAGCTGCTGGACTTCGACGGCGACGAGATCTACTTCCAGCCCGCTCCCGAGCTCGTCGGCCACACCTTCCGCGAGGCGCTGCTGGCGTACCCGACCTCGACGGTCATCGGCCGCTACAGCGCCGACGGCACCGTGGCGGTCAACCCGCCCATGGACTCCGTCTTCGCCGAGGGCGACTCGGTGATCGCCGTCTCCGAGGACGACGACACCGTCGCGTTCGGCGGCTTCGACGAGCGCCACCCGCCGGCGGCGCCCGGCGCCGACGGGCCCACCCCCGAGCCCGAGCACCTCCTCCTCGTGGGGTGGAACGACCTCGCCCCGCTCGTGCTGCACCACCTCGACCAATTCGTGGCCCCCGGCTCCATCGCCGACGTGCTCATCCACGAGGCGTCGATGGCGTCGCTCGACCTCCCCGTGCCCGAGATGGTCAACCTCACCGTGCAGCTGCGCCACATCGGCGGCCGCACCGACGAGTACGACGACGTCGCCGCCGCCCGCCCCTACGGCAGCGTCATCATCCTCGGCTACCGGGACAGCGCCTCGCCCGCCGAGGCCGACGCCAAGACGCTGCTCACCCTGCTGCTGCTCAACCGCTCGCTGCAGGAGGTCGAGCGCCGGCCCCGCATCGTCACCGAGCTGCTCGACGCCCGCGACGTCGACCTCGCCGTCGTCACCGGTGCCGACGACTTCGTCGTCAGCGACGCGCTCGCCAGCCTGATGATGGCCCAGCTCGCCGAGCGGGCCGAGCTCCACGACGTCTTCACCGACCTGTTCGACTCCGAGGGCTCCGCGGTGCAGATGCACCCGGTCCGCCGGTACGTCCCCGCCGGGCCGGCGACCTTCGCCGACATCGTGGCCGCGGCGGCGGACCGGGGCGAAGTGGCCCTCGGCTACCGGGTGACGGCGACGAACGAGGTCGTCGTCAACCCCGCCAAGTCCGCCACCGTCGACCTCGCCGACGACGACACCGTGGTGCTGATCGGGCCCGTCTGACGGCTGGTCGCGGGTCCCGGTGCGCTTCGCCGGGGTGGTGGCTCGCTGGTCACGGGTGGGGGTCGCGCGGTCGCTGAGCGTCCCGCGTGGGGCGGGCGGGCGTCCGGGCACGCCGGCTCGCTCCTAACCGCCGTCCCGGGGGCCTGCGGCGTGGGGCCGGCTCAATGTCGCTCCGCCGGCGACCCGGTCGCCCGCCCTCACGTTGCGGGGCGCTCGGTGGCGCCGGCCCTCGGTGGCCGCTCGGCGAGGCCGCACGGCCCCGTCCGGGCGACGGTGAGGCCGCGTGGTCGTCGGACCGGTTCGCAGGTCGCTGTCGTTAGGGCGAGTTCGGTGGTGACGTCCCGCCGCGTGGTCGGCGCCGCCTTGGGGTCGGCGCTCCCGGTGGCGCTCGGTTGGGGGCGGGGGCGCGTGGTGGGTCCCGGGCCTCGTCACTACACCAGGGGTGCTGCGAGAGCGCCGCTCCGCCGGTCGTCCGCCCTCACGTCGGGGGGGGTGGTGGCGCCCGGGCCTCGTCACCGAGGCCCGGGCGTCAGGGATCAGGTCAGGCGATCCAGGCGCCGCGGGCGCCGAAGATCATCAGGATCAGGATGACGGCGAAGGCGAGGTGGAGGATGCCGCCGTTGCGGGCGGCCGCCTTGCCGCGCTGCTCGAGCTCGACGACCTGGGGCGGGGGGCCGCCGGCGCCGGGCGGGGGGCCCTCACCCGTGGCGCCGGGGGGCGGGCCCATGGCGGCGAGCTCGTTGATGAGCCCGTCCATGCGCCGCAGGTTCGGCTGGTGCACGAACAGCGAGAAGAACAGGGCGGCTACGTAGAGCAGCAGGCTGAGGCCGACCCACGGGTCCTCCCACTTGAACGGGCCGACGATCACGAGGATCACGCCGAGGGCGCCGGCGGCGTAGATCGCCGGCTCGGTGAGCTTGTTGCCCGCCACCTGGCTGGCGTTGGAGATGCCCTTGCCCTCGAGGCCGGGGTGGTTCTTCCCGTAGGCGCCGAGGATCGGGTAGACGAAGGTGGAGCCGAAGCCGACGATCACCGCCAGCACGTGCAGCAGCACGAGGACGCGGTAGACGTTGTCGGTCTCGTTGAGCGACGCGAGGACCATGGCAGTCCGCCTTTCGGAACAGGGGGCGCGGGGGAGGGTGCCGTCCGCAGCCCCCGTTCACCCCCCGGCGTCCACCGGGATTGCTAGCAGACCGGGCGACCCCGCTGGGTCACGTCGCCGCCACGGTCGGTGTCGTCAGATCCGCGTCAGCCGGCGGGGGCGAAATCGGCGGCCAGATGGAAGACGGGCTCGGGCGGCACCTCGAGCTCGGGGTCGCCGTCGAGCAGCAGCGCCTCGGCCTGCGCCCGGTCGGTCTCGTCG
This sequence comes from Acidimicrobiales bacterium, assembly GCA_041908445.1. GTDB lineage: Bacteria > Actinomycetota > Acidimicrobiia > Acidimicrobiales > DATDAH01 > JAEUJM01. The sequence continues at coordinate 20,240 of JAYRFK010000063.1, read as the reverse complement.
AGGGGCCGGGTGTCGCAGCACCACTCGACCATGGTCCCGTTCGGGTCGGTCGTGTAGACGGACGTGCAGAAGCCGTGGTCGATCTCGGCCACGTCGTGGCCGCACGCCAGCCAGTGGTCGCGGCGGGCGTGGAGGTCGTCGAGGTCCTGGGCGAAGAAGGCCAGGTGGTTGGTCCAGACGGGCAGGCCGTGGCTCGTCGACATCGCGGGGTCGAAGGCCGGAGGCTGGGGGCCGTTCAGCTCCCAGAACGCGAGCAGCTCACCGCCGTCGGTGGCGGCGCCGGGCTGGTGGGTGCCGCCGGTGTCGTAGAAGACGTGCTTGGCCCAGATGCCGCCACCCTCGGGCGTGGGGGCGACCACCGCCTTCACCAGCGTGAAGCCCATGGCCTCCGTGTAGAAGCGGTGCGTGGCGGGCAGGTCGGTGGTGGCCAGGGCCACGTGGTGGAACGCCATGGCCCCAGCTTCGCGCCCCGGCGGGCGATGATGGGCCCGTGCGCGTCTCGTTCGGGGTGTGGGTGGCGGCCGGCGTGGTCGCCGGCGCCCTCGCCGCGGGCGCGGTGGTCGCCTCCGGGGCCCTCGACGGCGACGACGGCGGGGCCGACGCCGGCGGGGAGGACGCCGCCGCGATCGCCGAACAGCGGGCGGCCGACGCCGACGCCTTCGTCGAGGCCTACGAGCGCAGCCGCACCGGCACCTACGTGGTCGAGTCCGTCTTCCAGCGCACCTTTCCCGGCGGCAGCGGCTTCACCAGCTCGGCCACCATCGCCCAGCGGCCCCCGAACCGGGTCGAGCGCCGCCTCGGCTCGGTGACCGCGCGGGTGGACGGCCGGGTCGTGCTGTGCTCGACGACCGGCGACGGCCGCTACCGCTGCCAGTCCGGCCGCTCCCGTCGCTCCTACCGGTCCGTGGTCGAGCGCGAGGTCGACACCCTCCGGGGCTACGTTGAGGGCGACGTCCCGCTCTACGCGGTCGACGCCGACGAGGCCGGCTCGCCCGAGGGCCAGGCCTGCTTCGACCTCGAGCAGGTGCGCCCGCTGCCGGCGCCGCCCTACGGCACCGCGGCCCGCTTCTGCTTCGACGACGACACCGGTGCGCTGGTCCTGCTGCGCATCGAGCGCGACGAGGCCACGGATGTCACCACCGCGACCTCGGTCCGCGGCACCGTCCGCGACCGCGACGTCGAGCCCCCCGAGGACGGCGATCGGGCCCCGGCGGCCGAGGGCGAGGGCGACGAGGGCCCGTGATGAGGACCGATGTCACCACCGCGACCTCGGTCCGGGGCACCGTCCGCGACCGCGACGTCGAGCCCCCCGAGGACGGCGACCGGGCCCCGGCGGCCGAGGCCGAGGGCGACGAGGGCCCATGAGCGGGCCGGACGTGACCTTTTTCACCACTCTCCGTGAGGTTTTCCTTCAGTGTCCCCGGCCATCCGCCGATTGATGGAACTGCCGGCGGATTTCGCCCCCGCCGGTACCAACGGACACGGGGCGGAGGTCGCACTCTCTCCAATTGCATCGCCACCAGCGCTTTCCCAGGGTGCTGGCTCTCAGCGATCTTCGCCCCGGTCCCGTTCGGACCAACCCGGCCCCGCCTCGTGCGGGGCCGAGTCGCGCCCGGGGTCCCGCCGGTGGGCGGACCGATGAACGCCCCGACCGACCGGGTCGGGCCGGCCGACCGGGGCGGCGCCGGCACATCCCCGTCCTCCCGCGCCGCCGGCCTCGGCATCGCCGCCATCTCGCTGGCGTGGGGGACCGTCGGCGTGATCGTGAAGGAGGTCGACCTGCCGGCGGTGGCCATCGTGCAGGTGCGCACCGCCCTCGCGGTGCCCACCCTCGGCCTGTTCCTCCTCGTCGCCCACCGCTGGCTGCCGGGGACGCCGTTCCACGGCCGCAACCTCGTGCGCGCCGCGTGCGGCGGCGCCCTCGTGGCGGCCCACTGGGTCTGCTTCTTCGCCGCCTTCAAGCGGGCCCCGATCGGCACGGTGCTGCTCATCACCTTCCTGGCCCCGGTGCTGATCGCGGTGGCGGCGCCGGTCCTGCTCGGAGAGCGGGTCGATCGCCGCACCGTCGCCGGCCTGGTGCTCGGCCTCGCCGGGTCCGCCCTGGTCGTCGGTGGGCCGGGCGGCAGCGGCACCACGGCCGCCGGCCTCGTCCTGGCGTTCCTCGCCGCCGTCTCCTACGCCGGCCTCGTCCTGCTCATGAAGCCGGTGGCCGAAGCCCACGGCGGCGTCCGGGTGGCGCTGGTCGAGATGTCGGTGGCCACCGTCGTGCTCATCCCGTTCACCGCGGCGAGCGGGGCGGCGGCGCCGGCAGCCGAGGACTGGCTGCTGCTGGCCGTCCTCGGCGTGGTGCTGACCGGCGCCTTCCTGGCGATCTACTACAGCTGCCTGGCCCGGGTGCCGGCGACCGAGGCGGGCGTGCTGTCGTACCTCGAGCCCGCGGCCGGCGTCGTGTTCGGGTGGTGGCTGCTGGGCGAGCCCCTCACCGTGGGTACCGTGGCCGGCGGCATCCTGATCGTCGTCGCCGGCGTGCTGGTGCTGTTCGCTCCCAACCGTCCGCCCGTCACGTCCCCGGAGGTCGCCGGTGTTCCTGGGTGAAGACCTGCTCGCCTGGCTGGTGCTGGCCATCGGCGGCGCGCTCTGCGTCGGGAACGTCCTCGCCCTGGTCCGGCCCCCCGAGGCGCCCAAGGAGGGCGAGCTCGAGCGGGCGCCCATCGGCCGCAGCGTGGTGATGGCGGTGGTCGGCGGCATCGCCGCGCTCTGGGCGCTGGCCAGCCTCATCGGCGGCTGAGCCGCGGCGGCGGCCCCTCGGCGGCGGCCCTGCCCAGCACCGGGAACCAGCGGACCGACGGGCGTCGTCGGAGACTTTGCCATTCCTTTGATCGCGCCTGGGCCGGTGCTGGAAGGGGGTTTCGTACCGTGAGGACCGAGCTTGCGGGACCCGATCGACCGGGTCCCCTCCGGAAAGGAACCCTCTGATGGATCGCCCCAAGGCCCTCGCCCTCTCGGTGAGCCTCACCGGCGTGATCGCGGCCGCCACCGCCGCCCTGGCCCTGAACTTCGGCCTCGTCGGCGCCGCCGCCCCGAACCCCACGCCCACCGCCGCGGTCGCGGGTGCCCGCACCACCGGCTCGGCCACCGCCGACCAGAGCACCACCTTCGCCACGCCCAGCCCGTCGTCCGATGACGACGATGACCACGAGTCCGACGACCACGAGTCCGACGACGAGGGCCACGACGACGGCGGCCTCACCTTCTCGTTCGGTGGTGGCGACGATGACTGACCCCCGCCGCCCCGCTCCCTCGCCCGCCGGCGCCCCGGCCCCGTCCGGCGCCCGCTCGGCGCGCCGGCCCAAGCGCCCCCACGCCGCCGCCCGGGCCCGCATCGTCACCGCGGGCATCGCCGGCACCGCCGCCTTCGGCATGGTCGCCGCCATGGCCCTGCCGTCGGGCGCCCCCGCGGCCAGTCCCGCCCCGTCCTCGCCCGCCGGGCTCACCACGGACGGCAACGTCGCCGTGAACGACTCCGGCCGCTCGCTCGTCGTCCCGGTGCCGGCGCCGTCGGTCGCGCCGGCCCCGGTGACGAACAGCAGCGGCAGCTAGCGTCGGCGCGGCGGGAGGTCGACGATGAACAACCACTTCTGGTGGTACATGGCGAGGTCGACGGGGATCGTGGCCTGGTTCCTCGCCGTGGCCTCGGTGCTCTGGGGCCTGGCCCTCTCCACGAGGGCCCTCGGCCCAAAGCCGCGGGCGCCGTGGCTGCTCGACCTGCACCGGTGGCTGGGCGCCCTTACGGTGATCTTCGTGGGCGTGCACCTCTGGGCGCTCGTGGCCGACAACTTCCTCGTGTTCGGCTGGGCCGAGCTCTTCGTGCCCATGGCGTCGTCGGAGTACCGCCCCGGCGCGGTGACCTGGGGCATCGTCGCCTTCTGGTTCCTCGTGCTGGTCGAGGTCACGTCGCTGCTGATGAAGCGCATCCCGAAGAACGTGTGGCACTCGATCCACCTCACGAGCTACGTCGTGGCGGTGTCGGCCACGGTCCACATGCTCACCGCGGGCACCGACTCGAGCACCCCGGCGCTGCGCTGGGCGGCCCTCGTCGGCGCCGTCGGGATCGTGTTCTTCACCATCTACCGGCTGCTCGCCCCGAAGGCGCCCGCCCGGCGCATCCCGAGCCGGGAGGAGCTGGCGGCCCGCCGCGCCACCGACAGCGCCGGCCCCGGCGCCGCCGCCTGACCCGCGGTCGGGGGCAACGGCGCTCCCGACCCACCGCCGCTTCCCGTTCCGGGACCACGCTGATGTTCCGGGGGAACGTCACGCTGGTCCCGGAGGAGCGGGTGGGTCGTTCCGGGACCAGGCTGATGTGGTGAGGAACGACCGGCTGGTCCCAGCGTGGGGTCGCGGCGCCGGGGCGCCGGCCCGGATGCCAGACTCTCCGCCGTGGGGGACGGGTCGGAGGACGGATCGGTGGGGAAGGGCGCGCCGGGCGCGCTGTTGGAGGTCGTGGACCTCGGCGTGACCTTCGGCGGCGTCCACGCCCTCGACCAGGTGGCGCTGTCGGTCGGGGAGGGCGCCATCGTCGGGCTGATCGGGCCCAACGGCGCCGGCAAGACCACCTTCATCGACGCGGTCTGCGGGTTCGTCCCGCACCGGGGTCAGGTGCGCTTCGGCGGCACGGCCCTGCACGGCCTGCCGTCGCACCGCCGGGCCCGCGCCGGCCTCGCCCGCACGTGGCAGTCGCTCGAGCTCTTCGACGACCTGACGGTCGCCGAGAACTGCCTGGTGGCCGTGCCGTCCGGCGGCGTGCGGGCGACCGTCGCCTCGCTGGTGCGCCCCCGCGCCCACCACGGCGACGAGGTCGTGGCCCAGGCGCTCGCCACCGTCGGCCTCGCCGACCAGGCCGACCTGCTCCCGACCGAGCTCTCGCTCGGCCAGCGCAAGCTCGTCGGCGTGGCCCGGGCGTTGGCGGCTCGACCCCGTCTGGTGCTGCTCGACGAGCCCGCCGCCGGCCTCGACTCCGAGGAGAGCCTGCGCTTCGGCGACCACCTCCGGGCCATGGCCGACGCCGGCGTGGCCGTGCTGCTCGTCGACCACGACATGGGCCTCGTCCTCGGCACCTGCGAGCAGGTGTACGTGCTCGACGCCGGCTGGATCATCGCGTCCGGCACCCCCGCCGACGTCCGCCGCGACCCCGGCGTCATCGCCGCCTACCTCGGCGAGGGCGTGGGATGACGGAGCCGGCGGTGGAGCCCGCCGAGGTGCTGCTCGAGCTGCGGGGGCTCGTGGCCGGCTACGCCGGCGTCGCGGTGGTGCGCGACCTGTCGCTCACCGTGGCGGCCGGGGAGGTCGTCGCCCTGCTGGGGCCGAACGGCGCCGGCAAGACCACGACGCTGGTGACGGTCTCGGCCCTGCTGCCGCCGATCGGTGGCGAGGTCGTCGTGCTCGGCGAGGCGGTCGGCCCCCGCACCCGACCGCACCGGCTCGCCCGTCGGGGGGTCGCCCACGTCCCCGAGGACCGTGCCCTCTTCTCGCAGCTCACGGTGCGGGAGAACCTGGTGGTGGGTCGGGCCCGCCGCCAGCCGGTGCCGCTCGACCAGGTGCTCGACTACTTCCCGGCCCTCGAGGCGCTGCTCGACCGCCAGGCCGGCCTGCTCTCGGGCGGTGAGCAGCAGATGCTGGCGCTCGCCCGGGCCCTGGTCCGCCGGCCCCGGCTGCTGCTCGTCGACGAGATGAGCCTCGGGCTCGCCCCGGTGATCGTCGAGCGCCTCGTCCCCGTCGTGCGGCGCATCGCCGACGACCTCGGCGCCGGCGTGCTCCTCGTCGAGCAGCACGTGGCGGTGGCGCTGCACGTGGCCGACCGGGCCTACGTGCTGAACCACGGCGAGGTCGTGGCCGAGGGCCCCGCCGCCGACCTCGCCGCCGACCCGAGCCTCCTCGCCGCGAGTTACCTCGGACCCGACGCCACCTAGCCCTCACCCCGCCGTTCGGCCAGCAGGACCGTGACGCGGTGGCGCACGCCGCTGCTGGCAGAACGGGGGCGCCGCCCTCGGGGTGGGGCGCCGCGTAGGGTGCGGCGATGCGCCGTGGACGGTCCGGCCTGCTCGCCCCGCTCGTCGCCGCCGGGCTGTTCGTCGGCCTGACCGCCGGCTGTGGCAGCGACGGAGGAGGCGGTTCGTCGGAGACGTCGGCGGGCACCGCCACGACGACGACGCCGGTCGACGCCACCACGTCGAGCACCGCGCCGGGCGCGCTCGCCGGCTCGATCTACGAGGCCGCCTGCAACGGCGAGCTGGAGTCGCCCGACACGGTCCGGCTGCGGGTGGGGCCGCTGGTCGAGGCGTCGGGCCTGGCGGTGAGCCGGACCCAGCCGGGCGTGCTCTGGGCCCACAACGACTCGGGCGACACCGCCCGGGTGTTCGCCTTCGGGGAGAACGGCCGCAAGCTCGGCATCTTCACGCTCGCCGGCGCCGAGGCCGTCGACTGGGAGGACATGGCCCTCGGGCCCGACGTCGACGACTCGGGGGAACCCGTCGCCGACACCGATGCGCTCTACCTCGCCGACATCGGCGACAACGACGCCGTGCGGAGCTCGGTGACGATCTACCGGGTGCCCGAGCCCGAGGTGACCGCCGGCCAGGAGCCGGTGACGGCGACCGTCGATGGTGTCGACCGCTTCACCTTCACCTACCCGGACGGGCCCCGCGACGCCGAGGCGCTCTTCGTCGACCGCACCGACGGCACCTTCTACGTGATCGAGAAGCGCCTCGCCGGCGGCCCGGTCGGGATCTACCGGGGCTCGCTCAGCGGCTGGGACGCCGACGCCGCCGCGCTCCCCGCCCTCGAGCGGGTCGGCACCTTCCGCCCCGGCCCGTCCACGTTCGCGTCGGTCACCGGCGCCGACCTCTCGCCGGACGGCTCGGTGCTCGCCGTCCGCACCTACGGCAGCGTCCGCCTCTTCCAGCGGGGCGACGGCGCCGACCTCGCCGACGTCCTCGCCGGCGAGCCCTGCACCGGCCCGGTACCTGTCGAGGTCCAGGGCGAGGCCGTCGCCCTCACCCCGGACGCCGACGCCTACTACACCCTCCCCGAGGGCGCCCGCCCCGTCCTCTCCCGTTGGGTCCCCGCCACCCCCTGACCGGCCGGCGCCGGCCCGCCGGCGGGCTACTCGAAGGCGCGGCCGATCTCGCGGAGCATCTCCACCATGGTGCTGGGGGCGTCGGGGGCGTCGGCGCCGGGGGTGTAGGTCACCGAGTGCAGCGCCCCCGTCCAGGCGAACGAGCCGAAGCGGCGGTGGAGGTCCCAGTCGACGGGGGAGCGGGGGTCCCGGCCCACCGTGATGCCCTCGAAGGGCGCCATGCCGAACAGCATGGGCACGCCCTCGAGCGAGCCGCGGGCCTCGCCGTCGACCGACAGCGAGACCGTCCAGACGTTGCCGCCCGGCGCCGCGAAGTCCGCGACCACCGAGGTGGCGCCCACTGGCACCTCGCCCCCGTCGAGGCGGCGCAGGTGCCCCCGCCCGTCGTTGTGCACGAAGGCGAGGCGGCCGTCGAGGACGTACAGCCCGTAGCCCGCGCCCTGGTCGCCGTGGGCCACGAGGTAGCCCTGGTCGCCGGCGGCGTACCCCGGTGCGCCCAGGTCGACCGCGGCGGTGAACGCCTTGAACCAGATGAGCTGGACCGAGCGCCACCGCTCGAGCGTCGGCGTCCCGGCCAGGATCGTCACCGGCTCCTCGGCGTAGACCGCCGACCGGGGCGGGCGCACCAGGTACTTGATCGAGGTGCCCTCGTCGAGCGGGTAGATGCGGTTCTCCCACGCCGCCGCCTCCCAGGCGTCGATCATCTCCCGCAGGCGCTCGGGCTCCTCGGCGGCGAGGTTCCGCAGCTCCGTGCGGTCCTCGGCCACGTGGTACAGCTCCCACTCCGAGTCGTCGAAGGGGGACATGGCCTGGTGGCAGGTCACGATCTCCCAGCCGTCGCGGTAGAGGCCGCGGTGGCCGTTGTTCTCGTAGACCTGCTCTCGGTGGGCCGACGGCGCCGCCGGGTCGGCGAGGGTGGGCAGGAAGCTCGTCCCCGCCAGCGGGTCGATGGCGTTCCCGTTGTGCTCGGTCGGGACCTCGATGCCGAGCAGGTCGGCGAAGGTCGGGAGCAGGTCGGTCACGTGGGTGTACTGGTCCCGGAGGGCGCCGGCGCCCGCCGCCCCCGCGCCGAGGCGGCCGTCGCGCTCGCCCGCCGGCCACGACACGATGAACGGCACCGAGTGGCCGCCGGCGTGGGTGTTGATCTTGTAGAGGCGCCACGGCGTGCAGCCCGCCTGGGCCCAGCCCCGCGGGTAGTGTGGCGTGGTCTGCGGCCCGCCGATGAGGTCGAGGCGGGCCCGGTCGGCCTCCACGTCGTCGCCCTGGAGGAGGTGGACGTAGTACGAGGTGGTGCCCGTGACCTCACCCTCGCGGGAGGCGCCGTTGTCCGACAGGAAGAGGAAGATCGTGTTGTCGAGCTCGCCCAGCTCGTCGAGCGCCTCCATCAGGCGGCCGACGTTCTGGTCGATGCGGTCGACCATCCCCGCGAAGACCTCCATGTGGCGGGCGAACAGCTCGTGCTCGGCGTCGGACAGGTCGTCCCACGGCAGCACGTCGTGGTTCGGCTCGGTGTTGCGGGGCGCCAGCGGCGTGCCCTCGGGGAGCAGGCCCATGGCGACCTGGCGCTCGTAGCGCTGCTGGCGGATCACGTCCCAGCCGGCGTCGTAGCGGCCCTTGTACTTGGCGACGTCCTCGGGCCGGGCGTGCAGCGGGGCGTGGACCGCCGGGTGGGCGAAGTAGGTGAAGAAGGGCTTCGCCGGGTTCGAGGCCTTGAGCTCGCGGACCATGTCGATACAGCGGTCGGTGAGGTCGTCGGTGAGGTAGTAGCCCTCGGGGTACTGGTCGATCTCGACCGCGTGGTTGTCCTCGGTCAGCCGGTGCGGGTGGTGCAGGTTCGTGAAGGCGTCGAGGATCCCGTAGAAGCGGTCGAACCCCCGCTGCAGCGGCCACGAGTGGCGGGGCCCCGCCGCCGAGCAGTCGGAGTCCTTGGCCAGGTGCCACTTGCCGAGCATGAAGGTGGCGTAGCCCTGGTCCCGGAGGACCTCGGGGATCGTCACCACGTTCGTCCCGAGCTCCATGGCGTAGCCCGGGAAGCCCGCGTCGGAGTGGGCGACCGAGCCGACGCCGGCGAGGTGGGACTCCTGGCCGGTGAGCAGCGCCGCCCGGGTGGGCGAGCACATGGGGGCGACGTGGAAATTCGTGTAGCGCAGGCCGGCGGCGGCCAGTCGGTCGAGGTTGGGCGTCTCGATCTCGGAGCCGTAGCAGCCGAGGTCCGCGTAGCCGAGGTCGTCGACCAGCATCACGATGATGTTGGGGGCGTCGGCCGGCGGCTCGGCCCGCTCGGGCCACCACCCCTGCGACCCCGCGAACGTGCGCCCCACGACGCCCTCGAACCCCGGGTAGGTGCCCCGTCCCTGCGCCGTCGTCCCGCTCGCTGCCCCCGTGTCGCTCATGCCGCGGAGGCTAGGTCATGACGTGGCGGCGCCGTCTTCCGCGGGCCCGCGGTGGGTAGGTGCGGGCCATGACCGGTGCACTGGCTTCCGACTGCCGCTCATCCCTGCGATGAGCATCGACCTGATCCTCCTGGGTGCGGACGGCTCGCCCGCCGCGCTGCGGGCGGCGACGTGGACGGCGGGCCGTGCCGCCGAGCTCGACGCCGAGGTCGTCGTGGTGCACGCCCTCGACCCCGACACCCAGTTTTGGCGTGACATCACACCCGACACCATGACCAACTGGCGGGCGCAGCTGAAGCGCGACCTCGTGAACGAGTGGTGCGCCCCGCTGCGCGACGCCGGCGTGCGCTTTCGCGCCTCGGTGATCGAGGGGCCCGCCGCCCCGACGCTCGTGCAGGCCGCGGAGCACGAGGACGCCGACCTCATCGTCCTCGGCCTGCACTCCGGCGGTGCCTTCGCCGACCGCCTCCTCGGCAACGTCGCCTCCAAGGTGACGCACCGGGCCACCCGCCCTGTCGTGGTCGTCCCGCCCGAGTGGCGCCCCGAGGACGAGGGCGCGGCGGCGCCCGACGGCGACCAGCCGTAGCGCCGTAGCGTCGGCGGCGTGGGCCGCATCAGGGCGTGGCTGCGAACGCTTTCGTACGACACGCTGATCCCGGTCGAGCGGGTGCCGCGGCGCTGGACGCGCTGCCCGGTCTGCGACGAGCGCATCGTCGGGCCGTGGCCCGCCGGCTACATCGGGCCCGGCCCCTTCGGCGGGAGGGCCGTGGTCGAGCCCGCCCGCGAGGAGCTGGTGGCCAAGTGCCCGGTCCACGGCCACCGGCCGTACAACGACCCCGACCGCCGCCCGCCGTACCGCCAGCTGGCCTACGACGAGCCCGACCCACTGCTCGGGGACTGACCCAGCGGGCCGGGACCTCCGCCCCTACTGAGCAGGGGTGGCGCCGCCGTACCGTCGCGGTGGCGGCGACGGTCCCTCGCCGAGGCCGGCGGGCCGTCGTCGTCCGCTCACCCGTACCGCCGGCCGGAGAGGCCGTCATGGCCAAGGAGCATGCGAGCGCCGCGGGCAGCGGAGCGATCTACGGCCTGGGGATGTTCGGCGCGTGGGTCTGGTTCTGGCAGCAGGCCGACTCGTTCTGGGCGTACGTCTTCGTCCTGGTCCAGGGCCTCTTCTGGCCGGCCTGGATGGTCTACGACGTGTTCCAGGCCCTGCACGGCTGACCCGGCCCCGCGCGGCCCGTCGACCGTCGTGGTCGCGGTCGTCTGCCAGCAGCGGCGTGACGCTGCACCTCACGGATCTGCGGGCAGAACGGGTGGACCGGCGGGTCGGGTACGTTGCCGCCGTGGCTGTCACCCGCTGCCGACGCCGTGGGCCGGCGCTCGCCGGCGCCCTCGTCCTGGCCGTGCTCGCCCTCGTGGGCGCCGCCTGTGGGAGCAGCGGGGACGACGAGTCGGGCGCCACGAGCGCCGCCACCGTCACGACCGAGGAGGCCACCACGACCTCGACCCCGCCGTCGACGACCGCGCCCGCCACCTTCGCCGACGGGCTGGTGGCCCGCTGGACCGACGAGCTCGGCGACGCCGCCCTGGCCCAGTCCCTCGTCGACGGCCTCGGCTCCGACGGGGTGGCGCAGTTCGAGGCCCTCGTCGGCCTCGACGCCGTCTTCACCGACCCGCTCGTGGCCATGGCCCCACCGACCGTGCCCGACGACGAGGTCGACAGCCTGGTCGTCTACGCGTTCGGCAACCGGGTGGCCGGCGACGGCACCCTCAGCCCCGGGCCGGTCAACGAGGACCTCGCCCAGGCAGTCGAGGACTTCGTGGCCGAGCACCCCGTCCCCGTGTTCGCCCAGTGGGAGGTCGCGGACCTGCTCGCCGAGACGGGAGTGGGCGACGTCACCTCGATCGACCCCGACACCGGTCCCGACGGCGAGGTCGTCTACCTCTCCACCGCCGGCGTGGCCGAGAAGGCCGTCACCCTCGCCCAGCAGCAGGGCGTCGACCTCGGCCAGGTCGGCGTCATCGGCTTCCAGGACCACGCGGTCCGCTGCGTGCTCACCAGCCGGGCCGCGGGCATGACCGACGCCGCCGTCCCCGAGGGCGTCGACCTCCCGAGCGCCTACGACCCCCAGTCCGGCCAGGAGTGGACCCGCGACCGGCAGACCTACCTCCTGACCGACCTCCAGGGCCGCCTCCTCGCCGCCCAACAGGGCTAGCGGGTCCACCTCACCAGGGATCGTCGGCGATCATCCGGCGGGTGACCCCGTCGCTCCACCCCGGGTCGTGCTCGGCCTGGGGGATGCGCTCGTAGCCGGCGACGATCGCCTCGTCGGTGCGGCGACGGTGGTTCTCATCGATCACCGTGAGCACCGCGGCGTGGGCCGGGTTCGGCGGCGAGTTGCTTAGCGCTGTCGCCACCAGCGCCTCGATCGCTGTCGCGACCTGATCCCCGGCCTGCTGCACGAGAGCAGCATCGCGCGGAGGGTCCGGCCGCGTCCGAGCGCTCAGGGGAAGGGGAGGGGGCCGAGCTCGTCCGCGAAGCGGGGGAGGACGAGGTCGGCGAAACGCTGGGCCTCGTCGTCGAGGGGGTAGCCGGAGAGGATGAACGAGTCGATGCCGAGGGCCTGGTAGGCGCGGAGCTTGGCCTCGACCTGGTCGGGGTCGCCGACGATGGCGGCGCCGACGCCGCTGCGGGCCACGCCGATGCCCGTCCAGAGGTGTTCCTCGGCGAAGCCGTCGTCGCCCGCCGCCGCCCGGAGGGCGTCCTGGCGCTGCACGCCGACCGAGGCGTGGTCGTGGGATGCCTCCTTGAGGCGCCGGCCGACCTCGGGGTCGAGCTCGCTCACCAGCTCGGCCGCCGCCCGCCGGGCTTCGGCCTCGGTCGCGCGCACGATCACGTGGGTGCGCAGGCCGAACGCGAGGGTGCGCCCGTGCGCCGCGGCCCGGCCCCGCAGGTCCTCGACGAGCGCCCCGATCGACGCGACCCCCTCGACCCACATCAGGTAGCAGTCGGCGTGCTCGGCGGCGACGGCCTTGGCCGGCTCGGACGTCCCCCCGAAGTACATCGGCGGGGGCATCCGCGTCCGGGTCGGCCCGGTGGGCAGGTCGTAGTCCCACCACCGGCCCTCGTGGCGGACGTGGTCGGCGGTCCAGAAGGCCCGCAGCAGGGCCATGGCCTCGGCGGTGCGGGCGTAGCGGTCCTCCGACGACAGGGTCTCGCCGGCGAGCTCGCTGGAGATGATGTTGACCGTCAGCCGGCCGTCCATGATCGACTGCAGGCCCTTGGCCGCCCGGGCGAACATCGGCGGGTCGAACTCGCCCACCCGCACCGCGGGCAGCAGCCGGGTCGACGTCGTCATCGGACCGAGCGCCGACGCCAGCGTCCACGGGTCCATGCCCGGCATGTAGCTCGACGGGATCAGGACGTTCTGGAAGCCCAGGGCGTCGACCAGGCCGATGACGTGGCGGTTGTAGGCGAAGGTCGCCCGCCGGTCGGGGTCGGCGACGCCCAGCCGTGCGGTGTCGCCGGAGCACGACGGGGCGAACCACGAGAGCTCGAGGGGCACGCCCCCAGTCTCCCCGGTCGCGCCCCGCTCATCCGATTCTGGGACCACGCTGGTGGTCCTGGTGACGTCAGGGTGGTCCCAGAACGGAGGGTGTCCCATTCTGGGACCACGCTGGTGGTCCTGGTGACGTCAGGGTGGTCCCAGAACGAGAGGTGCCCGGGGCCCGAGGGGGGCGGACGGCGTGGGCGCGACCAAGGACGAGCTGGCCTCTTCGGCATGGCAGCGGATGTTCGAGCTGTTCCAGAGCCGCAAGGACGAGTTCGTCACCATCGCCGCCGAGGCGGGGCTCACCCCGGCCCACATGCACGCCCTGCTCTCGCTCGACCCCGACGAGCCCAAGCCCATGCGGTCGCTGGCCGCGGAGTGGAAGTGCGACGCCTCCAACGTCACCTTCCTCGCCGATCGCCTGGAGGAAGCGGGCTACGTGGAGCGTCGCGTCAGCCCCACCGACCGGCGGGTGAAGATGCTCCAGCTCACCGACGACGGCCTCGGCGCGCGGGCGCAGCTGCTCGAGCGCATGAGCGTGCCGCCGCCGGCCCTCCTCACCCTCAGCGCCGCCCAGCTGCGCACCCTCGACGAGCTGCTCGCCGGCATCGAGGTGGGCGAAGGCGCCCCACCCGGTGAGGTCGGGCCAGGGGCCTCGGTAGGGTAGGGAGCGGGAGGAAGTACCAGCAGGACGCAGCACCGACTCAGCCAGCACCGAGTCGTCAGCAGTGCCGGGGGCGGTCATCCAGCGCGCGGGCGAGTGAGGAACCGAGCCGATGCCGACCCACCAGGTGGCGGACGACCCCGTCCCGAGCGACGCCGTCCCGGACCACGACCCCGGATCGACGGGGCCGCGTCCGCGAGGCCGGCGTGCCCGTGCGCTGCTCCTCGCCGCCGTCCTCGCCGCAGCCTTGAGCCTGCTGGCCGCGTCGTGCGTGTCGGCGGACCAGACGACCGTGTTCAACCAGGTGAACAACTCGCGGACCTCGCGGGGCGTGCGGGCGATGGGCGCCAACCAGTGGCTCTCGGACTTCGCCCAGGACTGGGCGGAGTGGATGGCGGCCAACTGCACCCTGGGTCACAGCCGCACGTACGCCTCGTCGAACCCCTACCGGTGGCGCAGCCTGGCCGAGAACGTGGGGCGGGGACCGTCACTGTCGGTCGTGCACAACGCCTTCATGAGCTCCACCTCCCACCGCAACAACATCCTGAACCCGAACTTCAACTACGTCGGTACGGGCGTGGCCCGGGGCTGCGGGAACTACTGGGTCGTCCACGAGTTCATGCAGTACTGACGGGGGGCGCTCGGCCCTGGGCGGGCGTAGCCTGACGGGGTTGTCGCACCGATCCCAGGGGGACCCATGACCGCCACCGACACGCCGGCGACCACCGACACCTTCGGGTTCGAGGCCACGCCGGTCGACGCCATCGCCGGCCTCGTCGGCGCGGCCCGGTCCGCCTTCGACGAGGGCCGCACCCGGCCCCTCCGCTGGCGCGTCGACACCCTGGCCAAGGTGCGGGCCGCGCTGGTCGACCGTGAGGCCGACCTGCTCGAGGCCCTCCGCCTCGACCTCGGCAAGCCCACCTTCGAGGCGTGGACCGCGGACATCGGTTTCGGCATCAGCGAGATCGACCACGCCGTCGCCCACCTGCGCACCTGGAGCCGGGCCCGGCGGGTCCGCACGCCGGTGGCCTTCCAGCCGGGCACCTCCAAGCTCGTCCCCGAGCCCCTCGGCGTCGTGACCGTGATCGCCCCGTGGAACTACCCCGTGCAGCTCGCGATACAGCCCATGGTCGCCGCGGTCGCGGCCGGCAACGCCGTCGTGGTGAAGCCCTCCGAGCTCGCTCCCGCCAGCGCCGCGGTGATCGCCGACATCATCCACGGCCTCGGTGACACGGCCCTGCAGGTCGTACAGGGCGGCGTGGCCGAGACGGGCGAGCTGCTGGCCCAGCGCGTCGACCACATCTTCTACACGGGCAACGGGCGCGTGGCCCGGGTGGTCATGCAGGCCGCCGCCGAGCACCTCACCCCCGTCACCCTCGAGCTCGGCGGCAAGAGCCCGGCCATCGTCACGTCCGGCGCCAACCTCGACGTGGCCGCGCATCGCATCGCCTGGGGCAAGTTCCTCAACGCGGGCCAGACCTGCATCGCCCCCGACTACGTCCTCGTGGAGGACTCCGTACACGACGCCCTGGTCGACAAGATCAAGGCCGCCATCACCGAGTTCTACGGCGACGACCCCCGGCAGAGCGCGGACTACGCCCGCATCGTCAACGCCGCGCACTTCCACCGCCTGGAGAAGCTGCTCGACTCGGGCACCGTCGCCGCCGGCGGCGTGGCGGACGCCGACGAGCGCTACCTCGCGCCGACCGTGCTCACCGACGTCGACGCCGACTCGGCGGCCATGGCCGACGAGATCTTCGGTCCGGTGCTCCCGGTGCTGCGCGTCGCCTCGCTGCAGGAGGCCATCGCCTTCGTCAACGAGCGGGACAAGCCCCTCGCCCTCTACGTGTTCTCCGAGCGCGACGCCGAGACGGGTGCCGTGGTCGACGCCACGAGCAGCGGCGGCGTGTGCGTCAACGGCACCATCTTCCACGTCTCCAACCCCGACCTGCCCTTCGGCGGCGTGGGACCGAGCGGCATGGGCTCGTACCACGGCAAGTTCGGGTTCGACACCTTCAGCCACCTCAAGCCGGTGCACGAGCGCAGCACGAAGCTCGACCCCCCGATGATGTACCCGCCGTTCACGGCCAAGAAGGAGAACCTGCTCCGCAAGGGCTTCCTGCTCCCCGACCCCCGGGACGCGGTGAAGCACGTGCGGGCCAAGCTCTCGAAGCCGTAGCGCGCCGGAGGACCTCCGACCCTCGTCGCCGCGCGCCCGGTGTGGTCTGCTGGTCGCATGGCCCGACTCGCCACCAGCCGCCACGCCGAGCGCCACCGGTCCGACCGGATCGGCTGGTTGCGCGCCGCCGTGCTCGGCGCCAACGACGGCATCGTGTCCACCTCGAGCCTGCTCGTGGGCGTGGCCGCGAGCAGCGCGTCCCGCACGTCGATCCTCGTGGCGGGCATCGCCGGCCTGGCCGGCGGGGCGGGCTCGATGGCCGCGGGCGAGTACGTCTCGGTCAGCTCGCAGGCCGACACCGAGAAGGCCGACATCGCCAAGGAGACCCTCGAGCTCGAGGACGACCCCGCCGGCGAGCTGGCCGAGCTGGCCTTCATCTACGAGCAGCGGGGCCTCGAACCCGACCTCGCCCTGCAGGTGGCCGAGCAGCTCACCGCCAACGACGCCCTGGGCGCGCACAGTCGGGACGAGCTCGGGATCTCCCACGTCGTGACCGCCCGGCCGCTCCAGGCGGCATGGTCGTCCGCCGCCTCGTTCGCGGTGGGTGCGCTCCTGCCCCTGGTCGTGGCCGCGGCCGTGCCGAAGGACTGGGCCACCGTCGCCCTGGTCCTCACCGCGCTGGTGGCGCTGGCCGGCCTCGGCTTCGTCGGCGCCCGCCTCGGCGGGGCTCCGCCGGCGCGGGCGGTCGTGCGCATCACGCTCTGGAGCGCCTTGGCCATGGCCGTCACCTTCGCCATCGGGAGCGTGGTGGGCACCGCGATCTGACGCGCCGCCGGGCGCCGCGGGGCCCGGTGCCAGCCGGCGGACTCAGTGCCAGCCGGCGGCGTGGAGGAGCTCGGGCATCGTCGACTGCTGCAGGCCGCGGGCGCGCAGGCCGGCCAGGATGGAGGGCAGCGCCGCCGCGGTCTGGCTGCGGACGTGCAGCAGGATGATCGACCCGGGGCGAGCCGACCCGAGCACGCGGGAGGCGATCGCCCCGGACCCGGGTGAGGTCCAGTCCTGGGGGTCGACGTCCCAGATGACGGTGTAGCGGAACCCCAGGTCACCGGCGGCGTGGAGCACCTCGGCGTCGTAGTTGCCGTAGGGCGGGCGGAAGTACGGGGTGGGCGTGGCGCCGGCGACGGTCCACCAGGCGGTCTTGTCGACGTTCAGCCGGGCGGCGATCTCGGCGTACGACAGACGGTCGAGCTGCGCGTGGCCGTTGCTGTGGCTCCCGATCGCATGCCCACCGGCGACCGTCGCCCGGGCCTCGCTCGGGTGGGCGTAGACCTGGTCCCCCGGGCAGAAGAACGTGGCCCGCACGTTGTAGGCCCGCAGCGTGGAGAGGATCGACCTCCAGGCCGCGCCCTCGTTGCAGTCGTCGAAGGTCACCGCGACCCGGTTGCCGGCGGCGTCGGCTCGCCGCACCACGACGCTGCCGATCGAGCGGTCGACCCGGAAGGCCCGGAAGGCGCTGGTGGCGCTGTTGCCGGCGTCGTCGGTGGCCCGCACCGCACCGAAGTAGTTCCCGGGGAGGAACACGGTGCCGTCCGAGTAGTCGGGACGCCACGAGAAGGTGGTGGTGCCGACCGGCCGCGGCACCGTGCCGGACCGGTCGAGGAGACGGTCGCGGTCCCACGCCGTGGCCTGCAGCCGGAGGGGACCGGACCGGTCCGCGGTGGTGAGGTTGAACGCCACCGGTCCGGTGGCACCCCACGGCTCGGGGGTGATCGAGCGCCACGCCACGGTGGGGGCGACGGTGTCGACGCGGACGGTCCGCCGCTTGATCAGCTCGTTGCCGGCGCCGTCGCTCGCCGTGAACTTGACCGTGTAGGCCCCGTCCCGGGCCCGCCCCATGGTGCCGTCGGCCCGCCGGATGCGTCCGCCCCAGGTGACCGTGATCGGCCCGGGACCGAACTCGTAGTGCTCGACCTTGCTGGCGCCCGAGGCGTTGTGGATCGAGACGTCGAGCGTGATCGGCTCGGCGGCGGTGAGGGTGAAGAAGGCCTTGTCCCGGACCCGGTCGCCGTTGGGGCTGAAGTTCGGGTGGGCGACGGCGACGCCCAGGGTGGGCGGTGTGGTGTCCGGCGGCTCGGTCGTGGTCGGCTCCGGCGGCACCGTCGCCGGCTCGGGCACGGGAGCGGTGCCCGCGGACGGGGCCTCGGTCACCGGGACCGTGCCGGCGGTCGTCGGGGTCGGGGTCGGGGTCGTCGGGGGTGTGGGCCCGGGCGGCGCGACGACGGTGGTGGTGGTCGTCGCGGCGAGCGCCGGCCCGTCGTCCGAGGGCGGTGCCTGGGCGAACGCGCCCGCCGGCAGCCACACGGCGGTGACGAGCAGGAGCGAGAGCGCGAGGCGGGCCTTCACGGTGCGATCGTCCGCCCGCGACGCGGCCGCGAACAGTGCTGGAGGTCCGCGCGCGTCGGGACCTCCGTCGTTCTGTCCCTGTCGCCCACGGGGTGCGCGCTAGCGGACCGAGGTCGTGAAGCGCACGAGGTCGCGGCGCGTCGAGTCGAGCTTGGAGGTGGCCAGCAGGCTGCCGCCGAGCACGGCGCCGCCCGCGGCGCCGGCCGAGACCGTGACCCTCACCCGGACCGTGAGCGACTGGCCCGGCGCCAGGGACGGGGTCTTGTAGGTGCCGCCGACCACCGCGGCGGTGACGTTGGCACCGCTCACCGAGTACCGCACGGCGAACGACGACGTCGACGCGGCGCCCCGCAGGCGGATCCGGTCGGCGAACACCCCGGCGTTCTCGACCGTCACGTCGTAGGTGGCCGAGGTCGAGCGCAGCGCCGACCCGCTCACGCTCTGGTTGCGCCCGCTCGTGTTGAACACGTCGACCCCGCTGAACCCGCCGCTCGTGCCGAAGCGGACCGCCAGGTCGGGCTGGGGCACCTGACCGAAGACCTGCACCCGGTGGTTGCCGGCGTCGGTGACGACCACGTCGTCGACGTCGTTCACCGCCACGCCCGACGGGCCGTGGAACTTGCCCTTCCCCGAGCCCGTCGTGCCGAAGCTCGTCAGGTAGGTGCCCGTGTTCGTCCACTCCTGGACCCGGTCGTTGCCGCTGTCGGTCACGTAGAGGTTGCTCTCGCTGTCCGCGGCCACGCCGGTGGGGGCGTTGAACTGGCCGTCGCCGGCGCCGGGCCCGCCGAAGGTGCGCACCCACGCCCCGAAGAGCGAGAACACCTGCACCCGGTGGTTCCCGGTGTCGGCCACGATCACGTGGTCGTCACCGTCCACCGCGACCGCCCGCGGGGCGTTGAACTGCCCGTTCTGCGACCCGGCCACGCCGAAGGCGTTCAGGAAGCGGCCGGTCTCGGAGTCGAACTTCTGGATGCGGTTGTTGCCCCGGTCGACGACGTAGAGGTTGTCGTCGGGGTCGACCGCGATGCCCGCCGGGTCGGACAAGCGGCCGAGGGAGGTGCCGGTCAGGCCGATGCGCATGACCCACGCGCCGGTCGAGTCGAACTTCTGGATGCGGTCGCCGTCGTCGGTGACGTAGACGTTGCCGAGGGAGTCGACCGCGATCCCCTCGGGGTTGGTGAACTTGCCGCGGCCGGCGCCCGTGCCGCCGAACTGGCGCACGAAGGTGCCGCCCGGGGTGAAGACCTGGACCCGGTTGCGCACCGAGTCGAGGGTGAAGACCTCGCCGCCCGGGCCGACGGCCACGGCGGACGGCGCGTCGAACTGCGTCGTCCCGCTGCCGAGCGAGCCCCAGGTGCGAAGGAACGGGGGCGGGTTGGTCGTCGCCCCTGCCGGCACCGCGCCCACGACGGTGACCGTGGCCGCGAGGACGACCGCCGCCATGCCGCGTGCGATGTGCCGCCGGATCGTCGCCCCTCGCTGCATCTCCCCCGCCTTCCGCCGTGCTCCCAGTGCGCTGCTCGCTCGGGCGCGACGGTACCCCAAGCATCACGACGCGCGCCCTCGGGCGCCTGGAAGCCACCGTCACCGTTCGGTCATGCTGGGGCCTCGGCGCCGCGGCCCCCCGGGGTGCGCATGACCCACTCCGTGAACCGCCCGACGGCGGCCCGTCGCAAGAACCCGACAGGGGGTTACTGCTCGCCCAGCACCGTAACGGTGAAGTTGGCGAGCACGTCCGAGTGCAGCTGGGCCACGAGGGGGAATTCGCCCACGTGCTTCATGGGGCCCTGGGGCATGCGGATCTCGGCCTTGACCACCTTGATCCCCTGGGCCTCGAGGGCCTCGGAGACGTCGGCGTTGGTGACCGAGCCGAAGAGCCGCCCGTCCACGCCCGCCTTGCGGGTGATCTGGACCACCAGGCCCTCGAGCTTCGCGGCGCGCTCCTGGGCGGCGGCGAGCAGATCCGCGGCCTTCTTCT
>JAYRFK010000062.1:0-1751 GCA_041908445.1 Acidimicrobiales bacterium | reverse complement strand
GCCTTCGTGACCCGGTACCGCACCCGCTTGGAGATCGGGAGGTGCGAGAAGAGGTCGCGCTCCATGCACTGGCGCAGCACGTGGGCGGAGACGTGCACCTGGGCCGGGTGCTCGGCGTCGTCCACCGTCGCGAGCTCGCGCACCGAGCCGGTGGACAGGTCGACGAGGAAGACGTCGCGCCGGTCGCCGGCCGCCAGCACGTAGGCGATCGGGCGGGTGCGGAAGAACCGCCGCAGCGGCGCCGGCAGGGCGGTGCTGAGGCGACTGAAGTAGGCGGCGAGGTCGCCGGCGTCGACCACCGCCGCGGCCTCCTCGGCCTCGGTCGCGGCGAGGCGGTCGGCCACGTCGAGCCGGTACTGCTCGAGGTGGGCGTCACGGTTCGTGAACCAGTCGGCGTCCGCCACCGAGAACCCGTCCGTGCTGGACCACGTGTCCCCGGACACCATCACCCGGGCCGTCGGGCGCTCGACCCCGCGGGCGGCCATCTCGTCGAGGACCATCTGCGGGGTCTTGATGGTGTGGTTGAGGTCGAACACCTCGGGGTGCAGGAAGCAGTGGTTCGAGGCGAAGGGGATGGCGTGGGTGGCGCCGGTCCGCACGACGAAGTCGACGAACGACCGCACGTAGCGGGCCTCGTCGTCGACCGGTTCGGTCGGGTCGTCCATGATCTCGAAGCACAGGCGGCCGTTGGCCGAGCTGTGGCTGCGGAACACCACGTCGATGTCGGGGTGGCGGTCCAGCACCTGCTGCAGGGGCCGGCCCATGAGCTTGGCGTCGGTGACGTTGAACAGGGTCACCCCCTCGGTCTCG
Organism: Acidimicrobiales bacterium; assembly: GCA_041908445.1. Lineage (GTDB taxonomy): Bacteria > Actinomycetota > Acidimicrobiia > Acidimicrobiales > DATDAH01 > JAEUJM01. The sequence continues at coordinate 941 of JAYRFK010000062.1, read as the reverse complement.
ATCACCAGGGCGCTGTCGAGGAACGGCCCGAACTGGTACGACGTCACGGCGAACCCGTCGCCCAGCTCGACCCGCCGGCCGTGGCGGAGCTCGCGCACGTCGGTGAAGCCCAGCCATTCGAGGTCGCGCCGCATGCGGTCGTGGTGGCCACGCGGCACGAGGATCGGCGTCGACGGGTCGAAGCGCCGCAGGGTCACGCCGTGGAAGTGGTCCCAGTGGATGTGGCTGAGGGAGATGACGTCGGGGCGTTGGGCCGCGACGAGCTCCTCGGCCACGGGTGGGTAGTTCCACCACGACCGCCAGTAGCACGAGCCCACGAGCCAGGGGTCGCACAGCAGGGTGGTGCCGGCCCCCGACACCGCCAGGCCCGCGTGCGAGAGGACCGTGAACTCCATCCGGGGCGAGGCTAGCAACGGCCCCGTGCGGCGCCTGACGGCGTGGTCAGCGGGTGGCGGCGATGACCGTGTCGGCGAACTGGCGCAGCGCGTCGACCTTCGGCTGCAGGGGCGTGTCCGGCATCGTGTACGGGTCCCGGAAGCCGACGATCACGTCGGTCACGCCGAGGTCTTCGAGGCGCTTCACCCCGTCGACCGAGTAGCCGTCGAGCGAGATGACGTGGACCTCGAACGGGCGGTCGTCGCGGCCGTACTCGGCCCGCAGCTCACGCAACCGGTCGAGGTGGCCGCCGAGGTCGGAGCCGTCGCCCATGCCGGCGTGCATCCAGCCGTCCCCGACGCGAGCGGCCCGGCGCAGGGCCGCGTCGGTGTGGCCGCCGATCAGCAGTGGGATCGGCTCAGTGGGCACCGGGGTGAGCTTCACCGCGGGCAGGTCGTAGAAGTCGCCGTGGTACTCGAAGTAGTCGCCGGTCCAGAGCCCGCGCATGACGTCGATCATCTCGTCCATGCGCCGGCCCCGGCCCTTCCACTCGGTGCCGGTGACGG
>JAYRFK010000061.1:0-19689 GCA_041908445.1 Acidimicrobiales bacterium | reverse complement strand
GAACCCCCCGTCGTCCCCCGAGTCCCCCCAGGAGCGGTCATGAACGGCCTCAGCGCGGAAGCGCAGAACCTGAACTGGTTGATCACCAACTTCGTGGACCGGGTCCCCGGCGTCCACGAGGCGGTGGTGGTCTCCTCCGACGGCATGCCGATGGCACTGTCGGGCGGCCTCGACCGCGACGCCGCCGACCGGTTCGCCGCGGTGGCGTCGGGCCTCATCGGGCTGGCCTACGGCGCCGCCGGCCGCTTCGGTGGCGGGGCGGTCAACGAGGTGATCGTGGAGATGGAGCACGCGTTCCTCTTCGTGACGGGCATCAGCGACGGGTCGAGCCTCGCCGTGGTCGCCTCGTCGAACTGCGACGTGGGCCTCGTCGGCTACGAGATGGCCGTCATGGTCGACAAGGCCGGCACCGTGCTCACGCCCGAGCTGCGCGCGGAGTTGCAGGGCGCTCTGCCGCGATGACCATGGCGGACGAGCCGGGTGAGAGCCTCGGGGCGCGGCTACGGCCGTACGCCCTGACGGGCGGGCGCACGCGTCCCGTCGCGGACCTCCCGCTCGAGACGCTCATCCGCACCACGCCACAGGGCCAGTCGGCGGTGCCCCGCCTCGTGCTCGAGCACAAGGCCATCGCCACCATGTGCGTCAACCCGCTGTCGGTCGCGGAGATCTCCGCCCACCTCAAGGTCCCCCTCGGGGTCATCCGGGTGCTGGTGGGCGACATGACCGCCGACGGCCTCCTGGCCACGAGCCGGCCCCAGGCGAACGACAACGACCGACCGGACATCAAGCTCCTGGAAAGGGTGCTCAATGGGCTTCAGGCACTCTGAGACCGCGGATCCCATGGCGGGGACCACCACGACCGTGCCACTGCCGGTGAAGATCGTCGTCGCCGGCGGCTTCGCCGTGGGCAAGACCACGCTGGTGGGGTCGATCTCCGAGATCGAGCCCCTCACCACCGAGGCGGCCATGACCAAGGTGAGCCTCGGCGTGGACGACGTGGGCGGCGCCGCCAACAAGTCGTCGACCACGGTGGCCATGGACTTCGGCCGGGTGAGCCTCGGCGACGATCTCATCCTCTACCTGTTCGGCACGCCCGGCCAGGACCGCTTCCGGTTCATGTGGGACGACCTCGTCCGCGGCGCCATCGGCGCCATCGTCCTGGTGGACACCAACCGCCTGGCCGACTGCTTCCCCGCGGTCGACTACTTCGAGGCCATGGACGTGCCGTTCATCGTGGCCATCAACTGCTTCCACGGGATGCTCGCGCACAACGTCAACGACGTGCGCGAGGCGCTGGCGGTGCCGGCGGACGTGCCCCTGATCCTGTGCGACGCCCGCGACCGGGAGTCCACCAAGGCCGCCCTCCTCGAGCTCGTGCAGCACGCCATGTTGAAAGCGGTGTAGCCACACCCACCCTTGACAGTCCGCTGGTCGCGCGTCCGTCCGGCGGGTCCTGACGCCGGACATCCGTTTCGGGCCATGCTCGCTCGTTCCTCTCGCTGCGCGTGGGGCAGTCACACCCACCCTTGACAGTCCGCTCGTCGCGCGTCCGCCCGTCGGGTCCTGTCGCCGGACATCCGTTTCGGGCCATGCTCGCTCGTTCCTCGCTGCGCGTGGCCCGAAGCCGTTCCGGCGCCACCCGCCGGGCTACCGGTGCCGCGGTCTGTCGCCCCACACATCGCCAGGCCGCACGGCCCCGGGGGGCCGCACGGCCTGGGTACGCTGCTGCCCTCGTGGGCAACGGTGCGGTCGACGTGGTGTTGATCCACTGGAACCAGCCGGCGCGGTTGCTCGCCGCTGTCGCGCAGTACGGGCGGCAGGGGGTGCCGGTGCGGCTCACGGTGGTGGACAACGCCTCCGAGCCCGGCGCGGTGGCGCAGCTGCGCGACGAGCTGCCGCTGGTCGAGGGGGACTTCGACCGACCGCCGCTGCTGCTCGAGCAGGACGCCAACCTCGGGTGGGGCCCGGGCGCCAACGTGGGGCTGCGGCGGTGGCTGGCCGACCCGGACGGCTCCGAGTGGTGTGGCGTGGCCCCCCACGACGCCCTGGCCGCCGACGGCACGCTGGCGCGGCTGGTCGAGGAGGGCGTGCGGCGGCCCCGCGCCGGGCTCATCAGCGCCGACGTCGGCGACGGAATGTCCACGATCATCGACCCCTTCTTCGGGACCGTTCTGCGCCCAGCGGCGGTCACCGAGGGCTGGGAGCCGATGCACTACCCGCACGGCACGCTGCTGCTGGCCCGGCGTGCGTGCCTCGACGACATCGGGATCTTCGACGAGCGCTACTTCGCCTACTGCGAGGAGGCCGACCTGGGGGAGCGGGCCCGGCGGGCCGGCTGGGAGGTCGGCATCGTGCGGGGCGCCGACGTGCGCAACCCGTACGTGGCCAACAGCGACGCCCTCGTCGACTACCTCGAGGAGCGCAACACCCTGCTCCTGCTGCGCGACGAGTTCGGGTGGTGGCCCGCCACGGTGCGACTGCTGCTCGGGCTCTGGATGGTCGCCCGGGGCGTGCGCGACCCCGCCAAGCGGCGGGACATCTTCGACGCCAAGGCGCGGCTGCGGGCGATGGCCGACCACCTCCGCGGTCGGTACGGACCGCCCCCCGACGACCTGCGCTGACCCCTGGCGGGGTAGGGGGCGACGGTAGGCTTGCCCCGCCCCGGTGCGAGGTGTGGACGTGGGTCCGCACCCGCCGCAGGGCCCCGATCCCTCGATGACCGATACCCACCGAGCGCCCTCCGACGACGCGTCCCCCGAGGCCGACGCGCCCACGGACGAGGCCGGCGTCGAGGAGTGGCCCGAGGTCGAGGTCGAGGACGAGGACGGACCTGAGGACGGGCCGGCCCCCGTCGCCACGGCCACCCTGTTCGACCAGGACGCCTGGGAGCCCGTGGCCGAGGAACCGGACGAGGCCGCCGACGACGAGGAGGAGGAGGCGGACGCCGACGGCGCACCCGGCGTCACCGCGGGCGCGCCGAGCGGTCCCACGCTGTTCGACCAGGACGCCGAGGACCCGGCCGCGCTCGACGCCGCCGCCTTCGCCGAGCTCGACGACCCCGACCTGCAGCCGCAGGCCGACCTCGACCACCAGGCCCCCGCCGGGGCCGTGGTGGCGGCGGCGCCCAAGGTGCACCTGCGCTACGAGCCCGCCCTCGACGGCCTCCGGGGCCTGGCCGTGCTCGGGGTGCTGTTCTTCCACGGCCAGTTCGCCTGGGCGCGGGGCGGCTTCCTCGGCGTCTCGACCTTCTTCACCCTGTCGGGCTTCCTGATCACGACGCTGCTCGTCACCGAGCACCACGGGCGGGGCACGATCAGCCTGCGCAACTTCTGGACCCGGCGGTTCCGGCGGCTCATGCCGGCGTCGATCGTCGCGCTCGCCGGGATCTCGATCCTGTTCGGGTTCTTCGTGGCCGACGCCGCCCAGCTGAACGAGCTGCGGGGCGACGTGATCGCGGCGCTGCTGTACGTCGCCAACTGGCACTTCATCGTCGCCGACCAGTCCTACACCGACCTGTTCACCGCGCCCTCGCCGGTCCAGCACTTCTGGTCGCTGGCCATCGAGGAGCAGTTCTACGTGGTCTTCCCGCTCCTGGTGTACGGGGTGTTGAAGGTCGCCAGGGGCGCCCGGCGGGTGCTGTTCCCGGTCCTCGGCGGCCTCACCGTGGCGTCGATCGCCTGGATGCTGCACCTGTACGAGCCGGGCCTCGACACCGCGCGCGTCTACTACTCGACGTTCACCCGGGCGGCCGAGCTGCTCATCGGTGCGCTGCTGGCGCTGCTGCTCGTGCACCGGGGACCGCTGCGCCGGCCCGGGGCGGTGCTCGGCGTCGGCGCCGCCGGCGTGCTCGCCCTCGGGATCACGGTGTGGTGCTGGCTCAACCTCGACCAGTCCGACGGTGTGCTCTACCAGGGGGGCCTGGCCCTCTACGCCTGCGTCACCGCGGTGCTGATCTGGTCGGCGCTGCAGGTGGCGGGGCCGATCCCGGAGATCTTCTCGAAGTCGGGGATCGTCGCCCTCGGCAAGATCTCCTACGGCGTCTACCTCTACCACTGGCCGATCTTCCTGTGGCTGACGCCCGAGCGCACCGGCCTGGCCCTCTGGCCGCTGTTCGTGGTGCGGCTGGCCGTCACCCTCGCCGTGTCGCTCGTCTCGTACCACTACCTCGAGCAGCCCGTCCGCCAACGGGTGCTGCTGGTGAAGCGCCGTTCGTGGCTGGTGGCACCTGCCGCCGTCACCGCGGTGGCCATGGCGGTGATCCTCGTGACCGTGAACCCGCCGGCGGTGCCCGACCTCGACTTCACCGAGGCGACCGAGGCCATCGAGGCGCCGTCGACCTCCCCGGAGGCGCTGGCCCAGCAGGCGCAGGACCTCGAGGACGCCGTCCCCGTCGCCGCGACCACGGCGCCGACGGTGAACCGGGTGCTGCTCGTCGGCGACTCGGTGATGGGCCAGGCCTATCCGTTCTTCCGGGACCGCTTCGCCGAGCGCGGCATCACCACGGGCTACGCCGGTGGCCCCGGCACCGGCCCGCTGAACCCCCAGGGCGAGGGTGACTGGCTGAGCCAGATCGATCGGTGGGTGGCCGACTTCGACCCCGACGTCGTCGTCATCGAGGCGTGCTGCGACTACACGTACCCGCCCGACGAGCTCTACCGGCTGCCGGACGGCACCGAGGTGCTGCCGAACACCGACCTCGCCTACCAGACGTGGGAGCAGGTCTCGCGGGAGATGATCCGGCGGGCGTCGGCCGGCGGCGCCCGGGTCTTCTGGGTCATCAGTCCGCCGGTGAAGACCAACGGGTACTACGGGCCCATGGAGGACCACGTGGCCCGCCTCAACGAGATCTACCGCACGCTGCCGGTGCCGAAGGTCGACTGGGCCACCCCGTCGAGCCTGAACGGGGGTTACGCCGACGACCTGCCCATCGGTCCCAACGGCGAGATGGTGCGGGTGCGGGCCGCCGACGGCCTGCACTACACGCCGGAGGGCGACCTCCTCCTCGCCGACGCCACCCTGCGCACCATGCTCCAGCTCGAGGCCCGCCCCGGCTTCTAGCTGCACTCGACGGGCCCACCCACGACCGTCACCGTTCGTCGGGGAGCCGGCCGTCCTCGGCGGCGGCGATCACGGGGCGGACCCGCAGCAGGTACCAGAGGCAGATGACGATGCCGCCGACCATCGTGAGCACGCCGAGGGCGATGAGCAGCAGCCAGGTGACGCGGCTGCGGCCGGCCAGGGCCCAGGCCCAGCCCGGTCGGCGGGCGACGTCGAGGAAGGCCCACAGCGACAGGGCCAGGGGCAGCAGGAAGAAGATCGCCTTGAGGGTCTCCCAGGCGAGCGTGCCGACCCCGATCTGCTCGCCGCCGGCGTTGACCGCCAGCACCGACACCGACGCCAGCACGGCCACGATCAGAGGGTCGACTCCGCGTACGCCTGGTTCCAGAGCCGGTCGTAGCCCAGCTCGGTGAGGCGGCGCGACCAGGCGTCGGCCCGGGTGAGGGCGTCGTCGTCGCTCGACGGCGGGTCGGCCAGGAGCAGGGCGGCCATGGCGTCGGTGAGGGGGTAGCCGCTGCGGGCGGGGTCGTCGACGTCGAGGAGGTCCCGGAGGGCCGCCTCGGCCCCCTCGCGGCTGCTGTCGTAGGGCCGCACCGAGCTGGCCTGGAAGCGGATCACCGCCACGGCCAGGGCCTCGTCGCTGAAGGTGCGCCGCAGCCACAGGGGCTGGCGCCGGTCCTCGGCGGTGACGGCGGCGGCGTCGGTGGCGTCGAGGGCCACCACGAGGCGCCAGCCGGGCAGCTCGCCCACCACGCCGGCGACGGTGGCCTCGGCGGGGCCGTCGTGCCAGGCCAGCGAGGGCTCGTCGTCCAGGGTGAAGGACGTGCCCGGCAGTTCCCGGGCCAGGGCGGTCTCCACGGCGACGCGCACCTCGGCCCACGGGCGCTTGGCGCCCCCGATGCGCAGCAGCCGGGCCATGGGCTCACCCTACGCGCCGCCGGCGCCGGACCGGCCTGCTCGGGAGCGGGCGATCCGACGCCGGGGCGGAGGGACCGGGTGGGGTCGTCGGTCAGGCGGCGGCGGGGACCTCGGGATCCGCGTCGCCGTCGCCGGCGCCCTCGTCGGAGGGGTCGGCGAGGGCCCAGGCGAGGACCTCGGTGACGTCGCTCGCCAGGTGCAGGGTCATGGACTCGCGCACGTCCTCGGGGAGGTCGTCGAGGTCGGGCCCGTTCTTGGCGGGCAGGATCACCGTGGTGAGTCCCGCCCGCTGGGCCGCGAGCACCTTCTGCTTGACCCCGCCGATGGGCAGCACCCGGCCCTGGAGGGTGACCTCGCCGGTCATGCCCACCTCGGGCCGCACGGGGCGGCCGGTGAGCAGGCTCACCAGGGCGGTGGTCATGGTCACGCCCGCGGAGGGACCGTCCTTGGGGACGGCGCCGGCCGGGACGTGCAGGTGGAAGCGGCGCTGGTCGGCGCCCTCGGGGATGCCGAGCTCCGCCCGGTGGGCCCGCACGTAGGTGAAGGCGATGTCGGCCGACTCGGACATGACGTCGCCGAGCTGGCCGGTGACCTTGAGGCCGGTCTCGCCGTCGAGCGCGGTGGCCTCGACCGACAGGACGTCGCCGCCGGCGCCCGTCACGGCCAGGCCGGTGGCCACGCCCGGGCCGTGGCGCCGGTCGTGGTCGTCACGCGGGAACCGGGGCCGGCCCAGCGCGGGGCGCAGGTCGTCCACGCCGATCACCAGCGTGGCGTCGTCGCGCGTGTCGTCGACGACCTCGGCGTCAGCGCTCTCGCCGCCCTCACCGGCCTCGCCGCCGGCGATGCGGGTCGCGGCCTTGCGCAGGACCTTGCCGAGCTGGCGCTCGAGGTCCCGCACGCCGGGCTCCATGGTGTAGTCGCCGACGACGGCGCGGAGCGCGTCCTCGTCGAACACGACCTCTCCGGGGTGCAGGCCGTTGCGCTCGAGCTGGCGGGCCACCAGGTGGTCCCGGGCGATGGCGACCTTCTCGTCCTCGGTGTAGCCGTCGAGGCGCACGACCTCGACCCGGTCGAGCAGGGGGCCGGGGATGGTGTCGAGCACGTTGGCGGTGGCGATGAAGAGCACGTCGGACAGGTCGAGGTCGACCTCGAGGTAGTGGTCCCGGAAGGCGTGGTTCTGGGCCGGGTCGAGCACCTCGAGCAGCGCCGAGGAGGGGTCGCCCCGCCAGTCCGAGCCGACCTTGTCGATCTCGTCGAGCAGGAACACCGGGTTCATGGTCCCGGCCTCGGCCAGGGCCCGCACGATGCGCCCGGGCTGGGCGCCGACGTAGGTGCGGCGGTGGCCGCGGATCTCGGCCTCGTCGCGGACGCCGCCCAGGGCGACCCGCACGAACGAGCGCCCGAGGGCGCGGGCGATGGACTCGCCGAGGGACGTCTTGCCGACCCCGGGCGGGCCGACGAGGGTGATGATGGCGCCGGCGCGGCGGCCGCCCTCGGCCTCGGCGGTGCCGCGCTCGGCCCGCAGCTTGCGCACGGCGAGGAACTCGACGATGCGCTGCTTCACGTCGTCGAGGCCGGTGTGGTCGGCGTCGAGCACGGCCCGGGCCTCGGCCAGGTCGAGGTGGTCCTCGGAGTGCTCGCCCCACGGCAGCTCGGCCAGGGTGTCGAGCCACGCCCGGATCCAGCCGTACTCGGCGCTCTGGGCGCTGGTGCGCTCGAGCTTGCCCAGCTCGCGGTCGACCGCGGCGGCCACGTCGGCGGGCAGCTCGCGCCCGTCGAAGCGCTCGCGGTACTCGGCGACCGGGTCGTCGTCGCCGTCCTCGCCCAGCTCCTTGCGGATGGCGGCGAGCTGCTGGCGCAGCAGGAACTCCCGCTGGCTCTTCTCCATGCCCTCGGTGACGTCGGTGCGGATGCGCTCGGCCAGCTCCAGCTCGGCCAGCGCCTCCTTGGCCCAGCCCAGGGCGAGCTGGATGCGGGCCTCGGGGTCGACGGTCTCGAGCAGCTCGACCTTGCGCTCGAGGGCGAGGTCGGGGATCCAGCCGGCGGTGTCGGCCAGGGCGCCCGGGTCCTCGACGTCGCCGAGGACCGAGCCGATGCGGCGGCCGCCGCCCAGTTGCTCGAGCAGGGCGCGGGCCGTGGCCCGGTACTCGCGGGCCAGCTCGACGGCACGCTCGCCGGCCTCCGTGGCCGGGATGACCTCGGCCTGGACCCACAGGGCCTCGCCGGTGCCCACCACGCCGGCGCCGACGTGGGCGCGGGACTCGCCCCGCACCACCAGGGCGGCCTGACCGTTGGGCAGGGTCAGGCGGCTCTCCACCTTGGCCACCGTGCCGACGCGGCCGTAGCGACCGTCGAGGCGGGGGACCAGGAGGAGGGTGCCGTCGCTGGCGGCCTCGACCGCGGCACGGGCCTCGTCGGACTCCACGGCGATGGTGACGACCATCTGGGGGAACACGACGCCCGTGGTCAGGGGCAGGACGGGCAGGGTGAGGGTGGAGAGGTCGTTCACGGTGTGCTCCCTCGGGGGGTCGCTGCTTGGGGGGTGTCCAGGGTAAGCCCGATCACGGGATTACACGATTACATTCGACCCCAACCTCGACCCGGGTCAGGGCATTCCCGCCCGGTACCGTCGCCCCCGTGACCGTGCGCGTCGGCTTCCTCGGGGCGGGCTTCATCGCCACCTTCCACTCCAAGATGCTGCGGGGGGCCGCCCACGCCGGCCTCGACGTGGCCTGGGCCGGGGTCTACGACCCCGACGCGGCCAAGGCCGAGGCCTTCGCCGCTGCCAGCGGGGCCCCGGTGTGCGCCTCCGAGGCCGAGGTGCTCGACCGCTCGGACGCCGTGTTCGTGTGCACCTGGACCGCCGCGCACCCGGCGCTGGTCGACCTCGTGGTCGAGCGCGGCCTCCCCGTGTTCTGCGAGAAGCCGCTGGCGGTCGACCTCGCCGCCGCCACCGCCATGACCCGGGCGGTCGAGGGCGCGGGCGTGACCAACCAGGTGGGGCTCGTCCTGCGGCGCTCGCCCGCCTTCCTGCACGCCCGGGCCCTGATCGCCGACGCGCGCAGCGGGCGACCGATGAGCGTGGTGTTCCGCGACGACCAGTACCTGCCGATCCAGGGCCAGTACGGCTCGGACTGGCGGGGTGATCCGGCCCGGGCGGGATCCGGCGCCCTGCTGGAGCACTCCATCCACGACGTCGACGTCCTGGAGTGGCTGCTCGGGCCGGTCGAGGTCGTCAACGGCCACACCGCGGGCTTCCACGACCTGCCCGGCATCGAGGACGACGTGGCCGCCACCTTCCGCTTCGCCAACGGGGCGCTGGGCGTGCTCACGTCGGTCTGGCACGACCTGCTCGAGCGGCCCAGCCTGCGCCGGGTCGAGGTGTTCTGCGAGCGCCTGCACGTGGTGATCGAGGACGACTGGTTCGGCCCCATCCACTGGACCCGGGCCGGCGAGGAGACCCAGACGCTGGAGGGCGCCGCCCTGCACGAGGCCACCTCCGGTGACGACCCCGACGCCGGCAACCCCGACGCCGCCTTCGTGCGTGCCGTGGCCGAGGGCCGCCCCGCGGCGCCGACCTTCGCCGACGCGCTGCGGGCCCACGTGGTGACCGACGCCATCTACCGCTCGGCGGCCGCCGGCGGGGCGCCGGTCGAGGTCCACCCGGGCCTGCCCCCGCTGACGTGAGCGCCGGCGCGCGTCCGGTGCGTCACTCGATGGCCGGCCTCATCGCCGGCGCCGGCTTCCCCTCCGGCGACCGCCTCGTGGTGGGGCACTGGCAGGTCACGCCGCTGGGGCCCTTCAGCGACGTCATGTGGGCCGCCCCCGACGGCCGGCGCACGCTCTGGGTCGCCGACGAGCGCATCGGCGCCTTCATCAGCGCGGTCTACCGCTTCGACGCGGTCGAGGTCACCGACCTCGTGGTGGAGGGCGACGCCCGCCGGCTGACCGCCCGTGCGGGCTGGTTCGACCTCGAGCTGACCGGCGGCCGGGCCCGGCCCATCCCGTTCCGCCGCCCGGCCTGGTTCACCCGCCGGGTCGAGGGCCCGATCGCCAAGGCGGTCATGGGGGTGCAGACCTACGGCGTGAGCCCCACGGGCGTGCGGGAGTGGTACCGGGCCGACGCCTGGCACCCCGTCACCGGCGGGCACCTGACCGTGCGGGGCGAGGACCGCGGCGCGGTCGGCCCGGTGCGCCCCGCCGCGGGCTTCGGGTTCAGCGAGCCGCCCGAGCGGCCCACGATCACCCGCGTGCGGCCGCTCCTGGAGGACCCCACCGGCGCCCTCGACGCCCTGCTCGACCGCCTCCGCGCCGCCTGATCCCGGTCAGGGGCGCAGGACGACCTTGCCCGTGGTGGCCCGGCTGGTGAGGTCGGCGAGCGCGTCGGCGGCCTCGTCGAGCGGTCGTTCGGCGGAGACGAGCGGGTGGATCCGGCCCTGCTCCCACAGCGCCACCAGCTCGGCGTGGCAGCGCTGGACGAGCTCGGGGTCACGGGTGCGGTAGCCGCCCCAGTGCACGCCGACCACCGAGTAGTTCTTCACGAGCACGTGGTTGGTGGGGGCGTCCGCGGGGCGCCCGCCGGCGAAGCCGATGACGAGGATCCGGCCCTCCCACGCCACGCAGCGCCGGGAGCGGTCGAACGTGTCGCCGCCCACCGAGTCGAAGATCACGTCGGCGCCCCGCCCGTCGGTGAACGCCTTGACCGACGCCACGAAGTCCTCGGCCTTGTAGTCGACCGCGAGGTCGGCGCCGAGGTCCCGGCAGCGCTCGGTCTTCTCCGGCCCGCCCGCGGTGGCCACCACGCGGGCGCCCGCCGCCACGGCCAGCTCGATGGCGGCGGAGCCCACGCCGCCGGCCCCGGCGTGCACCAGCACGGTCTCACCGGGCTGGAGGTGGCCGCGGTGGTGCAGCGCGAGCCAGCCCGTCTGGTAGGTGACCGGCAGGGCCGCGGCCTCGGCCGCGCCCATGGCCTCGGGGACGTCGAACACGTCGTGGGCGGCGGCGAGGGCATGGGTGGCGAGGCCGCCGTGGGGGAGCGCGGTGAGCGCCACGACCCGGGCGCCGAGGGGCCGTGACCCGGCATCGACCCCCTCGCCGACGGCGTCGATCCGCCCGCACACCTCCATCCCCGGCGTGAACGGCAAGGGCGGGTGCTCCTGGTAGGTGCCGTCACAGAGCAGCGAATCGGCGAAGTTCAGCGCGCAGGCCTCGACCACGACCCGCACCTGGCCGGGGCCGGGCTCGGGCTCGGGCAGGCCGCCCTCGAGGCGCAGGACGTCGGCCGGCCGGCCGTGCTCGTGGACCCGCCAGGCGCGCATGCGGCGACACTACGTTGCTGGCCATGGCCGACCCCCGCCCCGCGCCGTGACCGCCGCCGACCCGGCGCGCATGCACCGCTACGACCAGAGCACGGCCGAACTGGCGCGGGCGGTGTTCGACTACGTGTCCGACCGCACCCAGCGCGAGGTGCCCCTCGACGGGCCCCGCTCGGCGGTCGAGCTCGAGGCCGAAGTGGGGGGCAGCGTCACCGCCGAGGGCCTCGGCTGGGAGGAGGCGTTGCGGCGCTTCACCGACGTGCTGGCCCCGGCCACCATCTCCATGGACCACCCGCTCCACCTCGCCTACGTGCCCGCGGCACCCACCGAGGCGGCGGTGCTGTTCGACCTCGTGGTCAGCGCGTCGAGCATCTTCGGGGGCTCGTGGCAGGAGGGCGCCGGCGCGGTCTTCGCCGAGAACCAGGCCCTCGCCTGGCTGGCGGGCCTGTGCGACCTGCCCGACGGTGCCGGCGGCTGCTTCGTCAGCGGCGGCTCCGCCGCCAACCTCAGCGCGCTGGTGGCGGCCCGCCATGCCGCGACCGCGAGACGTGAGGGCCGTCCCGCCCGCTGGCGCATCGCCGCCACCGCCGAGGCGCACTCGTCGGTCCGCTCGGCCACCGAGATCATGGACGTGGGCGTGCTCGAGGTGCCGGGCGACCATCGGGGGGCGCTGCGGGGCGAGTCCCTGCGGGCCGCGCTCGACGCCGACCCCGAGGGCGGTGACGGGCTCTTCGCCGTGGTGGCCACCGCCGGCAGCACGAACGTCGGCGTGGTCGACGACCTGGCCGGGGCCGCCGGGGTGGCAGCCGAGCGGGGCCTGTGGTTGCACGTCGACGCCGCCTACGGGGGCGCGGGCCTCGCCGCCCCGACCGCCCGGCCCCTCTTCGCCGGCATCGAGCGGGCCGACTCGGTCACCATCGACCCGCACAAGTGGCTGTTCAGCCCCTTCGACTGCGCCGCCCTGCTCTACCGGGAACCTGCGCTCGCCGCCGCGGCCCACACCCAGGAGGCGGCCTACCTCGACGCGGTCACCCGCGACGAGTGGAACCCCCACGACTACGCCTTCCACCTCTCGCGCCGCGCCCGGGGCCTGCCCTTCTGGTTCTCGCTCGTGGCCCACGGCAGCGACGCCTACCGCGAGGCGGTGGAGGCCAGCCTCACCCTGGCCCGCCGGGTCGCGGCGGAGATCTCGGGCCGGGGCGGCCTCGAGCTCGTCATCGAGCCCGAGCTGTCCGTCGTGCTGTTCCGGCGCCTCGGCTGGGCGCGGGCCGACTACGACCGCTGGGCCGACGAGCTGCTCGGCGAGCAGCGGGCGTTCGTGCGGGCCACGTCCTGGCGGGGCGAGCCGGTGATGCGGTTCTGCTTCGTCAACCCGCGGACGACGGTGGAGATGGTGCGGCCGCTGCTCGACTCGATGCTCGCCTGAGCAGGGCGTCGGCCCCGAGCGCCGCCGCGATCACGAGCAGGGCCTCGGCGGTGGACCGGTAGCGCGTGACCCCGAAGGTCGTGCCCGCGGCGAGGGTCACGGTCACGACCACCGCCAGGAACGGGATGATCGGCACACGGCGCCGGCGCATCGACACCAGGCCCACGACGGCGAGGGGCACGAGCACCCAGTAGGCGGCGAGGCCGAGCCACGGCGCCACCCGCCCCCGGTTCTCGACGTCGCGGTCGAGGCGGGTGTTCTGGATCGGGGCGTAGACGCCCCACACCCGGCCGACCCGGGCCGCGACCACGACCGGCAGGCGCCCGAGGTGGCCGCGGATGTAGGACCGGGCCTGCTCGCCGTAGGGCTGGTCGGACTGGCTCTCGTCGTAGAGCCGGGGGTCGCGCAGCGACAGCACCACCGCGTCGACGTTGCGCTCGTCGGCCAGGCAGTCCGCCGGCAGCTCGATCCGGGTGCACAGGTCGGCCCGGGTGGCGGGGGAGAGGGTCGTCGGGTCGAAGCAGTCGGCGTACGAGCCGGTGAGGGGCCCGTACCAGGAGCCGTCGCAGCTGGCCCCCGACAGCACGACGCCGCTCGAGCTGGTGAGCAGCGCCGGCTCCTCGAAGCGCGTGAGGTTGTGGCCGAGCCACGGGGCCAGGACGAGCAGGGCGGTGACCCCGGTCAGCGCGGCGAGGCCGACGCGCCGGCCCCAGGAGCGGTCGGTCGCCAGCAGCGCGAGGGGCAGGGCCAGGAAGGCCAGCAGCCCGAGCGCCTCGGTGCGGCTGAGGGCGGCGAGGCCGATGGCGGCGCCGAGCAGCGCGGCACGCCCCCACGTGGGCGAGCGCCAGAAGTGGTAGCCAGCGGCGACCGCGAGGGTCACGGTGAAGATCGCCGTGGTCTCCGAGAGCAGCACCACGTCGTTGATCCAGAGCCCCGGGTAGAGCGCCGCCACCACCGCGGCGGCGAGGCCCACCCGGTCGGCCGTGGCGGCCGGCGCCAGGCGGCGGGCCAGGAGGCCGACGAGGACGATGGTGGCCGTCCCGATCAGGCACGAGACCAGGCGGTGGCCGGTGATGGTGTCGACGCCGAGCTTCGACCACACCGCCAGGTAGGTCGAGTAGAGCGGGGGATGCGCGGCGCTCGGCGTGATCAGCTCGGAGCCGGCGGTCACCGGCCGCAGGTCGGCGCCGAGGGGGATGATGTAGCCGAGGCCCTTGGCCAATGCGTTGGCCTGGAAGTGGTAGTAGAGCGAGTCCCCGGCGATCACGTAGCCGTCGCCGGACGCCCGGGTCGGGCGCACGACGAGCACCTCGAGCACCCGCAGGGCCAGGCCCGCCAGGGCGATGGCGCCGAGCGCCAACCGGAAGCGGCGCTCGTCCGCAGTTTTCTCGCTCACGGGCCCTCGGGCATACCGTAACCAGTGCATGCGGTTCACCGTGATCGGCCACGCCAGCCTGTACATCGAGACCGACGGCCCGGGCGGGGAGGGCACCGGTCCCACGATCCTGATCGACCCCTGGCTCTTCGGCTCCTGCTATTGGCGCTCGTGGTGGCACATCGCCCCCCAGGAGGAGCTGAAGCCCGAGTGGCTGGCGCCCGACTACCTGTACCTGACCCACCACCACTTCGACCACTTCCACTACCCGTCGATGCGGCGCATCGACCGGTCCACCAAGGTGCTGGTGTCGAAGTTCGGCGTGGACGTCATGGGCGGTGAGGTGCGCTCGCTCGGGTTCGACGACGTGACCGAGTTGCCGCACGGGGAGATCACCACCTTGGCCCCCGGCGTGCGGGTGGCGTCGTACCAGTACGGCTTCGACGACACCGCCTTCGTGGTGACCGACGGCGACGACGTGATCGCCGACCTGAACGACTGCAAGATCCGCGGCCGGGCCCTCGACCAGGTGGCCTACGACTTCGGGCACCCCACCTTCATGTTCAAGACCCACTCGTGGGCGCAGTCGTACCCGATCGGGTACGAGGCGGAGGACCCGGCGGACCTCACCCTGCTCAGCCGCCACACGTACATCGAGGACTTCGTCGACGCCGCCCGCCAGCTGCAGCCGCACTACGCGGTGCCCTTCGCCAACATGGTCGCGTTCCTGCACCCCGAGTCGCAGTGGGTGAACCCCCACCTCATCACCCCCGCCGAGGTGGCCGAGGAGTTCGCCGGCGCCGCCGGCGTCGAGCACACCGAGCTGACCATCCTGTCGCCCGGCGACTCGTGGTCGGCGTCCACGGGGTTCGAGCTGCGCGGCGACGACTGGTTCGCCGACCCCGACGCCGCGATCGTCGCCCGGCTGGCCGAGCACGCCGACGCCATCGCCGCCCTCACCGAGGAGGAGGCGGGCGTGACGTTGTCGTGGGAGGCGTTCTCGGCGTACCTCCAGGACTTCCTGAAGGCCCTGCCGCCCCTTGTGCCCCGGGTGCTGCTCAAGCGGCCGGTCGTGTTCGAGGTGCCGTCGTCACCCGAGCCGTACTGGGTCGTCGACTTCGTGCACCGGAAGGTGGTCCGCGCCGCCGAGCCACCCGAGGAGCGGGCCAGCCTCGTCCAGATCAACGAGGCCGTGCTCGCCGACGCCATCGACAAGCGCATCCTGCACTTCACCCACGGCGGCATGCGCATCCACGTGAAGCTGCGCCCCGGCGGGGCCAGCGGCGACCTCGCCTTCTGGGGCGTGCTCATGGTCTGGGAGATCGGCTACCTCCCCGTGCACAGGCTGGTGCGCCCGCGGTTCCTGTCCGCGCTGTGGCGGCGCCGGCGGGAGGCCTACGACGCCCTCGACGGCCTCCGGGGCCCGGGCACGCCGCTCGAGCGCCTCGCCGGCGGGTTCGCCTCGACGGAGGGCTAGGGCCAGGTCCCCGGCCGCTCCCGGGGGAGCGGCACGGCCCGCCGTGGCGGGCCTACCAGGGGGCGTCGAGGCCGATGGTGGCGGTGGCCGTGGCCGGCGTCGTCCCCGACACCGCCTGGCGCCCCTGCTCCGGCGTCCAGCCGCTGTTCGTGGGCTCGCCCATGATCTGGTCGATCACCTCGGCGGGCTGGGGCTTGCAGTAGTAGAAGCCCTGGGCCATGTGGCAGTCGAGGCTGCGCAGGTACTTCACCTGGTCGGCGGTCTCCACGCCCTCGGCGACGGTGACCATGCCGAGGCCGCGGGCCATGCCGATGAGGTGCTCGACGATGGTCGTGTCCTCCCGGCTGTGGCCGAGGCCGTCCACGAAGCTCTTGTCGATCTTCAGGATGTCCATCGAGAACTTCCGCAGGAACGACAGCGAGGAGAAGCCGGTCCCGAAGTCGTCGAGGGCGAGGGCCACGCCGCTGGTCTTCGCGGTGCGCAGCATCGTCCACGCCGCCTCGACGTCGTGCATGAGGGCGCCCTCGGTGATCTCCAGGCAGATGAGGCTGGGATCGACCTGGGTGACCGTGAGGGCTCGGGTCAGCACGTCGGGGAAGTCGTACTGGGCGAGCTGGCGGGTGGAGACGTTCAGGGTGACCGCGAGCGGCGCTCGGTCGGCGTACAGCTCCTGCCAGCGGCGCGCCTGGCGGCAGGCCTCCTCGAGGACCCAGTTGCCCACGGGGACGATGAGCCCGGTCTCCTCGAGTGCCGGGATGAAGTCGCCGGGCGGCACCAGGCCCCGTTCGGGGTCCTCCCAGCGGATGAGGGCCTCGACCTTGACCATGCGCTGGGTCTGGAGCGACACGACGGGCTGGTAGTGCAGGACGAACTGGCCCCGTTCGAGGGCCTCGCGCAGGCGGCGCTCGGTGGTCGACGGCGTCACCCGCTGAGCGATCGACCGATCGAACATCGCGTAGCCGCCGTCCTTCTGCTTGGCGTGGCGCATGGCCGAGTGGGCGTCACGGATGAGGTCGTCGGGCTGGCTGCAGTTCTCCTCGGCGATGGCGACGCCGATGTTGGCCACCAGCCGGATGCGGTCGTGGCCGATCGAGAACGGGGCCTCGAGGCCGGCGATGATGTTGGCCGCGAGGCGCTCGGCCGAGGGGCCGCCGGTGGTGTCGGGGCAGATGACGACGAACTCGCCACCGCCGTAGCGGATGACCGTGTCACCCTCGGCCACGAGCTCCCGCATGCGGGTGGTGACCGCGACCATGAGCTGGTCGCCGACCTCTCGGCCGTGGGCGTCGTTGACGTTCTTGAGCCGGTCGATGTCGAGGACCATCACCGCGACCCGGCCGCCGCCGCGCTGGCTGCGGCGGATGATCTGCTCGAAGCGCTCGTTCAGGAAGCGGCGGTTGGGCAGGCCGGTGAGCGGGTCGTGCAGTGCCCGGCGGTCGAGCTCGTCGCGCAGCGCCTGGGCGTCGCGATGGCGTCGGCGGCCGACGATCACGGCGGCGACGGGCAGCGCGATCACGAGGCCGAGCAGCGCGCTGAGGTCGAACGGCGCGTCGACGAGCCAACCCGTCGCCGTGGACCCGAGGCCGAGGAGCACCGCCACGACGACGACGGCGACGCAGCCGACGACGGCCCAAGCGAGGTCGCGGCCGGCCGCGTCCGAGCGGGTCTGCTCGGGTGCGGGTGACTTGGCCGCTCGGCGTCGCATCGCTCGCCGGTCCTCCCCAGGTGGTCAACGGACGGGCATCGTCGCGATGCCCCGTGATCCATCGGATGCGGGGGGTTCGCTCTTGAGGGTTCCGCGGCCCGTTCGCTGACCCCGCGGTCAGGGCGGTCGGCGGGTCCGGCGGGCCGGTTCAGGCCAGGAAGTCGAGGGCGGCGTCGAGGAAGCCCATGGCCTTCGGCGTGGCGAAGTGGTCGACGTTGCGCAGGGTCACCAGCCGGGCGTCGGGCAGCGCCGCGAGCAGCGGGTCGGCCGGCCCGGCGAAGTCGCGGTCGCCCAGCACGACGAGCACCGGACGGTCGATGCGGCCGAGCTCGGCCGGGCCGAGGGGCGGGTGCTGTCGGCGCAGGCACGCGGCCAGGGCGTCCCGGTCGTTGCCGGGGGCGTCCGCGAGGAGGGCGAAGTGCTGACCGAGGCGGTCGTCCTCGCCGGCGCCGCCCTCGACCGCCCGGGCGATGACCTCCGGGTCCTGCTCGCGGAAGAGGTTGTCGCCCACCCCCGCCACGACGATGCGCCGGAAGCGGGTCGGGTCCTCCGCCGCGAGGCCGAGCAGGACGCGGGCGCCGAGGGAGAAGCCGACGGCGTCGACCGGGCCGTCGGGCAGCGCCTCGGCGACCGCCGCCTCCATGCCGGCGTAGGCGGCGGGGTCGTGGGGCTTGTCGGCGTCGCCGTGGCCGAGCAGGTCGACCGCGACGACCTCGCGCCCGAGGTCGGCGAGCAGGTCGACCCAGCCGTTGTCCCGCCACGTGCGGTCGAAGGAGGCGGCGAAGCCGTGGAGGAGCAGGACGGGCGGGGCGTCGGGCGTGGCCATCGCCGCGGACACTACCGGTCCGGCCGCCTACCCTCGCCGGGTGGCCCAGCGCCTGCGCGTCGCTCCCGGGTGCGAGATCCCGCTCGCCGAGGTCGACTGGTCGTTCGTCCCCTCCGGGGGGCCGGGTGGCCAGCACGCCAACCGCGCCCACACCCGGGCGGTCGCCCGGCTCGACCTCACCACGTGCACCGGCCCGAGCGACGAGCAGCGGGCCCGCCTCGTCGCCCGCCTGGGTGAGGTGGTGACGGTGAGCGCCGACGACTCGCGCTCGCAGCACCGCAACCGAGCCCTGGCGACCGACCGCCTCCGCGACCTGCTCGCCGGCGCGCTGCGGGTGGAGGCGCCGCGGCGGCCGACCCGGCCGACCGCCGGCAGCCGGCGGCGCCGCCTGGAGGACAAGCGCCGCCGGTCGGAGCGCAAGCGGGAGCGGCGCGCCCCCGAGGCGGACTGAGGCGGGCCGGGCGGCTCAGCGCCGGCGCCGGGCCTCCTGGGCCAGCGCCGTGAGCGTGCCTGCCGCGGTCGCCTCCCAGGTGAACGCCGAGGCGTGGTCGAGGGCCCCCTGGCTCAGGCGATCGAGCACGTCGCGGTCGCTCAGGACCGACACGAGCTGGTCCCGCATCTCGCGCTCGTCGCGTGCGAGGAGCCCGCCGGTGCCCTCCGCCACCGCGTCGAGGTGGCCGGAGATCCGGGTGGCCACGGCGGGCGTGCCGCAGGCGGCCGCCTCGGTGAGGGTCATGCCCCAGCCCTCGTGGGACGAGGCGCTGGCCACGACCCACGCCCGGCGGTACAGGTCGACGAGCTCCTCGTCGGTCACCCGGCCGGCGAAGGTGACCCAGTCCTCGGCGTCGAGGTCGCGGACGAGTTGGTCGAGGGCCTTGCGCTCGTAGCCCTCGCCCACGATGGTCAGGGTGGCGTCGGGCCGCTGCTCGCGGACCGCGGCCATGGTGCGGATCAGGTCGTCGAAGTGCTTGACCGGCACCAGGCGGCCCACGGCCACGACGAGCGGCACGGGCGAGCGCTCGCCGCCGGGGGAGAACTGGGGGTCGATGCCGGGGGGCACCACGGACACGAGCTCGTCGCGGAAGTGCAGCTCGGAGACGAGCTGACGCTTGCTCGAGTCCGACAGGGTCACGATGCGGGTGCGGCGGTACAGTGCCGGCGCGATCCGGTGCTCGAGGGTCTGGCCCATCGCGGCCAGGCGGGGCGGCAGCACCATCTTCCACATGTCGCCGTGGACGTGGTGGAGCCACACGACCCGGGGCTGGCGCGCCCAGAGCGGCGAGAGGAAGGGCATGCCGTTCCAGATCTCGACCAGGCCGTCACGAGGGCCGTGGCGGCCCGTCGCCTCGGTGAACGCGGCGCGGGGGAACACGAGGTAGCGCCCGGCCTTGCGGATCACGTGGTAACCGTCGCGCACGTCGGCGGGCGGGTGCCCCTGGGCGTACGAGGTCCGCATGGTGACCTCGATGCCCGCCTCCGCCCACAGCCGCGCCACGTTGGCGGCGTGGACCTCGGAGCCGCCCGCCTCGACGTCGTCGAGGTCCCGCCAGGCGAGCAGGTGGATGCGGTGCAGGCCCGCCGCGGCGGCG
>JAYRFK010000060.1:0-92144 GCA_041908445.1 Acidimicrobiales bacterium | reverse complement strand
CTCGGCAACCGCCTCGTCGGCATCCTCCACGGTTGCCTACGCACCCACACCACCTACGACGAGACCATCGCCTGGAGCCACCGCCAAGACCGGCCCGACCACATCGCCGCTTGACACCCACCGATCCTGGGGTGTCTGAGGCGGCCGCCCGGGGTCGCGGAGGGCTTCAGTCTCCGGTGCGCCCGCCGATGAGGGCAGGGATGACTGGATGGGGCGGCCGTGGTGCCGGCCGCATCTCGGCGACGGTGGTGGTCGTCATCGGGCTGGTGCTGGCGGGAGGCGGGACGGCCTCGGCGCGTCCGCGGAGCGATGCGGGTGCCGTCGGGGCCGAGGCCGGGCTGCCGCCGGTCACGGTGCCGCCCGTCCCGGTGACGCCCCTGGGACTCACGGTGCCGACCCTGCCTCCCGTCACCGTCCCGCCGGTCACCGTGCCGGCCCCCGACGACGTCGCGCCCACCGTCGGCCAGCTGGTGGACGGCACCGGGGACACCGTGACCGACACGCTCGGCGCGATCAGCGGGGTGCTGCCCGACGCGGGCGGGGTGGGGGCTACACCGACGCTCCCACCGGCCCCCGGGCCGACCGACGTGACCGATCCGACCGGCTCGTCCGATGAGGGGCGGGGCGGGGGCGGCGCGGGGACCGGTGCCGGGAACGGCGCCGGCGCCGCCGCGACCGGCGAGGCGGGCGGGGGTGGCGAGGGCCCGTCCGAGGCACGGCGGGTCGAGCGCCGCCTGGAGCGCCTCGCGGGCTCGGGGGCGTCGCTGGCGGCGGTGGACCTGCCGATCGCGCCCGACGACCCGCTCGACGACGCCGTCCGCCAGGACGCCCGCCACTTCGGGTGGCCGCTCGTCCTCGGGGTGCTGATCGCGCTGTTCCTGGCGTTCCAGCACCGTGCCGACCGCCACGAGCGCAAGCTCGCGGACGCCCCCCTCGACCAGGGCGAGCGACTGAGGTTCCGGTGACGAGCGCGGAGCACCACGACGCCGACCTCGTCCCGCTGTCCGACCGGCTGGCCGTCCTGCTGATCGCCCGCCTGGCGATCGCCGCCAGCGTGATGATCGCCGTGGGCCTCGTCGACGAACTGGTCCCGGACCCGTCGAAGACCGTGTTCTTCGCCGCCGTGCTCTACGCCGGGCTCACCACCGCCGTGGAGCTCACCCGCCGCAAGCTCGGGTGGCGGGGCCTGCTGGCGGTCTCCGCCCTGCTCGTGGTCGACGGCGTCTTCCTCGCGTACGTGGTCGCCCAGACCGGCGGGAAGGACAGCCTGCTCACCTTCCTCATCTACTTCCACATCGTGGCGGTCACGCTCGTGGCCTCGTACCGCACGGGCCTGAAGGTGGCGATCTGGCATGCGCTGTTGATGGTGGGCGGGTCGTCCGCGGTGGTGGCGTTCTACCTCCACGGCGAGGACGCGGGCTTCGACGGCGACCAGGCCTTCCGGGCCACGACCCTGCTCGTCCTGGCCGTCGGCGCCGCCGCGTTCTCCTCGCTCAACGAGCGCGGCCTCAACCACAGCCGCCGCCAGATCCAGTCGCTGCTCGACCTCAGCTCCGACCTCGAGCGCGAGGAGTGGCCGAGCGACATCTGCGCGGTGCTGGCCAGCCACGTCCGCCGCCGACTGCGCTTCCGGCGCGCCCTGGTGCTGGCGACCGAGGCGGGCCACCTCATCGGCGCCCTCGCCGACGAGGACGCCATCGCGTGGCTCGGGGCGCCGCCGCTGCCGGCCGACGGCGGTCCCGGGGCCGTGGGCGAGTGCTGGCGGACGGGCGCCCCGGTGCTCGTGCGCGACATCGACCCGGCCGCGGATCCCCTCGTCGACGAGCTCCTGCCCTTCGCCCACAACGTGGTCGTGGTCCCGCTGCTGGCCAACGGCGAGCCCGTGGGCGTCCTCGTGGCGGAGTGGGCCGGCGGGCGCTGGAGCGGCATGCCGTCGTCCACGCTGGCCGCGCTCGTGCAGTCCGCCTCGCACGCCGGCATGTCGTTGCGCACCCGGATGCTGCTCGGCGAGGTCGACCGCCTGGCCCGCCACGACGGCCTGACCGGGCTGGCCAACCGCAAGGAGTTCGACGCCGCGCTGGAGCGGGAGCTGTCCCGGGCGCAGCGGACGGGGACCTCCCTCAGCCTCGTGCTGGTCGACGTCGACCACTTCAAGCGGGTGAACGACACCCACGGGCACCAGGTCGGTGACGAGGTCCTGCGCCAGGTCGGCGCCGGCCTCGAGCGGCTCGTGCGCCGCGAGGACGTCGCCGCCCGCTACGGCGGCGAGGAGTTCGTCGTCCTGCTCCCCGGCGTCGACGGCGAGGGCGGCGCCGCCGTCGCCGAGCGGGTGCGCGAGCGGCTGCGCGCCGAGGTGGACGCGGTGCCGATCACGGTCAGCGCCGGGGTGGCGTGCTACCCGGACAACGCCCGGGACGTGGACGAGCTCGTCGGTCGGGCCGACGGTGCCCTCTACGCCGCCAAGCGCACGGGGCGCGACCGCGTCGTGCGCAGCGAGGCCCAGGTGGGCCCGGTCGCCGTGGCCGACGCGGGCTGACCCCCGCCCCATCCTGCGGGCGCGCGGTCGGGCGCGCCCGCCGATCGCGGGTCAGACCAGCGGCCAGGGGTACTGGCGCCCGGAGGTGTCGACCGGGAACTCGCCGACCTCCACCAGGCGACGGGCCCGGAAGAGGAGCGCCCGGCACTCCACGTCGGTGAGCAGCGTGGTCAGCGCCGGCGGCACCCCCGCGTCGACGAGGGCGGCGAGGTCGGCGAGCAGGTCGTCGGGCACCGGCTCGCCGCCGAAGTCCCAGATCACGGTGCGGAGCTTGAAGTCCTCGTGGAACGCCAGTCCGTGGTCGATCCCGAAGATGTGGCCGTCCTCGGCCAGCAGGCAGTGGCCACCCTTGCGGTCGGTGTTGTTGGCCACGATGTCGAACGCGGCCAGGCGCCGGAGCTGGGGGTGCAGGGCCTCGTCCTCGAGGAGGGTGAAGTAGTGCTGCTCGAAGTCGGCGTCGACGAAGAGCTGCACCGAGCCCTCGCCGAGCGGCCCGTCGCGCAGCACCGTCGGGGGCACGAGGTCCCACCCGAGGGCGCGGGCGAGCTCGTAGGCCGCGACCTCCCGCTTGCCCAGGCCCGGCGGGAAGTCCCACAGCGGGCGCTCGCCGCGGATCGGCTTGTAGACGGCCCGCTCCCGGTGGGCGCCGCCCCGGAGCTCCACGAGGAAGGTGGCGTTGGAGCTCCACGGCATGCGGCCGGCCACGGCGAGGTCGGCCTCCCGCAGGAGGGCGAGCACCTCGTCGTGGTCCAGCGGGGTCACCGGCTCAGGTGCTGGGACGGTGGTGGCCGTTGGTGCGCGGGCAGGCGTGCCCGTCGGGGTCCATCGGGCGGCCGCAGAGCGGGCAGAGGGGGCGGCCCTGGCCGACGAGCTCCTCGGCGTAGGGGACGAAGGCCGCGACCTGGGCGGCGGTGAGCCGGAAGCGGGCCACCGCGGGTGGCTCGTCGCTGTCGTCGGGGAGGAGCTCGTCGACGACGATGACGAAGCGCTCCTCGTCCTCGTCCCACGCCACGCCCATGCCGCCGGCGATCCACTCGGCGAGGACCGGCTCGGTCAGGGCCAGTGCGGCCGGGGAGAGGCCCGGCTCGACGGGCGGCAGGTCGGCGAGCAGCTCGGCGAGGTACTGCGCGAGGGCGGCCACCTGCTGCTTCTCGCACTTGAGGCTGACCACCTGGCCCGCCTCCACGGCCTGGAGGAAGAACGTGCGGGCGCCCGGCTCGCCCACCGCGCCGGCGGTGAAGGCCTCGGGCTCGTCGAAGCGGAACGAGGAGCTCATCACGACTCCGTGCAGGGTGCGAGGGGGCAGGGGAAGGTGCGGCCGGTGGAGAGGGTGCGGGCGGTCACGACGGCGCCAGGGTGCTGAGGTCGCCGCCGGTCGAGTTGACCGACAGCACGACGGGCCCGGCATCGGTGTAGAGCACCGCGGTGACCGAGCAGGGCGAGATGACGATGCGCTGGAACAGGTCGAGGTGGGTGCCGAGGGCCTGCGCCACGGCCGCCTTGATGGGATCGGCGTGCGAGACCGCGACGATCGTCTCGCCGGGGTGGCGCGCGACGAGCCGGTCGATCGCGCCCGTGATGCGGGCCTGCATCTCGGCGAACGACTCGCCCTTGGGGAAGCGGAAGCCGCTGGGGTAGCGCTGGACGGTCTTCCACTCCGGCAGCTTGGCCAGGTCCTTCAGGTTCTTTCCCGTCCAGCCACCGAAGTCGCACTCGAGCAGCCCCGCGTCCGTGCGCACCCGCTTCTTCACCGCCTTGGCGATGGGCGCGGCGGTCTCCTGGGTGCGCTCGAGCGGCGAGGCGTAGACCGCGGCCACCTTGGCGGCCAGCGGCCGGATGCGATCGGCCGCAGCCTCGGCCTGGGCGACGCCCTTGTCGG
This sequence comes from Acidimicrobiales bacterium, assembly GCA_041908445.1. Lineage (GTDB taxonomy): Bacteria > Actinomycetota > Acidimicrobiia > Acidimicrobiales > DATDAH01 > JAEUJM01. Next base: position 87,729 of record JAYRFK010000060.1, on the reverse strand, counting down.
CCAGGTGCAGGCCGGGCGCGCGCCCCGGCAGGGTGGTGCCGGTCGTGGGCGTCTGGCCGTGGCGGACCAGCAGCACGAGCGTCGGCTTGGGTCCCGTGGGCTTGCGTGCAGGCATGGCTCCGTGAACCTACCGGTTCACCTCCCGGGTCGGGCGCCCGGGAAGGGCCCACCGAGGGTCGGGTACCTTGGGCCTCCGTGGCACTGGGAGGGAGTGGTCCACGGGTGCGCGTCCTGGGGCCGGTGTCGCTCACCGAGGACGACACCCCGGCGGTCGTCGCCGGCGGACCGCGTCGCCGTGCGCTGCTGGCGCTGCTCGTCGCCGAGCGGGGCCGCACGGTGTCGGTCGAGCGGCTCGCCGACGGCCTCTGGCACGAGCCTCCGCCGACGGCACCCAACGTGGTCCAGGTGCACGTGTCGCACCTGCGGCGCCAGCTACCCGACGGCATCGCGCTCGAGTGGACGGGGGCCGGGTACCGCCTCGATGCGGCGCCCGACGACGTCGACCTGGGCCGGTTCGAGGCCTTGGTCAACGAGTCGGCCGCGGCCCAGCGCCAGGGTCTGCCCGACGCCGCCGTCGATGCGCTGTCACGGGGGCTCGAGCTCTGGGTCGGGGACCCGGGCGACGGCCTGGGCGACCTGCCCTGCACGGAGCCGCTGCGCCGCTCGCTGGAGGAGCGGCGGGGCCGGGCCGAGGACCGGCTCGCCGAGCTCCTCCTCGCCACGGGGCGCGCGGCCGAGGCCATCGAGCACCTCGAACGTCTCGTCGCCCGCACGCCGACCGACGAGCACCGGTGGGCGCTGCTCGTCAACGCGCTCGGCGCGGCGGGCCGCGGCGCCGACGCGCTCGACGCCTACCAGCGGGCGTTCCGGGCGCTCCGCGAGGTCGGCGTCGACCCGGGGCCCGAGCTGCGGGCGGCCGAGCGCGAGGTGCTGGCCCGTGGCGACGACCCGGCGGCGGCGCCCTCGCCCGTCGACGCCTGGGGCGCGTTCGTCGCCGCGCACGGCGCCCGTTCGGGCAAGGCGACCGCGCCCGAGCCGGTCGGCCCCGCGCTGGCGGTGTTCGCCCCGGGCGAGCTCGTCGGTCGCGACGCCTTGGTGGCCGAGCTGCACCGCCGGGTCGCCGAGGACGTGGCGCCCCAGGAGCGGGTGACGCTGGTCGTGGCCGACCCCGGTGCCGGCAAGACCCACCTCGTGGCCGAGCTCGCCCACCGCCTCGGACGGGCCGGGACCGTGACGCTCTACGGCCGGCACAGCCCCGAGCGCTACGTGCCCTACGAAGCCTGGGGCCAGGTGCTCTCGGCGGCCGTCCACCAGCTGCCGAACGGGCTCGCCGACGCCCTGCCCGCCACCGTGCGGGAGCCGTTGGCCAACCTGGTGCCCGCGTTCGGTGCGGCTCGGGGCGACGGCGCCGGCATCGACGCGGACCCTGCCGCCCGCTTCCGGTTCTTCGAGGCCGTCACCGACCTGCTCGACCGCGTGGCCGAGCTGGTGCCGGTCGTCGTGGTGCTCGACGACCTCCAGTGGGCCGCCACCAGCTCCGTGGCGCTGACCCGCGCCGTCCTGGGCCGGGGCCTGTCGTCGCGGGTCCGGGTGGTCGTGGCGGCCCGTCCCGGCACCGAGGACCCCGACGCCCGGGCCCTGCTCGCCGACCTGGCGGGCACGCCGGCGCACGTCGAGCTGCCCGGCCTCGACGCCGAGGCGGCCCGGGAGCTGCTCGCCCGGCGGGGCGTCGACTGCACCCCCGAGGAGGCGCAGCGGATCGCCGAGCTCAGCGCCGGCAACCCGCTCGTCCTCCAGCAGTTCCGCTCCTTCGACGGCTCGTCGTTCCTCGACGAGCTCCGGGGGGTCGAGCCCTCCGAGCGGGCCGCCGCGCTGGTCGACGACCGCCTCGCCGGGATGGCGCCGGACACCCTCGCGGCCCTGGAGGCGGCGGCGCTGGCGGGCCTCGACTTCTTCGTCGACGAGGTGGTCGCGGTGACCGGTCGTGACGCCGCGGCGGTGATCGACGCCCTGGAGCCCGCCCTCGAACGGGGACTCGTGGTGGAGCCGGGTGGCCGCGACGACCGTCTCTCGTTCGGCCACGCGCTCTACCAGTCGGTGCTCCAGCGGCGCGTCTCGGGCCCCCGCCGCCGGCGGGGGCACGCCGCCCTGTCGGACGAGGCCGTGGCCACCCGCCGCGTGGTCGCCGCCGCCCACCACGCCTTCGAGGCGGGCACGTCGATCCCGCCGCCCGTCCTTCACGCGCGGGTGCTCGCCGCCGCCGACCGGGTCGCCGCCGACCTCGACCCCGACCAGGAGCTGCACCTCCTCGACCGCCTGGCCTCGGACGAGCGGCTGGCGGGGACGCTGCGCGACGACGAGCGCTTCGAGCTCGAGTTGCGCCGCGCCCGGCTCCGGTGCGTCTGCGGCGACTGGGACGGTTCGCGTGAGCAGTACCTGGCGGTCGCCGAGGAGAGCCGCCGGCTCGGCGCCCCGGACGTGCTGACCCGTGTCGCGCTCGAGATCGACGACCGCGGTCGCTCGGTGCGGCTCGTCGGGCCTCGGCTCGGCCTGCTCGAGGAGGCCCGTCGCCGGTTCGGCGACCGCGGCGACGCCGGCCGGCGCATCGAGCTCGACGCCGCCTGGGCGGGCGAGGTGAACCAGTTCGGCCGCGGGGATTCAGCCGTCGCGGGCGAGTCCCTGGTGGCGTTCTCCGACGAGGTGGTCGCCCGGGCCCGGGCCCTGGGCGACCCCGGTGTGCTCGCCGCCGCCCTGTTCACGCGCCAGAGCGTGGGGCACTGGAAGGGCGACGTGGCGGGCAACCGCCGCCTGCTCGACGAGCTGCTCGAGTTGGCCGCGGCGCGGGGCGACGACCACCTGCTGCACGTCGGGCTCCTCGGCCGCCTGCGGGCCGGGATCCAGGCGGGGGACCGAGACGACGCCGAGGCCTACCGCGAGCGCCACGAGGCCCTCGCCGAGGCGACGCGCCACCCCCGCACGACGTGGTTCGCCATGATGCAGCGCTCGACCTTGGCGCAGATGGACGGCCGCTTCGAGGAGGCCCAGCTGCTGGCGATCGACGGCGCGGGCTACGGCGCGGAGAAGGCCATCCCCGACGCCGACGGCGCGTTCAAGGCGGCCCTGTACTTCAACCTGTTCCACGCCCGGGCCACCGGCGAGGTGCGCGCCCTGGTCGAGGACGTGGTGGTCGCCGAGCCGCACAACCCCCTCTGGCGGATCGGCGCGGGGATCGCCCAGGTCGAGTCCGGCGACGAGGAGGCGGCGGCGGCGTCGCTCGCCGCGGTCGTCGAGTGGATCCCCCGCCTGCCCCGCAACGAGTTCTGGCCCTCGGTGCTCGTGATGAGCGCCGACCTGGCCAGCCGGCTCCCGCCCGACCCGGACCGGGCCGCGTTCCTCGCCGACCTCCTCGCCCCCTGGGCGGGCCGGTTCGTGGTGATGGGCTCGATGATCACGACCCTCGGCCCCGCCGACCGGGCGCTCGCCCTCCTCGCCCGCGAGCAGGGCGACGAGGCCCGGGCCGAGCGCCTGCTCGACGCCGCCGACGACCTCTGCGCCCGCCTCGGCGCCGAGGCCTGGGCCGCCCGCTGCGCCGACGACCGCCGCTGACCGCCGCTGACCGCCGACCAGGTGCGGGTCAAGCGCCCCGGCCGGCCGAGCGTCGCCGCGCCCGGCGATCGGTCCGGGTGCGACGCCAGGTGCGCTTCACCCGGGCGGCGGTGAGCGCCTCGCGCACCTCGCCGTCGACGGTGGGGGACGGGCGCCACCGCCAGTCGAGGGCGTTGCGGCGGAGCTGCTCGCGCTCCTCGTCGGTCGACGGGGAGATCACGGGGACCACGACCCCCGGTGTGACCTCGATCGTCTGGCCGGCGAGCGTGCCGCTCTCGTCGACGAACACGACCGTCTCGCCGGAGACCTCCTCCCCGTCGTCGGCGGCGATCTCGTCGGGCCCGGCGGTGCCCGTTCGGGTCCATCGTTCGGGTCCGCGGGCGAACAGCGCCACGGCATCCAGGTCGTAGCAGTCCCACAGGTCGCGGGGGGTGCTCAGCGAGACCGGTCCATCGGGCGACCGGAGCTGGACGTCCTCGATCGAGCCCACGTCGAGGGGTAGGCCGGCGGCGGCGTACGTGGCGATGACGTAGGACGCGCAGATCCAGCCCGGGGCCTCGTCGACGTTGAAGTAGAAGTAGCCCGACGGGTCGATCTTCGCCAGCCGCTGGCGGAGCAGGACACGCGCCTCCGGTGCGCGGCGTCCCTGCCGGGACAGCCCGAAGAGCTTGGCCAGGCGCTTGCGGTTCTCCGGCGCCTCGGCGAGCCCGCTGAGCAGGTTCCACTCCGAGTAGCCGGGACGGTCGAGGCACTCGGGCACGGCGGCGAGGAGCTCCGCGCTGCTGAAGCCGGTGGCGTCCTGCGCCTTCGACGCGGCGGCGGCGAGCAGCGAGGCCCGGAGCCCGAGTGGATCGTCGTCGGCGTGCACGAGGTCGTGGTGGCGCAGGGCGACGACCGAGCGCACGTGGTGCACGGGATGATCGGTGTTCTCCCGCTCCGAGTACAGCCGCTCCGGGTGAGCACGGTCGAGGTAGCCGTCGACCGTGACCACCCCCACCCCGCCGCGGTCGATCAGGTTGCGAGCCTGCTGGCGCAGCGCGGTGTCGTCGAGCTCGAACGGGTTGCGCAGGTGGTTGCGGGCCAGGCTGTCGTAGAGCTGCTCGAAGAGCTTCGCCCGGGACTCGCCCCCGGCCAGCCCCTCGATCAGGTTGAGCCCGCCGGGCACGCCGGGCACCTCGCGTGCGAGGTCGCGCCACCACAGGGTGGACACGTTGTGGGCGAGCAGGTGCTCGACCCCGTCGCCCGACTCCCGGGGCCACGCGCCGAGGTACAGCGCAGAGTGGTAGCAGGTGCGGCGCTCGGTCAGCTGGGCCAGGCCCGCGAGGAAGTCGGCGCCCTGGAAGAGGAGCACGTCGCCGGGCCGCAGCGCTTCGAAGAAGTCCTCACGGCTCCCGGTCACCAGGAGGTGGTCCGGCGTGGTGTCGCGCATCGGTGGCGCGGCCCCGCCCGCCGCCGTGGTGGTCCCGCCTTCGGTCATGTCGGTTCGCCCCTTCGGTGGATGGTGCCGGTTCAGTCGCCGTCGTCGGCGCGCAGGGTCTCGATCACGAGGGTCAACGCCTCGCAGCGCTCGAACCCTGCCCCCAGGAACGCCAGGAACAAGTCGTACTTGCGGGCGGCGAACTCGTCCAGGGCCGCGCACACGGACTCGGGTGGGTCGACCGCGATCCGCTCCTGGGGGCAGAGGTCCACGATCTCCCAGTTTGCCGGGACCTCGCGGAGCGCCTGCTGCCACGCCTCCTCGCACACCGACGGGTGGCCGTAGAGGATGCCGGTGTCGGCCTCGACGCTCACGAGGTGCACCCGGTCCGCGTGACGGTCCATCACCGTGAACCGCATCGCCGCCCCGACCGGCTCGTCGGCGACGCCGCCCTCGCCGTCGGCCGCCGTGGTGGTCCGGTCGTCCCGGTCGTCGATCCCGCCGGTGGTGGTGGTCACGACGCCACCAGCTCGTCGCGGCCCTGCAGGATCGTCTCCTCGAGGGCGCGCAGGGCGTCCCCCGGCTCCAGCCCCACCTGGCGGATCAGCTCCTCCCGGGCCCGCTGGTAGGCCCGCAGCGCGTCGGCCTGGCGGTCGATCCGGTAGAGGGCGGTCATCAGGAGGGCCCAGCGGCGCTCGCGCAGCGGCTCCTCCCGGGTGAGGCGCTCGAGCTCGATCGACGCGTCGGCCACCCGCCCGACCGCGAGCAGGGCCTCGCAGCGGTCCTCCTCGACCAGGCGCCGGCGCTCGTCCAGGCACGCCCGCTCGATGGTGAAGCGGCCGCTGGTGAGCTCGCCGAAGGGGACGCCCCGCCAGAGGCCGAGCGCCTGCTCCAGGCGCTCGAGCGCCGCCGCGGGCGGCACTGCCTTGGCCGCGTCGGCGAGCTCGCGGAAGGCCACCGCGTCGACCGCACCGGGCGGGACCTCGAGCCGGTACGACGAGCCCTCGGTCTGGATGGCGTCGGGCGGGAGCTGGCGCCGCAGGCGGAGGATGAAGCCCTGGAGGGTCTTGCGGGCCGTCGGCGGCGGTTCGCCGCACCACACCGCGCCGATGAGCGAGTCGGCGTCGACCGGCCGGCCCACCTCGAGGGCCAGCACGGTCAGCACCGCCTGGTGGCGCCGCGCGGCCAGCACGTTGGCCCGGCCGTCGTGGACGATGGTGGGTGGGCCCAGCAGGCGGATGCTCGTGTCCATGCCGTCACCCTGACGGACGCCGCTTTCGATCCGCTTTCGCGCCGCGATCCCCGTTCTTCCAGCAGGAACGCGAGGTACCACCTCGCGTTCCTGCTGGAGGTTGACGGCGACGGGGGCGGAGGGCGGGGCGCCTACGGTGGCGCCGTGGCCGAGGGCAACGGGGACTCGCTGGAGCGGCTCGAGGCCGAGATCGTGGGCTGTCGGGCCTGCCCCCGCCTGGTGGCGTGGCGGGAGGAGGTCGCCCGCGAGAAGAAGGCGGCCCACCGCGACGAGACGTATTGGGGCCGGCCGGTCCCGGGATGGGGGGATCCCCGGGCGACGGTCGCCGTGGTGGGCCTGGCGCCCGCCGCCCACGGGGCCAACCGCACCGGGCGGATGTTCACCGGCGATCGGTCGGGCGAGTGGCTGTACCGGGCGCTGCACCGGGCGGACTATGCCAGCCGCCCCGAGTCCGTCGCCCGCGACGACGGCCTGGCGCTGACCGGGGCGTGGATCACGGCGCCGGTGCGGTGCGCGCCACCCGCCAACAAGCCGACCATCGAGGAGCGCGACACCTGTCGGCCCTACCTCGAGCGGGAGCTCGCGCTGCTGACGGAGCTGAAGGTGCTGGTGGCCCTCGGGGCGTTCGGCTACCAGGTGCTCGCCGGCGTGCTCGGCGTCCGGCCGCGCCCGAGGTTCGGCCACGGCGTCGAGGTCGCCGCGCCCGGGGGGCTGACCATCGTCTGCTCGTTCCACGTGAGCCAGCAGAACACCTTCACCGGAAAGCTCACCGAGCCCATGCTCGACGCGGTGTTCGCCCGCGCCCGGGTGCTCAGCGAGGGCGGGCGTACCGACTGACGTACGGCGGCACCGGGACCCGGTGGTCCTGGAGCGGGTCGCCCTCGGGCGGGCCGGGGAGCAGCGAGAGCGGGAGCACGCCGGCCCACACGGGCAGGTCGAGGTCGGCCTCGTCGTCGATCGGTGGGCCGGTGCGCACCTTCACCGACGCCTCGTCGAGCGGGAGGGAGAGGACGAGGGTGCCGGCCAGCTCCTTGGTCGACGGCGGGCGGGCGTCGGCCATGCGGCCGGGCACCACGTGCTCGACCAGGCGGTGCAGGGCCTCGGCCTTGGCCGTCGGGTCCTCGATGGGGGTCGCGTGGCCGAAGACCACGGCGGAGCGGTAGTTCACCGAGTGGTGGAAGGCCGAGCGGGCCAGCACCAGGCCATCGACCAGGGTGACCGTGACGCAGACCGGCACGCCCTCGCGGGCGGCGCCCCGCAGCAGCCGGCTGGCGGGCGACCCGTGCAGCAGGAGCTGGTCGCCGAGGCGGGCGTGGGTGGTGGGGATGACCACGGGCCCCTCCTCGGTGGCGAGGCCGACGTGGCAGACGAGGGCCTCGTCGAGCACGGCGTGGAGCTCGTCGCGGCCGGCACGGCCGCGCTCGGGGTGGCGGCGCAGCGTGGTGCGGCCGGTCGGCTCGAGGGCATCGGGCGGGGCCATGGCGTCCAGGGTGCCCCAGCCGGCGGGGCGCCGCCGCGGGATTTCAGCCGATGAGGGCGATGGTCTCGCCGATGCCGTAGGCGAGGGCCATGGTGCCGAGGAAGATCGCCACGATCCGACGTAGGCGCCGGTCGCCGGAGCGGAGGGCGAGCGCGGCCCCGAGGCGGGCACCCGGGATCACCCCGACGCAGAGGAGCAGGGCGAAGCGCCAGTCGATGTTGCCGAGGAGGGCGTGGGTGATCGTGCCCGGGATGGCGAAGACGCCGACGCAGGCGAGGGAGGTGGCGATCGCCCGCTTGACGGGCAGGCCGCCGAACTGGGTGAAGCCGGGGACCATGACGATGCCCCCACCGATGCCGAGCAGGCCCGAGAGGCCGCCGGCGACGATCCCGACCCCGAGGAACGACAGCGGCCGGTGGCGGGTGGGGTGGGCGGCCGGATCGACCCCACGGGCGGCGGTGAGGACCTCGGCATCGGTCTCGGCGAGCTCGTCGTGGTCGGGGTCTGGGTCGGGGTCGTACCCGTCGACACCGGACCGGTCGTCGGCGCCGTGCGCCGGGTCGGCCGGCTCGTCCCGGGGCAGCATCCGGAACGCGCTGAAGGCCAGCAGGCCCGCGGTCATGAGCATGAGCAGGTGGCCCTCACCCGGCACGTGGTCGGCGGCCAGGGCGCCGAGGACCGCGGCGACCACGCCGGCGGGGGCCGTGACCGCGACGACGCGCCAGTCGACCATGCCCTCGCGGGCGTACCGGGCCGTCCCCGATGCGGCGCCCGGGATGATCGAGGGCAGGGTCGTGCCGACGGCCAGGAGGGGTGGGGCGCCGAGGGCGCGGATGCCCGGCGTCGAGATGACCGCGCCGCCCACGCCGAACAGGCCCGACATGACGCCGGTCAGGAGGCCCAGCCCGACCGTCAGCGCGTCGCGCAGGATCCCCGGGTCCACGGCGTCGGTCTACCCGCGGGCGCGGATCGGTCCAAATGGAACCTTGTGAGCCGCGATCCACGGCCGATGGGAGGTCATCGCCCAACGGCCGTCCCGCCCCCACCGCCCAACGGCGAGCGGTGGGGGCGGGGCTGGTCGGCAGGGTACGGTGAGCGCTCCCGCTGCCGCCGACCTGCAGGAGAGCGAGAAACATGCGTCGTGCCGTCGTACTCGGCGTGGTGGCCGTGGCCCTGGTCCTCGCGGGCTGTGGCAGTGACGAGCCCACGGACTACAACGCGGAGGTCGAGGAGAACTTCATCCAGACCTGCACGGACCAGGGCGGTGACGACCTCCAGGACGTGTGCCAGTGCGCCTACGACTCGTTCGAGCAGAACATCCCGTTCGACCGGTTCCAGCGGGTCGACGAGCGCCTCAGCGACGACCCGAACGCCGAGCTGCCCGACGACTTCCTCGACCTCTACACCGACTGCGTGATCCAGGCGGGCGGCGGCTCCGCCGGCACGACCCCCACGGTGCCGACCACCACGTCGACCACGGTCGCCGGCGCCACCACCACGGCGCCCGCGGTCACCGACACGACGGTGGCACCGTGACCGACACCGCCGCGCCGGCGGCGCCCGCCCGCAAGCCCCGCTGGACGGCCCAGTGGAAGGAGCTCTACGAGGAGGTCATCGACACCGGCCTCTGCACCGGCTGCGCCGGCTGCGTGATCTCCTGCCCGCACGACGTCATCGGCTACGACCACCAGGCGGGCGGCTACAAGCCGTTCCACCTCGAGGACGAGCTCGGCCCGACCGACTGCATCCACGGGCAGAAGGGCTGCACGACCTGCACCCGGGCCTGCCCGCGCTTTCGCACCTGGGAGGCCGAGGCCGACGAGCACCTCTTCGCCCGCACCCGCGAGCCCGACGAGATGTCCGGCATCTACCAGGACGTGCTGCTCACCCGTGCCAGCGACGACTACGTCCACAAGATGGGCCAGGACGGCGGGCTCGTCTCGGCGCTGCTGATCTGGGCCCTCGACCACGGCTACATCGACGCGGCGCTCACGTCCTACGTCGAGGGCGACGGCACGTCGTGGAAGGCCGTGCCCGGCGTGGCCAGCACCAAGGACGAGGTCCTCGCCGGCGCCGGCAGCCGCTACACGTACTCCGCCAACACCCTCGCCATCGACGAGGCCCTCGAGCGGGGCTTCTCCAAGCTCGCCCTCGTCGGCATGAGCTGCCAGTCGTCGGTGCCGCCGGTCATGTGGCACCGCAAGGTCGGCAAGATCTCGAAGCCCATCGTGTTCAACATCGGGCTGCTCTGCTCCAAGACCTTCGACGACGCCATCTTTCCCGAGCTCTTCGAGGCCAAGTACGGCCTGAAGAAGCAGGACATGGTGAAGATGAACATCAAGGGCGTCTTCCAGATCTGGATGCGCAACGGCGACTACCACGAGATCAACCTCAAGGAGTGCCACGCCTGGACCCGCGAGGGCTGCAAGTGCTGCCCCGACTTCTCGGCCGAGCACGCCGACATCTCCACCGGCGGCATCGGCGAGAACAACGACTGGACCCTCACCATCGTCCGTACCGACCTCGGTCGCGAGATCATCAGCCGCATGATCGACGACGGCTCGATCATCGCCCGGCCGGGCGACGAGGACCCGGGCGCCATCGACCTCATGCGCCGCCTCTCCATCGTGAGCCGCCGGCGCTGGCCCGAGTTCGCCGAGGCCTCGGTGAAGGTCGGCGTCCCACCGCCCAAGAAGAAGAAGGCGGCGGCGCCCGCCGCCGAGGCGCTCCCCAAGGAGCCGGCGGCGACCACCGACGGCCAGGCCGCCTCCAACCAGGCCGTGGCCGACGCCCAGGCGCCCGAGGGTGCAACGGGCACCGCCCCCGACGCCACCGCGCCGGAGGCGCCGACCACCCCCTGACGTTCGGTGCCCTCCACTTGACCGTTCGGTCAAGAAAAGGGTCAAGATGGGGGCATGGACCTGACGTACCCGCCGGAGGCCGAGGCCTTCCGCATCGAGATCCGCGCCTGGCTCGAGGAGAACCTGCCCGACGGCTGGTTCGACGAGGGCTTCGAGCTCAGCGGTCCGGACCGGACCCGGTTCAACGAGGAGTGGACCGAGAAGCTCTACGGCGGCGGCTGGATCTGCGCGTCCTGGCCCCAGGAGTACGGCGGCAAGGGCCTCTCCACCATGGAGGCCGTGGTCCTGAACGAGGAGTTCGCGCGCGCGGGCGCCCCACTGCGGGCCGACTTCTTCGGCGACACCCTCGTCGGCCCCACGATCCTGCAGTGGGGGAGCGAGGAGCAGAAGAAGGAGTACCTGCCCAAGATCCTCTCGGGCCAGATCGCCTGGTGCCAGGGCTTCTCCGAGCCCGAGGCCGGCTCCGACCTCGCCGGCCTGAAGACCCGGGCCGAGCTCGACGGCGACGAGTGGGTCATCAACGGCCAGAAGGTCTGGACCACCCAGGCCGGCTTCGCCGACTACATCTTCCTGCTCGCCCGCACCGACCCGGACGCCCCCAAGCACGCCGGCATCTCGTACCTGCTCGTCCCCATGAAGCAGCCCGGCGTCGAGGCCCGCCCGATCCACCAGATCGACGGCTCGGCCGAGTTCTACGAGGTCTTCTTCGACAACGCCCGGTGCCCGAAGGAGAACGTCGTCGGCGGCGTCAACAACGGCTGGAAGGTGGCCATGACCACCCTCGGCTTCGAGCGGGGCACGTCGGCGACCACCGGCCACCGCCGCTTCGAGAAGGAGCTCGAGATCATCACGGACAAGGCCCGGGAGAACGGCCGCATCCACGACCCGCTCGTGCGCCAGCGCCTCGCCCACGCCTGGTCGAAGGTCCAGATCATGCGCATCAACGGCCTCCGCAGCCTGACCGCGGTGGTCCAGGCCAAGAAGGACCTCGGCGTCGCCGCGCTGGGCGCGACCAACAAGATGTTCTGGTCCGAGTACCACCGCGACGTCATGGAGCTGGCCATCGACATCCTCGGGATGGACGGCCAGATCCTGACCGGCACCGTGGACGAGGAGGAGTCGGTGCCGGGCTACGGCGTGCGCCCGACGAACGCCCACTACCCGGCCAGCGTGCTGCAGTCGTCGTTCTTCTTCAGCCGCTCGGAGACCATCTGGGGCGGCACGGCCCAGATCCAGCGCAACATCGTCGGCGAGCGCGTCCTCGGCCTCCCCAAGGAGCCCAAGCCGGCCTGACACCGGCTCCTCGTCCCTCGGAGCGCCTTCGGCATCCGGTTCGTCGGCGGCGCCGCTCCGCTCCGCCGCGCAGCCTCCCGACGCGGCGGCGTCAGATCGGCTCGATGGCGAGGACGGGGCCGTCGGCGGCGCCCTCGGGACCCTCGTTGCCGACGGCCGCGGTCTCGCCGAGCGGGAGCTCCTTCAGCCACCACACCAGCGCGAACCCGACGAGCAGCACGGCCATGCCGAGCAGGAACACGTCGTGGATCGCCAGCGTGAGCGCCTGGACGACGGCCTCGCGGATGTCGGTGGGCAGGGCCCGGATGGCCTCCGGGCTGGCCAGCAGCGAGCTCGTGCCGCCACCACCGGTCGTGGGCGTGCCCTCCGGCAGGAGCCGGGGCAGCTCGCGGGTGATGCCGGCGGTGAGCACGGCGCCGAAGATGGCCACGCCGAACGACCCGCCGATCTGGCGGAAGAACGTCGCCGACGAGGTGGTGGTGCCGAGGTCGGCGGGGTCGGACTCGTTCTGCATGGCCAGGATCAGCACCTGGGAGATGAGGCCGATACCCAGGCCGAACACGAACATCGAGAGCGAGCTGTAGACGGTCGTCGTGGCCGAGTCCATGCGGCTGAGCATCCACATGCCGAGGGACGCGACGGCGAAGCCGACGACGGGGAACACCTTGTAGCGGCCCGTACGGGTGATGAGCCGGCCCGAGCCGATCGAGGTGGTCATGATGCCGATCATCATCGGGAGGGTCAGCAGGCCGGAGTCCGTGGCGGAGGCGCCGTTGACGACCTGCAGGAACAGCGGCAGGAAGATGATCCCGCCGAACATGCCCATGCCCACCAGGAAGCTCAGCACCACGCTCATCCGGAACACGGGCTTGCGGAACAGGCGGAGCGGCAGGATCGGCTCGGCGGCACGGCCCTCCCAGAGGACGAAGCCGGCCAGCAGCACCACGCCGGCGGCGGCCGAGCCGAGGATCACCGGCGAGCCCCAGGGGTACTCGTTGCCGCCCCACACCAGGGCCAGCAGCAGGGAGGTGACGCCGGCCACGAGCAGCGCCGCGCCCTCGTAGTCGATGCGGTGGCGGCGCACCGCGAAGGGCAGGTCGAGCACCTTGGCCGTGATGACCAGGGCCACGGCGCCCACGGGGACGTTGATGTAGAAGACCCAGCGCCAGCTCAGGTGGTCGACGAACAGGCCGCCGAGCAGCGGGCCGGCGACGCTGGCGACGGCGAAGACCGAGCCGAGGTAGCCGGTGTACCGGCCCCGCTCGCGGGGCGAGATGATGTCGCCGATGATGGCGAAGGCCATGGCCATGAGGCCGCCGGCGCCGATGCCCTGCACGCCCCGGAACAGGACGAGCTGGAACATGTCCTGCGAGATCCCGCTCAGCACCGACCCGATCAGGAAGATCACGATGGCGGCCTGGAACATCTGCTTGCGGCCGTAGAGGTCGCTGAGCTTGCCGTAGAGCGGCGTGCTCGCGGTCGAGGTCAGCAGGTAGGCGGTCACGACCCACGAGAGGTGGTCGATGCCGCCGAGCTCGCCGACGATGGTCGGCAGCGCAGTCGACACGATGGTCTGGTCGAGTGCCGCCAGCAGCACGCCGCTCATCAGGCCGCTGAACACCAGGAGGATCTGGCGGTGCGTGAGCTGGGTCGGGCTGGCGGGGGTGGCAGGCGTGGTCATCGGCGCTCGCGGAAGAAACTTGTAGTGTGCAAGGAGATTGGTTGTATCCTACAAGTGCATGGGCACCTCGCCAACTCGTACCCCGACCCGCGACGAGGCGCTGGTCCGCGATCGCCTGCGCGTCGGTGAGGCGTGGCGCGAGCTGCGGCGAGGCGCGTCGATGGCCCGCTTCCGGGAGCTCCTCTACGGCGACGAGCTCGAGATGGGCCAGGTCGACGCCCTCGACGCGCTCGTGCAGCACGGCCCCTCACGCATGCGCGACCTCGCCGCCGCGCTGCGGGTCGACGCCTCGACCGCCACCCGCATGGTCACCCGGCTCGCCGACCAGGGCTTCGTCGAGCGCGAGCCCGACCCCGACGACGCCCGCAGCGTCCGGGTGCGGATGAGCCGCCGCGGCGAGGTCGCCCACGCGGCCATGAACGAACGTCGCCGTCACCTCTTCGGGGACGTGCTGGCCGGGTTCGAGCCCGACGAATTGCACCAGCTCGCCGGCCTGCTCGAGCGCCTCGTCGACGCGGTCGACGCCGCGGTCGCCGCCGCCAACGCCGACTGAGCAGCCCTCCGAGGCTCCTCTACCCGGCGACGGGGGTCGTCCCCCAGGAGTGACATTGCGGTTCCGTTACGGATTGTTACCCTGTTCCGGTCATGTCCGCCCGACGCTCGGCCCGCGCCGCCAAGTCGCGCCGCACCTGGCCCCAGCGCATCGTGATCGGTACGGGCGTCGTGGTGGCCTTCCTGTGCGCGCTCACCGCCAGCGGGCTCGCCTACGGCGCGTGGAAGTTCGACCAGGTCGAGCACTACGAGATCGAGCTCGTGCAGGCCGCCCGCGGTGCCCCGGAGAACTTCCTCATCGTGGGCTCCGACTCCCGGGAGAACATCGACCCCGACGCCCCCGGCAACGACCTGTTCCTCAACGGCGAGTCGGGTGGCGAACGGTCGGACTCGATGATGGTCGCCCGGGTCGACCCGTCGAGCCGCCACGTCGACCTGCTGTCGGTCCCCCGCGACCTCTGGGTGACGATCCCGGGTGGTGACCCCGACGAGCACCACCGCATCAACGAGGCCTTCGCCGGCGGTCGCCAGCAGCTCATCGAGACGGTCGAAGCCACCCTCGGGCTCGACATCAACCACTACGTCGAGGTCGACTTCACCGGCTTCCGCGAGCTCGTGGCCGCCATCGGCGGGGTGCCCACCTACTTCGACACCGCCTGGCGCGACGGCAACTCGGGCCTCGACATCAAGGGCGAGGGCTGCGTCACCCTCAACCCCGACCAGGCGCTCGCCTACGCCCGGGCCCGCCACCTCCAGTTCTACGACCCCGAGTCGGGCGACTGGGAGTCCGACCCCACCGGCGATCTCGGGCGCATGAACCGCCAGCAGCTCCTCGTGGTGAACGCGGTCGACGAGGCCGTCTCGCTCGAGCTGGCCAACCCGGCCCACCTCAACCGCCTCATCAACGTGGGCGTGGACAACGTCGGCGTCGACCCGGGCTTCACCTTCGACGACATGGTGTCGCTGGCCAAGGCCTTCTCCGACACCAACAGCGAGGACATCTCCCGCCACAACCTCGAGGTCGAGGACTACCGCACGCCCGGCGGTGCCGCCGTCCTCACCCTCGACGAGGCCGCCTCCCAGCCGGTGCTCAACCTCTTCCGCGGCCTCGACCCCGACGCCATGACCGAGGCCATGGTCACGGTCGACGTGGCCAACGGCAGCGGGGTCGACGGGCAGGCGCAGGCCGTGTCCGACGCCCTCGTGGCCAGCGGGTTCACGGCCGGCACCACCGACACGGCGGGGGCGCCCGTGGCCGTCACGGAGGTGCACTACGCGCCGGGCTCGGAGAAGGCGGCCGACCTGGTGGCGCGCCACCTCACCGCCGGCGCCACCCTGGTCCCCGACGAGTCGCTCGACCCGAACCAGGTGGTCCTCGTGACGGGTGCCGACTTCACCACGGTGCAGCAGGCCGCCCGCCCGCCGGCCCCCACCGACGCCGCGGCGCAGGCCGGCGACGGCTCGACCCCGTCGTCGACCTCCACCACGTCGACCACCATCGGCCACAGCGCCGGCGACCCCGCGGCCGACGGCATCGACTGCGAGTGATCGGTACCACCTTCGGCACCACCTGCGGCACCACCTTCGGGACCACGCCCCGCCCGCGGTAGAGTCGTCACCCTGCCCTCGTAGCTCAGCGGATAGAGCATCGCCCTCCGGAGGCGTGTGCGCAGGTTCGAGTCCTGCCGAGGGCGCCACAGATCCCGGCCGTAGATCCCGTCCGTGTCGGAGGTGGCGGTCCATGACACCGACCGCAGGGCCGCCGACCGCAGGACCGCCGGCGATCGACGACGCCAACCGGTTGCTCGACGGACGGGTCGCGGTCGTCACCGGCGGGGCCGGCGGCATCGGCGGCGCCATCTCGCGGCTGTTCGCCGCCCACGGGGCGCTCGTGGAGCTCGCGGACGTCGACGGGGAGGCGGCCGCGGCCACCGTCGCCGGGATCGAGGCCGCGGGTGGCATCGCCCGGGCCCACGTGGTCGACGTGCGCGACGCCGACGGGGTGGCGGCGCTGGCCGCCGGCGTGCTCGACCACCACGGCCGTGTCGACGTGCTGGTGAACAACGTCGGCGACTACCGGCCGTTCACCCCGTTCTCCCGGTCGGGCCCCGAGTCGTGGCAGGCGCAGTACGAGGTGAACCTGCTCCACGTCTTCGCCGTGACCCGGGCCTTCCTCGATGCGATGGTCGCGGCCCGGTCGGGCGCCATCGTCAACGTGCACTCGGTGGAGGGGATGCGGGGCTACCCCGGCGATCCGGTCTACGGCGCCATGAAGGCGGCGGTGGCGGCGTTCACCACCGACCTCGCCGTCGCCGTCGGCCGCCACGGCATCCGGGTCAACGGCATCGGCCCCGACCTCACCCAGACCGCTCAGGTCGACTACGAGGCCGCCGGCGACGCCGACGACCCCCTGTGGGAGGCGTGGGCCCCGGTGGGCCGGGTCGGCGTCCCCGAGGACCAGGCCCGGGTGGCGCTCTTCCTCGCCTCCGACCAGTCATCGTTCGTCACCGGCCACAACATCCCCGTCGACGGCGGCACCCGCGCCGGCGGCGGCTGGTTCTGGTCCCCCTCGGCCCGCCGCTACACCAACCGCCCCCCCGGCCTCTGACGACAAGGAATTCTTGGTGAGAAACCCCCGATACGGGGGTTTCTCAACAGGAGATCCCGCGTTGGGGGTGGCGCGGGCGAGCGAGCGCCGGCGTCGCGTCGGTCGCGTCGATCAGGCCTCCAGGCGGACGACCCGGGCCGAGTGGCGGGGGAGCACGCCGACGTCCACCAGGGTGCCCCGCACGTCGACGGGGCGGCCGCTCCAGTGCTCCGTGAGGGCGGTGGTCCCCGGCGCCACCCGGTCGGCCAGGCCGAGGCGGGTGAGGTCGACCACGCCGGGCCGGGGGCGGTCGGTGAGGTTGAGCAGGCCGACGTCGACCCGGCCGTCGGCGTGGCGGCTGACGAGCAGCTCGGGCAGGGCCCGCTCGAAGAGGTCGACGACCTCGGGCGTGCCACCCGTGAGCGCCCGGGCGTTCGCGACGAGCGCCCGCCGGGCCGCCGGCAGCCGGTCGAGCCGGTCGGAGAGCACGAGCATCCCATCGGTCATGGCGAAGACGGTCGCCAGCAGGCGCACCTCGTCCTCGTCGAGGCGGGTGTCGGCGTCGCGGACCATCAGGCAGTCGGGGTCGTTCAGGAACCAGGCGCTGTCGAGCACCGAGCGGGTCAGGGTGTTGAGCAGGGCGTGGAAGGTGGACAAGCCGTGGCGGTTCCGGCCGACGGTGCGGCCGACCAGGCTCGTCCACGACGGGGTCACGTCGGCGCCGATCCGCATGGCGTCGACCACGCCCACCGCCGGCCCCAGCGGGCAGCCGCACCCGAGCAGGAAGGCGTCGTCGCCGGCACCCGCCCGCACGGCCTCGAGCCCCCGCCGCAGCGACTGGGCCCGGGTGGCATCGGGGTCGTGGCGCACGCCGGGCAGCGCGGCGGCGTAGAGGAAGTCGAGCTTCTGGATGGCGTAGCCCCACTCGTGGCCGATGGTGGCGGCCACGTGGCGTAGGTGGTCGAGCACCTCGGGGTGGGTCGTGTCGAGCACCCGCATCGGCGTCGTGAGGCCCCACCCCGGGTTGAGCAGGCCGAGGATGGGCCGGCCCCGCCGGTCCCGCACGAGCCAGTCGGGGTGCTCGGCGGCGACCTGCGAGCGCGAGGAGGCGAGGAAGGGCGCCCACCAGATGCCGGCGTCGAAGCCCTCGTCGGTGATCGACCGGGCGAGCCCCGCCATCCCGCTGGGGAACGTGTCGTTCGTGGTGAGCCAGTCGCCGATCGCGGCCTGGTGGCCGTCGTCGACCATGACGTACTCGCAGCCGAAGGTCGGCCCGTCGCGCCCGTCGGCGGCCAGCACGGCCAGGTTCTCGCGCACGTCGGCCTCGGTGACCTTCGTGAAGTAGAAGTACCACGAGCACCAACCGGCGGGGTGGTGGCCGTCGCCCGTCCGGGCGCCCATGGCCGCACCGGCGGCCTCGGCCACCCGCCGCAGCGCCCGGGTTCCCGGCGCCGACCCACCGTGCTCCTCGGCCACGAGCACCGTGAACCACGGCGTCGACTCGCCCGGGGGGAGCACCGTGCCGTCGAGGTCCACCCACGCGGAGAGCCGCGGGTCCTCGCCGCCCGGCGCCACGACCTCGACGAACCCGAAGGCGTCGGCGAGGGTGGTGAAGCCGACGGCGACGGCGTCGCCGCTCACGGGGTCGACCACGGCGGTGAGCGCATCCGACCGCACGTGGCCCTTGCCCCGGGGCGCGGGGTGGCGGGCATCCGTCACCGCACCGCGGGCGACGGCGGTGGGCAGGTCGCGGTCGCGCTCGTCGACGCCGATGGTCCACGTCCCCGACCACGACTGGTAGCCGTTGCGGTAGATCCGCCAGCGGCGGGGGTCCTCGCCGACCCGGAGGGGCCCGTCGAACAGCACGAGTCGCTCGAGGGCGACGGGGCGGTCCTCGTCGTTGCGGACCCGGGCCGACAGCTGCGCCCACCCGGGACCCTCGTCGAACGTCGCCTCGAAGCCGAGGGCGGGTGCGTCGGGGTCCTCGCACTGCGCCGGATCGCTCGGCACGATCTGCCAGCGGGCCATCGGCCCCAGCGCGACCCGCCCACCGTCGCCCTCGATGCGCCAACGGGGCGGGTCGCCGATCCTCACCGTCGGCACCCTACGACGGCCCATCCGCTCAATCCTTTTGTCGTTTCCGGGTGCGGTGCGGCCAAGATGGCTCGTGGCCGGCATCAGGGAGTCGTTGACGGAGGCGCTGGGCGGCGCCCTGGCCCAGGTCGGGGTCGAGCCCCCGGCCTCGGGGATCGCCCTGGAGCGCCCCGCCCGCCGCGAGCACGGGGACTGGTCGAGCAACGTGGCCATGGCCACCGCCAAGGCGGCCGGCCGCAACCCCCGGGAGCTGGCCGGCGAGCTCGTCGCCGTTCTCGAGGCGAACCCGCCGGCGCACGTCGCCGGGGTGGAGATCGCCGGCCCCGGCTTCGTGAACTTCCGGCTCCACGACACGTGGCTGCACGAGATCCTCGCCGACGTCGTCACCGCCGGCGTCGACGGCTTCGCGCGCCCCGACCTCGGCGGCGGGGCCAAGGTCAACGTCGAGTTCGTCAGCGCCAACCCGACCGGCCCGGTCCACGCCGGCCACGGCCGGGGCGCGGCCTACGGCGACTCGCTGGCGCGCCTGTTCGAGCGGTGTGGCTACGAGGTCCACCGCGAGTTCTACATCAACGACCGGGGCGTCCAGATGGAGCTCTTCGGGGCCTCCCTCGCCGCCCGCAAGGCCGGCGAGGACGTCCCCGAGGACGGCTACCGGGGCGAGTACATCAAGGAGTGGGCCGCCGAGCTGCCCGACGACGCCGACCCCGTCGAGTGGGGCGAGGCGCGGGCCATCGCCGACCAGCGCGCCACCCTCGAGCGGGTGAACGTGTCGTTCGAGACCTGGTTCAGTGAGAAGTCGATGGTCGAATCCGGCGCGATCACCGCCACGCTCGACGACCTGCGGGCCCGCGGCGTGGTGTTCGACGAGGACGGTGCCACCTGGCTGCGCAGCACCGACTTCGGGGACGACAAGGACCGGGTGCTCGTGAAGTCGGACGGCGAGTACACCTACCTGCTGCCCGACATCGCCTATCACCGGGACAAGCTGGCCCGGGGCTTCGCCCTGCTCGTGGACGTGTGGGGATCGGACCACCACGGCTACGTGCCCCGGATGAAGGCGGCGCTCGAGGCCCTCGGCCACGATCCCGACGCCTTCGAGGTGCCCATCGTGCAGCTGGTCAACCTCCTGCGCGACGGCGAGCCGGTGCGGCTCTCGAAGCGCTCCGGCGACCTGATCACCCTCGCCGAGGTGCTCGACGAGGTGGGCCCCGACGCGGCCCGGCTGACCTTCCTGCTCCAGTCGATCGACACCCGGCAGAACTTCGACCTCGACGTGGTGGCCAGCCAGGCCATGGAGAACCCGGTCTTCTACGTCCAGTACGCCCACGCCCGGATCCACTCCATCGGCCGGGTCGCGGCCGAGCGCGGTGTCGAGCGGGCACCGCTGGCCGACGTCGACCTGTCGCTGCTGACCCACGAGCGGGAGCTCGACGTGCTGCGCAGCCTGTCCGAGCTGCCCGAGACTGTCGCCACGGCGTGCAACGCCCGGGCGCCCCACCAGATCACGACGTGGGTGCGGGAGCTGGCCGGCCGGTTCCACGGCTTCTACCACGACTGCTACGTGATGGGGGAGGGCGTCGCCCCCGAGCTGACCCAGGCCCGGCTGTGGCTGGTCGAGGCCGCCGCCGTCGGCCTCGCCATCGGCCTCGACCTGCTCGGCGTGTCGGCCCCGGAGTCGATGTGACGGCGATTTCCTCGTTCTGGGTACACGCTCGTGGCACCGGTGACGCTCCCGTGGTCCCAGAACGATGGATTCGGGGGGTGGCGTGACCGCGCTGCCCCGGCACCTGCTGCCCGAGAACGCGGTGGTGGGCGCCGACGGCCGCCTGTCGATCGGCGGCTGCGACGTGCTGGACCTGGCCGAGGAGTTCGGCACCCCGCTCTTCGTCTACGACGAGGACCACCTGCGGGCCCGCTGCCGTGAGGCGGTCGCCGCCTTCGGCGACGGCGTGGCCTACGCGGCCAAGGCCTTCCTCTGCACCGCCATGGCCCGCCTCGCCCACGAGGAGGGCATGCACATCGACGTCGCCAGCGGCGGTGAGCTCTTCGTGGTGCTTGCCGCCGGCGTGCCCGCCGAGCGCATCGTCCTGCACGGCAACAACAAGTCCGTCGAGGAGCTCCACGGCGCGATCGAGGCCGGCGTGGGCCGCATCGTGGTCGACTCGTTCGACGAGATGGACCGCATCGAGGCCCTCGTCGCCGCCGGCGCCGCCGTCCCCAAGGTGCTGATCCGGGTAACGCCGGGGATCGAGGCCCACACCCACGAGTACATCCGCACCGGCCAGCAGGACTCGAAGTTCGGCTTCGGGCTCGCCTCGGGCGACGCCGCCGCCGCGGTGATCCGGGCGTCGGGCTCCGACGCCATGGAGCTCGTCGGCGTGCACGCCCACATCGGCAGCCAGGTGTTCGTGGCCGACTTCTTCGCCGAGGCCGTCGAGGTCCTGGCCCCCTTCGTGGCGCCCCTCGGCCTCCCCGAGCTCTCGATCGGCGGCGGGCTGGGCGTCCCCTACGTCGTGGGCGAGTCGGCGCCGACCATCGCCGACTGGGCCAAGGCGGTCCACCAGGCCTGCGCCGAGGCCGGCCTCATCGCCCGACCGGTCGCCGAGCCCGGCCGGGCCATCGTGGCCCAGGCCGCCGTCACCCTCTACCGGGTGGGCACGGTCAAGGAGGTGCCCGGCGTGCGCACCTACGTCGCCGTCGACGGCGGCATGATCGACAACCCCCGGCCGGCACTCTACGGCAGCGGTTACGAGGCCTTCCTGCCCCGGGCGACCCTCGCCGAGCGCCCCCGCACGGTCACGGTCGTGGGCAAGCACTGCGAGTCGGGCGACGTGCTGGTGCGCGACGCCGCGGTCCCCGCCGACCTCGCCGTCGGCGACGTGCTCGCCACCCCGGTCACCGGCGCCTACGGCCACTCCATGGGGTCCAACTACAACAAGCTGCCCCGCCCGCCGGTCGTGTTCTGCCGCGGCGGCGAGGCCCGCCTGGTGGTCCGCCGCGAGACCTACGAGGACCTCCTCCGCACCGACCTCGCCTGACCGCCTCTCATTCCTCCAGCAGAAACGGAAGGTGGTACCTCGCGTTCCTGCTGGAGGAACGGAGGATCAGCGGGTGGGGGCGCCGCGGCGGTGGGCGACCAGCAGGTCGTCCTGGGCCTCGACGATGACCCAGTCCTCGGTGTCGAGGATCTCCTGGAGCTTCTCGGCCAGCTCGGGGCTCAGGCTGAGGCGGTCGATCACCAGCCAGTCCACGTCGGCGGGGTCGTGCTGACGCTCGTTGTTCACGCCCCAGTTCTGGGGCTGCCAGGGATTCGGGAACGAGTAGATGTTCCGCCGGTGGGTCAGGTGGGGGACGAGCAGGTAGGTGGCCGCCACCGAGGCGTCGTCGGGCGGCGTGTTCACCGCCCGCTCGAGCTCGTCCTGGCGCTCGATGGGGGTGAGCGGCCAGAACCCCTGGTCGTAGTAGGTGCTGATCGGTGAGATGCCCCACATCGCCGTGGTGGCCAGGGCGCACGCTGCCACCAGCCCCAGCAGGAAGCGGCGCAGCGCGATCGAGGCCCGCCGGCCGATCCCCTCGACCATGGCGAGGGTGGCGCCGGCGAGGGGCATCGAGGCGTAGTGGAAGCGCAGGCTCCAGGTGAAGCCGTTGCCCGACAGCAGGTTGACGAGGGCCTGCGGCAGCCCGATCAGCAGCACCGCCGGGGCCAGCAGCGGGGTGAAGCCGTAGGGCGTGAGCAGGTCGCGGACGTACCCGAGGGCGTTGGCGTGGTCGAGCTGGCGGGTGACGGCGGTCGGGTTGGTGAGCGCGGTGTCGGCCAGCGCCCAGGGTGAGTCGCCGAGCGGGCCGAAGAAGTCCTCGTAGAACACGCCGCCGGGGCTGAAGGCCGGGATGATCAGGCGGGTGCAGAGCAGGAACCAGCCGAGCGACGCCACCACCGTCCAGACGCCGGCCCGACGCGCGGAGCGGTCGCCCGAGCGGTGGCCCCGCACCACGAGGAGGAGGCCCACCACCGTCGTGGCGAGCGCGATGTCCTCCTTCCACGCCACCGCGAAGACCATCCAGAGCGCGTAGGCGCGCCAGCGGGACTCCGTCGCGGCGAGGTAGGCCATGAAGAACGGGAAGAGGGCCACGACCTCGGCGTGGAACGTCTCCTGCACCATCCACTGGCTCGTGAAGTGCAGGAGGAAGGCGAGGGCGGGGACGAGGGCGTGCCAGTCGTCCCGCAACCAGATCCGCCCGAGCCGGAAGACGGGCACGGCGGCGGCACCGACCGCGGCCACCATCACCAGGTTCAGGAAGTTCGGGCCGGCGCCCAGCCAGTAGAAGGGGACGAGCAGGTAGAAGGCCAGGTTGACGTGGTTGCCGAACACGCCGAGGCCCCGCACGGTGTCGAAGCCGTGGCCGTGGGCCAGCAGCCAGACCGCCTGGTCGTAGATGCCGAGGTCGAAGTCGAAGGTGCCGAAGCGCTCGTGGCGCAGGACCACCAGGCGCCCGAAGACGATGGCGAAGACCCCGATGGCGAGGGCGAGCACGACCTGCGGCGGCCCCAGGCGCTCGACGCCGTGGCGCACGAGGGCCACACCGCGGCGGGGCCACGCCCGTAGCGGCGGCCGGACCCGGGGCGCCACCGCCTCAGCCATCGCCGGAAGTGTACGGGTGGGGGTCGTCGTGGCCGGGGGACCTCCCGCCGCCCGGCCGGAACGCGCCGCCGTCCGCCCACGGGAGCGCGGCCCGGGACGCGGGCCGGAACGCGGCCCCGAACGCGGGCGGGAACGCCGGGGGTCAGCCACTACCGTGGCGGGGTGGACGAATCAACGGTCCGGGTCGGCGTCCTCGGTTGCGGCAACGTCGGGGCGGCCCTCATCCAGCTCATCGAGGACCGCGGCGACGACATCGCCGCCCGCACCGGCCTGCGCCTCGAGGTCACCCGGGTGGCGGTGCGCAACCTGGCCAAGGCCCGCCCGGTCGAGCTCCCCGACCACGTCGTCACCCACGACGCCGGCGGCGTGGTGGACGACCCCGAGGTCGACCTCGTGGTCGAGGTCATCGGCGGCATCGAGCCCGCCCGCACCCTCACCCTCGACGCTCTGAAGGCGGGCAAGCCCGTGGTCAGCGCCAACAAGGAGCTGCTGGCCAGCATGGGCGCCGAGATCTTCGACGCCGCCGACGCCGCCGGGGTCGACGTGCTGTTCGAGGCGGCCGTGGCCGGCGCCATCCCCCTCATCCGCCCGCTGCGGGAGTCGCTCGCCGGCGAGCGCATCACCCGGGTGATGGGCATCGTCAACGGCACCACCAACTACATCCTCACCCGCATGACCGAAGCGGGCGCCTCCTACCAGGAGGCCCTCGCCGAGGCCCAGAGCCTGGGCTTCGCGGAGCGCGACCCCACCGCCGACGTGGAGGGCTTCGACGCCGGCGCCAAGGCCGCCATCATCGCCATGATCGCCTTCGGCGCCCGCGTGGTCGCCGGCGACGTCTACCACGAGGGCATCTCGGGGATCACCGCGGCGGACATCGACTTCGCCCGCCACCTCGGCTACGTGGTGAAGCTGCTCGCGGTGGTCGAGGACGTCGACGGCGAGATCGCGGTGCGGGTCCACCCCGCCATGGTCCCCGCCGCCCACCCGCTGGCCTCGGTGCGCGAGAGCTTCAACGCCGTGTTCATCGAGGGCGACGCGATCGGCGAGCTGATGCTCTACGGCCGCGGCGCCGGCGGCTTCCCCACGGCCAGCGCCGTGCTGGGCGACCTGATCGACGCCGCGGTGAACCTGCGCAAGGGCTCCAGCGCCCACATCGGCCGCCTCGGCCCGGCCCGCATCCGCCCCATCGACGAGGTGCGCTCGGGCTACTACCTGAACGTCGAGGTCTTCGACCGTCCCGGCGTGCTGGCCACGGTGGCGGGCGTGTTCGGCGAGCACGGCGTGTCGATCCGCTCGATGGAGCAGGAGGGGCTCGGCGACGAGGCGCGCCTGATCTTCATCACCCACGAGGCCTTCGAGCGCGACGTGGCCGCCACCCTGCACGACCTCAAGCAGCTCGACGTGGTGGGCAAGGTCGGCAGCGTGCTCCGCGTCATCGGGGACGCCTGAGCCCGTGCGCTACGTCTCCACCCGCGGCGCCGCGCCCACCCTGCGCTTCGCCGACACGCTCCTCGCCGGCCTCGCCACCGACGGTGGGCTCTACGTGCCCGAGGCCTGGCCCAAGCTGCCGCACGGGCTGGCGTCGCTCGCCGACCGGCCCTACGCGGAGGTGGCCGTCGAGGTTATGTGGCCCTTCGTCGAGGGCGAGTACGAGCGCGACGAGTTCGCCGAGCTGGTGCGGGCGTCCTACGCCACCTTCGACGACCCCGAGGTCACCCCGCTCTACCGACTGCACGACGGGCTCTGGCTGCTCGAGCTCTTCCACGGCCCGACCCTCGCCTTCAAAGACGTCGCCCTGCAGCTCGTGGGGCGGCTCTTCGACCACGAGCTGGCCAAGCGGGGCGAGCGGGTCACGATCGTGGGGGCCACGTCCGGCGACACCGGGTCGGCCGCCATCGAGGCCTGCCGCGACCGCGACGGCATCGAGATCTTCATCCTCCACCCCGCCGGCCGCGTGTCCGAGGTGCAGCGCCGCCAGATGACGACGGTCCAGTCGCCCAACGTGCACAACCTCGCCGTCGAGGGCACCTTCGACGACTGCCAGGACCTCGTGAAGGCGCTGTTCAACGACCCCGCCACCCGCGAGAAGCTGCACCTGTCCGCGGTGAACTCCATCAACTGGGCCCGGGTGATGGCCCAGATCGTCTACTACGTCCGCGCCGCGGCCCGGGTGGGCCACGGCACGCCCGTTTCGTTCTCCGTGCCCACGGGCAACTTCGGCAACGTCTTCGCCGGCTACGCCGCCCGCCGCATGGGCGTGCCCATCCCGCAGCTCGTGATCGGCTCCAACGCGAACGACATCCTCTTCCGCTTCCTCGGCTCGGGCGCGCTCGAGATGCGCGACGTCGAGCCCACCATCAGCCCGAGCATGGACATCCAGGTGTCGAGCAACCTCGAGCGCCTGCTCTTCGAGCTCTACGGCCGCGACGGCGCGGGCATCGCGGCGCTCATGGACGAGTTCCGGACCGAGCGCTCCGTCACGATCGGCACCGAGCGCCTCGCCCAGGTGGCCGAGGTCTTCGCCGGCGCCCGGTTCGACGACGAGCAGACCCGTGCGGTCATCGCCTCGGAGTACGAGCACGACGACGTCCTGATCGACCCTCACACCGCCGTCGGCGTGGGCGCCGCGAGAGCCTGCCGCCGGGACCCGGCGGTGCCGATGGTGGCGCTGGCCACGGCCCACCCGGCCAAGTTCCCCGACGCGGTCGAGCAGGCCACGGGGATCCGCCCCGAGCTGCCCGACCACCTGCGCGACCTCTTCGAGCGCCCCGAGCGCTACGAGACGCTCCCCAACGACGTCGACGCCGTGCGTGACCACCTGCTCGCCACCGCCGTCCTCGGCTGAGGCACCCCGCCCGTGAGCGGGCAAGATGGCGGCATGCAGGCGTGTCCCGGGAAGGCGGAGCTCTCGTGAAGTACGTGGTGTGCGTGCCCGACGGGTGTGCGGACGAGCCGGTGGCGGCCCTCGGCGGCAAGACGCCGCTGCAGGCGGCCCACACCCCGACGCTGGACGCCCTCGCCGCCCGCGGTGAGGTGGGCCTCGCCGCGGTGATCCCGGCCGGGATGCCCCCCGGCAGCGACGTCGGCAACATGTCGATCTTCGGCTACGACCCCGCCCGCTTCCACACCGGCCGGGCCCCGATCGAGGCTGCCGCCCTGGGCCTGCGCCTCGACCCCGATCAGGTCGCCTTCCGCTGCAACCTCGTGACCGTCGGCGACGACGGCACCATGGTCGACTTCGCCGGCGGGCACCCGAGCACCGAGGACGCCGCCGCGGTCGTCGCCCGCCTCCAGGCCGAGCTCGGCACCGACGAGATCGCCTTCCACCCGGGCGTCCAGTACCGCCACATCGTCGTGGCGCCGAAGGCGTGGGCCGACGCCGAGTGCGTCCCGCCCCACGACCTCACCGACAAGCCCGCGATCTGGCCGTCGGGCCCGGCCGCGGCCAAGCTCCAGGCGGTCATGGACGCCTCACGAGAGGTCCTCGCCGGGGCCAAGGCCGACGGCTCCCCGGTGACGGCCAACCAGGTCTGGCTCTGGGGTCAGGGCCCCCAGCCGCAGATGACCCCGTTCCGCGACGCGTTCGGCGTGCAGGCGGGTCTCGTCACCGCGGTCGACCTCGTGCGGGGCCTCGGCGTGCTCACCGAGATGGAGATCGTCGAGGTCGAGGGCGCCACGGGCTGGTACGACACGAACTACGAGGGCAAGCGGGACGCCGCCCTCGCCGGCCTCGCCGCCGGCGCCGACCTGTTCATCGTCCACGTGGAGGCCACCGACGAGGCCGGCCACGCCGGCGACCACGCGGAGAAGGTGCGGGCCCTCGAGAACTGGGACCGGCGCATCCTCACGGATCTCGTGGCCGGCCTCGACGACCTGGGGGACTGGCGCCTGCTGCTCCTGCCCGACCACGCCACCCCCATCGAGCTGAAGACCCACACCCCGGATCCGGTGCCCTACCTGCTGGTCGACAGTCGGGTCGACGGCCCGGGCGGGGTGTACACCGAGGAGGGCGCCGCCGACGCCGGCGCCCTCCCCGGCCACCAACTCCTGCCCCGCCTGCTCGGCCGATAGTCGAACCGGGGCCGAAGATCGGACCAGGTTTCGGCCACGGGGACCTCCCGTGGTGATGGCTCAGCTGGCGGCGAGGGCGGCGTCGATGGTGGTGACGTGGCCGCCGGTGATGGTGACGGGCGTGGCGGTGCCCATGTCGGGGGCATCGTCGTTGAATTCGAGTGCGTGGGCGCCAGTGGGGTCGATGAAGACCTCGTAGTAGTCGCCGATGTCGACGGCGGGCATGGCGTAGGTGCCGTCGGCGGCGGTGACGGCGCCGGCCACGGGCTGCCCGGTGGCATAGCCCATGAGCGCGACCCAGACACCGCCGAGGGGGGCACCCGTGCCGTCCTCGGTCACCGCGCCGGCGATCCGCCCCTCGAGGGGGGTGAGGGCGGCGTCGGCGGTGCTGCCGGCGGCCACGGTGGTGAGGTCGGCGAACGATGCGGGGTCCTGCTGGTCGTCGTACCACTCGAACCGGTGGCCGGTGTCGAGGTCGAAGAACTCGACGTAGTAGTCGCCGCCGTCGACGCCGAGGACGAAGCGGCCCGACGCGTCGGTGAAGGTCGCGGCGGTGAACCGGACGTCGCTGGCCCGCATGGCGCCGACGAGGACGCCGGGCTCGGGGTCGCCGGTGACGTCGTCGGTCACGGTGCCGGTCACCGACCCGGCCAGGGGGTCGGCCTCGTTGGGGGCCATCGCGATGTCGGTCCCGGACGAAGTGGTGCCGGCGGTGACCATGAGGGGGGTGGCGGCGTCCGCATCCATCGTGTCACCGAAGAACGTGGCTGCGTGGGTCCCCTGGGCCAAGGCAGACACGACGAGGTAGGCGCCGGGCGGCAGGCCGGTGAGCCGGTAGTGCCCGTCGGCGTCCGTGGAGGTCGCGGCCAGCGGGTGGGACACCCCTGCCGGCAGCACGGCCACGACGGCATCGGCGAGGGGGGTGCCGGTGCCCGTTTCGGTGACCGTGCCCGAGACCGCGCCGGTGGGGTCGACCAGGTCGGCGTCGACGGTCGTGGTGGCGCCCGCGGTGGCACTGGCCGTGTCGGCCTGCGCGAGGTCCCGGTAGCCGTGGCCGTCGTACCACTCGATCACATGCGACAGGGCCGGATCGACGAACTCGAGGTGGTAGTCGCCGGGGTCGACCCGCAGCGACCAGGTCCCGTCCGCGGCGGTCTCGGCGCCACCCACCAGGCCGTAGTCCGCCGCCTGCAGCACGATCACCCAGGTGCCCTCGAGCGGGGTGCCGGTGCCCGTCTCGGTGACCGTCCCGGCGAGCTCGCCCGCCCGCACCACCGTGAAGTGGTGGGTGCGTGCGGCGGTGTTGCCGGCGTTGTCCGTGGCCGTGACCGTGAAGGTGTGCTCGCCGAGCGTGGTGGTGTCCAGCGGGTCGCCGTCGGCGATGGCCCCGCCGTCGAGCGTCCCGGTGCACTCGACGACGCCGGCCGGGGTGTCCGAGCAGGCGTAGTCCGCGGTCACCGAGGCGCCTCGGAGGTAGGTGTCGCCGTCGGCGGGGGTGGTGATCGTGATGGTCGGGCCCTCGGCGTCGCGGACGGGCTGCCAGTCGGGCGCGTAGTCGTCTCGTCCGATGGTGACGGTGAGGTTCGTCTCCGCGGAGCCGTCGGCGTTCATCCGGTAGACCTCGAAGGGGGCGGGCCCGCGGTTCGTGTCGAAGGCGATGAACCGGCCGTCCGGTGACCACGCGGGGCCGCCGTTGTTGGTCGGGGAGTCGGTGAGCTGGACGGCCGCGCTCCCGTCCGCGCCCATGGTCCAGATCTCCTCGTTGCCGTCGCGTGCGCTGGTGAAGGCGATGCGGGTGCCGTCGGGGGACCAGGCGGGCTGCAGGTCGTTGGCGGGCTCGCTGGTGAGGCGGGCCTGCCCGGTGCCGTCCGCGTTCATCACGTAGATCTCGGCGTTGTCGTCGCGTGCTGCCGTGAAGGCGATGTGCGCGCCGTCTGGCGACCAGGCCGGCGAGTTGTCGTAGTTGTAGGCGGTGGTGAGCCGCGTCTGACCCGTGCCGTCCGCATCCATCACGTAGATCTCGTCGCACGAGACGGGGCTGCCGGCGCAGTTGCCGTCGCGGCGGCTCGAGAACGCGATGCGCGTGCCGTCGGGCGACCACGCCGCGTGCCGGTCGACCTCGGGATCGGTGGTGAGGCGGGCGACGCCGGTGCCGTCGGCGTTCATGGCGTAGATCTCGGGGTTGCCGTCGCGGGTGCTGGTGAACGCGATGCGGGTGCCGTCGGGGGACCAGGCCGGGTCGTTGTCGCTGACCGTGTTGTGGGTGAGCTGGGTCTGGCCCGAGCCGTCCACGTTCATGGTGAAGATCTCGTCGTCGCCGTCCCGGTTCGACACGAAGGCGATGCGGCCGTTGTGGGCGGGGAGGCCGACGACGCGGTAGGTGTGGGTGACGGTGGTTTCGTTGCCGGCGTGGTCGGTGGCGGTGACGGTGAAGGTGTAGGTGCCGAGGGCGGTGGTGTCGATGGGGTCGCCGTCGGCGATGGTGCCGGTGCAGGTGTCGAGCCCGGAGCCGCCGGTGTCGTCGCAGCTGTAGTCGGCGGTGGCGGCGGCGCCGAGGGTGAAGGCCTGGTCGGCGGCGGGGGTGCGCAGGTCGACCGTCGGGTCGGTCGTGTCCAGGACGGCGACCTCGAGGGTGTTCGAGTCGGTCGGCCCGGTCTGGTCGGTTTCCACGCTGGCCGTGTTGCGGTAGGTGGGGACGTCGCCCGCGAGCGCGGTGTGAGTGCAGTCGACGGTGCGCGAAGCACCCACCGCGAGGTCCGCCACCGGACCCGCGCACCCGGTGGCGTCCGGGTCGGCGACGGTGATCCCGGTGAGCGGCACGTTTCCGGTGTTCTCGATCACCACGTGCAGGTGGATGGTGTCACCCACCGACACCGACGTCTCGTCGGCCGACTTCGCCACCGACACCGCCGGCGCCGCCAGCACGAACTTCTGCACCCTGGAATTGCCGGAGTCGATGACGTACACGTTGCCGGCGGCGTCGACCGTCAGCCCCCACTCGTTGGAGAACTGGCCGTTGCCGGAGCCGTAGGTGCCCCACTGGGTGAGGTAGGTGCCGTCGCCGGTGAACTCCTGGATGCGGTTGTTCTCCTTGTCGGCGACGTAGACGTGGCCGGCGCTGTCGGTCGCCACCCCGACCGCGTCGTCGAACTGGCCGTCGCCGGAGCCGTAGGTGCCCCACTGGGTGAGGTAGGTGCCGTCACCGGTGAACTTCTGGACCCGGTTGTAGGTGTCGGTGACGTAGACGTTCCCGGCGCCGTCGATCGCCACCGCCTCGGGGTGGAAGAACTGGCCATTCTCGGAGCCGTAGGTGCCCCACTGGGTCAGGAAGGTGCCATCCGAGGTGAACTTCTCGACCCGGTTGTTGTAGAGATCCACGACGTAGATGTTGTCGGCGGCGTCGGTCGCCACCGCCGAGGGCCAGTAGAACTCGCCGGGACCGAAGCCCTGGGTTCCCCACTCGGTGAGGTAGGTGCCGTCGGCGGAGAACTTCTGGACGCGGCTGTTGTACTGGTCGACGACATAGACGTTGTCGGCGCTGTCGGTCGCCACCCCGAAGGGCTGGTTGAACTGGCCGGGCCCACTGCCGTAGCCGCCCCACTGGGTGAGGTACGTGCCGGAGGACGAGAACTTCTGGACCCGGTGGTTCCAGTAGTCGGTGACGTAGACGCTCCCGGCGCTGTCGGTCGCGACGCCGCGCTGCTCGTTGAATTGCCCGTCACCGGTCCCGTAGCTGCCCCACGTGAGGGAGAACACCGGGGGGAGGGGGGCCGCAGGGGCCGCCTGCGCCGCCACGGGCATCACCACCAGGAGCGCTCCGACCAGCACCGCCACCAGCGTCATACCCACGAGTCGTCGCAGCATCGCGATCACCGCCCGTTCCGTTCTCTTCACCCGACCCTCGCGCCGCGTGTCTCGACCGCGCAGGGCCGAAGGTCACCCGCCGACGGTGATCTCGGTCACATACCTATGCGGCGGCGCCGACCGCGGGCCCTCCGCCCCAGCCGCGGCTGCCCGAACCGTGCCGAGACGTGGCCGCGCTGCTGCGACCCTGCGCCGAGGCTCGGTCACCGATCCCGTGTCGCCGCGCCGCGAGGGCGTCAGCTGAAGCGGGTGATGTAGCCGCGCTGGCGGAAGGTCTTCAGCATGTGGGTGACGAACCAGAGGCCGACGAGGGCGACACCGACGCAGCCGGCCGCGGCGATGGCGAGCTGGTCCCACGGCATCGGGTCGCCGTCGAGCACGGTGCGCACCGCGGCGAACGCGTGGGTCGTGGGCAGCACCACCGAGATCGGCTGGAGGATCGCCGGCAGCGCGTCGACCGGGTAGAAGATGCCCGACAGCGGCATCACGACGAAGAGGATCCCCCAGGCCATGACCTCGGCGCTCTGGCCGAAGCGCAGGACCAGGCCGATGACGAACAGCGAGATCGACCAGCCGGCGATGAGCAGCACGCTGCCGATCGGGATCAGCGCCCAGCCCACGTCGAAGATCGAGAACGCGTAGAAGCCGAAGGCGGCGAGGAACACCACGGCCAGGCCGGTGGCCACCTTGGCCAGGCCGAACAGGGCCACGCCGGCGGCGTACTCCCACTCGTTGCAGGGCGTCGTCATGAAGTTGAGGAGGTTGCGCGACCAGACCTCCTCGAGGAAGCCGGTCGAGAGCGCGATCTGGCTCTGGTACAGCACGTGGAAGAGCAGGATCCCGGCCAGCAGGTACTCGGCGCCGGCCTGACCGGCCTGGCCCTGGCGGGTGACGAACACGCCGAGCGATCCCCACAGCAGGACGTCGACGACCGGCCAGACGAACACGTCGAACGATCGGTGGGGGCTGCGGCGCAGCACGTACGCGTGGCGGATCGCGATGGCCTTGATCCGGGTCCACCGGCGGGGATGGATCCCGGCGAGCCCGAGGCGGTCGTCGGTGGGGGCGCTCATGCGCGGGCCGAGCCTTCGTCGTCGTGGGGGGCGACGTGGCCGCCGGCGCCCCGGTACGTGCCGATGCTGTCGAGCTCGTCGTTGCGGGCGAGGGCGAGGAAGAACTCCTCCAGCGAGCCGTCGCCGGCGATCTCGGCGGGGGTGCCGTCCGCGACGACGCGGCCGCCCTGGACGAACACGACCCGCTCGCAGAGCTCCTCCACCTCGACCATGTTGTGGCTGGTGACGAGCAGGGCGATGCCCTCGTCGTCGCTCAGGCTCTGCAGGCCGGTGCGCACCCGAAGGGCCACGTCGGGGTCGAGCGACGCGGTGGGCTCGTCGAGGACGAGGAGCTGGGGGTGGTGCATGATCGCCTTGGCGATGCCGACGATCGTGCGCTGGCCCGAGGAGAGCTCCATGCACATGGCGCCGGCGAGGTGACGGACGCCGAAGCGGTCGAGGGCGGCGTCGGCCGCGGGGAACGGGTCGTCGAGCCCGTAGAGGCGGCCGAAGATCCCGAGCACCTCGCGCACCCGCAGGCGGTCGGGCAGGGGCAGGTAGCCGGCCGCGAAGCCGACGTGCTGCATGGCCCGGCTGCGATGGCGGGGCAGGCGGTGGCCGGCGATCGTGACGGTGCCCTCGTCGGGCGTGATCGCGCCCAGCAGCATGAGCAGCGTGGTGGTCTTGCCGGCGCCGTTCGGGCCGAGCAGCCCGAGGCGCTCGCCCGGGGCGACGACGAGGCTGACCCCGTCGACCGCACGGACGCGCTTGTAGACCTTCACGAGGCCGCGTGCCTCCAGCACCGGAGCGTCCGTGCGTTCCCCCACGGGACCGAGTCTCGCGGCCGGGCGGGGCGCGTGCCCGCCCATTTCGGGCCGGACGCCTGCGGTCGGGCGCCATCTGGCCCCGGGAGGGACAACTGGTATCGTGGTCGGGCCGTCGATGACGGACCCGTTCCACCACCCGGTGCCGACCTCTCCTCCCGAGGCCCGGGCGTGTCGCCGCACGGCGGTCGCGGTGGCGGTCTCCCGCTCGGCGATCTCCCCCTTGCCGGACCGTGCGGCTCGTGTCGCCCGCGTCGGCCCCGATGCGTGAAAGAAGGAACCATGAGCGTGGAGTCCACGGACCTCGAGCGAGCGGCGCTCGAGCGCAAGGACCGCGACGAGCTCCAGACCATCGCCGAGGCGATGGGGGGCAAGCCCGGGTCACGGGCGCGCAAGGGCGAGATCATCGACCTGATCCTCGAGCTGGCCGGGGTCACCGAGCCCGCCGGGGGCCCGGCGGACGGTGGCGCCGACGAGGCGCCTGCGGCCGTCGAGGCGGCCGACACCGGCAGCGGCGACGCGGACGGTGGCGACTCGGCCGATGGCGGGACCGCGGGTGCCCACGATGCGGCGGGTGGCGACGACCACGCCGACGAGGCGCCGGCGCCGAGCACCAACGGCAAGGGCCGCGCCCGCCCCGCCCGGGCTGCGGAGGACGACGACCACGGTGACGGTGACGACGACGAGGGCGCCGAGGCCTCGGCCAATGCCGCCAAGCCCGCCAAGGGCGGCGCGAAGGGAGGCCAGGGGCAGGGCGACGGCGGCAAGGACCGCGGTGACGACGCCAACCGCGCCGGCGGTGGCGACGGCGGCCAGGGTGGCCAGGGCGACGAGACCGAGTCCGGCAACCGGCGCCGGCGCCGGCGCGGTCGGGGCGACCGCCCCGGGGGCGACGAGCCATGGCAGGGCGACCCCGTCCCCGTCGAGGGCCTGCTCGACCTGCGCGACGAGGGCTACGGCTTCCTGCGCCTCCACGGCTACCTCGCCAGCAAGGACGACGTCTACGTCTCGGTGAAGCAGGTGCGGCAGTTCTCGCTGCGCAAGGGCGACCGGGTCACGGGCACGAGCCGCCCGGCGAACCGCAACGAGAAGAACCCGGCGCTGCTTCAGATCGACGCGGTGAACGGCGTGGCCCCCGACGAGGCCCGCCAGCGCCCCCGCTTCGACGAGCTGACCGCGCTGTTCCCCGACCAGAAGCTGCGCCTCGAGTCGTCCGCCGACCCGTACAACATGACGTCGCGGATCATCGACCTCATCGCCCCCATCGGCAAGGGCACCCGCGGCCTCATCGTGTCGCCCCCGAAGGCGGGCAAGACCACGGTGATGAAGCAGATCGTGCGGGCCATCGAGGTGAACAACCCCGAGGTCGAGCTCATCGTGCTGCTCGTCGACGAGCGGCCCGAGGAGGTCACCGACATGCGCCGGTGGGTGAAGAAGGGCGAGGTCGCGGCCTCCACCTTCGACCGGCCCACCGAGGAGCACACCCAGGTGGCCGAGCTCACCATCGAGCGGGCCAAGCGCCTGGTCGAGTCCGGCAAGGACGTCGTGGTCGTGCTGGACGGCATCACCCGCCTGGCCCGGGCCTACAACCTCTCGGCGCCGGCCACCGGCCGGGTCATGTCCGGCGGCATCGACACCGGGGCGCTCTACCCGCCGAAGAAGTTCTTCGGCGCCGCCCGCAACCTCGAGGAGGGTGGCTCGCTCACCATCCTCGCCACCGCGCTGATCGACACCGGCTCGCGGATGGACGAGGTCATCTTCGAGGAGTTCAAGGGCACCGGGAACATGGAGCTGCGGCTCGACCGGCGCCTCGCCGAGCGCCGGATCTACCCCGCCATCGACGTCGAGGCCTCGTCCACCCGGCACGAGGAGCTGCTGTTCGAGAAGAAGGAGCTCCAGCAGGTCTGGAAGCTCCGGCGGGTGCTGCACGCCCTCGACGGCGGCAACGGCGCCGGCCTCGAGCTGCTGATCGACCGCATGAAGACGTTCAAGTCCAACGACGCGTTCCTCGACGAGATCGCCAAGGCCGCGCCCGGCGGCTGAGGCTCACGAGGCCCCGCCCGCTACGATGACCACCCCGCTCAGTGAAGAAGGCACGTGATGAAGGCTGACATCCACCCCGACTACGTGGTCGCCACCGTGAAGTGCTCGTGTGGCAACACGTTCACCACCCGCTCCACCGAGCCCGACCTCCACGTCGAGCTGTGCAGCGAGTGCCACCCCTTCTACACCGGCAAGCAGAAGCTGGTGGACTCCGGCGGCCGCATCGACCGGTTCGAGCGCCGCTACGGCAAGCGCAAGGGCCAGTAGCACCCGCCCGGCGGGCGCCCGACCGGGGCCCCGCACACCGACCATGACGCTCGACCCCGACCGCCGCGCCGCGCTGCTGGGCGCCAAGCTCGGCGCGCTCGTCCGCGACCACTGGGGCGAGGCCGAGCGGACACCGGCGGTGTTCGGCGGCGGCGCCGGCCTCGTCCAGCCCGGCGACGACGGTCCCACCGCCTGGGTGCTCGCCGACGAGCAGCCCCACCGCGTGCTCGGGCCCGCACTGGCGTGGGCACGCGCCCAGGGGGTCGCGGCGCTGCACGTGCTGGTGGACGACGAGGCCGCCGGCGTGGTGGCCCGGCGGGCGCCTGCGTTCACGGGCGCCCCCGAGGTCTGGCGCGTGCGGGGCCGGGCCGTCGAGCCGGCCGCCGCCACCCCGTACCCCGAGCCGGGCCCCGGCCCCACCGAGGTCGACGACCTTGTGGCCCTGCTCGAGGCGAGCGGCGTCGAGGTGGTCGTCGAGCACGGTGCGATCGTCGGCGAGGTCCTCGGCCTCGAGATCGCCCGCATCGTGGTCCCCGACGACGGCCCGCCCCGCCTCGAGGTCGGGGTCGGCCGCCACGACCGCGAGGCGTTCGCCATGATCCACGGCGACCTGCCCACGCCCGACGCCCTGGCCGCGGTCATCGACGCGGTGCTCGCCCAGCGCCGTCCCGGTGCGCCCCCCCACCCGCTCAACCGGCTCGCGGCCGAGCGCTGGCTGCGGGCGCTCGTGGTCGAGCGGCCCGGGCTCGTGGGCGCCCGCTCGCTGCGCCCCGTCGACCCGCCGATCGCCCGGGACAACGTGAAGGACGCCGCGCCCGCGCCGGCGCTCGGCGAGGCCACCGACGGCGCCCCCGTCGTGGTCGTGTGCTCGGCGGGGATCGACCTCGACCTCGTCCCCGCCGCCGCCGACGTCCGCCAGTGGCGCGCCCCCGGCGCCCGCCTCGTCCTCGTCGTGCCCGAGCGCGACGACCACCCCGTCACCCGGGCGCTCGCCGCCGCCCTCGTCGAGCCCGCCGAGATCGTGGCCGTGGCCGGGGACTGGCGGGACGACGTCACTCCCGTAGCCTGACGTGATGCTGGAGCGGCTCGGCGACCTGGAGCGGGAGTACGAGGACGTCGAAGCGCGCCTCGCCGACCCCGCCGTCATCGCCGACCAGCGCCGCTACGCCGACACCGCCCGGCGCTACAAGGAGCTCGAGGAGATCGTGGTGCGGTCCCGGCAGCTCCGCCAGGCCACCGACGACCTCCAGACCGCCCGCGAGATGTTCTCCGAGGCGTCCGGCGACGACCGCGAGATCATGCGGGCCGAGGTCGACGACAACGAGGCCGCCATCGCCCGACTCGAGGACGAGCTCAAGACGCTGCTGCTCCCGAAGGACCCCAACGACGACAAGAACGTGATCGTCGAGATCCGCGGCGCCGAGGGTGGCGAGGAGGCCAACCTCTTCGCCCGTGACCTCGCCGAGATGTACCAGGCCTACGCCGGGCGCATGGGCTGGAAGTGCGAGGTGCTCGCCAGCCAGCCGTCCGACATGGGCGGCTTCTCGGACATCACGCTGCTGTTCAGCGGCGAGGGCGTGTGGAGCCGCCTGAAGCACGAGGGCGGCCCGCACCGGGTGCAGCGGGTGCCGGTCACCGAGAGCCAGGGCCGCATCCACACCTCGTCGGCGACCGTGACGGTGCTGCCCGAGGCCGAGGAGGTCGACATCGAGATCGACCCGAACGACCTCCAGATCGACGTCTACCGGTCGTCCGGCCCCGGCGGGCAGTCGGTCAACACCACCGACTCCGCCGTCCGCATCACCCACAAGCCCACGGGCGTGGTGGTGGCCATGCAGGACGAGAAGAGCCAGATCCAGAACCGGGCCAAGGCCATGCAGGTGCTGCGGTCCCGGCTGCTCAAGGCCAAGCAGGACGAGGCCGCGGCCGCGGCCTCCGACCAGCGACGCGGCCAGATCGGTGGCGGTGGGCGCTCCGAGAAGATCCGGACCTACAACTTCAAGGAGAACCGGGTCACCGACCACCGCATCGAGCTCACGCTCTACAAGCTCGACAAGATCCTCGCGGGCGAGCTCGACGACGTGGTCGACGCCCTGGTGGCCGACGAACGGGCCACCCAGCTCCAGGGGTCGTGAGCCCCGCTGGCCCGGATCGGGGCGGCGAGGGGACGCCGTGGCGGGTGTTCGCCGCGGAGGCCCGGGCCCGCTTCGACGCGGCGGGGATCGAGTCGCCCGAGGTCAGCGTCCGGCGCATCATCGAGCGGGCGGCGGGGTTCGAGGGCGCCGAGTACGCGCTCGGCCTGTCCGAGCCGGCCACCGAACGCGCCATGGGCTTCTTCGACGTCATGGTCG
The DNA here is from genome assembly GCA_041908445.1 of Acidimicrobiales bacterium. Classification (GTDB taxonomy): domain Bacteria; phylum Actinomycetota; class Acidimicrobiia; order Acidimicrobiales; family DATDAH01; genus JAEUJM01. The sequence goes on along the minus strand of JAYRFK010000060.1, from coordinate 49,791 downwards.
AGCGTCGCCTCGCCGGCGAGCCGCTCCAGTACGTGGTGGGGGAGTGGTCCTTCCGCTCGCTCGACCTCATGGTCGACCGGCGGGCGCTCATCCCCCGGCCCGAGACCGAGCAGGTCGTCGAGGTGGCCCTGGCCGAGCTGGACGCCCTGGCGCCGGCGGCGCCTCGGGTGCTCGACCTCGGCACGGGCACCGGCGCCATCGCGCTGTCGGTCGCCGTCGAGCGCCCGGCCACCGCGGTCTGGGCGGTCGACGCCTCGCCGGACGCGCTGGCCGTCGCCCGGGCCAACCTCGCCGGCATCGGGCACGCCGGCACCCGGGTCACCCTGGTCGAAGGGTCGTGGTTCGACGCCTTGCCGGGCGACCTCCGGGCCACGTTCGACCTGGTGGTCACCAACCCGCCCTACGTGGCCGAGTCCGACCCCCTCCCCCCGGAGGTGGCCGACTGGGAGCCCCGCCAGGCGCTCGTCCCCGGCCCGACCGGGCTCGAAGACATCGAGGTGATCGTGGCCGGCGCCCCCACCTGGCTGCGCCGCCCCGGCGCGTTGGTGGTGGAGCTCGCCCCGAGCCAGGCCGACGCCGCCGTCGCGCTCGCCCTCGCCGCCGGCTTCCGTGACGCGCACGTCGCCCCCGACCTCGCCGGACGCCCCCGGGCCCTCGTCGCCCGGATCGGCCCGACGCCGTGAGCGTCGGTGACGAGGCGGTCGAGCGTGCCGTCGCCGCGCTCCGGGCCGGTGAGGCGATCGTCGTACCGACCGACACCGTCTACGGGGTGGCGGCGCTGCCCGCCGTCCCGGGTGCGGTCGACCGGCTCTACGCGCTGAAGGGACGGCCCGCGGACATGCCCATCGCCGTGCTGGTCGCCGACGTGGAGCAGGTCCGGGCGCTGGCCGACCTGCCCGACCAGGCCCTGCGCCTGGCCGGCGCCTTCTGGCCCGGGCCGCTCACGCTCGTGCTGCCGCGCCGGCCCGGTCTCGACCTGCCCCTCGGGGGTTCCGACGCCACCATCGGGGTGCGCTGGCCCGACCACCCGCTGATCGCCCGGCTGGCGACGGTGGTCGGCCCGCTGGCCACGACGAGCGCGAACCGCACCGGCGAGCCCACGCCGGCGACCGCCGCGGAGGCGGCCGCGTCGCTGGTCGGCGAGGTCGCGGTGGTGCTCGACGGCGGCGCCTGCGCGGGCACCGCGTCGACCGTCGTGGACGTCACCGGGCCCGACCTGCGGGTGCTCCGCGAGGGCAGGCTCACCGAGGTGCAGCTCCGCGCCGTCCTCGACGGGGCCTGAACGCGACACGAGGCGATGGCGGTCGGGATCCGACCGCCATCGCCTCGAGCCCGGCGGGTGCTGCGGCCTACTCGAAGAAGAGGAGGAGGCCGTCCGGGTCGGCGTCGGGGATGTCGGCGCTCGACGTGTCGACCGTGAAGGTCTGGCCGTCGGGGCCCTCGAGCGTCGCCGAGACGACCGACCCGGTGTCCTGGGCCAGGGTGTCGGCCACGAACAGGTACCACTGGCGGTCCGCCGAGGGCGGGTACTGGGCCACGCAATCGCTGACCGGACCGGTCACGTCGAGGCCGTTCTCACCGTTGTTCTGGTCCGGGGTGGCGAAGGGCTCCTCGCAGAGCACGTTGCCGTCGGCGTCGAGCACGCCGACCGTCACGGCCAGGTCGCCCTGGAACGAGTGGTCGATGGTGACCGAGGCGGTCGGGGCGCCACCGGCGCCGATGTCGGTCGTCGAGCTGCCCGACGACCCGTCGGTGAACAGCGTGAGGCCGTTCTCGTCGTTGTCCGGGATGTCGGCGGGCACGTTGTCGAACTCGAAGGTCTGGCCGTCGGGCCCGGTCAGCGAGAGGCTGTCGACCGTGCCGCTGTCGAGGTCCGCGGTGTCGATCACCTGGAGGAACCAGAGGTGCTCGGCGTCGGGCGGGTACTGGTCGGCGCACTCGGAGAGGTCGATGTCGCCGGAGATGCCGCCGTCACCGTTCTCGTTCGGGTCCGGCTCGTGCACCTGCACGGAGCAGAGCGTCGTGCCGTCGGACTGGCCCACGCCGGCGCGGATGGAGAGGTCGCCGGTGTAGGTGTGGGTGAGCTCGAGGCTCATGAACGGGCCGTCGCCGACGTCGTCGCTCGTCCCGGTGCTGGTGTCCACCGCATCGGTGCTGCCGTCGGTGATGGCGAAGGTGCCCGAGGGGTCCGCGTCCGCGATCGGCTTGGGCAGGCCCAGCGCCGGGAACGGGGTGTCGCCGTCGAAGACGGTGAAGCTCACGATCTGGCCCTCGTCCTGCGGCAGGGTGTCCTCGGCCCGGAGGAACCAGAGCTGCTCCCGGCTCGGCGGCAGGAACTGGGCGCAGCCCGTGTCACTGATGTCGACCGTGCCGCTGAGGTCCTGGGCCGAGTCCGTGTTGTCGGGTTCTTGGATCTGGATCGGGTCGCAGAGGTCGTTGCCCTCGGGATCGGCCACGCCCACCCGCACGTCGAGGTCGCCTCGGTAGCTGTGGTTGATCTCGAACGAGACCGAGGCGGTCGTCGCGTTGTCCGAGCCGGTGTCGTTGCCGTCGGCGTCGATGGTGTTGCTGCTGCCACCCGCGAGGCCGTGCTCGGCGAACACCGACCGGATCAGCTCGGCGTCGTCCTCGCCGAAGTTGGCGTTGTAGGCGGTCTGGAACGCCGCCGCGACGTCCGGCAGCGTCACGTTGGCGTTCAGGTAGTTGTTCGACGAGAGCAGGGTGACGAGGATCTGGTCGCGCAGCTCGTCGCACTGGTCGCTACCGGGGCAGTCGGCGATGTCGATGCCCTGCTGGGCGAGGAGCTCGCCGAAGATGTCGAAGATGGCGCCGGTGTAGATGGTGCCGTCCTCGTGGACCTCGTTGACGAGGTCGTCGGGGTACACCTTGTCGTCGTCCATGCGCCGGATGCAGTCGCCGTTCTCGGCCCAGGCGAACAGGCAGGCCTGGTCGATCTGGTCGTTGCCCGTGCGCAGGTCGACGGTGGTGAAGTAGGCGAGCAGGTCGCCGAAGGCCTCGTGGTACGCCCCGGCCTCCTGGCCCTGCAGCAGGCCGGGCGCCTGCTGGTCGAGCACCGCGTGCCCGTACTCGTGGATGATGCCGCTGGCGTCCTCGCCCTCGTTGATGCCGTCCGAGCCGACGCCGAGGACGATCTCGCTGCCGTCGTAGAAGGCGTTGTCCACGGTGCTCGGGTCGACGCCGAAGATCGGGAAGGACTCGTTGCGCACGTCGGTGAAGCCGAGGGCCTGGATCTCGCGCTGGACCCGGTCGACCCAGAAGTAGGCCATCGCGTTCTCGAAGCCGGCCTCGCCGCGGCCCTGGCCCCACACGCCGTCGGTCTCGTCGGGGGCGTCGACGGGGGCGCCCGCCGGGTCGGCGTCGACGAACTCGCCGCGTAGCTGGCCGGAGGCGGGGTCGTCGAGGCCCTGCAGCTCGACGCCGGTGAGGAACTGGTTGGCGTCGGCGGCGTTGCTCAGCTGGCCGCCGGAGGCGTAGATCGGATCGGGGAGGAACACGCAGGCGGACGGCGCCGAGGGGAGGTCGCACTGGTCGCCGGCGGCCTGGGCGGCCAGCAGCTCGGCGCCCTTGACGCCGGCCACGGCCCGCGCCCCGAGGGCGGCGTTGCCGGGGAGGGCCGGGCCGAGGCGGTCCCGGTCGGGCGTGACCTGGGCCGCGCTCAAGGTGTCGCCCGTGCCGGCGTCGACCAGCACCTGCCAGGCGCCGACCGGGTCGGTGGTGCGCACGTCGACGCGCCAGGCGAGCAGGAGCTCGTCGCCCGACTGCACCCAGACGAGCTCGGGGTCCTGCGTGTCGCTCGGGGTGCCGTGGACGGCCTTGCCGGCGTTCTCCGAGGCGGTGTCGGCCGACACGTCCGCCGAGGCGTCGTCGGTGGGCTGGGCGTCCACGAGGGCGTTGTTGGCCCCGGTGATCTCGCCGCCGTCTCGCACGTGGACGGTGACCTGCGCGTCCTGCACGAGGTGGCCGTCGTACTCCTGGCCGAAGGTCACGTGGGTGACGTTCGGGGACCGGGTGAGCCCGGTGAACACGAGCGACTCGAAGGTCGGCGCCGCCACGGCCTCGGCGTTGCCCAGCCACTCGTGGGCGGCGTCGACGATGGCCTGGTCCTCCGCGCTCAGGGCCTCGGTGGTGGCGGTGGAGCCGGCGTCGTCACCGCCGTCGTCACTCGAGGAGCAGGCCACCAGGGTGGCGAGGAGGAGGCCGACGACGGCCATCACCACCACGCGCACGGCTCGCCCCGTTCGATTCGTCTTGCCTACGTACACCGGTTCCCCTTGCTCGACGGGTGGGATCACCCGTATCTACGTCCGAAGATACCGGTCTGGTTCCCGGCGCCCGGCGCCACCCGCCCCGATGCGCGTCTACCCTGTCGGCGCGCACGGTCCGGGCAGGGCCCAGCCACAGGGGGAGTCGATGTTCAACAGGAAGAAGGCGACGAGCGGCGAGGCGGCGGAGCGCCTGGCCAGGATCGGGTTCTTCGAGGGGTTCACCCCCGAGGAGCTCCAGCGGGTCGCCGAGCTGGTGGACGACGTCGCCGCCGAGCCCGGCGCGGTGCTCACCGAGCAGGGTCGCCCCGGCACCGAGTGCTTCGTGATCGAGTCCGGCCAGGCCAACGTGTACTTCGGCGGCGAGCACATCGCCACCCTCGGGCCCGGCTCGATGGTGGGGGAGATGGCGCTGCTCGAGCACCGGCCCCGGATCGCCACCGTCGTGGCCGAGACGCCGATGCACCTGCTCGGCCTCGACACCCGCAGCTTCCGGGCCCTCCTCGAGGAGATGCCCAAGGCCAGCCAGCGGGTGATGTCCCTGCTCAACGCCCGCCTCCAGGAGAACGCCGCCCGCGACGTCGACGGCTGAGCCTCGGCTGGGCGGCCCCTGCCGTACCGGCGGGTGGGCTACGCCAGCGCGACGGTGCCGTCGGCCCGGCGGTGGGCCGACCGCCCGCAGCACTCCTCGGCCACCAGGGTGGCGAGCAGGTCGGCGTCGTTGGAGCTGCACCAGGTGCGCCGGCCGTCGGCGAGCAGGCCCGCGACGAAGCCCACCTCGCGGGTGCCGTCGCGCCCGTGCATGACCGTGTAGGCCTCGACCGTGATCGGGCCCTCGTGGTCGTCGCCGACGACGTCGCGCCGGGGGGCGGCGTCCGCCTCGTCCTGGGTGACGAGCCGGGCGAACGGCTGCGCCGGTGGCTCGGTCGAGTAGAGCCCGAGCGCGTGCTTGGTGGTGAGGCCGCCGTTGGCGGTGCAGAGCCCGATCGCCCCGGGCTCGGCGCGCAGGCGATCGACCATCGTGGCGATGCCGTGGGTCGCGTAGTTGTTCCACGGCCCGCCGGCGAAGCCCATGCCGCCGGTGACGGTGAGGTCCCGGTCGGTGCCGAGGCCGAGCTCGTCCGCGGCGATCTGCACCGCCGAGGGGAAGCAGGAGTAGAGGTCGACCGGGCCGAGGTCGTCGACCCCGACGCCGACCGACGAGAACAGCGCCCGACCGGCCGACCGGATGGCGGGTGAGGAGCACAGGTCGATCCGGTGCGAGACGTGGGCGCTGTCGTTGGCCTCGGCGCCGGCCAGCGGGAACACCCAGCGGTCGCGGGGGACCCCGAGGGCGTCGGCCTTCTCGGCCGAGCACAGCAGCACCGCGGAGGCCTGCTCGACGTTGTTGTTCGAGTTCATGACCAGCGTGTACGGATACCCGATGAGGCGGTTGTCCGGCGTCGGGGTGACCGCCTCCTCCGGGGTCATCACCTTCTGCAGCCAGGCGTTCGGGTTGGCGGCGGCGATCTCGGAGAAGCGGGACCAGAGCCGCCCCAGGTGGGCGCGGTGCTCGTCGGGGCTGCGGCCGGCGGCGGCGCGCAGGGCGACCTCGAACAGGGCGTAGAACTGCACCGGCATCAGCAGGCCCCGGGCCAGCTCGGCGGCGCCGACCATGTCGAGCTCGGCGCCGAACGTCTCCGCCGCCGGGGTCGACTCGTCGAGCGGCGTCCACGGCGGCACCTCGCCGGCCTGGCGGTAGCGCTGGCGGGTGCGCCACGTCTCGCCGCCGCAGAGCAGCGCGACGTCGAGGTCGCCCGCGGCGATCTCGACCGCGGTGCGGTTCACGATGGCCTGCGGGGTCTGCCCGCCGTCGGTCGAGTAGAGGGACTGGCGCGGCGCCGCCCCGACCCGCTCGGCGAGGAGGCGCCCCGGGTCCCGGTACCGCCAGGACAGCAGCTTCACGACCCGGACGGAGTCCAGCGCGGCGAGCACGCCGGCGCCGCCGCTGTCGGCCTCGGCGGCCCGGGCGGCCCGGGCCACGAGCTCGATGGGCTCGATCTCGTCGTCGCCCCGGTCGGGCCGGTTGGCCACCTGACCGACGCCGACGATGACGGGAGTGCGGGGGTCGAGGCTCTTGACCACGCGGTCAAGTTAGAAAGACCCGGGCCATTCCGTACAATCGCCGGATCGACGTCCTCGTCCTGTGCTCGGGCAACATCTGCCGGTCCCCGATGGCCCAGGCCTTCCTGGCCTACCAGCTCGCGGCGCGGCGCGTCCCCGGCACGGTCTCGTCCGCCGGCCTCTACAAGGACGGGCAGCCCGCGTCGCCCCACGGGGTCACCGTGGTGGGGCGCAAGGGCCTCGACCTGAGCCAGCACCGCAGCCGGGTGATGACCGCCGACCTGCTCCGTCGAGCCGACCTGATCCTCGGCATGGAGCGCATGCACGTGCGCGAGGCGGTCGTGCTCGCCAACGACGTCGCACCCCGGGCGTTCACCCTGAAGGAGCTCGTCCGGCGAGGCTCGGCCATCGGGCCGCGTCGTGCCGACGAGACCGAGGCGGACTGGCTGGCCCGGGCTGCGGCGGGCCGCCGCGCCACCGACCACCTGGGAGCCTCGCCGGACGACGACGTGGCCGACCCCATCGGTCGGCCCCTCGACCAGTACGAGCGCACGGCCGCCGAGCTCGACGGCCTGGTCGCCCGCCTGTGCGACCTGCTCTGGCCGGCGCCGGTCACCGCGCCGGCGCCCCCGCCCCCGCCGCCGGTGGCGGCCACCACGAGCCGGTCGCTCTTCGGCCGCGCCGCGGACGCCGGGCGGTCCGCGGCCCCGCCGCCACCGCCCCCGCCTCCTCCACCCCCGCCCCCGCCTCCTCCACCCCCGCCCCCGGCGCCGGCCTCGCCGGCGCCCACCAGCACGAAGGTGTCGCCATGAGGGTCGCCATCGGCTCGGACCACGCCGGCTTCCGGCTCAAGACCCACCTGCTCTCGGTGCTGCGCGACCTCGGCCACGAGCCGGTCGACTTCGGCACCGACAGCGAGGAGTCGTGCGACTACCCGCCCATCTGTGCGGCGGTCGGCCGTGCGGTCGTCGCCGGCGAGGCCGAGCGCGGCATCGTGCTCGGCGGCAGCGGCCAGGGCGAGCAGATCGCGGCCAACAAGGTCGACGGCGTGCGCGCCGCCCTGTGCAACGACCTCTACACGGCGCGACTCTCGCGCGAGCACAACGACGCCAACGTGCTGTCGATGGGCGGGCGCATCGTCGCCGACGGCCTCGCCACCGAGATCCTCACCCTCTGGCTGGCCACGCCCTTCGAGGGCGGGCGCCACGAGCGCCGCCTGGCCCAGATCACCGACATCGAATCCAGCAACACCGAACGCCCCGCCACCCCGTCCTGAAAGGCGACCCCCGCATGCCCTGGAGCACCGAGCGCGACGACGAGCTCTTCTCGATGATCGACCGAGAGGTCGAGCGCCAGACCACCACCATCCAGCTCATCGCCTCGGAGAACTTCACCTCGCCGGCGGTCATGGAGGCCACCGGGTCCGTCCTCACCAACAAGTACAGCGAGGGCTACCCGGGCAAGCGCTACTACGGCGGCAACCAGGTGGTGGATGAGGTCGAGGACCTCGCCCGGGAGCGGGTGAAGGCCCTGTTCGGCGCCGAGCACGCCAACGTGCAGCCCCACTCGGGGGCCAACGCCAACGTCGCGGTCTACCTCGCGCTGCTCCAGCCCGGCGACACGGTCATGGGCATGTCCCTCGACCACGGCGGCCACCTCACCCACGGCTCACCGGTCAACATCAGCGGGCGGCTGTACGAGTTCGTGCCGTACGGCCTCACGCCGAGCGACGAGCGCCTCGACTACGACGCCATCCTCGCCCAGGCCGTCGAGTGCCGCCCGAAGCTGATCGTGGCCGGCGCGACCGCCTACTCGCGGACGATCGACCCCGAGGCGTTCCGGCGCATCGCGGACGAGGTCGGCGCGCTGTTCATGTTCGACGCGGCCCACATCGCCGGCCTCATCGCCGGTGGGGTGCACCCCAACCCGGTGCCCCACGCCGACATCGTCACGTTCACGACCCACAAGACCGTGCGCGGCCCCCGTGGCGGCTGCATCCTCAGCCGCGCCGAGCACGCCGCCGCCATCGACAAGGCCATCTTCCCCGGCCTGCAGGGCGGCCCCCTCGAGCACGTCATCGCGGCCAAGGCGGTGGCCTTCGGGGAGGCGGCGACGCCCGCGTTCCGCGAGTACGCCGTCCAGATCGTGAAGAACGCCGCAGCGCTGGCCGATGCGCTCGGCCGCGAGGGGTTCCGCCTCGTGTCCGGCGGCACCGACAACCACCTGATGCTCGTGGACCTGCGCCCCTTCGACGCCGAGCTGACCGGCAAGGAGGCCCAGACGGTCCTCGACCAGGCCGGGATCACCCTGAACAAGAACACCGTCCCCGACGACCCCCGGTCGCCGTTCGTGACCAGCGGCGTGCGCATCGGCACCCCGTCGGTCACCACCCAGGGCATGACCGAGCCCGAGATGGCCACCATCGCCGCTCTGATCGCCCGGGCCCTGCGCCACCGGGCGGACGAGGCCGAGCTCGCCGCCGTCCGCGACGAGGTCGGCACCCTCTGCTCGAAGTTCCCGCCCTACTGACCGCTCCCTGCTGATCGGCCGACCGACGGGCCCCTACTGACGGGCCGGCCGCGGCCGACGGGTGGGGGGTGAAGCGCCTCAGCCCGCGCGCCCGGCGGGCCCTGCTCGTCGCCGGCATCGCCGTGGGGGCCTACCTCGTCTTCTGCGGGGTGTGGCTGGCCATGGCCCGTCGCGAGGCGCGCACCGGCAGCGACCAGCTCGCCGAGTTCCGCGAGGACCCCGACCCCCAGGACCTGCTCGACGGCAGCGCCCTGCCCGTGATCCGGTCCGCGCAGCGCGACTTCGCCTCGGCCCGCGACCGCGCCCGGTCACCGCTGCTGCTCCCGCTGCGCATGGTCCCGCTCGTGGGCCGGCAGGTCGACTCGTTCGCGGCCATCTCCGACGCCGCCGCCCGGGTCACCGCGGTGGGCGTGGAGGGCGCCGAGGAGGCACGGCGGGTGCTGGGCGGCGACATCCCCGCCGGCGAGGGCCGGATCACGACCCTGCGGCGCCTCGCGGACATCGCGGAGCAGACGTCGGCCCAGGTGGCCACCATCCCGCTCGGTCCCGACCAGGACCTGGTGGGCCCGGTCGCCCGGGCCCGTCGTGAGTTCGCCGACCAGAAGGACGAGATCGAGCTGGCCCTCCTCTACACCCGCGACGCGGCGGACTCGCTCGCCGACGTCCTCGACGGCCCGTCCTCGTACCTGGTCATGGCGGGCAACAACGCCGAGATGCGGGCGGGCTCGGGCATGTTCCTGTCGGTGGGCCGGGTCGACTTCGACGGCGGGCGCCTCCAGCTCTCGGACTTCCAGTCGAGCGGCGACCTGCACCTCGCCGAGGGCGTCGCCTACCGCGACCGCGACATGGAGGCCCTGTGGGGGTTCGCCCACCCCAACCGCGAGTGGCGGAACCTGGCGCTGTCGCCCCGCTTCCCGGCCAACGCCGAGATGGCGACCCGGATGTGGCGGGAGGCCGAGGGCGTCCGCGTCGACGGCGTCCTCGCCCTCGACGTGGTCGGCCTCCGGGCCTTCCTCGAGGCCACCGGCCCCGTCCACGTGGGCGACCTCACGGTGGACGCCGAGAACGTCCAGCAGCTGCTCCTGCACGACCAGTACTACGGCGATCCCGACCAGGCGGCCCGTCGCGACCAGCTCGCCGAGATCGCCCGCGCCGTGCTCGAGGCGTTCGACTCGAGCGCTCCCGACCTGCCCGCCCTGGCCCAGGCGCTGCGGGTGGCGGTCGAGGGCCGCCACCTCATGCTGTGGTCCGAGGACGACACCGAGCAGCGGGCCTGGGAGCAGGCCGGCGTGAGTGGAGCGGTGGGGGACCACGACGTGCTCGTGGGGCTGATGAACCGTGGCGGCAACAAGCTCGACCAGTACCAGGCGATCGAGGGCCGGGTGCGCGCCCGCCCGGTGGCCGAGGGCACGCTGGTCACGGTGCGGCTCACGGTGACGAACGAGGTGCCCGACGGGGAGCCCGACTACATCGCCGGCGAGGAGGAGTACGGCCGCTACGACGGGTTCTTCGCGCTGACCATGCCCGGCGACTCCACCCTCGTCGACTCCAGCCAGCCCGAGGCCGTGGCCGCGGGCCCGGACGGCGACAGCCGGGTGCTCGCGATCCCGCTGGTGCTCTCCCAGGGCGACACCGTCGAGTGGACGGTCTCGTTCCTCGTGCCGCCCGACGTCGAGGCCATCACGGTGGGGCCCAGCGCCCGGGTGCCCAAGCTCGAGTGGTGGGGCCCCGACGGGCTGCGCTGGAACGACCTCGACACCCCTCGCCAGTCCGTCCCGCTGACGACGCCCTGACCCCCCGGCCGCGGGGGAGGTCGGTCACCACGAGGCGGGGTCCCTCGGCACACGAACGCGCGAGGTGAATGAATTTCTCACTCAGGGTGGCGGAACGACGGCGGCAGGTGTACGGTCTGGGTGGAACACAGACCACGACCTGCAAAGGGATCGTCACCATGGCCTCGCACCTTGAGCGATTTTCGAAGATTCGCCCGCTCCGGGCGATCGTGGCGGCCGGCGGGCTCGCTCTGCTGCTGACGCTGGGGGTGGCCGGCCCCGTGGCGGCGCAGGACTACCCGACGCCGTCGACCACGCCCACCTCCGTCCAGCGGGCCCAGGTCAGCAACCAGCTGCCCCGCACCGGCTCGGACAACACCGAGAAGCTGGCCCTCGTGGGCGGCGCGGTGCTGGTCACCGGCGCCGGCCTCGTCGTGGTGGGCAAGCGCCGCCGCGACGCCCACACGCCCGCCTGACGCCGCACCCCGGAGGCGGGGCGAACACCTCCGGGAACCTCGCAAAGCACCCTGGAACCGAACAGCGCGCCCCGTGCGGGGCGCGCTGTTCCGCGGCTGGCGACGGTTCGGCCGGTCCCGGCCGGGTGATCAGGTCGGGGCGGGGTCGTAGTAGAAGATGCGCCCCAGGATCCGCACGGCGAGCCGCGCCGGGCCGAGCACGGCCTGCTGGGTCGGCGTCGTGGTCGGCGGGGTGGTGGTGGACGTCGTCGGCGGCGCCGTGGTGGTCGTCGGCGGGGCGGTGGTCGACGTGGTCACGGTGCGTGGGGCCAGGAGGTTGGTCAGGGTCGTCCAGGCCGGCTTGTAGCTGCCGTCCTGGCGGCGGACGCCGAAGTAGCCCTCCCGGTCCGAGGTGTTCCCCGAGTCCCGGTCGTAGCTGTAGAGGTAGAAGCGCTTGATGTAGGGCCACTCGTCGAAGGCCCGCACGATCGCCTGCCGGGTGTAGGTGGCCTGGGTCGACTCGGAGACGTGGTCCTCGGTGTTGGGGGCCGTGGTCCACCCGACCTCCGTGATCCACATGGGCTTGTTGGCGTCGTGGGCCGCGGTGACCTGGCGGATGAGCGACACCTTGCCGTAGTCCCAACGGGGATCCGGGCGGACGTCCCGCGGGCCGCCGTAGTGGTACGGGTGGATGCTGTAGGCGTCGACGAGCTCGTCCAGGCCCGGGTCGGCGCGCAGGACGCTGTCGATCCAGCCGACGATCTGGCCGTCGCGGCGGGCCTCGAGCAGGTCGGCGGAGATGAGGATGTCGACGTCCGGGTTCGTGTTGCGGATGGACGTCGCCGCGGCCCGGGCCAGGCGGGCGTACCGGGCGGCGTCGACCTCGCCGACCCAGGTCCAGAAGCCCCACGGCTCGTTCCAGATCTCGACGGCGACGAGCGGCTGCGGCGCGAGCTCGGGGTGCTGGGCCCAGAAGCGGCCACCCGGGCCGTACCGGCCGACGACGGCGCTGGCGAAGCGGGCGAAGTCGGTGTCGTTCGCCGGCATCACCCGCGGGTTGCCCGGCTGGGAGGACGCCCACGAGGCCGAGTAGTCGAGCACGCCCAGGACGTCGATGCCGGTGCGGGAGGCGGCGGTGAAGAGGTTGTCGCTGCGGCTCCAGTCGAAGTTGCCGCGGCTGGGCTCGGTGTGGTCCCAGTCGATGTCCTCACGGGTGCTCGTGACCCCGGCCGCCATCAGGTCGCGGAACTGGCGGGTGGCGTCGTCGGCCCCGAGCCAGAACGAGTGCGAGTTGATCCCGATGTCGCCGGCATAGGGCGAGGGCACCGTCTCGGCGCTCACGGCGCCGGCGGCGCCGACCCCGCCGCCGAGGGCCACGAGGCCGGCGGCGACGGTGACGATGAGCCCGAGTGCCAGGAGGCGGATCGACCAACGGGGGTGGGTGTGACTCGACATCGCGGTCCTTCTTTCGCTCCGTCACCCGTCCCAGTGCTGGGTGACCTCCGAGTCATCGGTGGGCGAAACGTGGGCCTGAAGGACTATTTCCCGGACGGGGCGATCAGGTGCAGGCGCGCCATCGCGTCGATCGACCGCTGCCCGGCGTCGCCAGCACCGTACGGCGACGGGAGGGCGGCGAGCTCGGCGTGGGCGGCCGCGGGATCTGCGAGCCACCGGGCCGCGGCGGCGCCGATCCCCGGGCCGACGGCGGCCAGCGCCGAGAACGTGCCGAGGACCTCGGGGCGCTCGGTGGAGCGCCGGACCACGACGACCGGTCGCTTCACCACGCTGGCCTCCTCCTGCACACCCCCGGAGTCGGAGACCGCCAGCGCCGCCTCCGCGAACAGCCCGAGGAACTCCCGGTAGCCGAGCGGGTCGACGGGCCGCAGCCGGGCCAGCTGGTCGCCGAGGCCGAAGGCCTCGACCCGCGCCGCCAGGCGGGGGTGGACGGGCAGGACCACCGGCACGTCGAGCGCCACGAGCTGCTCGAGGATCACGCGGAGCCGGTCGGGGTCGTCGACGTTCTCGGGGCGGTGGAAGGTCGAGAGCACGAAGCCGTCCCGGGTCACGCCGTGGTCGGCGAGCAGGGCGGCCCGCTCGTCGTCGCCGGGTAGAAGCTCGAGGACGGCCTCGACCACGGTGTTCCCCGTCACCTCGATGCGCTCGTCGGGGATGCCCTCGGCGAGGAGGTTCTCCCGGCTGGTCTCGGTGGGGGCCAGGCAGAGGTCGGCGACGTGGTCGACGAGCACCCGGTTGTGCTCCTCGGGCATGGCCCGGTCGTGGCTGCGCAGCCCGGCCTCGAGGTGCACCAGGGGCACCTCGCGGGCGTTCGCGGCCAGGGCACCCGCGAGCGCGCTGTTGGTGTCGCCCTGCACGACCACGGCGGTGGGCCGCTCGTCGCCGAAGAGGGCGTCGAGTGCGGCCGTGGCCTCGCCGATCTGCGCGCCGCGGGTCCGCCCGCCCACGTCGAGGGCGTCGGTGGGGGGTTGCAGGCCGAACTGGGCGAAGAAGACGTCGGACAGGGTGGCGTCGTAGTGCTGGCCCGTGTGCACCACCCAGGCACGGTCGCCGAGGAGCCGCACGAGGGCGGCCAGCTTCACGATCTCGGGCCGGGTGCCGAGGACGACGGCCACCCGGCCGGTGTGGTCGAGGCTCACGCGGCCATTGTGGCGGCGCCGGTCCATTCAACCGGGGACCTCTCCGGCCGACGGGACACGGGTGAGCACGCCCGTGGAACTCCCCTCAGATCAAGCCGCGTCAGGGCGGACGCTCGGCGACGAAGAGCTGGCCCTGCTGACCGAGGTCATCCGGTCCGGCACGCTGACCGCGACGAAGGGGGCGCAGACCCCCCGGTTCGAGGCCGAGGTGGCGGACACCTTCGGCATGCCCCACGCGGTGGCGCTGGCGTCCGGCACGGCCGCGGTGCACACCGCCGTCGCCGCGCTCGACCCCGAACCGGGTGACGAGATCGTCACCACGTCGATCACCGACATGGGCGCCATCAGCCCGATCCTCTACCAGGGCGCCATCCCGGTGTTCGCCGACGTCGATGCCCGCACCGGCAACGTCACCGCGGCGACGATCGAGGCGGTCCTGAGCGAGCGCACCAGGGCGATCATCGTCACCCACCTCTTCGGCAACCCCTGCGACATGGGGCCGATCATGGCCCTGGCCGACGCCCGGGGGATCCCGGTCATCGAGGACTGCGCCCAGGCCTACCTGGCCCGCCACGGCGACGACCTCGTCGGCACCGTCGGTGCCATCGGCTGCTTCAGCCTCCAGCAGGGCAAGCACATCACCACCGGTGAGGGCGGCTTCGTGGTGACGGCGGACGCCGACCTGGCCCGGCGCATGCGGGTCTTCGTGAACAAGGCGTGGCCCTACGGCGAGGCGAACCCCGACCACGAGTTCCTCGCCCTCAACTACCGCACCACCGAGCTGGCGAGCGCCGTCGGACGGGCCCAGCTGGCCAAGCTGGCCGACGGGGTCGACCGCCGCATCGCCGCGGCGGACCGGCTGACCAAGCAGCTTGCCGGGGTCGACGCCATCGTCACCCCGGAGGCGGCGCCGAGCGACACCGCGGTCTACTGGCGCTACGCCCTGCACGTCGATCCCGAGCACCTGCCCGGTGGCCCGGACGCCCTCGCCGCCGCGCTGCGGGAGGTCGAGGTGCCCTCGGCGCCCCGGTACATCCAGAAGCCGGCCTTCCGCTGCAAGGTGATCGCCGACCAGCGCACCTTCGGCGACAGCCGCTGGCCGTTCACCCTCGCCCGTCCCGAGGCGGTCGACTACGCGGAGGAGCGCTTCCCCGGCACCTTCGCCTACCTGTCCTCCGTGCTCGTCCTGCCCTGGAACGAGCGCTTCACCGACGACCACGTGGACCACCTCGCCGGCGCGCTGACCGGCGCCGTGGCCGAGCTGAACCGGGAGGCCTGATGCCCGCCGCACCGTCCAAGCTGCCCCTCGCCCTCGTCGGGGCCGGGCGCATCGCCCAGTCCTACGTGGACGTGGTCGCCGCGTCCGACTGCGTCGAGATCGTGGCCGTGGCCGACGTGGACGAGGCCGCCGCGGCGCGCCTCGCCCGCCGCTTCGGCGACGCCCGGTCGTTCTCGTCGCACCGCGCGCTCCTCGAGGCCATGGAGCCCGCCGGCGTCGTGATCGCCACACCGCCGGCGACCCACGGGCCCATCGCGCTCGAGTTCCTCCAGCGGGGCATCCACGTGCTCTGCGAGAAGCCGCTGGCGGTGGACGCCGAGACCGCCCGCACGATGATCGAGGCCGCCGACCAGGCCGGCGTCATCCTCACCATGGCGGCCAAGTTCCGCTTCGCGGACGACGTCACCCGGGCCCGCCACATCGTGGAGTCGGGGATCCTCGGCGACCTGCTCCTGTTCGAGAACGCCTTCACGTCGCGCGTCGACATGTCGGGGCGGTGGAACGCCGACCCGCGCATCGCCGGCGGCGGCGTCCTCATCGACAACGGCACCCACTCGGTGGACATCGCCCGCTTCTTCCTCGGGCCCATCGGCGAGGTCATGGCCGTGGAGGGCAAGCGCACCCAGGCCCTCGAGGTCGAGGACACCGTCCGGGTCTTCCTGCGCTCCGTCGAGGACGTGATCGGCAGCATCGACCTGTCGTGGAGCATGGACAAGAGCCTCGACCACTACATCGCCATCTTCGGCACGGAGGGCGAGATCCGCGTGGGGTGGCGCAGCTCCAGCTTCCGGCAGGTGGCGAGCACCGACTGGGTCTCGTTCGGCAAGGGCTACGACAAGGTCGAGGCCATGGGCGGCGCGGTGCGGAACTTCTGCCACGCCATCCGCGGCGAGGAGCCGCTGCTCATCACCGCCGAGGACGCGCTGGCGTCGGTGGCGGTCATCGAGCAGGCCTACGCGTCGCTGGCCGCCGACCACTGGGTGCCCGTCCCCGCCCCCGTCGACGCGATGGTCGGCACGCGGGCGCGTGGCGGCAGCGCCGCCTGATGGTGCGCCGTTGATGGCCCGCGTCCACCCGAGCGCGCTCGTCGAGGACGGCGTCGTCCTCGGTGAGGGCACGGCGGTGTGGGACAACGTCCACCTGCGGGGCCCGTCCCGCATCGGCCGGGACTGCATCATCGGGGAGAAGAGCTACGTCGCCTACGGCGTCGAGATCGGCGACCGGGTCAAGATCAACGCGTTCGTGTACGTGTGCACCGGGATCACGATCGAGGACGGCGTGATGATCAGCGCCGGCACGGTGTTCACCAACGACCGCTACCCCCGGGCGACCACCCCGGA
This sequence comes from Acidimicrobiales bacterium, assembly GCA_041908445.1. Taxonomy (GTDB): domain Bacteria; phylum Actinomycetota; class Acidimicrobiia; order Acidimicrobiales; family DATDAH01; genus JAEUJM01. Next base: position 33,376 of record JAYRFK010000060.1, on the reverse strand, counting down.
CCTGGCCGAGCTGCGGCCGTCGGACCCCGACGAGGACACCACGAGCACCCTCGTGGGCGCCGGCACGACCATCGGCGCCCGTGCCGTGATCGGCCCCGGGGTCGACCTCGGCCGGTTCTCGATGGTCGCCGCCGGCTCGGTGGTGACCCGTGACGTCCCCGACTTCCACCTGGTGGCCGGCGTGCCCGCCGTGACGATCGGGTTGGTGTGCCGCTGCGGCCCGCCCGTGCTGCGGATCCGGCCCGGCGAGCCCCTCGGCGACCACGAGGACCTCGACTGCGCCGCCTGCGGCCGCCGCTACGCGGTGACCGAGGGGCGCGTGAAGGAGCTCGACCCGTGAGCGACACCGTCCAGCGGTGGGCGGTGGTGGGCGGCGGCGTCCTCGGCCTCTCGGTGGCCCGGCGCCTGCGCGCCGAGGGCCACGCCGTCACCCTCTACGAGGGCGCCGACGACCTCGGGGGCCTCGCCTCGGCCTGGTCCATCGACCTTCCCGGCGGCGAGCGCATCACCTGGGACCGCTACTACCACGTGACCCTCCTGTCCGATCTGCGCACCCGCGGCCTGCTCACCGACCTCGGTCTCGAGGACGAGGTCCGGTGGGTCGAGACCCGGACCGGCTGCTACGCCGACGGCGAGCTCTACTCGGTCTCGAACGCGATCGAGTTCCTGCGCTTCCCGCCGCTCGGCCTGGTCGACAAGGTCCGCCTCGGCGGCACCATCCTCTACGGCTCGCGCATCCGCGACGGCCGGCGCATGGAGCGCATCGGGGTGGACGACTGGCTGCGGCGCTGGTCGGGTGGGCGCACGTTCGAGCGCTTCTGGCTGCCCCTGCTGCGGGCCAAGCTGGGCGACAGCCACCGGGAGGCGTCGGCGGCGTTCATCTGGGCCACCATCCAGCGCCTCTACGCGGCGCGCCGCAGCGGCCTGAAGAAGGAGCTGTTCGGCTACGTCCACGGCGGGTACGCCCGCACCATCGACGCCTTCGCCGCCCACCTCCGCGCCGAGGGCGTCGAGCTCCGCACCGGCTGCCCGGTCGGGTCGATCCGCCGCGACGGCGACGGCTTCGTGCTCGCCACGCCGACGGGTGACGAGACGGTGGACCGGGTCGTGGTCACCACGGCGGCACCGCTGGCGTCGCGCCTCTGCCCCGACCTGGACGACGACGAGCGCGGCCGCCTCGACGGCGTCACCTACCAGGGGATCGTCTGCGAGTCGCTCGTGCTGCGCCGACCGCTGGCGCCGTACTACCTGACCAACATCACCGACCCGGGCACCCCGTTCACGGCCGTGGTCGAGATGACCTCGCTCATCGACCCGGCCGAGGTCGGCGGTCACACGTTGGTGTACCTGCCGAAGTACGTGGCGCCCGACGACCCGCTCCTCGACGCCACCGACGACGAGGTGCACGACGCCTTCTGGCCGTACCTGCAGCGGATGCACCCCGCCCTGGGCGACGACGACGTCGTGGCCCGCCGGGTGTCACGGGCCCGCCTCGTGTTCGCCGTGCCCACCATCGACTACTCCGACCGGGTGCCGCCGATCGTCACGTCGGTCCCCGGCCTCTACCTGGTGGGCTCGGCCGACCTGGTGCACGCCACCCTCAACGTCGACGACACCCTCGGCCTCGCCGACGAGGCCGCGGCGCTGATCGCCGACGCCGAGGGATCCCGCACGGAGGCGGTGCCCGCATGACCACCCCCCACCGCTCGGGGAAGCCGATCGCCAGCCTCTCGCTGGACGCCGACAACCTCTGGTCGTACCAGAAGACCCACGGCGACGCCGGGTGGGACCGCTACGGCTCCTACCTCGACGTGCTCGCCCCCCGGGTGCTCGACTTCCTCGCCGCCCGCGACCTGACCATCACGTTCTTCGTGGTGGGCAAGGACGCGTCCCTCCCCGAGAACCGCGAGGCGCTGGCCTCGCTGTCGGCCGCCGGCCACGAGATCGGGAACCACTCGTTCCGCCACGAGCCGTGGCTGCACCTCTACGAGCGCGACGAGCTCGTCGACGAGCTCGCCCGCGCCGAGGACGCCATCGCCGAGGCGACGGGGGAGCGGACCATCGGGTTCCGCGGGCCCGGCTACAGCCTCTCCACGAGCACCCTCGAGGTGCTCGTGGAGCGGGGCTACCGCTACGACGCCTCGACCCTGCCGACGGTGATCGGCCCCCTCGCCCGGGCCTACTACTTCCGGGCGTCCAAGCTCACCGAGGAGCAGATGGCCGAGCGCTCCGAGCTGTTCGGCACCTGGAGCGACGGCCTGCGCTCGATCCGGCCGTACCGGTGGCGGGTCGCCGACGGGATGCTCACGGAGCTGCCGGTGACCACCCTGCCGATGGGGCGGGTGCCCATCCACGTCAGCTACCTGCTCTACCTGGCGGGCGTGCGCCCGGCGCTGGCCCGGGCCTACTTCTCAACTGCCCTGCGCCTGTGCCGACTCCGGAAGGTGGAGCCGTCGATCCTCCTGCACCCGCTGGACTTCCTCGGCGCCGACGACGTGGCGGAGCTGGCCTTCTTCCCCGCGATGGGGATGGCCGGCGAGGCCAAGACCGAGCTGGTCGGGCAGTTCGTCGACCAGCTCCGCGAGCAGTTCGAGGTGGTGACGATGCGGGACCACGTGGACGACATCGAGCGGCGCGGCGGCCTGGACGTCGTCACGCCGCGCTTCGCCACCGAGACGGCCCCGGCGGCGTGAGGTCGGACCGGTGACCGCCCTCGACCATGCCGTCGACCCCGACCTCGACGAGCCGCGCCCCGAGGGGAAGCGGCCCTTCGTCTCCGTGGTGGTGCCGGCCTACAACGAGGCCCTCATCCTCATGGAGTCGCTCACCCAGCTCTACGCCTACCTGCAGGCCCTGAGCGACGAGTACGACTGGGAGCTCGTCGTCGTCAACGACGGCAGCTCCGACGAGACCGGTGCCATCGCCGAGGCCTTCGCCTCGACCCGCCCCGAGGTCCGGGTGCTGCACCACGCGGTGAACTTCCGCCTGGGCCAGGCCCTGCGCTTCGCGTTCAACACGTGCCGGGGCGACTACGTCGTCACCATCGACTGCGACCTCAGCTACGCCCCCGAGCACATCGGCCTGCTGCTGTCCCGCCTCCGCGAGGACCACGCCAAGATCGCCGTCGCCTCGCCGTACATGAAGGGCGGCCAGACGACGGGCATCCCGTTCGGCCGGCGGTTCCTGAGCAAGGGCGCCAACCGGTTCCTGTCGGCGTCGTCGGGCGGCAACCTCTCGACCCTCACCGGCATGGTGCGGGCCTACGACCGGCCCTTCCTGTCGAGCCTGAGCCTGCGCTCGATGGGCACCGACATCAACACCGAGATCATCTACAAGGCCCAGCTGCTGAACGCCCGGGTCGTGGAGGTGCCCGCCCACCTCGACTGGACCGGCCAGTCGTCGATGCCCGAGCGGGAGTCGAAGCTCCAGATCGGCAAGAGCACCTCGGGCTACGCCTTCTCGGGGTTCATGTTCCGGCCCGTGGCCTTCTTCATCATCCCCGGCCTGCTCATCCTCGCCTTCGCCCTCTACAACCTCGGCTGGCTCAGCTACAACATCCTCCACGAGTACTCGAGCCTGGCCGGCAGCTTCGAGCCCCGGATGTCCGCGGCCTTCGCCAACACCTTCGACGAGCGTCCCCACGCCTACTTCGTGAGCGGCTTCACCCTCGTCATCGCCGTGCAGCTCCTCACGCTGGGCATCATGTCGTTCCAGCAGAAGCGCTACTTCGAGGAGCTGTTCCACCTGAGCACCGCCACCTACAAGGAGCAGCAGCGCTCCCGGGGCTGGTAGCTCCGTTGGCGCCCCGCATCCTGGTCTGCTCGTACGAGTCGCCGGTGCCGCCCCACGGCGGCTACCGGTTGCGGGTCCTGCACCTGGCCCGGCTGCTCGCCCGCGTCGGCGACGTGACGGTGGCGGCGCTGGGGGAGGCGCCGGTCGACCACGACGAGCCGTTCCGGCTGGTCGGCGTCGAGCACGACTTCTCGCGCCGGCGGGCCCTGGTGCGCTCGTGGCGGCGGCCCTACCTCGCCGCCCTGCTCGACTCACCCGGGCTCACCGAGCTGGCCCGTGACGGCGCGTGGGACCTGGTCGTGGCGTCGTCACCGTTCTTCGTGGACCTGGTCGGTGCGGCGGGTGCCCCCGTCGTGCTGGACGCCCACAACGTCGAGACGGACATCATGGCCACCCTCGCCCGGACCGACGAGCGCCTCCTCCACCGCCTCCGCTGGCGCTGGGAGGCGGCCAAGATGGGCCGCGTCGAGCGTGGTGCCGTCCGCGCCTCGGCCGCCGTGCTCGCCACCAGCGACGCCGACGCCGACGTGTTCCGCAGCTGGGGGGTCACCCGCGTCGAGGTCGTGCCCAACGGGGTCGACACCGACGCCGTGGCCTACGCCCCACCCGGTGAGCACCGTGAGCTGCTCTACGTGGGCCAGTACGGCTACCGCCCCAACGAGGCCGCCGCGGTCGAGCTGGTCACCGACGTGCTGCCCAGGGTGCGCGAGGCCGTCCCCGACGTCACGGTCGGGCTGGTCGGCCGCAACCCCACCGACGCGGTCCGGGCCCTGGCGGGCGCCGGCGTCGCCGTGTCGGGCGCGGTCGACGACGTGCTCCCGTGCCTGCACCACGCGCGAGCCCTCGTGGTCCCGCTGCGGGCGGGGAGCGGCACGCGCCTGAAGATCCTCGAGGCCATGGCCGCCGGCACGCCGGTGGTTTCGACCCCACTCGGCGCCGCCGGCATCGACGCGGTCGACGGCGAGCACCTGCTCCTCGGCGAGTCGGCGGCGGACCTGGCCGCCCAGGCGGTCCGCGTGCTCATCGACGACGACCTGGCCGAGCGGCTGTCCAAGGCGGCGCGGGCCCTGGTCGAGCAGCGCTACGACTGGGGCGTGTTCGCCCCGACCGTGGCCTCGGTCGTCGCCGACCTCGTGGCGCCGGCCCCCTGAGGGCCGACCGGGTCGGTCTCAGCCGCCCTGGTAGAGGGTGACGTCGAGGCCGGGGAAGGAGCGCTCGTCGATCGCGGTGTACCCGTTGGCGACGAGGGCGTCGGTCATGGTCGCGGCGTCGCTCGCCTGGGGAGCGTCCTCGGTGCCGGCCCGCTCGAGCACCCAGATGCGGTCGTGGCCCTCGAGCAGCGCCTCGGCGCGCTCGGGCGTGAGCTCGGGCGGCTGGTCGATCAGGAGCCAGTCACCCCAGGCCGGATCGGGGTCGAGCGGGATGAGCTGGTCCCGGCGCTCTGGTGACCGGCCGGCGTAGACCTCGAAGGTGGTCCGGGTGAACCAGGGTTGGAAGACGATGGCGTCGCCGGCCGCGGCGTGGTCGAGGACGTAGGCGGTGGTGGCCCGGAAGTCGTCGTGGGCGTCGCGTGGATAGAAGAACGCCGTCGCCACCAGCGACACGGCGACGATGAGGCCGAGCAGGACGACCCCCGCCCGGCGCCACGGGAGGGCCCACACGCCCGCCGCCACCAGCACGATCAAGCCGGGGGCGACGAGCAGGAAGTAGCGGGCGCCGAAGAGCGGCTTGACCGCCGAGACCACGGCCATGGTCGCGATCGGCACGGCGACCCACGACACGAGCAGGACGGTGCCCCAGGTCCGCTCGTCGAGGCCGCCGGCGGCCCGGTGGCGCCGGGCGGCGTCCCAGAGGGCGGCGCCGATGGCGGCAACGGCGAGGAGCAGCAGCACCGGGCCCCCGTTGCCGACCAGGCGGACGAACGTGCCCACGAAGCGCACGGGGGTCAGCGCAGGCGCGCCGTCGACCTGGCCCTTGTCCCCGCCGGCGGCGAGGAACCACACGATCGGCAGGGTGGCGAGGCCCACGACCGCGAGGCCACCGACCAGCGCCTTGCGTGGCGTCGGCAGGCGGCCGCGGAGCACGACGGCCACGACCTCGGCGCCGACCACGAGCAGGCCGAAGAAGTGGGCGAGCGGGAGCAGGGCCGTGATGCCGGCCCACGCCGCCCACCGCCCGCGGCTCGGTCCCTGCAGGTAGCGGACCAGCAACAGGACGCTGCTCGTGGCGAGGAGCAGGGTCATGGCGTAGGTGCGGGCCTCGTGCGCGTACTCGACCACGAAGGCGTTGACGGCGACGAGGAACGCCGCGGTGACGCCGACGCGCTGGTCGAACAGCCGGCGGGCCAGCAGGTACGTGACCGGGACGACGGCGGTGGCGAACAGGACCGACGGGAGGCGCATCCAGGTCTCGCCCTGCCCGATCTGCACCCAGCCGTGCATCAGCGTCGTGAACAGGGCGCCGTTCATCTCGTGGTCGACGATCACACGGAAGAAGTCCGCGTTGGCGAGGCGGGCGTGGGTCAGGGTGAAGCCGTCATCGACCCAGAAGCTGTCGGTGCCGAGCTCGACCACGCCGAGCACGAAGGCGACCGCGCTCGCGACGGCCACGAGCAGGCGGGCGCGGGGAACCGTCACCTCCTCCTCGACGGCACCCGCCGGTGCGTCCGCGGTCGTCGGGCCGGCCGGAGCGTGCAGGACGTCCACCGTCAGCCCCGCTCGTACAGGTACACGTCGACCCCGTCGAGGTCGACGTGGCGCACCTCGACGTGGTCCCGCGTCAGGCGCTCGACGTAGGCGTCCACGTCGCGCTGGTCGTCCTCGCCCCGGTCGTCGCGCACGACGAGCCAGAGCCGGTCGGTGCCGGTGACCGCCTCGTCGACCTCGGCCTTGGTCGGGTGGTCCGGGTGGTCCGGCACGAAGTGCCCCCACCGAGCGTCGGGCCACAGGGGCCGGACGTCGTCGTCGATGCGGGCGTCGCGGAGGGCGTAGGCGTCGAACGGGAGCTGCTCGAACCACGGGAGGAACACGATGGCGTCGCCGGTGCGGGCGTCGGCGGCGACGGTGCGGGCGACCCCCCGGATGTCGTCCGCCGGCGGCCGGACGTACCAGCCGACCGCCCCGGCCACGACGAGCGCGCCGACCACGACCGCGGTGCACCGCCGCGCCCAGCCCGCCGGGACCGTGTGGATGCCGAGGGCCAGGAGGGTGGCCGCGGCGGGGACGAGGATGATGAAGTAGCGCGCCCCGAAGAGCGGCTGGACGGGCGAGAGCAGCGCGATGGCGACGGTGGGCAGCGCGAGCCAGGCGGCCAGCAGGAGCACGCCCCACTCGGCCTCGGTGGGCCGGTACGGGCGCCCGGTGACGAGCGGTCGGCCGTAGACCCAGGCCACGTACGCGCCGAGGGCCATGAAGACCGCGAGGAGGGGGATGCCGGCGTTGCCGGCGACCCGGGCGTAGACGCCGACGAAGCGCACCACGGTGACGCCGGGGATGCCCTCGGCCTGCCCGCTGCTCTCGCCGGTCGCGATGAGCACGAGCACGATGCCGCCGAGCGCGCCGATGAGCGCGAACCCGGCGACGAGGCCGGCGACGGGCCGGCGGAGCGATCGTCCCCGCAGGAGCGCGGCCGTCCCCTGCGCACCGAGGACGAGCCAGCCGAAGAGGTGGGCCCAGGGGAGCAGGATCGACACCGCGACCCAGGCCCACCACTGGCCCTTGCGGCCGTCCTGGACGAAGGCCACGAAGAGCAGGGTGCTCAGGGTGCCGACGAACATGACGAGGGCGTAGGCGCGCACCTCCTGGCCGAACTGGAGGGCGAAGCCGTTGACGGCCAGCAGGAGTGCCGCGGTGGCGCCGACCCGTTCCCCGAACAGGCGCCTGCCCAGGAGGTAGAGCACGGGCACGCTCGCGGTCAGGGCCAGCGCACTTGGGAGGCGCAGCCACCACTCGGCGTCGGAGACCCGGATCCAGGGGAACAGGACCAGGGCGTGCAGGGCGCCGTTGGGCTCGCGCTGGGTGAGCACCGTCCAGAACTCGGACCAGGGCATGCGGGCGTGCCCGATGCTGTAGCCCTCGTCGAGCCAGAAGCTCTTGTGGCCCAGGTGGAACAGGCTCAGGGCGCCGGCCAGCACGGTCGCGAGGACCGCGACCGTGCGGGGGCGCACCGGCCACGGGCGCTCGGGTGACGCCGGCCCGTCGGGGCGGGCCGGGGTGGTGGCCGCGTCGGGCGCGGGCGCGTCAGCGAGGGAACGGGCCATGTCCACGTCCCATCGGCCCCCGAGGGCCACCGTTGAGGCCGGGCGGGTGCGCATCGCCGGCCCTCAACCCCCCTCGGTGGCATCCGATGGGTGGAGGTGGCCCTCGTCACCCTCGTCATCCCCGTGCGCGGCTCGCTGGGCATCGTCGTCCCCCTCCTCGACGCGCTCGAGCCGCAGGCGAAGGAGGCCGACACGAGCATCCGCGTCGTCGTGGTCGACGACGCCAACGACGTGCCCCTCGCCGCGGGGCTCGAGGAGCGGGCGTACGAGCACCTCGTGCTCGAGGTCGTGCGCCGCGACCGCAACGGCGGTCCCGGGGCGTCGCGGAACACCGGCTTCGCGCTGGTCGACACCCCGTGGGTCGCCTTCCTCGACGCCGACGTGGTCCCGGCGCCGGACTGGCTCGAGCAGCTGACCGAGATCGTGTCGGTGGAGGACCCGCCGGACGTGATCGAGGGCCGGATGGCCGTCGGCGGCGACGAGCCCGCCACGCCGTTCGCCCACGCCACCGAGGCGGTGCCGCCGGAGCAGCGGGTGGCGGCCAACCTGATCTTCCGCAGCGAGGTGCTGCGGGCGGCCGGCGGGTTCGACGAGCGCTTCTACGACCCGGCGCGCCGGGTGCACTTCCGCGAGGACGCCGAGCTCGCCTTCCGGCTCGAGGCCGAGGGGCGGCGGTTCGCCTACGAGCCCGAGCTCCTGGTCGTGCACCCGCCCCTGCCCCCGTCGTTCTGGACGCCGGTGAAGCTCGCCCGCCGCTACTACTTCGATCCCCTGCTGGACCGCGAGCACCCTGATGCCTTCCGGGCGCTGAACGCCACGCGCCGAGTCGGCCCGATCACCCTCCGCCGCGCCCGCCACGACGCCGCCGCGGTGTTCGTGGGCAGCACCGCGGTGGCCGCCGTGGGGGTGCTGGCCCGCCGCCCCTGGCTGACCCGCCTGGGGCTCCTGGGCATCGCCGTGGGCTGGGTGGGCAACATCGGCGCACTGGTGTGGCGCAAGGACGTGCGGCCGCGGGACGTGCTGCCGATCGTCGCCGTGTCGGCCCTCGTCCCGTGGGCGTACCTGTCCAGCTACTGGCGCGGTGTGGTCCACTTCCGGCATCGCCCCCGACTCTGACGCCGACGGAGCTGGAGCCCCTGACGTGACCGGGACGGCCGAGCCCTCGGTGGTGCCGGAGGACCGGGTCGCCCGGCGGATGACGCGCGGCTTCGTCGCGCTCTCGGCCGGCCGCATCGCCACCCTCGGCCTCCAGCTCGTCGCGTTCGCCCTGGTCGCGGCCGACCTCGGCCCCGCCGGCGTCGGCGCCTACACCTTCGCGGTCGCCTTCTACAGCCTGTTCGCCTACGTCACGAACTTCGGCGTCCGGGCCATCGCCATGCGCGACATCGCCCAGCAGCCCGACCGCGAGCGCGACCTGGTGACGAACCTCTTCTACCTGCGGGTCCTCGCCGGTGGGGCCGCGTACGGCGTGCTTACCGTGGTGCTGCTCGTCGGCGGCTACTCGGGGATCGAGCGCCAGGCCGCGCTGGTCACCGGGGTCCTGCTCGTCGTGCTCGCCCTCGAGTCGTTCCAGGTCATCCTCGAGGTGCGGCTCCGCATGGGGTGGGTCTCGATCGCCGGCGTGGTCCAGGGCGTCGTGCTGGCGGGCGGCACGGTCGCGGTCGCCGCCGGCGGGGGCGGGGTGGTCGCGTTCCTGTGGGTGTTCGTGGCCTCCAACGTGGCCAACTTCGCCATCGTGGCCACGGTGGCCCTGCGCCAGTCGGGGCGCCTGCACTGGCGGCCCCGGCCGGGCGTCTGGTGGACGCTGGCGCGTGCCGCCGTCCTGCTCGGCCTGGCCCAGCTCTGCATCACCCTCTACTACCGGCTTGACCTGCTGATCCTCGCCGCGGTCAAGCCCGAGGACGACGTGGGCCAGTACGGCGCGGCCTACCGGGTGCTCGAGACCTTCGTCGTCGTGCCGTCGCTGGCCATGACCGTGCTCACCCCGGTGGTCGCGGCGAGCGTCGTTGCGGGCAAGGACGTGCTCCAGCGTCGGTACGGCCACCTCCTGCACCTGATCGCGATCCTGTCGTTTCCGGTGGCGGTGGCGGGCCTCCTCACCGCCTCGCGGGTCTTCCCCGCGGTGCCCGGGTTCGGTGAGTTCTCCGGGGCCGGGGACGCGCTGGCCATCCTGGCGCTGGCCGCACCGTGCATCTTCTTCGGCACCGCGCTGTCGGCGGTGCTCGTCTCGGGGCACCAGCAGGGCCGCCTGCTCGGGGTGTCGTTCGCCGGCCTGCTCGTGAACCTGGCCCTCAACGTGGCCCTCATCCCGCCCTTCTCGTACCGCGGTGCGGCCGTGGCCACCGCAGTCACCGAGCTGGCTGTGGTCACGGGCCTGGTGCTGACCATCCGCCGCCACCTCGGCGTGGTCTGGCCGTGGCGGCGGGTGGTGCGGGCGGCGCGGGCCTCGCTGGTGATGGCGGTCGTGCTGGTGCTGGCGTCGCCCCTGCCGCCCTTCGCGCAGCTGGCGCTCGGGCTGGTCGCCTACGCCGTCGCGCTGCTGCCGACCGGCTCGCTGCACTGGGACGACCTCGGGGGCCTCATGGGGGCCGACGGCGAGTCGGTCGAGGTGGCCGCCGGCGCGCTGGGCTCGCCGCTGGCCACGTGGCGCTCGCTGCTGGGCGCCGGCGGTTGCGTGGTCGTCGGGGGGCCGGACCGGGTGCCCGGCTGGGCGCCGGTCGCCGCCCGGCTCGCGGGCTGCGACCCGGTGGTCGTGCGCGTCACCGACGATCGACGGGACGGCCGGGACGGCGGCCACTGGTGGTGGCGGTGGTTCGTGTCGGCGGTCGAGCACGGCCCCACCGCCGGTGAGGGTGACGGCGACGGCGATCGCGACGAGCCGCGGCTCGAGGACGAGCCGGCCGCGACCGTCGGCGCCGACGACCCGGACCACGCCGGCGAGGCCGAGGTCGGGGCCGGGCGGTGAGCGCGCCGTCGGTCCTGCTCGTCCACGAGTTCCCGGGGCCGTTCGGGGGCGCCGAGCGCTACCTCGAGCTGCTGGGCGCCGGCCTGGTCGCGGCCGGGGTCGAGGTCGGCGCCGTCGTGTTCGTCGCCGACCCCGAGGCCGCCGCCCGGCTGGGCGACCGGCTGGCCGCCGTCGCGCCCGATACCCGCGTGCTCGCCGGGCGGGCCCGTCCGGGGCCGATCCGGGAGGCGGTGCGCCGCCACCGCCCCGGTGTCCTGCACTGGAACTTCGTCGACCCGTTCGCCTTCCGGGGCGCGAGCTTCCTGCTGCTGCCCTGGGGGCACCCGTCGGTGATCACCGACCACCTGCCCCAGCTCCGCCACGCCGGCCCCCACTGGGAGACGACCCGGCGGTGGGCCAACCGGCGCATCGCCCGCATGATCGTGGTGGGGGAGGCGGCCCGGCGAGAGGCCGAGGCCCGCTGGCGGCGCCCGCCGCCGCTCACCGTGATCCCCAACGGCGTCCCCGTCCAGCCGGCCCCCGACCGACCGGCCCTCGACGGGCGTGCCGCCCGCCTGCTCTTCGTGGGCCGGCTCACCGAGCAGAAGGGCGTCGAGCACCTCGTGCCGGTGCTGGGCGCCCTGCGCGATCGGGGCCACGATGCCGTGCTCCGGGTCGTGGGCGACGGCCCCTGCCGTGCCGAGGTGGACGAGGCCGCCCGTGCCGCCGGGCTCGGGGGCGCGGTGACCCTCGCCGGCTTCTCGCCCGACCCGCAGGCGGAGATGGCCGCCGCCGACGTGCTGCTGGCCCCCTCGGCGTACGAAGGCCTGCCCTTCACCCCGCTCGAGGCGCTGGCCGTCGCCCTTCCCCTCGTCCTGTCGGACATCCCGCCCCACCGGGAGCTCGTCCCGGCCGGGGGTGGCACCGGCGTGCAGGCGGTCGCCGCCGGCGACACCACGGCCTGGGCCGAGGCGATCGAGCGCGCCCTCGCCGACCTGCCCCGCGCTCGTGACGGCGCCCACCGGGTGGCCGGCGAGCACCGCCTGGAGGCGATGGTGGACGCGACCGTCGCCGTCTACCGGGCGGTCAGCGCGTAGTCGCGGCGCCGCCGGTCGTCCGTCTCGGTCGCCGGGTCGCGCTCCTCGTCCTGCAGGCCGGCACGGGCCGCGACCAGCCAGCCGAAGGCCACCGCCACGGTCAAGGTGATGCGGACGTCGATCCCGGTGAACGGGCCGGTCAGCTCCGCGACCATCAGGCCGACGAACGCGGCGCCGAGGGCGAGGGCGGTGACCCGGATGCGCCGGTCCCGGTCCTGTCGCCAGACGCCGTAGGCGGTGCGGATGGCCGTGGCCCAGACCCACAGGTAGGCGACGAAGCCGAGCGGACCGAGCTTCAACCAGAACCACAGCGGTGTCACGTGGGTGTAGAGCTGGCCGCCGATGTGGTTCTCCGAGAGCGCGTAGCGGATCGTCCACGGCACCCCGAGGCCGAGGCCGGTCAGCGGGTGGGCCCGGATCTCGGCCAGCACGTTGCGCTGCTCGTCGAGGCGGTAGCGGTCGCCCGTCGACGAGGCGAGCTTGGACGGGCTCAGCGATTCCGCACGGTAGAGGACCGGGTTCGTCGTGTCGGTGGCCCCCCCGGCGGAGATCGCGACGTACAGCGCGAGGCCCACGGCGGCGGCGCCGAGCACGAGCCACGGCCGGCCCCGTTGGCCCGAGGCGACGAGCAGCACGAGCACGACGCCGAGGACGAGCGCGATCCAGAAGCTGCGGCGGTACGACAGGGCGAGGGTGACGACCAGGACCGGTGCGGCGAGGTAGAGCCAGCGGGGGAGCGGGACCCGCCGCACGACGGCCACGAGGACGCCGAGCAGCACGACCACCATGAGGAAGTTCATGGTCGGCTCGTAGAAGGTGCTGGCCTCGGCGCTCAGCGAGGCGGCGACACCGGTCGACCCGGCCGCCCCGCTCGTGTGGTCGGTGAGCACCGCCACCAGGCCGACCGCGGCGCGGATCACGACGAGCACGACCACGAACGAGACGGCCCGGCGGGGGTTGCCCCGCCGGCGCAGCACCTCGGCGGTGACGTAGGGCACGACGAGGAGGAGGCCGACGACCCGGGCGGAGCCGACGAGGTCGATCTTGTTGCTCGGGCCGAGGTAGCCGGTGACCAGTCCGAAGGCGAGGGCCACGGCCATCAGGGCCATGGGCAGGGTGAACGGGCCGATGCCCGGGCCGGGCCTCCCGGAGGTGAGCCGCTCGTACACGACCCAGCCGAGCAGGAGCAGGACCAGGACGTCCGGGGGGTGCAGGGGGGTCGGGCCCAGGCTCCCGTACCAGCGGTCGAGGGCCACCGGCCACACGCCCGGCTGACCCTCGATGAGCACCGTGGTGGTGACGAGGGTGGCCAGGGTGGCGACGGGGTGCCAGAACAGCCACCAGCACGCGACCAGCGCGATGGGGAGGAGGGCGGCGGCGGGGCCGACGACGGCGAGGCCGACGGTCAGCAGGACGCCGAGGGCGGCCGCCGCACCCACGAGCACGACGGCCTGGCCGGTGCGGGTGTCGACCGCCGCGGTCACGCCGAGGCCCTGACGACCTCGGCTTCGTGGACGCCGCGCTGGTCGGCGTAGCTGTAGCGGCGCTCGGGGGTGGCGGCGCCGTTGAACACGAAGCCGATGACGGGGGCGTCGATGGCCCGGAGGGTCTCGAGCGCCCGCCGCACGTCGCTGCGGCGGTCCTTGCGGCCGTCGACCACGAAGAGGACCCCGTCGGCGTAGTGGGCGATGACGAGGGGGTCGACCACGGGCAGGGTCGGCGGGCTGTCGATGACGGAGAGGTCGTACTGGGCGCTGATGCTGTCGAAGACGTGGGCGGCCCGGTCGGTGGTCAGCGCGGCGGCGGGGTCGAGGATGCCGGACCCGGCCGGGACCACGTCGAGGTACTCGCTGGCCCCGGGGACGGGCAGCGACCAGAGGGGGAGGCGTCCGCCCGCCATCTCGGGGCTCTGGCCACCGGTGCCGCCGACCAGGTCGGTCATGCCCGGCTTCACCGGGATGCCGAGGCGCTTGTTGATGGCGGGGCGGCGGAAGTCGCAGTCCACGAGGATCACGCGGCGGCCCTCGGCCGCGAAGGCCTGGGCCATGTTGATCGAGATGTGGGTCTTGCCCGAGCCCGGCGTTGCGGAGGTGACCATGAGGACGGGGCCGACGTGCTCGCGCAGGGCGTAGGACACGCTCGTGCGGAGGACCCGGAAGGCCTCGACCGCCTCGGCGGTGTCCGGGTTCGAGCGCGACACCTGGGCGAGGACCGGCAGGCCGAGGTCGTGGGCGGCCTCCTCGGCGTTGGCGTAGCGGTCGGTGAGCGCCGAGCGGGCGTAGGCGGCGGCCGAGCCGATGACGAGGGCGGCGAGGAAGGCCAGCACCGCGTCGCGGGCCGGCTTGGGGGCGATGGGGGCGTCCGGCGGCGTGGCCTCCTCGAGGATCGTCGCGGCGTCGGCGGGGGCGCCCCGCACCTCGGCGGCCTGGGTCTGGAGCTGCTCGAGCTCGGTCGTCAGCGCCACGTCGTCGGGGTTGACCGCGAGGCCCTGGTTGATCTCGTCCACCCGGTCCTGGATGCGGCCGATGGTCTCCTCGCGCTGGGCCTGCTGGCGGTCGGCGATGAAGGTGGAGAAGGCCTCGGCGTAGGCGTTGGCCACCGCGGCGGCCGTGTCCGGAGAGGCGGCGGTGGCGCTGAAGTCGAGCAGCTGCACGTCCGAGCGGGGCGAGACGGTGACGGGTGCGGGCAGGTCGGGGTCCTCGGCGTCGGGGTCGAGGACCGCAGCAGCGGCATCCTGGACGGGCCGGGTCTTGGCCAGCGACGCGTAGAAGTTGGCCTGCTGGAACAGCTCGTCGGCCGAGACGAACTCGTTGGCCTGCTCCCGGCCCGACTCGACCTGCACCACGGCGGTGGCCTGGTAGGTCTCGGAGCGGATCGACGACAGCAGGAACACGACCACCGCCGCCGCCGACGCGAAGGCCAACAGCCACCAGCGGTAGCCCCAGATGATCCGGAGCGGGTTCGTCGGTTCCATGGCGGGTTCGGCCTCGATCTCCCAGGGATGTCGCCCGGTGCGACCTGCGCCTATCGGCCCGACCGGAGCACTCTTTACGGCTGGGTGCGGCGGTAGGTTCGCCCGGTGCACGTCGAGCTCGTCCACGAGTGGCTGACCAACATGGCCGGCTCCGAGAAGGTTGCGGGCGCGCTGCGGCGGGCCTTCCCGGGGGCGGGCCTGAGCACGAGCCTGTACTACGCCCCCGAGTTCCCCGGCTGGGACCCGGTGCGCACGACCTTCCTCCAGCCGTTCGCCACCAAGCGGGGTGCCCACCTGCGGGTGCTGCCCCTGATCCCGGCGGCGATGCACTCGCTGCGGGTGCCCGACGCCGACCTCGTGATCACCAGCTTCCACTCGTTCGCCCTGAACGCACGCGTGCGCCGCGGTACGCCGCACATCGTCTACTGCCACACCCCGCCGCGCTTCCTGTGGGAGCGCGAGCAGCTCGCCGGCGAGCGGGGCCTGTCCACGGGCCTCACCGGCGCGGCCGCCGCCGTCCTCCAGCCCGGCGACCGTCGCCGCAGCCGCCGGCCCGACCTGTGGGTGGCCAACTCCACCGAGGTGCAGGGCCGGATCCGGGCCGCCTACGGCCGTGACGCCGAGGTCGTGCACCCGCCCGTGGAGGTGGACCGCTTCGCCGGCGCGCTCGGCGAGCCGGAGGGCGACTACTTCGTCTCGTTCTCCCGGGTGGTGGCCTACAAGCGGGTCGATCTGGTCGTGGAGGCGTTCCGGGAGCTGGGCTGGCCCCTCGTCGTGGCGGGCGAGGGTCGGGCGCGGGCCGCCATCGAGTCCACGGCGCCGGCCAACGTGCGCTTCGCCGGCCGCGTGCCCGACGAGGACCTGCCCGCGCTGCTGGCCGGGGCGCGCGGTCTCGTGTTCGCCGGGGTCGAGGACTTCGGGATCACCATGGTCGAGGCCATGGCCGCCGGGACCCCGGTGATCGCGCTCGACGCGGGTGGCGCCCGCGACTCGGTCGAGCCCGGGCGCTCCGGGCTCCTCTTCGCCGAGCCCACCGTCACCTCGCTCGTCGCCGCCCTGCGGGAGGCGGCGTCCACCGACTGGGACCGGACCGAGGTCTCGGCCTCGGCGCGGCGCTTCACCGAGGAACGCTTCGCCGACGCGATGCGCGACCTCGCCGCCTCGGTCACCTCGGCCTGAGTTCCCCGCGCGCAGCGCGCGATCTCCGACCACCCCGCCGCTCAAGGCCGTCCCGGCGCGTCCGACAGGAGCCTGTCCCCACCCGCGGCCATGGAGAACGGCGGCTACAGCTCAGATGGCAGTCTCTGTCGAAGGTCCGCTCGTCGCCATCAACGGCACGCGCGACGCCGAGCCCCGGGGGCCGCGGCGCCGCCGCCAGCCGCTGAGCCCGTGGTCGCTGCGCATCGTCGCCGACCTCGCCGCCGTGATGGTCGGCCTCTCGGTGATCCCGAGCATCGGCTGGGCCAACCTCCTCTACGCCGTCGCGGTGTTCGTGACCCTCGGGATGGTGGGCACCTATCGCCGCCACCTCGCCCTGAGCACGCTGTCGGAACTGCCCCGGCTGTTGCTGGGGGCCGGCATCCCGCTCCTGTTCGTGGGCAGCTTCGCCCCGTTCACCGACCTGCCCGAAACCCTGTTCGACCAGGTCGCCGTGACCGGCGTGGCCGTCGTGGTCGGCCGGACCCTGACCTACGCGGTCATCCGCACCGCCCGGCGGGCCGGCCAGCTCCAGGAGAACGCCCTCATCGTCGGCGCCGGCGCCGTGGGCATCGAGTTGTCGCGCCTGCTCAAGGAGCACCCCGAGTACGGGCTGGTGCCGGTGGGCTTCATCGACGACGTCCCCTCGCAGCCCGGCCTCGACCTGCTCGGCGGCATGGCCGACCTCGAGAAGGTCATCCAGGAGCAGGACGTGCGCCGGGTGCTGGTCGCCTTCGGCCCGCGCGGCGAGCAGGAGCTCGTCGCCACCCTCCGCTCCACCGGCCTGCACGACGTCGAGCTGCACGTGGTCCCCCGGTTCTTCGAGCTCGGCTTCGCCCCCGGCGGCCCCGACGTGGAGCACGTCTGGGGCATCCCCCTGTTCCAGGTGCGGCGGGCCGCGCTGCGCGCCGGCGCCTGGAAGGCCAAGCGGGTCGTGGACATCGTGGTCGCCGCCCTCCTGCTGTTCCTGCTGGCCCCGCTGCTGGGCCTGCTCGCCCTGGCCGTGCGCATCAGCAGCCCCGGGCCGATCCTGTTCCGCCAGCGCCGCATCGGCCAGCACGGACGCGAGATCGAGGTCCTGAAGTTCCGCACCCTGCGGGTGAACACCGATGCCGACGTGACCTGGTCCGTGGAGGACGACCCCCGCCAGACCAGCGTGGGCAAGTGGCTCCGGCGCCTGAGCCTCGACGAGCTGCCCCAGTTCTGGAACGTGCTGCGGGGCGACATGTCCCTCGTCGGCCCCCGGCCCGAGCGGCCGCACTTCGTGAGCCGCTTCTCGGCGCAGGTCACCCACTACGCCGACCGCCACCGGCTCCCGGTCGGCCTCACCGGCCTGGCCCAGATCCACGGCCTTCGGGGCGACACCTCGATCGAGGAGCGGGCCCGCTTCGACAACTACTACATCGAGCACTGGTCCCCGTGGGAGGACGTCAAGGTGATGATCGCCACCGTCGGCGTCATCCTGCGCGACGCCCTGCGCCAGACCGCCCGCTCGGACAAGCCGGGCCGCCTCCGGGCCGAACGGCGCATGCGCACGCGCAGGCGCGACTCGGCCTGAGCCGGCCCGTCCGGCGCGGGGCGGTCAGAAGCGCGACGTCAGGCCGACCTCGATGAGGTAGGGGCCGGGCTCGGCGAGGGCGAGCTCGAAGGCGTCGTAGAACTCCTCGGCGGTGGTCGGCCGGCTGCCCGGCACGCCCATGCCGGCGGCCAGCTTCACGTAGTCGAGGTCGGGCCCGTGCAGGTCGAACATCGCCTTGGCCTTGGGACCGGGCTCGCCGGCGCCGACGCGCCCGAGCTCGAGGTTCAAGATGTCGTAGGCGTGGTTGTTGTAGACGACCGTGGTGACGTTGAGGTCCTCTCGGGCCTGGGTCCAGAGCGCCTGCAGGGTGTACATCCCGGACCCGTCGGCCTCGAGCGAGACCACGGGGCGGTCGGGGCAGGCCAGCGCCGCGCCGGTGGCGGCCGGGAGGCCGTAGCCGATGGCGCCGCCGGTCAGGGTGAGCAGGGTGTGGCGGGCCGAGCCGGCCGTGGCCAGGCTGGTCCAGAGGCCCGCGGTGGCCGACTCGTCGACGAGGATCGCCCCCTCGGGGAGGAGCGCGGCGATGGACGCGCCGAGGGTCTCGGGGTCGAGCGCGCCGGTGGGGCGCTCGGGGCGGGCGAGCTCCTGGATGGTCGCCGCGTCGGCCGGCGCGCCCACCGCCTCGGCGAGGGCTTCGAGGGCGGCGATGCCGTCGTCGGCCGGGCCGGCCAGCACGTGGACCTCGCAGCCGTCGGGCACCAGGCTCGTGGCCTTGTCCGGGTAGGCGAAGAACGACGCCGGGGCGTCGGCGTCCACCAGCACGAGGTGGCGGATGCCGTCGAGTTGCATCTGGACGAACTCGCCGAGGTAGCCGAGGCGCTCGAGGGCGGGCAGGCCCGCACCCCGCTCGAGGCGGGTCGGGAAGCACTCGCAGAGCACCTTGGCCCCCGTGTGGTTACCGATGCGGCTGACCGCGGTGACGCCGGCCTCCCGGGTGACCGAGCCGCCGACGAGGACCGCGGTGGGCTCGCCGCTGCGCAGCACCGCGGCGACGGCCTCGACGCGGTCGGCGGGCACGCCCGCCCGGGCGGCGGGCGCGATCGGGGCGGCGGGGCTGGCGCCCTCCGACCACGAGGCGTCGGCGGGGAGGATCAGGGTGGCGATCTGGTTGGGCGCGCCGGTGGCGGCGGCGACCGCCTCGGCGGCCAGGCGGCCGACGTCGGCAGAGGAGCCGGCCACGCCGACCCAGCTCTCGAGGTTGGCGGCGATGGTGGCGATGTCGGAGGTCAGGAAGAGGTCCTGGCCGTAGTCGGTGGCGTGGTCGCCCACGATGTTGACCATCGGGCTACCCGCCCGCCGGGCGTTGTGGAGGTTGGCCAGGCCGTTGCCGAGGCCCGGGCCGAGGTGCAGCAGCGTCGCCGCGGGCCTGTCCGCCATGCGGCCGTAGCCGTCGGCGGCGCCGGTGACCACGCCCTCGAACAGGCACAGCACGCCGCGCATCTCGGGCACGTCGTCGAGCGCGGCGACGAAGTGCATCTCGGAGGTGCCGGGGTTGGCGAACACGGTGTCGACGCCGGCGTCGACGAGGGTGGCGATGAGGGCGCGGGCGCCGTTCACGGTGGGCTCCTTGGAGGGGGAGGGAGTCGGAGGGGCGGTCGGTCGGGGAGCGGGCGGGGGTGCGCGGGGCGGCCTAGAAGATCTTTCCGGGGTTGAGGATGCCGTTGGGGTCGAAGCTCGCCTTGATGCGCCGCATCAGCTCGATCTTCACCGGGTCCTCGAACTCGAGGAAGTACTTCTTCTTCTCGGTGCCGAGGCCGTGCTCGCCGGAGATGGCGCCGCCGAGGGACAGGCCCTTGGCCACGATCCCGCGCAGGATGGCCTCCCGCTTGTCCGGGTCCTTCTGGAACACCGAGAGGTGCACGTTGCCGTCGCCGGCGTGGCCGCAGCCGGTGACCCAGGCCTCGTGCTCGGTGGCGAGCTCGCCGACCGCGGCGAGGTACTCGGGCATCGAGGCGCGGGGCACGACCACGTCGATGATGTCGTCGGCGTCGTTGGCCTTGGCCACCCAGAACGCCTTCTCCCGAGCCTCGATCAGCGCGGCGCCGGCGTGGGAGGGCAGCACGTACACGTCCTCGGCGCCGAGCTCGGTGACCAGCTCCGCCACCTGGGCCACGTCGGCGTCGACCCGGTCCTCGGTGGTGCCCTCGATCACGACGACCAGGTAGGCGAGCGCGGTCGCCTTGACCTCCTCGGGGATGCCGAGGTCGAGGCCCGCCGACGCGGTGATGACCGACATCGTGAGCAGGTCGATGTACTCGAGGATGAGGGGTCCCACGCCGCTGGCCACGATCTTCGGCACGGCGCCGGCCACGCCCTCGAGGGTGGCGAACGGGACCAGCACGGTGGCGGCGTGGTGCTGGCGCGGGTAGAGCTTGAGGGTCGCCTCGGTGACGAGGCCGAGCGTGCCCTCGGACCCGAGCACGAGCTGGGTGAGGTCGTAGCCGGCGGTGGCCTTCACGACCTTGCCGCCGGTGCGGATCACGTCGCCCGAGGCCAGGACGACCTCGAGGCCGATCACGTGGTGGCGGGTGACGCCGTACTTCACCGCCCGCATCCCACCGGCGTTGGTGTTGACGTTGCCGCCGAGCGAGGCGCTGTACTCGCCGGGGAAGACCGGGTACACGAGGTCGTGGGCGGCGAGCTGCTCGTCGAGCTCGGCCAGGGTGACCCCGGGCTGCACCACGGCCATGTGGTTCTCGGTGTCGATCTCGAGCACCTGCGTCATGCGCTCGAACGACACGACGATGCCGCCGTCGACCGGCGTGCAGGCCCCCGAGAGCCCGGTGCCGCTGCCCCGGGCGGTGACGGGGATGCCGTGGGCGTCGGCGACGCGCAGGATGGCGGCGACCTCGTCGGTGGACCCGGGGCGCAGGACGGCCGCGGGTCGGACGGGGTGGGCGGTGAGGGCCTCGTCGTGGCCGTAGTCCTCGTTGACGGCGTCGCCGACGAGCAGGTGCTCGTCCGCCACCGTGCCCGCCAGCGCCTCGGCCAGGTCCACCATGTCCCACGCTCCTCCGGGTCGTCCGGCCCCGCAAGGTAGTGCCCAGGGCGGCGCGGGACCGCCGTCGGCGTGCGGCGGGGCATGGGTCATCGGGCCCGTTGCCGCTGCCCGCGCTCAGGGCGCGGGTCGCACGGCCGACGGGTGGGAGATGCAGGACACCGTCGACGACCGGCCCGTGCCCGCGCTGCGCCTCGTGCCCACCACCTGCGCCGTGTGCGGCGCCGACGACAGCGACCCCATCGCGGTGGGGGAGGACTTCGAGTACCGCACCACCCCGGACAGCTTCCTGGCAGTGCGGTGCCGGCGGTGCGGCCTCGTCTACCTCGACCCCCGCCCGGCCGAGTCCGAGCACGCGGTGATCTACCCGGACGACTACCACGCCTACGACTTCTCCGAGGACCGCTTCGGCTTCGTGTACAAGGTGCGCCGGCGCCTCGAGGCCCGGCGCCTCCTGAAGGTCGCCGAGGGCCTGCCCGCCGATGCCCGCATCCTCGACGTCGGCTGCGGCGACGGCTTCCACGTGGGCCTGCTCGCCGAGTTCGGCCCCAAGGGCTGGCGGCCCGAGGGCCTCGACCCCGATCCGCGGGCGGCGGCCCGTGGCGAGGAGCTCGGCCTGACGATCCACACCGGGGTCGTGCAGGACGTCGACCTGCCGGAGGCGAGCTACGACCTCGCCCTGTTGATCATGACCATCGAGCACGTGGCCGACCCGGCGGCGGTGCTGACCGGGGTCTGGCGTCTGCTCAAGCCCGGCGGTCGGCTCCTGATCATCACCGACAACACCGGCTCGCCCGACTTCCGGCTGTTCAAGCGCCGGCACTGGGGCGGCTACCACTTCCCCCGGCACCTCAACCTCTTCGACCAGCCGTCGCTGCGCCGGCTCGCCGAGCGCACGGGGTGGGAGGTGGCCGAGCTGGGGACGATGACCAGCCCGGTCAACTGGGTGTACTCGGTCCGCAACACCCTCGACGACTGGGGCGCACCGCGCGGCCTGGTCGAGCAGTTCAGCCTCGAGACGGCACCGTCGTTGTCGGTCTTCACCGCCTTCGACACCGTGCTGGCGGCCGCCGGGCGGGGCGCGCTGCTGCGCGCCGTGCTCACCCGACCGATCGGAGACCCCACCCATGCCGACGACTGACCCCCGCCGCGTCGCCGTCCTCGGCGCCGGCATCGCCGGCCTCGTCGCCGCCACCGAGCTACGCCGGCGCGGCATCGAGGTCGTCGTCTACGAGGCCGGGCCGCGCGTGGCCGGGATGGCGGACAGCCACCACGACGCCGACGGCTTCAGCTACGACACCGGCGCGCACTTCATCACCAACCGCCTCGCCACCGCCCTCGGCGTCAACGACCGCTGCCGCGTCGTCCGCCGCTACGGCGAGTCGGTCTACCTCGGCGACCGCGTCGTGGGGTACCCGATGGGCCTGCTGCGCACGCCCCGCTACGTCGCCGGCGCCCTCACCGCACGGGCCCGGGGCCTGGCGGGCGGGGCCGAGCCGGTGACCGCCGCCGAGCACTTCCGCTCGGAGTACGGCCGGGCCATGGCCGACGAGGTGGTCGTGCCGCTGGTCGAGGCCTGGTCGGGCCTCCCCGGCGACCAGCTCGCCGCCGCGGTCGGCCAGAAGATCCCCGGGGGCATCGCCCACACCGTGCTGCTGAAGGCCGCGGCCAAGGTGACCAGGCGGGCGGTGGCCATCGGCTACTGCAACGAGCAGCCCCAGAGCGTCGACGTGTGGCACGTGTACCCCGAGGGCGGTGTGAGCCTGCTGTGCGAGGCGCTGGCGGAGGGCCTCGGCGACGCCATCCACCTCGAGACCCCCGTCGAGAAGATCCTCGTCGAGGACGAGCAGGTGCGGGCCGTGCGGGTGGACGGCCGCGAGGTCGAGGTCGACGCCGCGGTCAGCACCGCGCCCCTCAGCATCCTCCCCCGGTTGGTCGAGGGCACCGACCGGCTCGACCGCTTCTCGGGCTTCCGGTTCCGGCCCATGGTGTTCGCGAACCTCCGCTTCGAGGGCCGGGGCCTGCTGCCCGACGTCGTCATGTGGGTGCCCGACCGGTCCTTCGAGACCTTCCGCCTCACCGAGGCGCCGCTCTCCATGCCGTGGCTGGCCCCCGAGGGCAAGACCATGATCACCGTCGACATCGGCACGGAGGTCGGCTCGGAGCTGTGGAACCTCGACGACGAGGTGGTCGGGGAGCGGTGCCTGGCGGAGCTGGAGCGCCTCGTGCCCGACGTCCGCCGGCGCTACCTGGGCTGCCGCGTGGTCAAGACCCCCATCGCCTACCCGGTGCTCGCCCTCGAGCACGAGGCCGCCCGCGCCGACTTCGCCGCGAACGGCACCGGGGTCGACGGCCTGTTCAGCATCGGCCGCAACGGGGAGTTCGCCCACATCCTCATGGAGGACATCTACTGGCGCACGCGCCGCGTGGTCGGCGACTGGGCCGAGGGACCCGTCCGGGCCCGGCCCGAGGTCGCGAAGACCGCCTGAGCGTCCGCTCGGCCGCCGTCCTGCGGGCGCCGGCCGGGACGCCGCCGAGGGCCGAGGCGGGTCGGGCGCGGCCCGTTCCCTAACCTTGGCCCGGCATGCTCGCCAACCTCGCCGTCTTCGCGGTCGCCTTCGCGGTGACGGTCGTGCTGACCCCGGTGGTGCGCCGCGTCGCCATCCGGGTCGGCGCGGTGGTGGCGCCGGACGAACGGCGGGTCCACACCCGGGCCACCGCGACCCTCGGGGGCGCGGCGATGTTCCTCGGCTTCCTCGCCGCGATGCTCGTGGCCTGGCAGTCGGGTCGCTTCGACGCCGTGTTCGAGGCCAGCACCGAGCCGCTCGGCGTCGTGATCGCGGCCGCGATCATCTTCGTGGTCGGGGTGATCGACGACTTCCGGGACGTCTCCGCCCCGGCCAAGCTCGCCGGGATGGTGCTCGCCGGCAGCGTGCTGTCGGTCGCCGGCGTGACCATCCTCTACTTCCGCATCCCGTTCGCCGACCTCGTGGTGCTGTCGCCGGACCTGTCCGCCCTGCTCACCGTGGTCTGGGTGGTGGGCATGGCCAACGCGGTGAACCTCATCGACGGCCTCGACGGCCTCGCCGCCGGCCTCGTGGCCATCGCGGCCGGCGCCTTCTTCCTGTACGGCGAGCGCCTGAACGACGTCGGGGTGCTCGAACCGGGCAACCTCGGCCCGCTGCTGGCGCTGATCACCGCCGGGGTGTGCCTCGGGTTCCTGCCGCACAACTTCCACCCGGCGCGCATCTTCATGGGCGACGGCGGGGCGCTCCTCCTCGGGCTGCTGATGGCGGCCTCGACCATCTCCGTGGGCGGCAGCTCCAGCGAGCCGTTCAGCGGGCAGGTGTACTTCTTCTTCGCCCCGCTGTTCATCCCGCTGTTCATCCTCGGGGTGCCGATCCTCGACACGCTCTTCGCCATCATCCGGCGGGCCACGAAGCGGGCCGGGGTGGCCGAGGCCGACAAGGAGCACCTGCACCACCGGCTCATGCGCCTCGGCCACGGCCAGCGCCGCAGCGTGCTGATCCTGTGGGCCTGGACCCTCGCCCTCTCGGTGTTCGTGCTCTACCCGACCTACACCGGCAAGGGCGACGCCCTGGTGCCCATCGGCGTGGTCGTGCTCGGGTTCGGCCTCTACGTGTTCTTCGGCTCGGGGGTCCAGCGGGCCGTCGGCCTGCTCCCGCCGGAGGACGAGGAACCCGGCGCCGAGGGCGCCGTGGCGTCCCCGCCGGCGGCGTCCCCGCCGGCGGTGCCCCTCAACCCGCCGGGGGCCGCGGCCGATGGGGAACCGAGCCCCGACGAGCCGCTGGCCGGCCCGGCGGTGGAGGCCGAACAGGACACGTGACGATCCCGCGACGGGGTCGCGGGAGGCGCTGGCAACAGTGGCAACACCAGCAACACGACCAACGCCAGTTTCGCTTTTCGGCGCCGGGTGTTACGGTCTCGTGACGGATTTTCGGACCCAGGGGTAGGCCTGTGCAGTTCTCACCTTCGCGATGGCGACGTGCCGCGGCTGCGGCGCCCCTGCTCGCCCTCGCCCTGGTCGCCACCCCGGTCTTCGCCGCCCGGGGCGACGACCCTCGCGCCGAGCGGGCCGAGGTGCAGCAGCGGCGGGCCGAGCTGGCCGGCCAGATCGACGTGCTCAACTCGGACCTCGCCGAGATCACCGCCGCCCTCGAGGCCATCGGCCGCAACGTGGAGGCCCAGCGGGCCCGCGTCGAGGACGCGCAGCGGGCCGCCAACCAGGCCCAGGCCGACGCCGACGCCGCCCGGGCCGAGGAGGAGGCGAAGCAGGTCGAGATCGCCACCCTGCAGGACCAGCAGGAGCAGCTCCTCGTCGACGCCTACATCAGCGAGGGCACCAACCAGGACAGCCTCGACGCCCTGTCGGGCTCCAGTCCCACCGAGGCCGCCGAGCGGCGGGCTCTGGTGGACATCACCGGCAACCGCAACGAGGACGTCGCCGACCTGCTCCAGGCCGCCCGCGAGGACCTCGCCGACGCCCGGGCCCGCGCCGAGGACGCCGCCCAGCGGGCCGAGGAGCACCGCGCCGAGGTCACCCAGCGCCTCGAGGAGCTCCGCGCCTCGCAGGACGAGCAGCGGGACCTGCAGCAACGGGCCGAGGAGCGCATCGACTCCGTCCGCGCCGCCGACGACGAGCTCGCCCTCGAGGAGTTCGGGCTGTCCGCCGAGATCGCCGAGGCGGAGCGGGCCGCCGCCGCCGAGGCGGCCGCCGCGGCCCGGGCCGCCGGCGTCGACATCTCCGGCAGCGGCAGCCAGGTCACCGTCGGCGGCATCACCGTGGACGCCTCCATCGCCCCCCAGCTCGAGGCCATGCTGAACGCCGCCCGCGCCGACGGCCTGGTGCTCACCGGCAGCGGCTGGCGCAGCAACGCCCGCCAGATCCAGCTGCGCACCATCAACGGCTGCCCCGACGTCTGGAACTCCTCGCCCTCGTCGTGCCGCGTGCCCACCGCCATCCCCGGCACCTCGAACCACGAGCGGGGCCTGGCCATCGACTTCGACAACTGCTCGTGGCGCGGCAGCGCCTGCTACATCTGGCTCGCGAACAACGCCAGCGGCTTCGGCTTCTACAACCTGCCGAGCGAGCCGTGGCACTGGAGCGTCAACGGCAAGTAGGCCGCTCCGGCGACGGGGGACCCGTCGCCGCCGCCCAGCGGAGCTGTCGCCCAACTTGCGGGGTCGGCGCGTCCCGACCTAGATTGCGAAAAGATTCACAAGCGGCGAAACTGGCCGTGGCGGCGCCGCCGGCGCCGCACCCCGATCGGAGGACCGGGCCCGCGTGGACCACAGCGAGCGGCGAGAACTGAACAACGGCTTCTCGACCGCCTTGGGCAAGGCGGTCGAGCTGGTCATCACGCCGCTCATCTTCGCGTTCGTGGGCCACCTGGTCGACTCCCGGCTCGGCATCGGCCCGTTCTTCGCGATCGCCCTCGGGGGCTTCGCCCTCGGTTACACGGCGTGGCGCATGTACCACGACTACGACGCGACGATGCGCGCCGAAGAGGATCGCATCCTGCGCCGCCGCTCCGACGAGGCGCCCGGCGCCCCGGGTGGGGCCGCATGAGCCCGGTCCTGCCGAACCCGCGCCCGGCGCCCGAGCCGGCCGACGCGTCGACCGCCGTGGCCACGGCCCCTGCCGAGGCCCCGCTCGAGGCGGAGGTGGCCGAGCCGGTCGAGGTCCTGAGCGTCGACGACATGCCCGCGGTCGAGCGCCAGCTCGCCCTGGACATGGTGCGCCACGGCCTGATCGTCACCCCGGTGCTGCTGCTCGTGTGCGGCGCCATCTGGGGCTGGGTCGGGGTGAGCTCCTGCGCCTACGGCCTCGTGCTCGTCTTCGCGAACTTCCTCCTCGCCGCCGGGATGCTCGGCTGGGCCGCCCGCCGCGGGTCGTCCGTACTCCTCGCCACCGCCCTCGGCGGCTTCCTGGTGCGCATGCTGCTTTTGGTGCTCGCCATCGCCGTCGTGAAAGATCAGACCTGGATCGAGATGGCGCCCCTCGGGGCCACGATCCTCGTCACCTACCTCGGGCTCCTGTTCTGGGAAACCCGCTACGTGTCCGCCTCGCTGGCCTTCCCGGGCCTCAAACCACGCACCAAAGGAGCTTGACGGGTGACCACCCTGCTCGCGCTCGACTTCCCGCCGGTCAGCCACGTCACCGAGTGGCCGGCCATCGCCCTCGAGGGCTCGATCTTCGAGCTCAACAAGGTCGTGATCCTCATGTGGGTCTCGGCGGCGATCGCCTTCATCTTCATGTGGGCGGCCGGCCGGAACTTCCAGATGGTGCCGGGTCGCCTCCAGGGCGTCGGTGAGTCCTTCGTCGAGTTCATCCAGAACGGCATCATCATGCAGACGATGGGCAAGGACGGGCTCGGCTACACGCCGTTCCTCGGCACCCTGTTCGTCTACGTCATGATCTGCAACGCCTGGGGCATCATCCCGGCGCTGCAGATGCCGGTGACCGCCCGCATCGCCCTGCCGGCGCTGCTGTCGATCATGGTGTGGCTGATCTTCAACATCGTCGGCGTGATCAAGAACGGCCTCGGCGGCTACCTGAAGTCGGTGCTCTTCCCGCCGGGCGTGCCGTGGCCGCTCTACGTCCTGGTGACCCCGATCGAGTTCGTCTCGGTCTTCTTCGTCCGGCCTCTCAGCCTCGCCGTGCGACTCTTCGCCAACATGCTGGCGGGCCACCTCCTGCTGGTCAGCTTCGCGGTGCTCACCAGCGCCATGTTCGAGTTCTTCCCCCTCGCCGCCATCCTCCCGGGTGCGGTGCTGATCGCCATGACCCTCTTCGAGGTGCTGGTGATCTTCCTGCAGGCCTACATCTTCACCATCCTCGCTGCCGTGTACATCGGTGGCGCCATCCACCCAGAGCACTAGGAGAACAACCGTGCTGCACATCCTCGCTGAGACTGCTCCCGGCGAACTCGAGGCAGGTCTCACCGCCATCGGCCGAGGCATCGTCTACGTCGGCGCTGCCGCCGGCCCCGGTGTCGGCATCGGCATCGTGGTGGGCAACGCCATCCAGGCCATGGCCCGCCAGCCCGAGTCGGCCGGCATGGTGCGCACCACCATGTTCCTCGGCATCGCGTTCACCGAGGCGCTCGCGCTGTTCGGCTTCGTGCTCGCCTTCATCATCTCGGGCTGACGCACATGCGACGAATCCTGCTGCTGTGCGCCGGGGTCGCTCTCGTGCTGCTCGGCCTCGCCAGCGGGGTGGGCACCGCCCACGCCGTCTCCGAGGACGAGCTCCGTGAGGAGTGCATCCACATCCTCGAAGAGGGTGGGACGGTGGACGAGTGCCACGAGGCGCCGAGCCCCATCCTGCCCGAGACCAACGAGATCATCTGGGGTGGCATCTCCTTCCTGGTGCTGCTCGGCCTGCTCTGGAAGTTCGGCTACCCGGCCATGACCAAGGGCCTCGACCAGCGCGCCGACCGCATCCGCAACGACCTCGAGACGGCCGACACGGCCAAGTCCGAGGCCACCGCGGAGCTGGCCCGCTACCAGGAGCAGCTCAAGGGGGCCCGTGAGGAGGCCACCCGCATGCGCGACGACGCCCGTGCGGAGATGGACGACTACAAGGCCCAGCGCCGCGCCGAGATCGACGCCGAGCTCGCCGCGTACCGCGAGCGCGCCAAGGCCGAGGCCGACGCGGCCAAGACGCAGGCCCTGGCCGACGTCCGGTCCGAGGTCGCGGCCCTCGCCATCGGTGCCGCCGAGCAGGTCGTCCAGAAGAGCCTCGACCGGGAGACCAACGTGGCCCTCGTCGAGAGCTACATCAACAGCGTGGACGCCCGGGGCTGATCGTGGCCGACCAGATCATCGACGCCTACGCGACGGCGTTCTACGGGGTGGCCTCCGCCCAGGAGGACGTCTCGGAGGTGGCTGACGAGCTGTTCCGGTTCGCCCGGGTGCTCGAGGCCAACGACGAGTTCCGCAACGCCCTGAGCGACCCCCACCTGCCGGCGGCCCGCCGCCAGCAGATCGTGGAGGACGTGCTCTCGGGCAAGGCCACCGACACCACCACCTCGTTGGTGTCGATGGTCGTCGGCACCGGACGCGGCCGCGACCTCGGTCGCATCATCGAGGCCTTCGTGGCCATGAGCGCCCACGCCGGCGACAAGGAGGTGGCCGAGGTCCGCTCGGCCATCGACCTCACCGAGGACCAGCGCACCCGTCTCGCGGCGGCGCTGGGCAAGGCCACCGGCAGGGCGGTCGAGGTGAAGGTCATCGTCGATCCGACCGTCCTCGGCGGCATCGTCACCCAGGTGGGGGACACCGTCATCGACGGCACGGTGCGCCACCGCCTCGAGCAGCTCCGCGAAGTTTTCTAGGCCGAACGCCTTCAAGCATCCGCCCCGTCGCCGGCGCCGCACCTGGCCGCCGGCCCCCCAGGACTCCCGAGGAAGAGGGAACCCGCCCCATGGCTGAACTCACCATCAACACCGCTGACATCACCGCTGCGCTCCAGAAGAACTTGGAGGGCTTCAGCCCCGAGCTCGAGATGAGCCAGGTGGGCCGCGTGCTCGAGGTCGGCGACGGCATCGCCACGGTGTCGGGCCTGCCCGACTGCGCCGTGAACGAGCTGCTCGCCTTCGAGCACGACACGGTCGGCCTCGCCCTGAACCTCGACGAGGACACCATCGGCGCCGTCATCCTCGGCGTGTCCGAGAAGGTGGCCGCCATCGAAGAGGGCTCCACGGTGCGTGCCACCGGGCAGATCCTCTCGGTGCCGGTGGGTGACGCGATGCTCGGTCGGGTCGTCAACGCCCTCGGTGAGCCCATCGACGGCAACGGCCCCATCGAGGGTGCCCAGACCCGCCGCATGGAGATCCAGGCTCCCGGCATCGCCGGCCGCCAGCCGGTGGCTGAGCCCCTCCAGACGGGCATCAAGTCCATCGACGCCATGACCCCCATCGGCCGGGGCCAGCGCGAGCTCGTCATCGGCGACCGCAAGACCGGCAAGACCACCGTCTGCATCGACACGATCCTGAACCAGAAGGGTCTGGGCGTGAAGTGCATCTACGTGGCCATCGGTCAGAAGGGCTCGACGATCGCCCAGACCGTCAACACCCTGCGTGAGCGCGGCGCCATGGAGTACACGGTCGTGGTGGCGGCCCCCGCCTCCGACCCGGCGCCGTTCAAGTACCTCGCCCCCTACGGCGGTTGCGCCATGGGCCAGCACTGGATGGACAACGGCGAGCACGCCCTCATCGTCTACGACGACCTCTCCAAGCAGGCCGAGGCCTACCGCCAGCTGGCCCTGCTGCTGCGCCGCCCGCCGGGTCGTGAGGCCTACCCGGGCGACGTCTTCTACCTGCACAGCCGCCTCCTCGAGCGCGCCGCCAAGCTCTCCGACGAGAACGGCGCCGGCTCGCTGACCGCTCTCCCGGTCATCGAGACCAAGGCCGGCGACGTCTCGGCCTACATCCCGACCAACGTGATCTCGATCACCGACGGCCAGGTGTACCTCCAGGACGACCTGTTCAAGTCGGGTGTGCGGCCCGCGGTCGACGTGGGCATCTCGGTGTCCCGCGTGGGCTCGGCCGCCCAGATCAAGGCCATGAAGGCGGTGTCCGGCACCCTGAAGCTCGACCTCGCCCAGTTCCGCGAGCTCGAGGCCTTCGCCACCTTCGGCTCCGAGCTCGACAAGGTGTCCGCCGCCCAGCTCGACCGCGGCTACCGCCTCACCGAGCTGCTCAAGCAGCCCCTGAACTCGCCCATGCCGGTCGAGGAGCAGGTGGTGTCCATCTTCGCCGGCACCAGCGGCTACCTCGACCGCATCCCCGTGGCCGACGTGCGTCGCTTCGAGGCCGAGCTGCTCGACCACATGCGCACCCGGCGCGCCGACCTCCTCGAGGCGATCCGCACCACCGGGGCGCTGCCCGACGACATGGACGCCGCGGTCCAGGAGTTCGTCAACACGTTCGAGACCAGCGACGGCACGTCGGCCGCCGACGTCCCGGGCATCGACGTGGACCTCGAGAACATCGGTGAGGCCGAGATCGAGCTCGCCGGCGGTCGCGAGGAAGCGACCCTGCCCGAGCTCGAGATCGACCGCGACGAGGACGAGGCCTAGCCCATGGCTGGTGGTCAGGAGCGGGTGCTCCGTCGCCGGATCAAGTCGGTCCAATCGACCAAGAAGATCACGCGCGCCATGGAGCTCATCGCGGCAACCCGCGTCGTGAAGGCCCAGGAGCGCGCCAACGCGGCGCGCCCCTACAGCCAGCAGATCACCAACGTGATCCTCGACCTGGTCGGCCTCGGCGCCCAGGCCGACCACCCGCTCCTGCGCGAGAACAACGGGTCCAACCGCTCGGCCTTCGTGGTCGTCACCTCGGACCGCGGGCTGTGCGGCGCCTACAACTCGGCGGTCATCCGTGCCGCCGAGCGTGAGCTCGTCGCCCGCAAGGCCGAGGGCACGGACTACGCGCTGATCCTGATCGGCAAGAAGGCCAACAGCTACTTCAAGTTCCGCAACTACGACATCGCGGCGTCGTTCTACGACCTCACCGACCGTCCCGACTACGAGGACGCCCGGGCGGTCTCCGAGGTCGTGCGCAACATGTTCGAGGCGGGCGACGTCGACACCGTCGACCTCGTGTACCAGCGCTTCCTCTCCGCGGGTTCTCAGGAGGTCGTCGTCCGGCGCTTCCTGCCCCTCGAGACCGAGGACCCGAACGCCGGCGAGCAGTCCGCCGAGATGCACGCCGCGATCGAGTTCGACCCGTCGCCCAACGTCATCCTCGACGAGTTGCTGCCCCGCTACGTGGAGGCCCGCCTCTTCGCCGCCCTGCTCGACGCCTCGGCGTCCGAGCACGCCGCGCGCCAGCGGGCCATGAAGGCGGCCACCGACAACGCCGAGGAGCTGATCATCAGCCTCTCGCGGGTCATGAACCGGGCCCGCCAGGACGCCATCACCGGCGAGATCATGGAGATCGTGGGCGGCGCCGAGGCCCTGCACCAGGGCCAGGGCGCCGACGGCCCCGCCATCCCCGCCGCACTGCTCGAACCCCCGTCTCTCGTCAACCGCTCAGCCTGAGGAGCCACCCTCCGCCATGACCATGACCGACACTGCCCCCGAGACCGAGCGCAAGGAGGGCCGCATCGTCACCATCGCCGGCCCGGTGGTCGACGTGGAGTTCCCCCGTGGGTCGCTCCCCGAGATCAACACCGCGCTGGAGATGACCCTCACCGTCGCCGGTGAGGAGATCGTCATCACCGCCGAGGTGGCCCAGCAGATCGGTGACGGCCGCGTCCGAGCCGTCTGCATGAAGCCGACCGACGGCCTCGTCCGCGGCACCGCCGTCCGCAACCTGGGCCGCGGCATCTCGATGCCCGTGGGTGACGTCACCCTCGGCCACGTGTGGAACGTGATCGGCGAGCCCCTCGACACCGGCGGCGAGCCCCTCGAGGGCATCACCGAGTACTGGCCCATCCACCGTGACGCCCCCGCCTTCGACACCCTCGAGCCCAAGGCGCTCGTGTTCGAGACGGGCATCAAGGTCATCGACCTGCTCACCCCCTACGTGCAGGGCGGCAAGATCGGCCTGTTCGGCGGCGCCGGCGTGGGCAAGACCGTGCTCATCCAGGAGATGATCAACCGTGTCGCCACCCAGCACGGTGGTGTGTCGGTGTTCGCCGGTGTGGGCGAGCGCACCCGTGAGGGCACCGACCTCTGGATCGAGATGCAGGAGTCCGGCGTCATCGAGAAGGCCGCGCTGATCTACGGCCAGATGGACGAGCCGCCGGGCGTGCGCCTGCGGGTCGCCCTGTCGGCCCTCACCGTGGCCGAGTACTTCCGTGACGTGCAGCAGCAGGACGTGCTGCTCTTCGTGGACAACATCTTCCGCTTCGTGCAGGCCGGCTCCGAGGTGTCCACCCTCCTCGGCCGCATGCCCTCGGCCGTGGGCTACCAGCCCACCCTGGCCGACGAGATGGGCGAGCTGCAGGAGCGCATCACCTCGACCCGGGGCCGCTCCATCACGTCGCTGCAGGCCGTGTACGTGCCCGCCGACGACTACACCGACCCCGCGCCGTTCACCACCTTCACCCACCTCGACGCCACCACCGAGCTCTCCCGCCAGATCGCCTCGCTGGGCATCTACCCGGCGGTGGACCCGCTGGCGTCGACCTCCACCATCCTCGCCCCCGAGGTCGTGGGCCAGCGTCACTACGACGTGGCCCGCCGCGTCCAGGAGGTGCTCCAGCGCTACAAGGAGCTCCAGGACATCATCGCCATCCTCGGCCTCGACGAGCTGTCCGAGGAGGACCGCATCATCGTCGACCGGGCCCGCAAGGTGCAGCGCTTCCTGAGCCAGCCCTTCAACGTCGGCGAGGTCTTCACCGGTCTGAAGGGCGTCACCGTCTCCGTGGCCGACACCGTCGAGTCCTTCGCCCAGCTGGTCGAGGGCGAGCTCGACGACCTGCCCGAGCAGGCCTTCCTCAACGTCGGCGACGCCGACAGCGTGCGGGCCAAGGCCAAGCAGCTCCAGGAGGGGTGAGGCGATG
>JAYRFK010000059.1:0-5307 GCA_041908445.1 Acidimicrobiales bacterium | reverse complement strand
CTGTGCACGAGCTCAGCGCCCACCGAGGCGGGGTCGACGAGCACGTGCTCGGGCTCGGCCCGGCGGCCGAGGGTGAAGACGTGCGGGTGCTCGAGCAGCAGCAGGTGGTCGTCGGCGCCGTGCGCGAACAGGCCGTGCTGGAGGGCGTGGGCGTCCCGGTAGGGGACGCGGCCCAGCCAGCGGACCCGGAGCGTCACAGCTCGGCGGCCCAGTCCCGGGTCTCGATGATCTCCCGGAGCCGGTCGAGGAAGGCGGCCACGTAGGCGCCGTCGAAGGCCCGGTGGTCCCACGCCAGGGCGAGCACGCCGACCGAGTGGATGGCGATGGCCTCGTCCCCGTTGGCGTCGGTCACCACGACCGGCTTGCGGTGGATCCCGTCGGTCGAGAGGATCGCCACCTGCGGCTGGTTGATCACCGGGAACTGCATCATCGTCCCGTACTTCCCGGGGTTGGTGATGGTGAAGGTGCCGTCGGCGACCTCGTCGACCGACAGCTGCTTCGACCGGGCCCGGCCGGCGAGGTCGTGGACCTCCCGGGCGAGGGCGGCGAGGCGCTTGGTGTCGGCGTCGTGGACGACCGGGGCGAGCAGGCCCTGGAAGTCGAGGTCCACCGCGTAGGCCAGGTTCACCCGCCCGTGGACGATGAGCTCGCCGTCGCCGACCGCGGCGTTCAGGTAGGGGAAGTCCTCGATGGCGTCGACCACGGCCCGTGAGATGAACGGCAGGTAGGTGAGGCTGAAGCCCTCGGACTCCTTGAAGGCGGCGCCGTGGGCCCGGCGCACCTTCTCGACGCCCTCGAAGTCGACCTCGACTGCGGTGAGGACGTGGGGCGAGGTGGCCTTGGAGCGCACCATGTGCTCGCCGGTGCGCAGCCGGATGCGGTTCAGGGGCTCGTGGCGGTCCTCGCGGGCACCACCGGTGCGAGGGGCGGGGGCGGGTGCCGACGCCGCGGCCGGGGCGGCGCCCGACGACGGGGCCGCCGGAGCGGGGGCCGACCCGCGCTGGGCGTCGATGAGTGCCTCGACGTCGCCGCGCGTGATGCGACCGCCGATGCCGGTGCCCTTGATCGAGGCGGGGTCGAGCCCGTGGTCCTCGATGAGGCGGCGGACCAGCGGCGAGAGCAGCTTGGGCGGGCCGGACGGCGCGTCGTCCGCCGGGGCCTCGGCCGAGGGGGTCGGGGCGGGCGACGGCGGCGGCGTGGGCTCGGGGGCCCGCTCGACCGGGGCGGTGGGCGCCTCCTCGGGGGCCTCGGCGGCCTCGGTGGGGGCCGCCTCCGCCGCCGGCGCGGGTGCGGGCTCGTCCGCCGGAGGCGCCTCGGCCTCCGCCGGCGCCTCCTCGGCCGCCGGGGCCTCGGCCGGCGCCTCCTCGGCGGCCGGCGCGGCCGCACCGTCGCCGGACGGCGGGCCGTCGCTCAGCACGGCCAGGCGGGTGCCCACGTCGACGGTCTCGCCCTCGGGGACGAGGATCTCGGCCAGGTAGCCGGCGGCCGGCGACGGCACCTCGGAGTCGACCTTGTCGGTCGAGACCTCGAACAGCACCTCGTCCTGGGCGACCTGGTCACCGATGGCCTTGAACCAGCGGGTGATGGTTCCTTCGGTCACCGTCTCCCCCAGCTGGGGCATCTCCACGTCAGCCACGGGGGCTCCTCTCGATCGGATGGGGCGTCACCACGTCAGCCATGCAGGGACCTCCCCGTGAGGGACATGATCGTCTCGCCGAACAGCTCGCTCATGGTCGGGTGGGGCTGGATGAAGCGCCCCACCTCTGCGGCGGTCGCTTCCCAGTTCACGGCGAGGTAGCCCTGGCCGAGCTGCTCGGTGACCCACGGGCCGACCATGTGGACCCCGAGGATGCGCCCGCCAGTGCCGTCGGGCAGCTTCTCGGCGATCACCTTCACGAGGCCGTCGGTCTCGCCCACGATCATGGCCCGGCCGTTGCCGGCGAAGCGGTGCTTGGAGGTGACCACGTCGAAGCCGGCCTCCTTGGCCGCCGCCTCCGAGTAGCCGGCGAAGGCGACCTCGGGGTGGCAGTAGATGCACCAGGGCACGCCCTTGTAGTCGATGCCGACCGGGTCCTCGCCGAGGATGCCGTCGATCGCGACGATGCCCTCGGCGAAGCCCACGTGGGCCAGCGCCGGCGTGGCCACGACGTCGCCGATGGCCCACACCCCGGGCTCGGCGGTGCGGCACACCTCGTCGACGACCACGAAGCCCCGCTCGTCGACCTGCACGGCGGTGCCGTCGAGGCCGAGGTTGTCGGACAGGGGGCGGCGCCCGACCGAGACGACGACGAGGTCGACCTCGATCGACTCGCCCTCGCCGAACGACACGGTCGTGGCGTTGTCGCCCCGCTCGTGGCCGGTCACGGCCACGCCGGTCTTCACGTCGATCCCCCGCTTCTTGAACGAGCGCAGGACGACCTTGGTGACGTCCTCGTCGCAGCCGGGGAGGATCTTGGGCAGCGCCTCGAGCACCGTCACCTTCGTACCCAGGTCGGACATCATCGAGGCGAACTCGCAGCCGATCGCGCCGCCGCCGATGACCGCGGCCCGCTCGGGGAGGCGGTCGAGGGTGAGCAGCTCGTCGGAGGTCACGACCACCTCGCCGTCCACGTCGAAGCCGGGGATCGTGCGGGTGGTCGAGCCGGAGGCCAAGATCACCGCGTCGCCGCGGAGCACCACGTCACCCGACTCGCCGCCGCTCACGCGCACCTCGTGGTCGGCGTGCAGGGTGCCGACGCCGTGGTAGGTGGTGACCTTGCGGCCCTTGAGCAGGCCCTCGAGGCCCTTGGTGAGCTGGTCGACCACGCCCTGCTTGCGGGTCTGGGTGACCGAGAAGTCGAGGGCGGGCTCGGAGGTCGTGATGCCGAACTGGGCGGCCTCGGACACCGACCGGAAGACCGAGGCGGTCTCGAGCAGCTCCTTGGCCGGGATGCAGCCCCGGTGCAGGCAGGTGCCGCCCACCTTGGCCATCTCGACCATGGCGATGTCCAGCCCCAGGCCGGCGCCGTAGAGGGCGGCGGCGTAGCCGCCCGGGCCCCCTCCGATGATGACGACGTCGAACGGGTCGGGCTGGTCGGCCATGCAGGCGACTCTACTGACGGTCGCCCCCGACCGCATCGGCCGGTCCAGGGGGTCGCGCGGGGCCGCCGGTAGGCTCTGCGCCGGTGAAGACGAAGACCCTGATCATCGCGGCGCTGCTGTGCGGCGTCGCCATCCTCGTGGCCTTCACCGTCCAGGTCCTGCTGGCGCTCTAGCGCCGCCCGATCCCCCAGGGAGCCCCCATGCGTGACGCCGTCGGCGGCGTGCAGTCCGTCCTCGTCCTCGGGGGCACCTCCGAGATCGCCCTCGCCACCGTGCGCCGCCTCGTCGGCCAGGGCTGCCGCACGGTGCTCCTCGCCGCCCGCAACCCCGACGACTGCGCCAGCGCCGCGGACGAGCTCCGTGACGCGGGCGCCACCACGGTCGACACGTTGGCCTTCGACGCCCTCGACACCGCCTCGCACGGGGCCGTCATCGACGACGCCTTCGCCCGCCACGGCGATCTCGACGTGGTCCTGTTGGCGTTCGGGGTGCTCGGCGACCAGGCCGAGTTCGACGCCGACCCGGAGGCCGCGGTCGCGGCGGTGCAGGTCAACTACGTCGGCGGCGTCTCCGCCGGCCTGCACGTCGCCCGCAACCTGCGCCGCCAGGGCCACGGCACGCTCGTGGTGCTGTCGTCGGTGGCCGGCGAGCGGGTGCGCAAGACGAACTTCGTCTACGGCTCGTCGAAGGCGGGCCTCGACGGGTTCGCCCAGGGCCTGGGCGACAGCCTGGTCGGCACCGGGGCCGGCGTCCTCGTGGTGCGCCCGGGCTTCGTGCACACCCGCATGACCGAGGGGATGGACCCGGCGCCGCTGTCGACCACCCCCGAGGTGGTGGCCGAGTGCATCACCGACGGCCTGGCCCACGGTGCCGCGGTGGTCTGGGCGCCGGGGCCGCTGCGCTTCCTCATGTCCGGCCTGCGCCACCTGCCGCGCCCCGTCTGGCGCAAGGCGTCCGACCGGGGCTGAGCCCGCCCCCTGGCGACCACCACGCCGTGCCTGCCGACCGCCGCCGGGCCGGGGCGTACACTCCGGGCGTGAGCGACGCGCCCACCCGGGTGGCCATCATCGGCCAGGGCTACGTCGGCCTCCCCGTGGCCATGCGGGCCTGCGAGGTCGGCCACGACGTGGTCGGCTTCGACGTGGACGAGCGCCGTGTCAAGCGCCTGGCGACGGGCGAGTCCATGGTCGAGGACGTGTCGGACGAGCGCCTCGCGGCCGCCCTCGAGACCGGCCGCTACCACGCCACCACCGACCCGGCCGATCTCGCCGGCTTCGACGTGGCGGTGATCTCGGTGCCCACGC
Organism: Acidimicrobiales bacterium; assembly: GCA_041908445.1. Lineage (GTDB taxonomy): Bacteria > Actinomycetota > Acidimicrobiia > Acidimicrobiales > DATDAH01 > JAEUJM01. The sequence continues at coordinate 922 of JAYRFK010000059.1, read as the reverse complement.
CGCTGAGCGAGGGCAACCCCGACCTCAGCTACATCGAGGAGGCCGCCCGCACCCTGGCGGGCCACCTCCGCGCCGGCGCCACGGTCGTGCTCGAGTCGACGACCTACCCCGGCACCACCGAGGAGCTCGTCGGCCCCATCCTGGAGGAGGGCTCGGACCTCGTCGTGGGCACCGACTTCCACCTCGGCTACAGCCCCGAGCGCATCGACCCGGGCAACCCCGAGTGGACCTTCGTCAACACCCCCAAGGTCGTGTCGGGCGTCGACGCCGCCTCGCTGGCCGCGGTCACCCGCTTCTACGACACCCTCGTCGAGCGCACCGTGCCGGTGTCGAGCCCCCGTGAGGCGGAGCTCACCAAGCTCCTCGAGAACACCTTCCGCCACGTCAACATCGCCCTCATCAACGAGTTGGCCATGTTCGCCAACGACCTCGGCATCGACGTCTGGGAGGCCATCGACGCCGCGTCCACCAAGCCCTTCGGCTACCTGCGGTTCACGCCCGGGCCGGGCGTCGGCGGCCACTGCCTGCCCATCGACCCGTCCTACCTGTCCTGGCGGGTGCGCAGCTCGCTCGGGCACGCCTTCCGGTTCGTGGAACTGGCCAACGACGTCAACGACCACATGCCGGACTACGTCGTGCGCCGCCTCGTCGTCGCGCTGAACGACCGGGGCCTGGCGGTCAAGGGCCGGCGGGTGCTGCTGCTCGGCCTGGCCTACAAGCGCAACACGGGCGACGCCCGCGAGTCCCCGTCGGCGGTCGTGGCCCGCCAGCTGCTCGACCTCGGCGCCGACGTGCGCGCCGCCGACCCCCACGTGCCCGAAGGCCTCCTCGACGTGGCGGTCACGCGGGTCGAGGCCACGGCGGCGGAGATCGCCGCCGCCGACGTGGTGGTGCTGCTCGTCGACCACGACGCCTTCGACCT
>JAYRFK010000058.1:0-1723 GCA_041908445.1 Acidimicrobiales bacterium | reverse complement strand
GGACAGCATCCGGGACCCCCCTTGGGGCAGCCTGTGCAAAGGAATTCCAAAGGTTCCCCGACGCCGAGCGGCGGCGGACTGCCGGTCAGCGCGAGCTCGACGCGTCGGCGGCGCCGCCGGCGGCGACGGCTCGAGCAGCCCCTCGGACTCGACGCGCCGGCGACGGCTCGAGCGGCCCGCCGGCTCGAGCTGCCCGCCGGGCGCGCGGCGGCGCGAAGGCTGATCGCCGGTCGGATGGTGGGCGATGATGGCGGCGTGCCGGACGGGGGCCAGTCGCCGATCGAGTTCGCCCGGGTCGAGGGGGCGGCCATCGCCTTCCAGCGCTGGGGCGACGGTGCCGTCGACGCGGTGGTGGTCCCGCCGTTGGCCCAGAACATCGAGCTGGCGTGGGAGCGCCCCGAGTACCTGGCCTTCTTCGAGCGTCTCGGCCGGGTCGCCAGGGTCGTGCACTTCGACAAGCGGGGCACCGGGGCCTCGGACCGCGCGAGCCGCATGCCGACCATCGACGAGCGGGTGGAGGACCTCGGCGCGGTCATGGACGCGGCGGGGCTGGCGCGGGCCCACGTGCTCGGGCTGTCCGAGGGCGGTCCGGTGGCCATCGCCTTCGCCGCCACCTACGCCGACCGGGTGCAGACGCTCACGCTGCTCGGCTCGGGCGCCCGGCTGCATGGCGACGAGACCGACGAGGAGCGCGCCGCTCGCCTCGACGGTGTCCGCTACTTCGTGCGGCGGTGGGGCACCGACGACACGGTCACCCTCGACGTCTTCGCGCCCGGCGTCGCCCGGGACCCGGGCTACCGGGCCTGGCAGCCGCGCTACGAGCGTCAGTCGGCCACCCCGTCGGCGATCGCCGAGCTGCTCGAGATGGTCGAGGCCATCGACGTGCGGCCGCTCCTCGGCGCGATCCGGAACCCCACGCTGGTCCTGCACCGCCGAGGGGACAGGGTCGTGCCGGTCGCCCTGGCGCGAGAGCTCGTGGCGCTGTTGCCCACGGCCCGCCTCGTCGAGCTCGAGGGCGACGACCACTTCGCCCACGTCGGCGACATCGAGGCCTGGATCGACCCGTTCGAGCGGTTCGTCGGCGCCACCGTCGGCGCACCCCCAGCGTCGCCCCGCCGCAAGGAGGTGCGCATCGAGACGATCGGCGGCTTCCGGGTCATCGTCGGCGGCGAGCCCGTGGCCGCCAACGCCTGGGGCTCGCGTCAGGCCCGCCTGGTGTGCAAGCGCCTGGCGGTGGCCGTCGACCGCCCCGTCCCCCGGGAGGAGCTGGCCGACCTGCTCTGGCCCGACGAGCTCGACCCGGCCCGCCGCAGCGCCCGACTGTCGGTGGTCCTCTCCAACATCCGGCGGGTCCTCGGCGGAGGCATCGTGGCCGACCGCGACGCCGTCCGGCTCGACCTCGACGCCGTGGCCCTCGACCTCGCGGTCGTGTACGAGGCCATGGCCGCCGGGGACGACACCACCCTGGCGACCGCCTGCTCCGGCCCCGTCCTGCCCGAGGACGCCTACGAGGACTGGGCCATCAGCGCCCGCGACCGGGTCGCGTCCGCCGCGGTCAGCGCCCGCCACCGCCTCGCCGGCGCGGCGGCGTCCGAAGCGCGCTGGGACGAGGTGATCGACCACGCCCGCGCCGCCCTCGAGGTCGACCCCTTCGACGAACACGCCCACGAGCTGCTCGTACAGGCGCTGCTGGCCGCGGGTCGTCGTGGCGAGGCGAAGGAGG
>JAYRFK010000057.1:0-51551 GCA_041908445.1 Acidimicrobiales bacterium | reverse complement strand
GCCGCCGAGGCGCCGGCTGCCGCGCCTGCCGGCGGTCCGTCCGCGTCCCGTCCCGCCCTCGGCGCCCGGCGGGGCCCGGCGCCGGCGCCCGAGCCGGCGACCGCACCCGCCCCGGCGCCCGCGCCCGAGCCGGCCGCCGCTCCCGCGGCGGCGCCCGCCGCGGCCGGCGGGCTCCCCGACCTGAGCGCGATCCTCGCCGTCTGGGACGACCAGCTCCTCACCAAGCTGCCGCCGGCGGCCAAGGCCCGCTTCCGTGGCGGCCGCTTCGCGCGCACCGACGGCGAGGCCGCGGTGTTCGCCCTGCCGAACGACATGCACCGCCAGCGCTGCGAGGAGTACCGGCGCGACGTCGAGACCGTCCTCGCCGAGCACTTCGGCGCCCCCGTGCCGCTGCAGCTGGTGGTGGACGCCGACGTGGTCGAGGCCGGGCTGCCCGGCGCTGAGCCCCCGGCCGCCGGCGACCCGGCGCCCGCCGAGGGGGCCACACCGCCCGTGGTCGCAGCCGCGCCCACCATCGCCGACGAGGACGACGACGAGGCCATCGACCCCGACGAGCTCGTGGACGCCGTCGGCGAGGACCGCTCCGCGGTGGAGCGCCTCGCCGAGGCCTTCGGCAACGTCGAGGTCATCGAGGAGGAAGCCACATGAGCGACGACAGCAACGTCCCCGCCACGCCCGACGAGGTGTACGAGCCGGAGGGGGACGCCGACGCCGGCGGCCTCGGCATCCCCGGCCTGAGCGGCCTCCCCGACCTCGGGGGCCTGTTCGAGCAGGCCACCCGCATGCAGCAGCAGATGATGGAGGCGCAGGAGCAGCTCCACGCCACCGTCCTCGAGGGCCAGTCCGGGGGTGGTGCGGTCACCATCACCGCCAACGGGGCCATGGAGTTCGAGCACGTCCGCATCGACCCGGGCGTGATCGACCCCGACGACCCCGAGCTGCTCGCCGACCTCGTGCTCGCCGCGCTCCGCGACCTCACCAACCAGGTGCAGGACCTCCAGCGGGGCTCGATCGGCGGCCTCGACCTCGGCGACGTGAACCTCGGGGGCCTGGGCGGCCCCGGCGGCGCCTTCGGGGACCTCTGAGTTGGCCGGGGTCTACGCCGGCCCGGTCCAGGACCTCATCGACGAGCTCGGCCGCCTCCCCGGGGTCGGGCCCAAGTCGGCCCAGCGCATCGCCTTCCACCTCCTGAAGCTGCCCAAGGAGGACGCGCTCCGCCTCGCCCGCGCCATCGTCGAGGCCAAGGAGCGGGTGGCGTTCTGCGCGACCTGCTTCAACATCGCCGAGGGCACCGAGTGCGGCATCTGCGCCGACCCCCGCCGCGACGCCACCGTCCTGTGCGTGGTGGAGGAGCCCCGCGACCTCGTCGCGGTCGAGCGCACCGGCGAGTTCCACGGCCGCTACCACGTGCTGCAGGGCGCCATCAGCCCCATCGAGGGCATCGGCCCCGAGCAGCTGCGGGTGCAGGAGCTGCTCGCTCGCCTCGGCGACGGGGTGGTGAAGGAGGTCATCCTCTGCACCAACCCGAACATCGAGGGCGAGGCCACCGCCATGTACCTCTCGCGGCTCCTGACCCCGATGGGGCTCGACGTGACCCGCATCGCCCGGGGCCTGCCCATGGGGGGCGACCTCGAGTACGCCGACGAGCTCACCCTCGGCCAGGCCCTCGAGGGCCGCCGGGCGCTCTAGCCCGGCGCCCTGGCCCAAAACGGAAAGAGACTGAGACGCCGCCCCGGTGAGCGGGGCGCGGGCGGACATAACCCGCTCACCGGAGACGGCATCTCAGCGATCCGTATCGAGCCCAACGGGGAGGAGGGCCCCGGAAGACGTCGTTGGCTTCCGGGAAGCTCGATATCGAACGTTGCGGTCACATTACGATTGTTTCGAACTCGCGTCAAGTGTGACGAGGTGACAATTTGCCGGCGAGGCGCGGGCGGCCGGGTTCAGGGGGCGTCCGGCGTCGCCGAGTAGGGCGCTCGGGGCGGGGTGGCGGGGCTCGTGGCCTCGGCGGCGGCCTCGCTCAACTCGGGACGGTGCGAGGTGCGCAGCCACTCGTCGAAGAAGTCGTCGAGCTGGCGGCCCGAGACCTCCTCGGCGAGGTTCACGAAGTTGCGGGTGGTCACCCGCACACGGTTCGACTCCGCCGCCCACTGTTCGATGAGCGAGAAGAAGTCCTCGTCGCCGATCTCGAGGCGCAGGGCGTGCAGCGTCATGCCGCCCCGCCAGTAGACCTCCGTGGCGAACAGGTCGTCGGGCCCCGGGTTGCCGATGTGGAGGTCCCAGAAGCCGGAGGACTCGGGGATCGCGTAGAACGAGTCGAACACCTGCTGGGCGGTGCCGTTGCCTTCCTCCTCGCTCCAGAGCCACTCGGCGTAGGTGGCGAAGCCCTCGTTCAGCCAGATGTGCTTCCAGTTCCAGAGGTTGCGCCTGTCGCCGTACCACTGGTGGGCGAGCTCGTGCACCACCACGGCGTCGCCCTCGGTCTGGTCGCCGAAGAACTCCGGCGCGTAGACCGGGCGGGTCTGGTTCTCGAGGGCGAAGCCCAGGTCGCGGGCGTCGTCGACGATGCCGCCGCTGTCCACGAACGGGTAGTCGCCGAACTGCCCGGCGAGGAAGTCGAGGATCTCGGGCTCGCGGGCGAACGAGTTGGCCGCCCCCTCGCCGTAGGACATCGGGGCGTCGTCGGCGGTGCCGACGATCCAGTCGTTCTCGTTGGCGATGCTCGTCGCGGGCGGGCCGGGGACGGTCCACCCGTCCAGCACGTCGGCGTCGGCCTCGAACGAGGTCGTGCCCTCGCCGGTCGACACCTCGATGTCGTCGACGGCCACACCTGGGCCCTGCACCGAGTCGTCGCTGGCGTAGCTGATCGACAGGTCGACGGAGCCGCCGGCGTAGGCGCCGAGGTCGATCGACCACTGCTCCCAACCCTCGGAGCGCCCGCTGACCGCGTTCCACGACCCGGTCGAGCCGGTGGCCCGACAGGAGCCGTCGGCCCGGACGCTCTGGTAGTGCCCGAGGAACGGGTGCAGATCGAGCCAGTACGGGCAGGAGCTCCCCGTGTCGGTGCTGGTGTGGCCGTTGGCGTCGGGGAGGGTGGTCCAGTCGCTGCCCCCGGTGTGCTTGGCCTCGACGAAGACGTGGTCCCAGCCGCCCTCCGTGTCCCGGTTGGCCCAGAACGTGACGGTGGCCCCTTCGGCGGGCACGGCGATCGTGCGACGCAGGCGCTTGAAGGTCTGCTGGGCGGCCTGCGACAGCGCGAACTGGGTGCCGGTGCGGGGCGCCATGCCGACCATGAGGTCGGGGTCGATGGCGTCGACGATGTCGACGCCCCCGGGACGGCCCGAGTCGGTGTGGTACTCGGTCAGGTCGAACTGGCCCACGTTCACCGTGGCCAGGTACGTCGCCATGGGCGACGCCGCCCGCCAGACCCAGCGGGTGTGGCCGAGCGCGCTGTCGTGGCTGACGAGGGCCCCGTTGGCGACCGCCTCGAGCCCGTCGGGCACGGTCATGGCGATGTCGAAGGTGGCCTTGTCGCGCGGGTGGTCGTTGGCCGGGAACCAGGTCGACGCCACGTGGGGCTGGCCGACCACCAGCACACCGTCGTCGGTCGGGATCCACCCGCTGCCGGCGTCGATGCCGGTCTGCTCGACGGGCACGCCGCTGTAGGTGACGACGGTCTGGAAGTGGGTGCGCACCGGGATGCCCGCCGCCGGGGTGACGCGCAGCTCGCCGTCGCCGCGGGTGAACGTGGCCGGCGTGCCGTCGACGGTGATCGACTCGATGTCGAGGCCGTCGAAGTCGAGGTTGAACCGGGAGAGGTTCTGCGTCGAGCGGGCGTCGATGGTGGCCACCCCCTCGAGCACGTCCGTGTCGGGGTCGTAGCTGAGCTCGAGACCGTAGTTGGTGACGTCGTAGCCGCCGTTGCCGTCCTTCGGGAAGTACGGGTCGCCGATGCCCGAGGCGCCGCGTGTGAAGGCGGCGCCCTCGCTCGCGGCGGGCGCCTCCTGGGCGCTGGAGGGCGCCGGGCCGACGGCGAGGGCCGCCAGCAGCGCGGTCAGGGCCACGCCGGTGGCCAGCATCGGGCGTCGTCGGCCGAGCGTCGGTCGACGACGTGCATCATCAGGTCCCAGGTGCGCCACGTCTCTCCTCGTCGCTCGGGGTGATCGGAGCGTCCGGGTGACGAACCGCCCACTCCCGAGCCGCCGGCGTGGACGCTACCCCGCGGGCGCGGTGCCCGCCGGTGTGCCCCGGAGCAGCGCGTCGGTGCGGTCGTCGGCGGGGAAGAACAGCTCGACGGCCAGTTCCTCCAGGGTGACGTCCCGTGGGGTCCCGAACATGGTGAGGGTCGTGAACATCGACAGCTCCTCCCCGCCGGCCTCGAGGCGGATGGGTACGAGCAGCGGTGGCTCGTCGTCGTCGCCGATCGGTGGGGACGCGGGCCCGTCGCCGACACCGGGGTACGAGCGCACCTCCTCCTCGAGGGCCTGGAGTGCAGGGTCGCCCGTGAGGAGGCTGGTCCGGCGCAGCTGGCGGAGCAGGTAGGTGGACCAGTCCGGGAGGTTCCGGGTGCGGGGGGCGAGGCCGTCCGGGTGCAGGCAGAGGCGATAGACGTTCAGGGGTGGCCCGAGGACGTGGGCGGGGAGGCCGGCGGTCAGGGTGAGGGCCGCGTCGTTCGCCAGCACCACGTTCCACTGCCGGTCGATCACCACCCCGGGGTAGGGGTCGTGGGCGTCGAGCATCCGCTGGATCGACGCACGCACGTGCCGCAGCGCCGGGTCATCGAGCGGGCGCTCGGTGTAGCGGGGGGCGAAGCCGGCGGCGAGCAGGAGGGTGTTGCGCTCGCGCAGCGGCACCTCGAGGTGCTCGGCGACGGCCAGCACGAGCTCGGGGCTCGGCCGCGAGCGGCCGGTCTCCACGAAGCTGAGGTGCCGGGCCGAGACGCCGACCGCGAGGGCGAGGTCGAGCTGGCTCCGCCGGCGGCGGGTCCGCCACAGCTGCAGCAGCGGCCCGACGCCGCGCGGCGGAGCCGCCCGACCCGTCACGCCGGTGCGGGGGCCAGGTCCCCGAAGAAGCCGAGCACACGGGCGATCCGGCCGTCCTCGTCGAGGTCGACCACGTCGGTGCCGGTCACCGCCGGCACCCCGTCGGGCCCGACGAGCGCCCACCCGTAGCGGGCCACGCCGTGGTGCTCGTCGATGGCCGTCGTCCGGTTGAAGGTGTGGCCCGGGTAGTGGGCGAGCACGGCGTCGGTCATCGCCGCGATCTCCTGGTGGCCGCGGCCGTCGAAGGGCGGATCGATCAGGTGGCCGTCGGGGCGCCACACCTGGGCGACCAGCGCCTGGCGGCGCTCGGCGTCGGGCTCGGCGTAGGCCTCGAGGTGGGTGTCGATCAGCCGGTCGAGCTCGAGGGGGAGGGTGGTTCCGGTCATGGCGGTCCTTTCGCAGGCGGCCCGGCGGTCGGGCCGGTGGGTGGTGCCACCCGATCGTGCGCCCGCTCGTTCCCCGGCACGATTACCCGTCAGGTAGTGGTCCTGGCGATCAGTTGACGCTGGGGTCCGAGGGGTACAGGGCGTAGCGGGCGAGGGGGCCGGGCTGGCGGGCGAGGACCTCCTGCCACAGGCGGCTGGGGCGGGAGACGAAGGGGTCGTCGGGCATCGGATCGACCACGAACCAGGCCCCCTCGTCGATCTCGTCCTCGAGTTGGCCCTCGCTCCAGCCCGAGTAGCCGGCGAAGCAGCGCAGCTCGACGCCGGTGGGGAGCGCGTCGGGGTCGCCGTCGAGGTCGAGCAGGCTGATCCCGGGCACCGCGGTCGGCGTGAGCGGCGACGCCCCCTCGTCCGCCCGCGCCAGGCAGATCACCGCGCTCGGCTGCACGGGCCCACCGAGGAACATGGCCGCCGGCGCCGCCGCCCGTTCGCTCCACCGGGGGAGCACCTCGGCCACGGGGAGCTCGCTCGGCCGGTTGACCACCAGGCCCAGTGCACCCTCGTCGCCGTGTTCGAGCAGCAGCACGACGGTGCGGTCGAAGTTCGGGTCGCCGAGCAGGGGGGAGGCCACGAGCAGGCGGCCGCGGAGCGTCGGCGTGCCCGACCCGCCGGCGTCGCCGGCCTCGCCCCACTCGGCCCGATCGGACATGGACCCCAGTCTGGCGCCGGCGGCGCCCCCTCGCGCCGCGCCGGCGTCGCCTACGAGCGCAGCCCGTGGATGGGGCCGGCGGACGCCCGCAGGCTCGGGACCGTGCGTCCGGTCTGGTGGGCGATGATCTCGGCGCAGATGGCGACCGCGGTCTCCTCGGGCGTGCGGGCGCCGAGGTCGAGCCCGATCGGGGCCATGACCCGGGCGAGGTCGGCGTCGTCGACCCCTGCCTCCTGGAGGCGTCGGTTGCGGTCGTCGGTGGTGCGCCGGGACCCCATGGCCCCGACGTAGCCGACGTCGGTGGCGAGGGCTCCGAGCACGGCGGGCACGTCGAACTTGGCGTCGTGGGTGAGGACGCAGACCGCGTCCCGGGGGCCGAGGGCGTCGCCCACCGCGGCCAGGTGGCGGTCCGGCCAGTCGACCACGACCTCGTCCGCGGCGGGGAACCGGGCCCGGGTGGCGAACGCGGGGCGGGCATCGCACACCGTCACGTGGAAGCCGAGCACCTTGGCGACCCGGGCCAGCGCGGCGCTGAAGTCGACGGCGCCGAAGATGATCATGCGGGGCGGCGGGGCGAACGCCTCGAAGAAGACCGTGTGGTCGTCGCCGTCGAGCCGCCCACCGGCGCCGTAGCGCCGGGTGGTCGACGCCGCCGCGGTGAGCGCGGCCGTGGCGTCGCGGCGGATGGTGGCCTCCAGCCCGGCGTCGCTCCAGCCCCCGGCGAGGACCTCGGCCCCGGCATCGGGCCCGCCCGCCACCACGAGCACCTTGCCGCCGGCGTCGGGGCCGGCGATGGCCGTGGCGAGCACGGCGTGCTGCCCGGCGGCCACGGCGGCGTCCAGCCGGTCGAAGATCTCGGTGGGCACCGACTACCAGTCGAAGGGCTCGATGAACAGGTGGATGGTGCCTCCGCAGGTCAGGCCGACCGCGAAGGCCTCGTCGTCCGAGTAGCCGTAGGTGGCGATGCGGCGGTCGCCGGACTCGAGCACCTCGAGGGCGGTGGCCACCACGGCGCCCTCGACGCACCCGCCCGAGACCGAGCCCGCGACCTCACCGTCCTCGCTCACGGCCATGGCTGCGCCCGCGGGCCGGGGCGCCGAGCCCTCGACGTCGACCACCCGCGCCAGCGCGACCCGCTTGCCCTGGGCGCGCCAGCGGCGGAGGTCTCCCATGATCTCCTGCACCGACCCATCATGGCGGGCCGGTGCACGGGCGGCGAACACCGCCCGTGCCGGACCGGCTAGAGCGTCTTCAGGATGATGCCGTCGCCCTGGCCGCCGCCGCCGCAGAGGGCGGCCGCGCCGGTGCCGCCGCCACGGCGGCCGAGCTCGAGCAGCAGGGTGAGGGCCAGGCGGGTGCCGGACATGCCGACGGGGTGGCCGATGGCGATGGCGCCGCCGTTGACGTTGGTGACGTCGGCGGTGATGCCGAGGTCGGCCATGGACTGGACGCCGACGGCCGCGAAGGCCTCGTTGAGCTCGAACAGGTCGATGTCCGAGGTGGGCATCCCGACCTTCTCGGCGGCCTGCTGGATGGCCCGGGCCGGCTGGCTGAGCAGCGACGGGTCGGGGCCGGCCACCTGGCCGTAGCTGACGATCTCGCCGAGCGGCGCGATGCCGAGCTCCTCGGCCTTGGCCTTGGAGGTGACGATCACCGCGGCGCCGCCGTCGGAGATCTGCGAGGCGTTGCCGGCGGTGATGTTGCCGGCCTTGTCGAACGCCGGGCGCAGGCCCGACAGCGACTCGACGGTGGTCTCGGCCCGCACGCCCTCGTCGACGGTGACCATGACGGGGTCACCCTTGCGCTGGGGCACGGCCACCGGGACGATCTCGTCCTCGAGGAGCCCGTCCTTGGCGGCGCGGGCGGCCCGCTCGTGCGAGGCCGCAGCCAGCTCGTCCTGGGGCAGACGGTCGATGCCCGCGGAGGCGGCGTACTTCTCGGTGCCGGCGCCCATGGCGACCTGGTCGAAGGCGCAGAACAGGCCGTCGTACATCATCGAGTCGACGACCTTCTGGTCACCGAGGCGGTAGCCCGCCCGTGCGCCCGGCAGCAGGTACGGGGCGTTGGTCATGGACTCCATGCCGCCGGCGACCACGATGTCGGCCTCGCCGGACTGGACCATCTGGTCGGCCAGGTAGATCGAGTTGAGGCCCGAGAGGCAGACCTTGTTGATGGTCGTGGCGGGCACGGTCAGCGGGATGCCGGCGTTGGCCGCCGCCTGGCGGGCGGTGATCTGGCCGGCGCCGGCCTGGAGCACCTGGCCCATGAACACGTAGTCGACCTGCTCGGGCGAGAGCCCGGCCTTCTCGAGCGCCGCCTTGATCGCGAACCCGCCGAGGTCGGTGGCGGCGAACGATGCCAGCGCGCCCGAGAGCTTGCCGACGGGGGTGCGCGCCCCCGTCAGGATGACGGAACCAGCCATGGGTGAAGTCCTCCCGGTGCCTTGTGGTGCGCGCGAAGTGTACGGGGGCACCCCTCGATCGGGCGAAACGCCGTGCGCCGGCGGGGCGCGTGCCGGGCGGCTCAGCCCGGGTCGGGCTCGGGGCGCTCGAGGGCGCTGCGCACGGCGCGGCCGATGGCGTTGCGCACGATGTCGGGCATCGGGTCGCCGTCCGCGGCCGCCGGGTCGGGCGGCGCCGGTGCCTCGGTCTCGGGGGCGGTGAGGGTCGTGCCCCGGTCGCCGAAGAGGTCGTCGACGTGGCCGTTGAGCGGCGGCGCGCCCGGCCAGCCCGGCGGGACGGGCGGCTCCTCGGCCGGCGGCTCGGACGCCGGCGCGGGCTCGATGGTGGGCTCGGCGGGGACAGCGGGGTCGGTGAGGTCGACGACGGGGGCGCCGGCCTCGGCGGTGAGGTCGAGGGTCGGCTCGACCGGCGCCTCCGCGGCGGTGAGGCGGTCGAGGACCGCGCTCAGGTCGCCGTGGGCGGCGACGAGCCGGGCCTTCAGGGCGGCCTGGGTGCCGGCGGCCTCGTCGAGACGACGCTCGGCCTCGGCCATGAGCTCGCGGTGGCGCTGCTCGGCGGCGGCGACGAGCTCGTCGTGGCGGATGCGGGCGGCGGCCTCGACCGCGGTGGCCTCGGCGAGCAGCTCGGCCCGACGGGCCTCGCCCCGCACCTCGGCCTCGTGCAGGAGCGACGCGGCGCGCTGCTCGGCGTCGGTGAGGAGCACCTCGGCCCGCACCTGGGCCTCGGCGAGGCAGCGGTCGGCCTCCTCGGCGGCCAGGCGGGCGGCTGCCAGCTGCTCGGTGGCGGCCCGGTCGGCGTCGATGTGGGTGCGGGCGGCGTACTCGTCGGCCTCGCGACGCACGCGGTCGGCGTATCCGGCGGCCTCGATCTGTACGGCGGCGGCCTCGCGCTCGGCGTCCTGGCGGAGGACCGCGGCGGCGAGCTCGGCGTCCCGGCGCAGCTCCTCGACCTCGCGGTCGGCCCGCTGGCGGGTGAGGGCGGCCTCGACCTCCGCCTCGTGGCGCAGCTGGGCGACCGAGGCGTGGGCGGTGCGCAGCACGGTGGCGACCTCGGCGCCGAGGCGCTGGAAGTCGTCGGCCTCGCCGGCGGTCGTGGGGGGCTCGGCGAGGGGCGCAGCGGCGGCGGCGGGCGCCTCGGGCTGCTCGTCGAGGGTGAACAGCTCGCCGCCACCCTCGGTGGTCGCGCCGGGCGTGCGCCGCGGAAGGAGCGGGGCGCGGCCGTCCGGCTCGTCGGCGGGCTCGGCGGTGGCGAGCACCGAGCGGTCGACCTGCTGCTGGAGGTCGCGGTAGCTCTTGGCGACCTGCCCCAGGAACCGGTCGACCTCGACCTTGTCGTACCCGCGGCGGGACACCTTGAAGATGTGGGTCTCGATGTCCTCTGGCGTGAGCGCCATCGCCTGCTACCTCACTCGCATCTCTCCGGCCAGGCGGTTCGTCACCGAACCGCTTCGCCCTGGCGACCACTCAGCGTAGCGGGAAAACGCGCGGGGTGGTAGTGGTGGATGCGCCGACTCGGCCCGGCTCGGGGCCGCCCGCTACCGTCCTCGGCCATGCAGAAGATCCTCGAAGCCATCCAGGCGGGCGCCTCCGGGGAGGAGATCGCCGCGCTGCCGATCCCCGAGTCCTACCGGGCCGCCTTCGTGAAGAAGGACGAGATCGCCATGTTCGAGGGCATGGCGTCGGAGGACAAGGACCCGCGCCAGTCCGTGCACGTCGACGAGGTCGCCACCCCCGAGCTGGCCCCCGACGAGGCCTACATCGCGGTCATGGCGTCGTCCATCAACTTCAACACGGTGTGGACCTCGATCTTCGAGCCGCTGCCGACCTTCGGCTTCCTCAGCCGGCTCGGCAAGGAGGGTCGCTGGGGCGCCCGCCACGACCTGCCGTACCACGTGGTCGGCTCCGACGCCTCGGGCGTGGTGCTCCAGGTGGGCTCGGCCGTGCGCAACTGGAAGCCCGGCGACCGGGTCACCGTGCACTGCAACCACGTCGACGACCAGGACCCGTCCGCCCACGACGACTCGATGCTCGCCACGAACCAGCGCATCTGGGGCTTCGAGACCAACTTCGGCGGCCTCGCCGACCTCGCCGTGGTCAAGGCCAACCAGCTCATGCCCAAGCCCAAGCACCTCAGCTGGGAGGAGGCGGCCTGCAACGGCCTCACCAACTCCACCAGCTACCGGATGCTGGTCAGCCCGAACGCCGTGCAGATGCGCCAGGGCGACGCCGTGCTGATCTGGGGCGCGGTCGGCGGTCTCGGCGGCTACGCCGTGCAGTACGTGCTCAACGGCGGCGGCACCCCCGTCGGCGTCGTGTCGTCGCCGGAGAAGGCCGAGCTGCTCCACGAGCTCGGCTGCGAGCACACCATCGACCGCAAGGCCGCGGGCTACCAGTTCTGGAAGGACGAGCACACCCAGGACGAGGCCGAGTGGCGCCGCCTCGGCAAGGACATCCGCAGCATGATCGGGCGCGACGTCGACATCGTGTTCGAGCACCCCGGTCGCCAGACCTTCGGCGCCTCGGTGTTCGTCGCCGCCCGCGGCGGCACCATCGTCACCTGCGCCGCCACCAGCGGCTACATGATCGAGTACGACAACCGCCACCTCTGGATGAAGCTGAAGCGCATCGTCAGCTCCCACTTCGCCAACTACTACGAGTCGTGGGAGGCCAACCGCATGATCAGCGAGGGCAAGGTGCAGCCGATCCTGTCGGCGGTGCACCCCCTCGAGGGCGTGGGCGAGGCGGCGTACCAGGTCCACCACAACCTCCACGAGGGCAAGATCGGCGTGCTGTGCCTCGCCCCCGAGGAGGGCCTCGGCATCGACGACCCCGAGTTCCGCGACAAGGTCGGCGAGGACAAGATCACCCTGTTCCGCCGCCACGGCGCCTAGAGGAGGGACCAACGACATGGCAATCCAAGCCCGCATGCCCGGTGACGACCAGGACGAAACGCAGCAGCAGGACTCGGGCCAGGGCGTCGGCCCGCTGCTGACCGAGATCGACCACGTCGCCATCGCCGTGAACGACCTCGCCGCCGCCATCGACTACTACCGCGAGACCTTCGGGGCCACGGTGGAGCACCGCGAGGTGGTGGACAGCGACGGCGTGGAGGAGGCCCTCCTCGCGGTGGCCGAGTCCTACATCCAGCTGCTCACCCCCACCCGGGACGACTCGCCGGTGGCCAAGTACCTGGAGAAGAAGGGTGAGGGCCTGCACCACATCGGCTACCGCGTGGCCGACTGCGGCGTCGCCCTCCAGGCCGTGAAGGACGCGGGCGGCCGGGTCATCGACGAGGCCCCCCGCCCCGGCTCCCGGGGCACGACGGTGGCCTTCGTCCACCCCAAGACCGCCTTCGGCACCCTCATCGAGCTCGTCCAGGAGTAGCCGGGCGGACGTTCGCGCCGGGCCGGCCGGCCACGTCACCGAACCGGTGGCGTGGCTGGTTCCAATCTGGTTACCATGTCGTCATGGCGAACGTGACGATCAAGGACGTCGACGACGGCGACCTCGCCGGCGTAGCGCGCCAGGCCGCGGACCTCGGCCTGTCGACGCAAGAGTTCCTCCGGCGGCTCATCGCCCGTGAGGCGGCCCGGCCAGCGCTTCCCGACGAGCTCGCCGACCTGGCGAGCCAGCTCCGCTCGCTCCGCGAGCCAATGGAGATGGGTGAGTTCGATCGCGTCCGCCGCCGCGCCAGCCGCTCGGCGTGAGGCTGGATGCCGCGGTCCTCGACACGAGTGCGCTGCTCGCCATCGTCGGCGTCCTCCCGATCGAGGCGCCCGACGTTGCCCAGATGTACGTGCCCGAGTCCAGCCTGGTGGAGGGCATCGCCGTGCTCCGCTCGTTCCACGAGGGTCGGCTCACCGACGTGCTCGGTGACCTCGCGCTGATCGGCCCGATGGTCGCCGAGTGGGTCGGCGCCAACCGTACGGCGGGAACGATCGCCGAGCTCGCCGTCCGCCATCCCGACGAACTGGTCACCGACCTCGCCGCGGTCGCCACGGCGAAGGTCCTCGGCCTGCCCCTGGTCACCGGCATCCCCGACCTCGCCGGCCTCGACCCGGACATCGCCACCGTCGTGCTTCCCCGGCGACGCTCACCCGAGTAGGCCGCGGCACCTCGCTCGGCTCAGGAGCCCGGGCGCCGGCGGCGGAGCTTCGCCCAGAGGCGCTCGACGGCGCCGGACAGGCCGTCCTGGTAGACGATGGCCACGACGATCAGGACCACGCCGTTGAGGGCGAACTGGTACTGGGAGGTGCTGTCGCCGCCCGTGGCCTGGGTGACCAGGCCGCCCTGGGTGAGCGCGCCCGCCAGCAGGGCGCCGGCGATGCTGGCCACGCCGCCGATGTAGGTGACGGCGAGGTAGCCGAGGGACTGGAAGACGGTGAAGCTGCTCACCGAGAGGTTCTGACGCTCGTAGGCGAGCAGGCAGCCGGCGAGGCCCACGAGGAAGGACGAGACCGCGAAGGCGGCGAGCTTGGCGCGGGCCACGTCGACGCCGGCGGCCGCGGCGGCCCGCTCGTTGGCCCGCACCGCCAGCCAGCGCAGGCCGGTGGGGCTGCGGCGCAGGTTGGCCACGAACAGCCCGCAGGCGGCGACCACCACCAGGCACAGCAGCCCGAACGCGGGGCGGGGGTAGGCGTCGCCCCGGGCGGCGATGCCGAGGTCGACCCCGAACAGGGTCGGCTCGGGCACCGCCGTGCCGCCGAGGCCGCCGGTGAACCAGCTCCACTTGAACGCGAGCTCCTCGATGGCCACCGCTGCGGCGAGGGTGACGATGGCCAGGTTGAGGCCGCGAACGCGCACCGCTGGGAGCCCGGCGAGCAGGCCCACGCCGGCGGCCACCAGGGCGCCGAGGAGCGGGGCGATCGGGAAGGGCACGCCGAAGTCGTCCGTGAGCTTCACCATGGTGAAGGCGGCCACGCCGGCGAAGGCGAGGGGCGCAAGGGAGATCTGGCCCACGTAGCCCGTCAGCACGACGATCGAGAGCGCGACGAGGGCGGCGATCGTCGTGGTGGTGATGGCCAGGCGCCAGTCGCTGTCGAGGGTGAGCAGGCCCACGGCGGCGGCGGCGACCAGCACGCCGGTGGTCAGCCCGACCCGGCGGGGTCGGGGCGAGCGGGGGAAGCGGCCCACGGCGAGGGTCCCCCGGGTGGGAAGCGTCTGGCCCCGCACCGCCATGGTCACGAGGATCACGACGAAGGGCAGGCCGGCCTGGAGGCCGACGTCGGGCAGCCAGGTCCAGTCCGCCTGGAGCTTCACCATGGCCGACTGGGCCATGCCGATGGCGATGCCGGCGGCGGCGGTGACGGCGAACGACTCGAAGCCGCCGACCAGCGCCGCGGCCACCGCGGGCACGATCAGGAAGGCCACCTCGGCGGGGGAGAGGCGCACGACGCCGGCCCCCGACACGAGGATCACCGCGCCGCCGGCGAGCGCCCCGGCGATCATCCAGTTCAGCGAGCCGATCCAGTCGGGCGACACCCCGAGGAGCACGGCGCCCTTCTCGTTCTCCGACGCCGCCCGGGTGCTGAGGCCGAAGCGGGTCCACTTGTAGAGCGCCCAGAGGCCGGCGGTGGCGACGACGGTGAGCCCGAGGAGCCAGAACCGGTCCTGGGGGATGGTGGTGCCCAGGACGTGCACGGTGCGGGAGGGCAGCACGTGCTCGGTGGCCCGACCCGTGGCCGCGCCGGCGCCCCCGAAGCGGATGCCCGCGAGCGCGAGCAGGTAGAGGAGCAGGCCGAGCGAGGCGACGACCCGGGCGAGGGCGGGGGCGTGGCGCAGGGGCCGGAAGATCAGGAGGTAGACGATCAGGCCGGCGCCGGCGCCGAGGAGCAGGCAGATCGCGAGCGCGGTGAGCTCGGTCGGGACGTGGAACGCGAGGCCGGTGGTCGGATCGGTCCGGACGGGGAAGAGGTTGACCTTCTCGGGCAGGCCGAGGATGGGCAGGACGAGGTCACCGGTGCGGCGCAGCTCGAAGTAGGCGAAGGCCACGTACATGCCGAGCGCGGCGTGGGCGAAGTTGACGACGCCGGAGGCGCGGTAGGCGACGACGAGGCCCAGGGCGAGGCTGGCGATGACCGCCCCCGTCCCGAGGCCGAACAGGAGCTGCTCACCCACCGACGCCGACCTCCTCGAGGATGTCGGGCACGGGCACCCAACCGTCCGAGACCTCCGTCAGGGACCCGTCGCGCTGCTCGACGAGCACCTGCTCGGGGGCGCAGAGCGCCGGCAGGCCGGGCACCTGCGGGGTGGCGCAGGTGTAGGGGTGCCCGTTGAAGCTGGGTACGTCGACCGACGAGCGGAAGGCGTCGATGATGGCGGCGGAGGTCAGGTCCTCGGCGCCGATGCTCGTCATCACCGCGTAGAGGTTCATGAGGCCCCGGAACGAGACCGTGCCGGCACCGGCCGGGGCGAGGCCGTCGCCGTACTTCAGGATGGCCAGGTTGTAGAGGGGCCCGTCGACCTCCTCGGTGCTGCCCGCCTCGGCCTCGATGCGCCCCTCGATGTTGAAGATCCGACCCTCGCTGGCGGCCGGTCCGGCCTCGGCGATGATCGACGGCGCCGCGCACGAGCCCACCAGGAAGATGGGGGCGGTGATCCCCAGGTCGCGGGCGCCCTGCATCACGGGGACGCAGGACGTGTCCGCGGCGCCGAAGAGGATGGCGTCGGGGTCGCCCTCGCTCGCCTGCTGGAGCACCGGCAGGAAGTCGGTGGTGGCGAGGCCGAACGCCACCTCGCTCACCTCGTCGACGCCGAGGCCCTCGGCGACGGTGACGCCGTAGTCCTGGGCGGCGGTCTGGATGGGCGGGTACTCGGCGTACACGACCGCGATGTGCTCCGCGTGCAGCTCCTCGGCGGCGTACGAGGCGAAGGCGGTGAAGGCCCCGGGTGTGCCGCCGCTGAACTGGAACGAGATGGGGCTGCGCTCCTCGTCGAGGTTGATCGGGATGCCGCCGACGTAGGGCAGGTCGTTCTGCTCGAGCACCGGGATCGACCCGTTGGAGGTGATGTCGATGCCGCCGAGGACGGCCACCACCTCGTCGCCCACCATCTGCTGGGCACAGGCCTGGCTGCGCTCGACCGAGAAGTTGGTGATGCAGGCGTCGAGCTCGAGGGGGTGCCCGTCGACGCCGCCGAGCTCGGTGTTGATCCACTCGATGCCCGCCTCGACCGCGAGGCGCAGCTCCGGGAACGAGCCGAGCGGTGTGTCCTCCTGGTTGATCATCCCGATGCGGATGGGGGTGCCGGTCGCCTCGACGGGCTCGTCGGGGATCGTCCCGAAGCTGGCCTCCCGGCCGGCGTAGTCCTCGATGACGGCCCCGTCGGGTGCGGTGGACGGGATGGTGTCCCCGGTGGGGGCCGTGGGTGCCGGGCTGCTGGCGGCGCGCTGGACGGTCTCGGTGCAGGCGGCGCCCACGAGCGCGGCGGCGAGCGCGGGCGCGAGCAGCAGCGCCCGTCGCGCCCGCGTGCGTGGCTGTCGTGCCACCGTCCCCCCAGACCTCTCCTTAACGGCGTTCAGTGGCGGGACGTTACCGCTCGCGGCGGAGGCTCGCGGAGAGGTGGTGCTGCAACGGCTGGCCGACCGCGGCCATGCGCAGGGTGTAGGTGAGGCGGTCGCCGTCGACCTCGATGGTGCGCTCGACCGCGGTGACCTCCTTGGCCGTCGGCGTCATCCCCACCGTCGTGGTGGCCAGGTCGATGCGCTGGCCGATCACCGTGCCCGTGGAGATCTCGGTGATCCCGGTCGGGTGGGCGAGGGCGAGCTCCACGCCGTCGGCGCCGACCGGGCGCAGGTAGCCCATCTCGGCGTGCAGCGGCCGGCCGTCCTCGGCGTGGCGGGTGCGCTGGGTGTAGGCGAGGAAGGGCTTGCCCACGTGCCAGAAGCGGATCTCCTCGTGGTACCCGAACCCCTCGATGGTCGGGTACTCGCCCTCGCCCTCACCGACCCACTCACCGAGCAGGAAGGCGAGCGGCTCGAGCGCCGGCGGCAGGCCGGGGGTGTCCATCAGAGCGACCTCGCCAGGTCGGCGAGGAGGGCGACGACGAGCTCGGGGCGGCCGAGGAAGGGGGAGTGGTCGGTCTCCCAGACGACGGTGTCGGTGCAGCGCTCGGCGAGGATGCGCTGGAGGTCGGGGTGCACGGCGTTGTCCTTCGTGCACACGACGTAGGTGGAGGGGCGTTCGCGCCAGGCCACGTTCGTGGGCGACTGCCCCATGTTCGCGAGGGGCTGCGGGGTGAGGCGCCGCACCGCCGCGGCGGCGGCCTCCGGCGGGCACTCGTTGTAGAAGAGCGCCATCGCGCCCTCGTCGGCGATCGTGGCCGAGCCATCGTCGAGCATCGTCATGTGGTCGCCGAAGTCCGGGCGGCCCGAGTGGTCGAGGGCCGCGGCCCGGGGGTCGTCGAACATCGCCGTCATCATCGTCTCGCCCTCGTCGAGGTCCATGGCCGCCAGGTAGACGAGGTGGGCGACGGACGGGTGCAGGCCGGCTTCGGTGATGACCGCGCCGCCGTAGGAGTGGCCGACCAGCACCACCGGGTCGTCCTCGACGGTGGCCAGCGCGTCGAGCGCGGCGGTCACCCGGGCGGCGTCGCCGTAGAGGTCGGTGAGCGGCCGGGTGTCGTCGCCGTGGCCCGGCAGGTCGACGGCGTCGGCCGTGACCCCCTCGGCCCGGAGGCCCTCGACCACCGCGTCCCAACACCAGGCGCCGTGCCACGCCCCGTGCACCAGCACCACCCGTGCGCTCATGCACCCGACGCTAGGCGGTGGCGCTGTGGCAGGCTCGCCGTCGTGAGGGTGCACCTGGTCGACGGGACCTATGAGCTCTTCCGCTACTTCTTCGCCCTGCCGGCGCACGTCAACGGCGATGGCCAAGACGTGGCCGCCGCCCGCGGGGTGGTGGGCTCGATGCTGCAGCTGCTCGAGGACGGCGCCACCCACGTCGGGATCGCCACCGACCACGTGATCGAGTCGTTCCGCAACGACCTGTGGGCGACCTACAAGGACGGCTCGGGCGTCGATCCCGTCCTCTTCGCCCAGTTCCCCCTGCTGGAGGAGGCGCTCGAGGCGGCCGGCTTCACGGTGTGGGCCATGGTCGAATTCGAGGCCGACGACGCGCTCGGCGCCGGCGCGGCCATGGCCGCGGCCGACCCGCGGGTCGAGCAGGTGCTCATCTGCACGCCCGACAAGGACCTCGGCCAGTGCGTCACCGACGACGCCCGCATCGTCCAGTACGACCGGCGGAAGCGCCAGCTCGTCGACCGCGCCGGCGTGATCGAGAAGTTCGGCGTGCCTCCCGAGTCGATCCCCGACTACCTCGCGCTGGTGGGCGACAGCGCCGACGGCTTCCCCGGCCTGCCGGGCTGGGGGGCCAAGTCGGCCGCCGCGGTGCTGGCCCGCTACGGCCACCTCGAGGACATCCCGGCGGCGGCGGGCCAGTGGGACATCACCGTGCGGGGTGGCGCCAAGCTCGCCGCCACCCTGCAGCACCAGTACGAGGAGGCGCTGCTCTTCCGGCGCATCGCCACCATCGAGGTCGACGCCCCGGTGTCCGCCTCGGTCGACGAGCTCGAGTGGATGGGCCCCTCGCCGCGCTTCGCCGAGATCTGCGCCCGGCTCGACTCGCCGGGCTTCCTCACCCGGGCGGACAAACTTGCTGCACGCCTCGGCTGAGGAACTCCGACCGGGCGGCGCCAAGGCCTGGCTCGCCGCCGCACGCGCCCAGCCGGTGGCGCCCTGGTCGGCGGTGTCGCGCCCCGGCGTGGCCGCCGTGGTCGCGCTGGTGCTGGCCCGGGCGACCTTCTACGCGGTCCAGGGCATCGGGTTCTTCCAGGACGACTTCCACTTCGTGCATGACACCCGGGTGTTCGGCTGGTTCGGCTCGGTGCAGGGGGCCCACAAGCTCGAGAGCCGACCCGGCATGTGGCTGCACTTCAACGTGCTCTACGGCCTGGCCGGCGACCACCCCCTGGTGCTGTTCGCGCTGGTCACCCTGCTCAACGCGGCGGCCGCCGTGCTGCTCTACGTCCTGCTCGTGCGGGTCCTGCCCGTCCGGCGAGCCGCGCTGGCCGTCGCCCTCGTGTGGGTGGCGCTCCCCAACCACACCACCATCACCGTGTGGGGGGCGGCGTCGCAGGCGCTGATGGCGGTGCTCCTCCTGCTGCTCGGCCTGCTCCTCGTCACCTCCGGGCGCCCCGTCGGCGCCGCGCTCGCCCTCGCCGGCTCGGTGCTCTGCTACCAGGTGACCATCCCGATCGCCGTCGTCGGGGCCCTCCTGATGCCCTCGGCCCGGCCCCTCCGCGAACGGGCCCGGCTCGGCGTCGTCGCCGCCGTCGGCGTGGCCACCCTGTGGCTGATCACCCACCCCACGTACCCCACCGAGCTGCGGGTCCCGAACGTGGTCATGCTGTGGTCGGCCCACTTCGGCACCGGGCTCTTCGGCACCGTGGGCCCGTCGCCGTGGCTGCGGTGGGGGGTGGCCGTGGCGGTGCTCGTCGGCGTCGTCGTCAGCCTCGTCGCGTGGGTGCTCGGCGCCCGGCGCTGGGTGGACGGCCCGCCCCTCGTCCTCGCCGGCCTCGCGGTCTGGGCCCTCGGGCTCGTCTACCTCGTCTCCACCCCCGACTTCGTGTCGGTCGGCGACTACGGCTGGGTGGACCGGCTCTACGCCGCGTCGTCGCTCGGCTCGGCCATGGTCCTCGTCGGCATCGGCCAGCTCGTGTGGCGCCATGCCCGGCCGGTCGTGCTCGCGGGTGCGGTCGCGCTCGGCGTCCTGTGCCTCTACGGCCAGGCCGTGGCCCTCAGCGCGTGGAGCGACGCCGGGCAGGACCTCGTCGCCCTCATGCACGAGCTCGGCCGGGTGGCGGACGACCCGGCGAACACCGCCTTCGCGGTCGGGCCCTCGCTGCCGCCCCGCAACGGGGTGTACGCGGTGGAGACCGTGTCCGCCACCTACGCGCTCTTCCTCGCCCACGGCGAGGGTGACGGCAGCGTCTTCATCGCGAACGATCCGGACGAGTTCGACTACCGGGTCCGGGAGGAGGCACGGGTGCCGATCGAGTGGCCCGCCTTCCTCGACGTGCCCACGGAGACCCTGCCGTCGCTCGGTGCGGTGGGCCTCGTCGACCAGGGCCCGGGCGGCCTCTACCTCGACGGTTGGGCGGTGCAGCCCGGCGGTCGCGGCGCGGCCGACGTGGAGGTGTACGTGGACGGTGGCGACGAGCCCTGGGCGACGATGGCCGACGTGGACCTGCCGCGGGACGACGTCGCCGCCGTCCGGGGCTTCGGGCCGGACCACGGGTTCGCCCGGGTGGTGACCGGTCCGCCCCTCGCCGAGGGCGACCACGAGGTCTGCCTGCGCGTCGCGGGGGTACCCGGCGAAGCCGGCGCGATCAGCTGTGCGCCGGTGACGATCCGCACCGAGCCGTGGGTCGAGATCGTCTCGGCCGAGGCGACGCCCGACGGCGTCCACCTCATCGGGTGGGCCATCGACCCCGCCACCGCCGACCCCACCCAGGTGGTCGCCAGCGTCGACGGCGCCCCGGAGGTCGACCTCGGCCTCGTCGGCAACGAGCGCGGCGACGTCAACGGGGAGCACCCCGGGTACGGCCTCTACCACGGGTTCGATCGGATCCTCCCCGCCGGGCCGGGCGCCCAGCAGGTCTGCGCGGTCGGCGTGCGCCCCGACGGCTCGCGCGGCCGGGCCACCTGCGTCGACCTCACGGGTTGACCGGCTGCTCCGTTCGAGGTTGCGGTCCGCCCTCCCTCGCCGCGCTGGGCGGGCGTACGCTCGCGCCATGACCGGTCGGGCGAAGGTGCGGATCGTCGTGGGCGTGCTGGCGGCGCTGGTCGCTCTGCTGGGTGACGGCGCTGCCGTCGCCGGGGCCTCTCCCCGACAGGCGGCGCCCGAGGGCACCGCCGACTGGGTGCAGGTGAGCAGCGGCTATCACCACACGTGCGGCATCCGGAACACCGGCCGCCTGTACTGCTGGGGGAAGGGGGACCGGGGCCAGCTCGGCTTGGGTGGCATCGGCAACGCTGACACCCCCCTCGAGGTGTCTGGCGGCGCCACCGACTGGAAGTCCGTCAGCGCCGGCAGTGGCTGGACCTGTGCGATCAAGACCGACGGCACCCTCTGGTGCTGGGGTCGCGACGACTACGGGGTGTTGGGCAACGGCCCGACCACCGGGGATCAGCTCACCCCGGTGCAGATCGGGACGCTCACCGACTGGAAGTCGGTGAGCGCGGGGCTCGGCGAGACCACCAGCGGGCGCCGGGCCAACAAGCGCATCTACTGCTGGGGACGGGACGACGTGGGCCAGGTCGGCAACGGGCCGGGCACGTCGACGCCGGTCCAGAGCCCCGTCGCCGTGGCGGGCGGCTTCAGCGACTGGAGCTCGGTCAGCACCGGTGGCTATCACACGTGCGGCCGGCGCTCGAACGGTCGCGTGTACTGCTGGGGCAGCGACCAGGACGGATCCGTCGGCGACGGGGGAACGCTGCCTGGGACCAACCGGTCCAGTCCCACGTTGGTGGCCGGTGGGTTCTCGGACTGGACCAGTGTGGCTTCGGGGATCACCCATTCGTGCGGCCGGCGGGCCAGCGGTCGCTTGTTCTGCTGGGGGAGTGATCTGCACGGGGCCCTCGGCAACGGCCCCCCCAACGACAACACGGGCGTCTCGGCGCCGGTCCAGGTGAAGGGCAACGCCACCGACTGGAAGGCGGTGTTCGCGGGGTCCTACGAGACCTGCGCGGTCAAGGTCGACGGCCGCCTGTTCTGCTGGGGCGACGACTTCAACGGCCAGAACGGGGCGGGCACCACGACCCGCACCCAGCGCAGCAAGCCCACGTTGGTGGCGGGCGGCTTCACCGACTGGAAGAAGGCCACGATCGGCAACACGCACGTGTGCGGTCGACGGGCGGCGAACCGCATCTACTGCTGGGGCGACGGCTTCTTCGGCCAGCGGGGCGACGACGTCTCGGGTCTGGCCGGCGGTGTTCCTCAGCCCACCCCCACCGAGGTCTCCTCCTGAGACGACTGCCGTTCTGGCGTCAACGGCGCCCGTCATGCGGGCGTGGGTGACGCCAGATCGGTGTGCGCAACCGTTGGTGGGTGGTCAGGGGCCCTTCTTGGCGCGGCTGGGCGCCACCCGGGGCGGCTCGTTCGGCATCTTGGGGTAGACGGGCGGCCACGGCGCGTCCATGAGGCCGGCGGCCATGTCCGCCTCGGACATCGCCAGCAGGGGGCCGAGGTCCTGTGGGTGGTCGTACATCGCCGCCCACGGGTCGCCCTCGGCGGCGACCTTGGCGGCGACGACGGCCATGGTCAGCTCGTCGGGGTCGACTTCGTCGACCTCGTCCCAGGCGATGGGCGTCGACACCTGGCCGCCGACCCGGGGCCGCACCGACCACGGCCCGAACACGGTCTTGTGCGGGGCGTTCTGGTTGAAGTCGATGAAGACCCGGGCGCCGCGCTCCTCCTTCCACCACTGTGCGGTGATGCGCGCGGGGTGGCGGCGCTCGAGCTCACGGGCGAGGGCGACGGCGGCGGCGCGCACCTCGTAGGGGTTCCAGCGGGGCTCGAGCAGGGAGTAGAGGTGCAGGCCCCGGTTGCCGGTGGTCTTCACGTGCACGGCGATGCCGAGCTCATCGAGGAAGGCCTTCACCTGGTGGGCCGTCCAGCGGATGTCGTCGAAGTCCACGCCGGGTGACGGGTCGAGGTCGATGCGGAGCTGGTCGGAGACGTCCACGTCGGTGGCCAGCGCCGGCCAGAGGTGGAAGCCGATGCAGCCGAGGTTCACCGCCCAGAGCACGTGCGCGAGGTCGGTGAGGACGAGGGCGTCGCTCTCGGTGCCGTTGGGGGTCGAGACGACGGCGGTGTCGAGCCAGTCGGGGTGCGACTCGGGCACCCGCTTCTGGAAGAACGACTTGCCCTTGACCCCGTTGGGGAAGCGCTGCATGAGCGCCGGTCGGCCCCCGACCGCCGCCATGAGCGGCCCCTCGATGGCCACGTAGAAGTCGACGAGGTCGCCTTTCGTGGCCCCCGAGCCGGGGAAGTACACCTTGTCGGCGCTCGTCACGGTGACGGCGTGGCCGTCGCGCTCGATCGTGCGGCCGGCGGCCTCGGAGCTCCCCACGGCGGCGACCGTAGCCGGGGGTGATTACTTCAGGACGGCCCCCACCAGTACGATGAGTAGCAACATGTCCGCTCCTGACGAAGCGGCGGTGGGCCGCCTCGGCAGGTTGTGGATCCTGACGCTGTGTGGGTACTCGCTGCTGCGCGCCGTGCTCGCCTGGCCGATCCTCGCCCGCTACGGGATCAACCCGGCGGCCTTCCTCTTCCTCGACGTCGTGACCGCGTACCCGCTGGCCCTCGGCCAGCTGCGCATCGTGGCCGCGTTCCGGGCGCAGGACTTCGCCGCCGCCCAGCGCTGGTGCGGTGTCGCCGGCGCCGCCTTCCTCACGCCCTACGCCTACCTGTTCCTCGCCGGCCACGCCGAGATGCCCGGCTACGCGACGGCGCTGCTCGGTGTGCTGGTGGCGGTCATGGCCACGGCGTCGGTCCTGCGGGTCCGACAGCAGTGCCTCGGCTGCGAGGCGGCGGTGCTCGAGCCCGCCCTCGCCCTCGCCGACGACTGATCAGGGGCCGAAGACCTCGGCGACCTGGACGGGCGGGGGGAGCTCGAGCTGGTCGAAGGTGCAGGTGGCGGGGTCGCGGTCGGGGCGCCAACGGAGGAACTGGGTGACGCCGGGGCGGAAGCGGCCGTCGAGCACGCCGCCGTACTTCACCTCGACCACGAGCTCGGCCCGCAGCGGGTGCCAGGACAGGTCCTTCGCCGCGTTCCAGCGGCTGAGGCCGCCGGCGACCTTGCCCGCCTCCTCGGACGAGGCCATGTGCTCGACCCACTCCTGCCAGGGGTGGCCGACGCCGGCGTCGACCTCGGAGGGGGCGATCTCGTCGAGCAGCTCGACCCGGCGCTTGGCCGTGAAGCTGGCGGCCACACCGACGTGGCGCAGGTCGGCATCCGGCCCGTCGCCCGACCAGAGCCCGAGCAGCAGCGACCCCACGCCGTCGCCGCTCTTGTGCATCCGGTAGCCGGCGACCACGCAGTCGGCGGTGCGCTGGTGCTTCACCTTGAACTGCACCCGCTTGTCGCTCACGTAGAGGCCGTCGGCGGGCTTGGCCATGACCCCGTCGAGGCCGGCGCCCTCGAAGCGCTGGAACCAGTCCTCGGCCTCGTCGCGGTCGGTCGTGGTTCGGGTGAGGTGGAGGGGGGCGGTGACGCCCGTGAGAGCCTCCTCGAGCTGCGCCCGCCGGCGGAAGAAGGGCTGGCCCGTGAGGTCCTTGTCGCCCAGCGCGAGCAGGTCGAAGGCCACGAAGTCGGCCGGGGTCTCGGCCGCGAGGCGGTTCACCCGGGACTCGGCGGGGTGGAGGCGCTGCTGGAGCTGGTCGAACTCGAGGCGCTCGGGACCGACGATCACGATCTCACCGTCGACCACGCAGCGCTCGGGCAGCTGGGCCCGGAGGGGGTCGAGCAGCTCGGGGAAGTAGCGGGTCAGCGGCCGCTCGTTGCGGCTGCCCAGCTCGATCTCGTCGCCGTCCTTGAAGACGATGCAGCGGAACCCGTCCCACTTCGGCTCGAACCACAGGTCGCCCTCGGGGAGCTGGTCGATGCCCGACACCGCCTTGGCGAGCATGGGCTTGAGCGGTGGGTTGAGCGGGAGGGCCATCGGGTCGCAGCGTAGGGAACGGTTGGGGAGGACGCCGGTGGCGCCGCTAGTTTGCGCTCGATGGCCAATACACCCACCGCCGCGTACTCCGTCCGCATCAGGGTCCGTCTCGACAACGTGCCCGGGTCGCTGGGGCGCCTGGCGGTAGCCATCGGCGAGGTGGGAGGCAACATCGCCGGCATCGGCGGGTTCGAGGCCAAGGGCCCGATCCTCGACGAGAACATCAACGTCAACTGCCGCGACGAGGCCCACCAGGAAGAGGTGCGCCGCCACATGGAGGGCCTCGAGGGCGTCGAGGTCATCGAGTTCGTCGACCGCACCTTCGAGCTGCACGAGGGCGGCAAGATCGAGGTGCTGCCCCTGCTGCCCGTGGGC
The DNA here is from genome assembly GCA_041908445.1 of Acidimicrobiales bacterium. GTDB lineage: Bacteria > Actinomycetota > Acidimicrobiia > Acidimicrobiales > DATDAH01 > JAEUJM01. The sequence continues at coordinate 26,857 of JAYRFK010000057.1, read as the reverse complement.
GACAAGGACGACCTCTCCATGGCCTACACGCCGGGCGTCGCCCGCGTGTGCAACGAGATCGCCAAGGACCGCAACAAGGCCCACGAGCTCACCATCAAGAAGAACACCGTGGCCATCGTCACCGACGGCACCGCGGTGCTCGGCCTGGGCGACATCGGCCCCGAGGCCGCCCTGCCGGTGATGGAGGGCAAGGCCCTGCTGTTCAAGGAGTTCGCCGGCGTCGACGCCTTCCCGGTGTGCCTGAAGGTGAGCGGCCCCGACGAGATCGTCGAGACGGTCGAGCGCATCGCCCCCGTCTACGGCGGCATCAACCTCGAGGACATCGCCGCCCCCGCCTGCTTCGAGGTCGAGGAGCGCCTGAAGAAGAGCCTCGACATCCCCGTCTTCCACGACGACCAGCACGGCACCGCCGTGGTGGTGCTCGCCGCCCTCGAGAACGCGCTGAAGCTCACCGGCAAGCAGATGAGCGACCTGTCGGTCGTCATCGCCGGCGTGGGCGCGGCGGGCGTGGCCGTGACGCAGATGCTCATGGAGTCGGGCGTGCAGGACGTGATCGGCGCCGACCGCCAGGGCATCATCTACGCCGGCCGGGACAACCTGAACGTGGCCAAGGAGAAGTTCGCCAAGGTCACGAACCCGGAGAAGCGCCAGGGCAGCATCCGTGACGCCATGGAGGGCGCCGACGTCTTCGTCGGCGTGAGCGGGCCCGGCATCATCGAGCCCGACGACCTGCGCCGCATGGCCGACGGGCCCATCGTGTTCGCCCTGGCCAACCCCGAGCCCGAGATCCGGCCCGAGCAGTGCCAGGGCATCGCCTCGGTCATCGCCACCGGTCGCAGCGACTTCCCCAACCAGATCAACAACGTGCTCGCCTTCCCGGGCATCTTCCGGGGCGCGCTCGACGTCGGGGCCACCACCATCACCGAGAACATGAAGCTGGCCGCTTCGAAGGCCATCGCCGCCGGCGTGCCCGCCGACGAGCTCTCGCCCACCAACATCGTGCCGTCGGTGTTCGACAAGCACGTGGTGGATCTGGTGGCCAAGGCCGTCGCCGAAGCCGCCCGCAAGGACGGCGTCATCCGGACGTTCTGAGGTCGGCTCGGGTGGCCCTCCACGCGGTCACCTTCGACTACTGGAACACGCTCATGCGCATCCCGCCGTCGGCCCAGTGGGACCGGCGGGTCGACGGGTTCACCGACCTGCTCATCGCCGAGGGCCACGAGGTGACCCGGGACGACCTCGAGGCGGCCTTCGACGCCATGCGCCGCCTGCACGAGCAGGCCTGGATCGACAACCGTCAGCACGGCGCCGCCGAGGCCGTCGCCGATGTGCTCGCCGCCGCGGGGATCGAGCCGGCCCCCGGCGTGGTCGACCAACTCGTCGACCTCACGGTCAACTACGGCGAGCCCACCGACGCCGTCCCCACCGACGGCATCGCCGGTGTACTGGCCGCCCTCGACGACGCCGGCCTGCGCATCGGGATCATCTGCGACGTGGGCATCACGGGGTCACCCCGGCTGCGCGAGCACCTCCGCCACCACGGCCTGCTGCACCACTTCGACCACTGGTCGTTCTCCGACGAGGTGGGCGTCTACAAGCCCCACGGCGCCATCTTCCGCCATGCCCTCGACGGCCTCGGCGTCGACGACCCGGCCACGGCGGCGCACATCGGCGACCTGCGCCGCACCGACGCCGGCGGCGCCCGGGCCGCCGGCATGACGTCGGTCCGCTACGCCGGCGTCTGGGAGGACCCGGACACCCACCTGCCGGACGCCGACCACGTCATCGCCCACCACGACGAGCTCGTCCCCCTCCTCCTCGCCTGATCTTCGGTGGGGTCAGGAGGCGGCGAGGAGGGTGTCGCGCGTGACGACCACGCCGTTCCAGAGGCGGGGGTCGTCGGTGGGGAACGAGGCCGCCACCACGGTGCCATCGACGGTGATCTCGCCCTCGCCCAGCGCGTCGGACCAAGGGCGGCCGTTCACCGCCGACGACCCCTCGGCCACGACCTGGGCGAGGAGGTCGGCGTTGGCCTGCGCCGTGGCCTCGTCGGCGTTGACGAGCACGACGAGTAGTCGCGCCCGGCCGTCGACCACGGCGGCGCCGGTGGCGACCGCTTCGTAGGGCTCGAGCGAGGGGCCGTCGCCCGTTGCCGCCGGCGCGCCGGCGCCGGCCTGGAACGCCCCGCCGTCGGCGGTGAGGATCGCGCTGTAGGCACCGAGCCCGTCCAGCGCGGCGGCCATCGGGCCGAGCTCGGGGTCGTCGGCGAGCGACGGGGCGTCGCCGGCGAAGGTGTCGAGCGCGGCCTCCATCGTGGCGGTGGTGTTGGCCCAGTAGGCCACGCCGGCGCCGTCGTCGACGAAGAGCCGGGCGGACTCGCCGAGGCGGCGCACGGTGCTCACGCCGGAGACGTCGACGGCGCCGTCGTCGCCCCACGAGTAGTAGGTGGCGTCACCGTGCTCGACCTCATCGAGCTGGCCGCTCCACGACGGGTCGGTCGTGACCGCCTGCTCCACCGCGTCCTCGTCGAAGTCGCCGAAGAACGTCTGGAGGTCGTCCGGCGGCTGGCCGGAGGTGACGTCGCCGCTGAGGTCGATCACGCCGAAGCCGACCTCGTCGCGCCAGCCGGCGTCGTCGATGGCGCTCTGGATGAGCAGGTCCGAGGGGGCCACCGCGACCGTGGCGTCGTCGCCCACGCCCGAGAGCGGGGACAGGTAGGCGCCGACCTCCTGCTCGGAGGCGCCGGGATCGGGGGCGGTCAGGCCGGCGGCGTCGGCGGCGGCGGCGATGTCGTTGACCACGACGAAGTCCGCGGCGCCCTCGGTGGCGGGCACGAACGAGAGGGCGGCCTCGACGCCGGAGGGTGCGCCGTCACCGGTGGCGGGGCCGGCGTCGTCGCCACCGTCCACGCCCGAGCCGCAGCCGGCGAGCACGGCGGCCGCCAGGAGGAGTGCGCCCGGGCCCGTCCGTCGTGTGGTTCGCATCGCCCGCGCAGCCTAGGGGGCCGCAGCGGGGGCGATGGCGAGTGGTGGTCGGGACCGGCGTCGATCCGGTGACCTCGCGCTTTTCAGGCGCGCGCTCTGCCAACTGAGCTACCCGACCATGAACTTGTTTTGGCGGTCCCGACGGGATTTGAACCCGCGACCTCCGCCTTGACAGGGCGGCGTGCACTCCAAACTGCACCACGGGACCGGAAGGCGATGAGCGTACCCGCGCGCGCCCGCCGTCCCGAAATTCTCTTCGCCGACGCGGGCCGGTCAGCCGGCGGCGCCGTCCGTGACGAAGTCGAGCATCGGGCCGTCGAGCTCGAGGGCGTTGCGGTCCAGGTAGACGACGAGCGTGGCGTCGGTGGCCGGGTCGTGGAGCACCCGGGTGGACGAGCCGGGGATGTCGCCGTTGAGCCCCCAGCGGGTGAAGGCCTGGTCGGGTGCGCAGCCGTCGAAGATGCAGGCGCCGTCGTCGGTGACGCCGGCGACGCCGAGGCCGTAGCCACCCGGGCCGATGTCGGTCATCGCGGCGACGTCGACCCCACCGATCTCGTGGTCGCGGAGCACGGCGTCGGTCCAGGTCAGCAGGTCGTCGAGCGTGGAGACGGCGCCGGCGGCGGGTGCGGTGATCGTGCGCCACGGCTCCATGTCGAACGTGCTGGTCGGCAGGACGGGCACGCCGGCGTCCACGTCGTAGAGGCCGGGCAGGGGCTCGGCGTCGCCCGCCCGCTGGGGCGGGTACCAGGTGTCGCCCATGCCCAGCGGGGTGAAGAGCCGCTCCTGCAGCACGGCGCCGACGTCCTGGCCCGTCACCGCCTCGATCACGGCGCCGGCGAGCACGTAGTTCAGGTTGCTGTAGGCCGTCCCCTCCCCCGGCGCGGCCACTGGTGGGAGGTCACGGGCGGCGGCGAGGGTGTCGGCCAGGGTGATGGCGCCGCCCTGCTGGAGCAGGTCGAAGTACGCCGCCTCCTCCTCGGGGGTCTGGTGGGCGTTGCCGAAGCGGGCGAGGCCGCTGGTCTGGTCCAGCAGGTGGCGCACGGTGATGTCCGCGCCACCGGGCCAGTCGACGTGGTCGCCGAGCGGGTCGTCGAGGTCGAGGTCCACGGCGTCGTCCGCGGCGAGCAGCACGAGGGCGGCCGCGACGAAGGACTTGGTGATGCTGGCGACGTGGAAGGCGTCCTCCCGCCGCGGCGCCCGGCCACCGTCGGCGGCGGTCTGCCCGGCGGTGACCACCAGGGGCTCCTCGTCGCCCACCCGCCAGGCGACGATCCCACCGTCCGCCCCGGTCTCCGCCACCAGGTCGTCGGCGAAGGCCTGGAGCTGCGCCTCGGTGACGGGCCGGGCCGGCGCCGCCGTGGTGGTCGCGGTGGCGATGGCGGCCGCCCCGGCCGCCGACTCGTCCGCCCGATCGTCATCCCGGCTCGAACAGCCCCCCGCGACGAGGAGCGCCGCAACGGCCAGCCCGATCATCGCCCGAGATCCGCCTCGCATCGCCCCTCCTCCGAGGCCGGAGGCTACGGCGGATGAGCGGCGCCCGCCGGGGCGAGCGAGCTTTGCCGACAGAACGTCGATAACATGTCGACATGCTGTCGACAAGATCGGGGGCGAGCCGTGTTCCTCGCCTGGCGTGACCTCTGGCGCTCGTGGCGCCGCTTCCTGCTCGTCGGCGTGGTCGTGGGCCTCGTCGCCGTGCTGTCCACCGTCCTCGCCGGCCTCGCCGACGGGCTCGTGCGCGACGGCACGTCGGGGCTGCGCTCGCTGCCGCTCGACCACCTCGCCTTCGCGCCCAACTCCCAGTCGGTGTTCAGCCGGTCGGTGCTCGACCAGGCCGCGCTCGACGAGTGGCGGCAGGTGGACGGCGTGGAGGTCTCCCCGGTCGGCGTGTCCTTCGTGAACGCCGCCCCGGTGGAGGCGGGGCCGAGCCTCGATCTCGCCCTCTTCGGCGTCCCCGCCGACAGCTTCCTCGTCGAGCGCCCCGAGGCGCGGCAGGCGCTCGCCGGTGCACCCGGCCTCGTGCTCGCCTCCGAGCTCCAGGACGAGGGCGTGCAGGTCGGCGACGAGTACCGCGTGGCGGGCTACGACGAGCCGCTGCCCGTGCTGGGCTTCACCTTCGCCGGCTCGTACGGCCACGTGCCCCTGGCCTACACGTCGCTCGCCACCTGGCAGGCCATCAACTACGGCGGCGACCCCCAGGGCCGGTTCTCGGCCATCGCCCTCGACGTGCCCTCGGGCACCGACCTCACCGCGGTGGACGCCGCCGCCGGCACCGAGACCGTGACCAAGACGCAGGCCTACGACGGCTCGCCGGGGTACTCGGCCGAGACCGCCACCATGACCCTGATCCGCTCGTTCCTCGTCGTGATCTCCGCCCTCGTCGTCGGCGCCTTCTTCACCGTCCTCGCCGTGCAGCGCACCCGTCAGGTCGGCCTGCTCAAGGCCATGGGGGCGTCGAGCCGCTACGTGCTGGTCGACGCGGTCGGCCAGATGACCCTCGTCGTGGTGGCCGCCACCGCCGTGGGCAGCCTCGTGGGCGCCGGGCTGACCGCGCTGCTGGCCGGCGGGTCGGCGCCGATCGACCTGAGCCTGCGGGGGGTGGTGACGACCGCCCTGGTCCTGGTGGTCGCCGGCCTGGTCGGCTCGGTGATCCCGTTCCGCCGCATCACCAAGGTGGAGCCCGCCATCGCGCTGGGGGTGGAGGCATGACCGGCGCCGCGCCCCTCGTCCTCGACGGCCTCACCTACGCGGTGCCCGACGGTGACGGCACCCGCACCCTGCTCGACGGGGTCGACCTCACCGTCGCCGCCGGCGAGGTGCTCGTCGTCACCGGCCCGTCCGGCTCGGGGAAGTCGACCCTGCTTGCCCTCGCCGGGCTTCTGCGCCGCCCACAGGCGGGCGAGGTCGTGATCGCCGGCGCCGCCACCGCGTCGCTCTCCGAGCGCGCCCGCACCAAGGTGCGGGGCGACGAGGTGGGCATCGTCTACCAGTCCGCGAACCTCCTGCCGACCCTCACCGCCCGTGAGCAGCTCGAGCTGGTCGGGCACGTGAACGGGGTGCCCAAGGCCCGGCGGCGGGCGCGGGCCGACGAGCTCCTCGCCGGCGTCGGCCTCGCGTCCCACGCCGGCAAGGTGCCCGCCCACCTCTCGGGCGGCGAGCGCCAGCGGGTCGGCATCGCCCGGGCGCTGATGGCCGAGCCGTCGGTGCTGCTCGCCGACGAGCCCACCGCCGCCCTCGACCCCGAGCTCGGCATCGAGGTGGTCGGCCTGCTCGCCGACGAGGCCCACCGCCGCGGCGTGGCCACCGTGATCGTGACCCACGACCACGACCTGCTCGCCGTGGCCGACCGCCACGTCCACCTGGATCGGGGCGCCCTGGTCGAGCGGCCGCGAGACTGAGGCCGTGCCGCGGATCCAGGCCGACAGCGTCGCCGAGCACGTCGCCCAGCAGGAGGCGGCGGTGTTCGACGCCGCGCTGCGCCTCTTCGCCGAGCGGGGCTACGCGTCCGTGACCCTGGCCGACGTGGCCGCCGAGGTGGGCCTGGCCCGCAGCTCGCTCTACCGCTACTTCCCGGACAAGGCCCACATCCTCCTGCGCTGGTTCCGCACCGAGCTGCCGGCGCAGGTCGAGCGCGCCACGGCCCTGTTGGGCGGGGACGGCCCGGCCCGCGCCCGCATCGAGGCGTGGGTCGAGGACCAGCTCGACTACGCCCGCCAGCCCGAGCACGAGCTGATCGTGGCCCTCGCCGAAGCCGTCGGCGACCTCGGGCCCGAGGAGCGGGCCGAGCTCGCCGACAGCCACCGTCGGGTGCTGGCTCCCCTCGACGCGGCGCTGGCCGAGGCGGGGCTCGCCGATGCCGGCGAGCGCAGCGCGGTCGCCGACCTCATCGGCGGGCTGGTGATCGCCGCCGGCGGCCGCGAGGCGCGGCGGGGCGCCGTCGACCCGGCCGTGCGGGCCGAGGTCCGTCGGGCCGTGGCCGCCCTGCTCGACCGTCGGTAGCGTTCGCGCCATGGCGTTCCGGGGATGGCCGGCGGAGGCGTTCGACTTCTACGAGGGCCTCGAGGCCGACAACACCAAGACGTACTGGACCGAGCACAAGGACCTGTACGAGACCGCGGTCAGGGGCCCGATGCTCGAGCTGCTCGCCGAGCTCGCCCCGGAGTTCGGCGAGGGCAAGGTCTTCCGCCCGTACCGCGACGTGCGCTTCAGCGCGAACAAGACGCCGTACAAGACGAACATCGGCGCCATGGTCGGCACCTACGGCTACGTCCACCTGGGCGCCGACGGGGTGGCCGCCGGCCGCGGCTACTACGTCATGGCCAAGGACCAGCTCGACCGCTACCGCAAGGCGGTGGTCGCCGACGCCACCGGCGCCGCCCTGGAGGACGTCATCGCCGGCCTCGCCGAGGACGGCTACGGCGTCACCTGCCACGACACCCTGAAGACCGCGCCACGCGGCTACGACAAGGATCACCCCCGCATCGAACGCCTCCGGATGAAGGGCCTGGCCGCCTGGAAGGAGTGGGAGCCGGCGGCGTGGATGGGCACCGCCAAGGCCAAGGACCGCTTCGTCACCTTCTACCGCGCCGCCCAGCCACTGCAGGACTGGCTCGACACCCACGTCGGCCCCACCGAGCTCGACGACCCCCGCCGGCGCTGATCGAAGCCAGGCGATCAGACCTCGATCGGTGGGAACTTGGCCACGAGCGCGGCGGCGTTCAGGTGAACGCCGCCGCCGTCAGCCGGTCAGGTCTCCGTGGCGCGCTCGCGGAGGGTCTCCTCCATGTCGCCGGTGGCGGGGACGCCTCCGGCGAGGGCGTACTGGAGGCCGACGATCCCGTTGGGGCTCGCGGTCGGCGGGGCGACGAGGGTCAGGTTGGACGGGATGGCGCCGCCGGCGAACACCTGCTTGCCCTGGCCGAGCACGATCGGGTGGACCCAGAGGTCGAGGCGGTCGAAGAGCTTCTCCCGCAGCAGGGTCTGGACGAGGTCCATGCTCCCCACCACGGTCACGTGCTCGTGACGGTCCCGAAGGGCGCGCACGTCGCCGGGTAGATCAGCGGCGCCGACCTGGTGCGAGCCCGCCCACGAGAGGTCGGGCGTGCCCCGGGAGGCGACGTACTTGGGGATGCGGTCGAACAGCGCTGCGAAGGGGTTGGCCTCGAGGTCCTGGTACGGCCAGTAGGCGCGGAACACGTCGTAGGTGCGTCGGCCGAGCAGCAGGGCGTCGGTGTGCTCGTAGGCGGCCACGACCTGCTCGCTGCTCTCGTCGTCGAGCAGCGGCGCCTGCCAGCCCCCGAACGCGAAGCCGTCGTCGGTGTCCTCGTCCGGCCCGCCGGGCGCCTGCCCCACGAGGTCGAGGGTGGCGAACAGCTCGATCTGGATGATGCCCATGGCGGCGCTCCCTGCTTCCGGGTCGGGTCGACCGGATCGGTCAACCGGGGAGACGGCCGGGCCCCGCCGGACTCATCGCGGCGACGGCGCCGACGAGGAATGCTGGCACCCCCAACGGGATTCGAACCCGTGCTGCCGGCGTGAAAGGCCGGTGTCCTAGGCCGCTAGACGATGGGGGCCCGCCCCCGAGGGGGCGCTGCAATCTACCAGTCGACCTGCCGGAGGCCGCAGGCCGGGCCCTCAGGCGACGGGGGCGTTCCAGCGTCGGATGACGGGGTCGCCGCGCTTGGTGTCGAGCTCGCTCAGGGTGCCCGTGTCGAGCAGCAGGTGCCGGCCCGCCTCGACGGGCCAACCCACCCACCGGGCGGCCAGGACGCGCAGGAAGTGGCCGTGCGAGAACAACGCGACGTCCCCGTCCACCGCTCGCACCCGGGCGGCCACGGCGTCGGCGCGCGCCGCCACCTCGCTCGGCGACTCGCCGCCGGGGCAGCCGTCGCGGAACAGCTCCCACCCCGGCCGCCCGGCCTGGATGTCGGGCGTGGTGACGCCCTCGTACCCGCCGTAGTCCCACTCGACGAGGTCGTCCCACACCTCGACGGCGCCGCCGCCGGTGGGCACGATCCCCGAGCGGCGGCAGGTGTCGAGCGCACGCGCCCGCGGGCTCGATGCCACCACCGTGAACGACCGTGAGGCGAGCACGGGACGGAGCGCCTCGGCGTCGGCCGCACCGGCTGCCGTGAGCGGGAGGTCGGTCGTGCTGGTGTGCCGGCCGTCCTCGCTCCACTCGGTGGCCCCGTGGCGGATGAGGAGGAGGCTCACCAGTTGGCCAGCGCCGCGACGATGTTCTCGAGCAGCCAGCCCAGGTAGCCGTAGGCGGCGAACAGCGGCGCGTCGGGGTCGTCGGGATCGATCTCGTCCATGTCCTCGCTCACGTCGAGGCGGGTCCCGATCACCAGCCGCAGGTCGTTGACCGCACCCATCCAGGCCAGCAGCTGCTCCTCGGTGACGACGTCGGCGTCGATGGTCTCCTCGAGCAGGTCGAGGGCGGCGAGGCGCCGCTCGAGCAGGTCGTCGCGGACGAGCGACTGGTACTCGGCGTCGAGCTCGGCGTCGTCGGCGTAGGCGGTGGGGAAGAGGCGGCGCAGCGTCGGGTCGGGCGCGGTGCCCGCCTCGCCGCCGCCGGCCCCGGCCGTCAGCAGCTCGCGCAGCTGCGGCACGAGGTCGGTGAGCAGGTCGCGCTCCCAGCCCTTGAGCCGCACGTCGTAGGCGCCGTCCCGCCGGCGGCGCACCAGGGCGCCCCGGCCCCCGAGGGCCACCCGGCTACTCGTCCTTCTCCATGGTCGCCCAGAGGCCCTTCTCGTGGAGGCGGAACACGTCGAGCTCGGCCTGCTCGCGGGTGCCGCTCGACACGACGGCTTTGCCCTTGTGGTGCACGTCGAGCATGAGCTGGGTGGCCTTCTCGAGGCTGTAGCCGAAGAGCTGCTGGAACACGAGGGTCACGTACGACATCAGGTTGATGGGGTCGTTCCAGACCAGGACGATCCACGGGCGGTCGGGTTCGACGACCTCACCCAGGTCGGGCTGGTCGACCTCGATCGGGGCGACGCCGGGCACCGCCGCTCCCTACCCCGCGGCCGGGACGGGCTGGGCCGCCGGCGCGTCGTCGCCCACGGGCGCGGCCGCGCCCTCGGCACCGACCTCGACGGGGTGGGTGTGCAGGCCGAGCTCGAACGCGAGCACGGCGACCCACACGCACACCGAGCCGGCCAGGTGAATCGCCACGAGCCCGACGGGCACGCCGGTGAAGTACTGGGCGTAGCCCACCGCGGCCTGGGCCACGAGCACGACGAGGAGGATCTCGCCCCGCTTGAGTATCTCCGGGGTCAGCTCGTCGCGGCGGCGCAGCATCCAGAGCGTGGTCAGCGTGATGATCCCGAACAGGATCACCGACCCGCCGTGGAAGCGGACGACGTCACCGACGATCAGGTCGAGGCGCTCCACCTCGGCGTCGCCGCCGTGGGGGCCGGCGCCGGTGACGATCGTCCCGAGGAAGATGGCGAGCGCCGCGGACGCGACCATGAGCCGGCCCATCCAGCGCACCTCGTTCGACACGAGCGACCGCGCCGCCGTGTGGGGCTGACCCGCGAGGTGGTGCAGGACGACCCCGTTCCAGATGATGACGATCGAGAGCAGGAAGTGGGCCATCACGAACGGGGGCGAGAGGTCCACCAGCACGGTGATGCCGCCGAGGACGATCTGGCCGATCATCCCGGCCACGAGGCCGAGCGACCACCACGTGAGGTCGCGGCGGCGCGGCACCCGCACCAGCGAGCCGAGCACCGCCAGGATCACCGCCACCGACAGGAGGCCGGTGAACATGCGGTTCACGAACTCGACCATCGCGTGGTACTCGAGCGGTGCCACCAGCCGGTCGTTCTCGCAGGTCGGCCAGTCGGTGCAACCGAGACCGGAACCGGTGAGGCGCACCGCGCCGCCGGTGACCACGATGATCGACAGCAGGACCAGCGCGAGGAGCGTGATCCGCTGGTAGGTGCGGGGGGAGCACCGGGGCAGCTGCATCGGCCCTGATCCTACGGACCCGGCCACTTGGGTCCGAATCGGCCCGACGCCGTAGCCTGGGCCGCGCCATGCACCTCCTCGCCCGACGTTCGCTGCTCCACCAGGTCGGTGCCTACGTCGCGCTGACGAAGCCGCGGATCATCGAGCTGCTCCTCGTCACGACCCTCCCGACGATGGTGGTCGCCGAGAAGGGCATGCCGTCGGTGGGGCTGATGGTCGCCACGCTGGTCGGGGGCACCCTCGCCGCCGGCGGCGCCAACGCCATCAACATGTACGTCGACCGCGACATCGACGCGGTCATGGAGCGCACGCAGAACCGGCCCCTCGTCACCGGTGCCGTCACGCCCACGGCCGCCCTCGTCTTCGCCATCGGCCTCGAGGTCGTCGCCTTCGTCGAGCTCTGGGTGCTGGTCAACCTGCTGAGCGCCGTGCTCGCGGTCTCGGCCTGCCTCTTCTACGTCTTCGTCTACACGCTGTGGCTGAAGCGCACGTCGAAGCAGAACATCGTGATCGGCGGCGCCGCCGGCGCGGTGCCCGTCCTCGTGGGCTGGGCCGCGGTCACCGACAGCCTGGCGCTGGCGCCCTGGCTGATGTTCGCCATCATCTTCATCTGGACCCCGCCGCACTTCTGGGCGCTCGCCATCCGCTACCGCGAGGACTACGCCGCTGCCGAGGTGCCGATGCTGCCGGCGGTCGACACCCTGCGGAACACCGCGGTCCAGATCCTCGTCTACACCGTGATCCTCTGGGCCACGACGCTGGTGCTCGCACCGGTCGCCGACCTCGGGTGGATCTACCTCGGCTCGGCCGTGGTGCTCGGCGCCGTCTTCACCTGGATGGCGGTCCGACTGCTGCGCGAGCCCACCCCGCCCCTGGCCATGCGCCTCTTCACCTACTCCATCACCTACCTCACGTTGCTGTGGGCGGCGATGGCGGTGGACGTGCTCGTCCAGTACGGCTTCTGACCCCCTACCGCCGAGCCCCGGCCACGACCCCGCGCCCGTTTTCCGAGCGCTGGCGGCGCGTGACTAGAGTTCGCCACCGAGCCGAGCCATGACTGTCACCGAGACCAGAACAGAGCCCGCGGCCGCCGTCGAGGCCGAGGCTCCCCCCGCCTCTGCGCCCACGTCGCGCGGCCTACCTGCCGTCCTCGGCAGCGGCGACCACAAAGTCGTCGGCCGCCTGTGGATCGCCTTCTCCCTGCTCTACCTGCTGGTGGGCCTGGGCATCGCCCTGCTGCTGGGCGTGGAGGACACCGACGTCGCCTCGTACGACCTGCTCGGCGTCGACACCTACGTCCAGCTGGTCAGCCTCTACCGCACCGTGGCGGTCTTCCTGGTCGTCATCCCGCTCTTCCTCGGCCTCGCCACCTACGTGGTGCCGCTGCAGATCGGCGCCCGCTCGATCGCCCTGCCCCGGGCCTCGGCGGCCGCCTTCTGGACCTGGCTCGTCGGGTCGGGCGTGCTCATCGGCGCCTACGTGATGGGCGGCGGCCCGAGCGGCACGTCGTCCGACGGCGTCGACCTCTGGGCCGTCTCGTTCGGCCTCGTGCTCGTGGGCCTCATCGCCGCCTCGGTCACCGTCGCCACCACCGTGCTCGCCGACCGGGTCGAGGGCATGCGCCTCACCCGGGCCCCGCTGTTCGCCTGGTCGATGCTCGTGGCCTGCTCGATCTGGATCCTGAGCCTCCCGGTGCTCGGCGCCAACCTCCTGCTCGTCTACCTCGACCACCGCTACGGCCAGCAGCTGTTCGGGATCACCACCGACACCTGGGCCCAGGTCTCGTGGGCGTTCGGGCAGCCCCAGATCTACGCCGCCGCCATCCCGGTGTTCGGCGTGGTGCTCGACATCGTGGCGACGAGCTGCGGGGCCCGCATCCGGTTCCGCCAGGCCGCCATGTTCCTCACCGGGGCCTTCGGCTTCCTCGCCTTCGGCGCCTGGATCCAGCCCTACTTCAACGCCGAGGCCCTCGACGACCCGTGGTTCATCGGCGTCGCGTGGGCGAGCCTGGTCACGGTGCTCGGCCTGCTGGTCGTCGCCGGAGAGACCATGGGCCGCAACCGCCCCAAGCTGTCGGGCCCGTTCGTCCTGGCCCTCACGTCGCTGCTCCTGCTGCTCGCGGCGACCATCGCGGGCGGCTTCAACGTCCTCGACGTGCTCGGCCTGATCGACACCACGTTCTCGTCGGCGCAGATGAACCTCACCGTCTTCGCCACACTGGTGGGCGGCCTGGCCGGCATCTGGTACTGGCTGCCGAAGATCTCGGGCCGCAAGGCCTCCGACGGCGCCGGCATCCTCGCCGCCCTGCTGCTCTTCGTCGGTGCGGCGGTCGTGGCCCTCGGCCTCGCCTGGAGCGGCGCCCTCGACCAGCCCCTGATCCTCACCGCCGAGTACGTCGCCCGCGACGGCGTCGAGGCCCTGAACCTGGTCACCACGCTGGGCTTCGCCCTCGTGCTCGCCGGCTTCCTGGTCGCCGCCCTCGCCCTGATCGTGGGCGTGCGCAAGGGCCTCACCTCGAACCCCGAGCACCGGCCCGCCGACCCCTGGGGCGGCCAGACCCTCGAGTGGTCCACCTCGTCGCCCCCGCCGTGGAACAACTTCGGCGAGGAGCCGCCCCCGGTGCTCACCCCCTCGCCCCTGCTCGACGCTGAGGAAGGTGCCTGATGGCCACCGCCGCCGCCACCCGCCCGGTGCCCAAGCTGGCGCCGCCCCCCGCCCCCCGGCGCCCGCGGATGCTCTTCATCGGCACCGCCTTCAGCGCCGCCGCCGTGGTCATGGTCTTCGTGGGCCTGATCGGCATCTACATCAAGGTGCGGGCCGAGACCATCGCCGGCGGCACCGCCTGGCTGCCCGAGGGCGTCACCATTCCCCTCACGGCGCCCAACGTCGCCTTCGGCACCCTGCTCATGTCGGTCGTGACCATGCAGTGGGCCGTCTACGCGATCGGCAACCGTGACCGGACCAACGCCTACGTGGCGCTCGGCATCACGATCCTGCTGGGGGCGGCGTTCGCCAACTCCACCGCCTACCTCTACAGCCAGATGGGCCTCGTCATCGCCGACAGCGTGGTGGGCGTGCTCATCTACGCCATCACGGGCGCCCACCTGATCTTCACCATCGGCGCGCTGCTCTACATCGGGGTGGTCGCCCTGCGGGCCCTCGGCGGCGAGTACACGCCCCGCGACCACGAGGGCCTCAGCTCCGCGGCGCTGTTCTGGTACGCCACGGTCGGTGTGTACTCACTGATCTGGTACGTCATCTTCATCACCAAGTAGGGAGTCCGGCGACATGATCACCAAGGGGTCTCGGTTCTTCTTCGGGGTCGCCCTGCTCGCCTACGTGGGCGCCATCGTCTACGGCCTGAGCACGCACGGGCACGTCTTCGGGGTGTTCTCGTTCGGCTACAAGGAAGGCGTCGGCGAGCACCTCGGCTACACGGTGCTGATGGGCCTCGCGGTCACCGCGGCGGCCCTCGGCTTCGTCGTGCTGGCCATGCGCGACGCCGACCCGGAGGCCGAGGCGCAGATCCTCGACCTCGACCACGCGCCGCCGGCCGAGTCGATCAACCGCACCAACTTCTGGCCCATCGTGGCCGCCTTCTCCATGGGCGCCATGGCCATCGGCCTCGTCGTGGGCTCCCAGCTCTTCGTGGCGGGCTGCATCGGCGTCGGCATCGTCATCGTCGAGTGGGCCATCCGCAACTGGGCCGACCGCCGCACCGGTGACCCCGAGGTCAACCGCGAGATCCGCAACCGGATCATGCTGCCGATCGAGATCCCCGTCGGCGCCCTGCTCTGCATCGGCCTGATGGTCGCCCTCGTCTCCCGGGTGCTGCTCGCCACCACGAAGGAGGGCTCGACGGGTGTCGCCATCGTGGTCGCCGTGCTCGTGTTCGGTGTGGCCAGCCTCATCGCGGCCAAGCCCCGCCTGAGCGCGAACCTCCTCGCCGGCGTGCTCCTCCTCGGCGGCATCGCCGTGCTCGTGGGTGGCATCACCGCCGCCACCATCGGCCCCCGCGACTTCGAGGAGCACCACGACGAGCGTGAGTTCGAGCAGCCGCCGGTCGGCGGCGAGCTCCCGCCCGCCCGGCCCACCACGACCACCACGGCGGCGGGTGCCGCCACCGCGACCACGGTCGCCCCCGATTCCACCACCACCACCGAGGCCTCGAATTGAGCACCGACCCTCACCACTCGGGTTTGGCAGGCCGTCCCCGCGTCGGCCAAGCTCCGACCGTGTCCGCCCGCCGCCGTTCGCTCGCCGTCCGGGGGCTCTCGGGGCTCGCCCTGATGGCCCTGCTGGCCGGCTGCGCCGCCGAGGGCAAGCCGCTCGACATCTTCCAGGGTGACGGCAGCGAGTCCCAGACCATCAACGACATCCAGATCCCGGTGTTCTGGATCGCGCTGCTCGTCGGCGTCCTGGTGATGGCCGCTGTTGTGTTCATCGCCCTCAAGTTCCGGGCCAAGCCCGACGACGACGAGCTGCCGGCGCAGACCCACGGCGCCCTCGGCCTCGAGCTGGGCTGGACGCTGCTGCCCGCGGTGCTGCTCGCCTTCGTGGCGGTCGGCACCGTCGTGACCATCTTCGACCTCGCCGACCAGCCCGAGGACGCGATGGAGATCGACGTCTACGGCCAGCAGTGGTGGTGGGGCTTCGAGTACGACACCAACAACGACGGCGAGGTGGACATCACCACCGCCACCGAGATGGTGATCCCCGCCGGCGAGCCGGTGAACCTCAACATCCGCTCCCGTGACGTGATCCACAGCTTCTGGATCCCGGCTCTGAACGGCAAGAAGGACGCGGTGCCCGGTCGTACCCACGACCTCACCATCCAGGCCGACGAGCCCGGCATCTACCGCGGCCAGTGCACCGAGTTCTGCGGGCTGTCCCACAGCCGCATGCAGATGCGGGTCATCGCCCTCGCCCAGGACGACTACGACGCCTGGGTCGAGAACCAGCTGCAGGACGCCCGCACGCCCTCCGATCCCGAGGCCGCCGCCGGCCTCGAGCTCTTCCAGGGCCAGTGCGTCACCTGTCACCAGATCAACGGCGTGGACGAGGTGCCGCCCGGCGCCGCCGCCCAGGTCTCGGGCGTCGCGCCGAACCTGACCCACCTCATGACCCGCTCCACCTACGCCGGCGGCATCTTCGACATGTACGACGAGGCCAACGCCGGCGACCCGAACTACGACCTCGACGGCATCCCGTACAACCAGTTGCCCGAAGAGGGCACCTTCAACCGCAACCAGCTCGAGGCGTGGCTGCGGAACCCGCCCGCCGAGAAGCCCATGGCACCGGACCCGACCCAGTACAGCCAGTACGGCCGGGGCATGCCGAACCTGAACCTGTCCGAGCAGCAGATCGACCAGCTGGTCGCCTACCTCGAGACCCTCAAGTAGGAAGCTGATGGCCCTTACCGAGGAACGTCCACTCGCGCTGACCACCGGCGACGAGACCGTCACCGACCACGAGCCGCTCGGCGTCTTCCGCCGGCCGACCAGCACCGAGGGGTGGCGGAGCTGGGTCACCACGGTCGATCACAAGAAGATCGGCCTGATGTACGGCTACACCGCCTTCTTCTTCTTCCTGGTGGGCGGCGTCGAGGCCCTGCTCATCCGGGCCCAGCTGGCGGTGCCCAACAACAACGTGCTCGGCGCCGAGACCTACAACCAGGTCTTCACCATGCACGCCATCACCATGATCTTCCTCGTGGTGATGCCCATGGCCGCGGCGTTCGCCAACTACCTGCTGCCGCTGCAGATCGGCGCCCGTGACGTCGCCTTCCCCCGGATGAACGCCTTCAGCTACTGGGCGTTCCTCTTCGGCGGCATCTTCTTGAACTCGAGCTGGCTCCTCGGTGGTGCGGCCGACGGCGGCTGGTTCGCCTACGCCCCGAACACCGGCGTGGTGTTCTCGCCGACCCACGGCATCGACTTCTTCTGCCTCGGCCTGCTGATCAGCGGCATCGGCACCCTGGCCAGCTCCGTCAACCTGACCGTGACCGTGCTCAACATGCGGGCGCCGGGCATGACCCTCATGCGCATGCCGGTGTTCACGTGGATGGTCCTGGTGGTCCAGGTGCTGCTCGTGTTCGCCATGCCGGTGATCACCCTGGCCCTGATCCTGCTGCTCGTCGAGCGCCTGTACGGGGCCCAGTTCTTCAACCCCGCCGCCGGCGCCGACCCGCTGCTGTGGGAGAACCTGTTCTGGATCTTCGGGCACCCCGAGGTCTACATCCTGATCCTGCCCTCGTTCGGCATCGTGTCGGAGATCATCCCGGTGTTCTCCCGCAAGCCGATCTTCGGCTACCCCTTCATGGTCTTCTCGGGCATCGCCATCGGCTTCATGGGCTGGGGCGTGTGGGCCCACCACATGTTCGCCTCGGGCATCGGGCCGATCTCGGTGGCGGCCTTCTCGCTGTCGACCATGTTCATCGCCGTGCCGACCGGTGTGAAGATCCTGAACTGGCTGGCCACGATGTGGGGCGGCAAATTGACCTTCACCACGCCGATGCTGTTCGCCGTCGGCCTCGTGGCGATGTTCACCATCGGCGGCCTGTCCGGCGTGACCCACGCGGTGGCGCCGTCGGACACCCAGCAGACCGACACCTACTACATCGTCGCCCACTTCCACTACGTGCTCTTCGGCGGCGCCCTCATGGGCCTGTTCGGCGGCATCTACTTCTGGTGGCCGAAGATCTACGGCTACATGCTGAACGAGAAGTGGGGCAAGACCCACTTCTGGCTCATGCTCATCGGCTTCAACATGACCTTCGGCCCGATGCACATCCTCGGCCTGCAGGGCATGTCCCGCCGGATCTGGACCTACGACGACGGCCTCGGCTTCAACACCTGGAACCTCGTCTCGAGCATCGGCTCGGCCATCCTGGCCGTCTCGATCATCGCCTTCATCCTGAACGTGGTGCTCAGCCGGCACCGGGCCAAGGGCAAGCCGTCGCTCGGCCCCGACCCGTGGGACGCCCGCAGCCTCGAATGGCTGATCCCGTCGCCCCCGCCGGAGTACAACTTCTCGGAGATCCCGGTCATCACCAGCCGTGACGACGTCTGGAACCGCAAGTACGGCGAGGACGAGAACGGCAAGCTGGTGCGCCTGCACTCCGCCGAGGAGGTCTGCCAGAAGCCCGGCGCGACCGGCATCCACATGCCCTCGCCCTCGTACTGGCCGATCGTGCTCTCGTTCGGCCTCCCCTTCCTCGGCTACGGCCTGATCTACAGCCTCTGGTGGGCCGCGTTCGGCGCCATCTTCGTCATCGGCGGGATCTACGGCTGGGCCCTCGAGCCGGCCGACGACGACGAGAACCCGCACGACCACGACGACCACGGTGACCACGGGCCGGCCGACGACGGCGACGCCGTCGAGGTGGCCGAGCCCGCCGCCAGCACCGAGGAGGCCCCCGTTGGCTGACACCGCGACCGCCCCCGAGATCACCCTCGGTGAGGCCTTCTCCGCCGAGGTCGGCTCGGGGCATCACGCCACCAACACCGGCTACTCCAACGAGAAGCTGGGCATGTGGGTGTTCCTCGGCTCGGAGTGCCTGCTCTTCGGCGGCCTGATCAGCACCTACCTGCTGTACCAGGACCGTGCCGTCTCGGGTCCGCTGCCCAAGGACCTCTACGACATCCCCTTCACCTCGGTGAGCTCGTTCGTGCTGCTGATGAGCTCGCTCACCATGGTGCTGGCCGTCGGCAACCAGATGCGCGGCGACCTGCGCAAGGCCCGCACGTGGCTGGTCTCGACCGCCCTGCTCGGGCTCACCTTCATCGCCGGCCAGGTCTACGAGTTCACCTCCTTCGTCAACGAGGGCATGGGCTACACGACCAACCTGGCGGCCTCGGCCTTCTACACCCTCACCGGCTTCCACGGCGTCCACGTCACCATCGGCATCATCATGCTGCTGTCGCTCGTGGCGCTGTCCGCCAAGGGCAGCCTCCCCAAGGAGCGGGCCGAGACCGTCGAGATCGTCGGCCTGTACTGGCACTTCGTCGACGTCGTGTGGATCCTGATCTTCACGATCGTCTACCTGATCACCTAGGAGCCGGGATGAGCACCGAGACCCCCGTGGTGGAGTCCGCCGAGGCGCCCGAGGTCGCCGAAGAGGACCACCACATGCACCCGAGCGACTGGAAGTACGTCCAGATCGCCATCATCCTCGCCCTGCTGACCGCGGCCGAGGTGGCCACCTACTACATCGACACCGGCCCGCTCGAGATCCCGATCCTGATCACCCTCATGATCGTGAAGTTCGTGCTGGTGGCCATGTGGTTCATGCACCTGAAGTTCGACAGCCCGCTGTTCACCCGCACCTTCGTGGCCGGTTTGGCCATGGCGGTCGTCGTGTACGTCGCGGTGTTGTCCACCTTCGAGTTCTGGGCGAGCTGACCGGAAGGACCCCGCCATGATCGCCACCACCGGACCCGATCCGTGGCGGTGGCAGCCGCACCCCGAGGTCTGGTTCGTCGTCCTCGCGCTCGTGGCCCTGGGGTGGTACGCCGCCCGGGTCATCGGGCCCAAGGTCGTCCCGGAGGGCGAGCCGATCGTCACGCGGCGCCAGCGGGGCTTCTTCGTCGCCGGCCTGCTCACCCTCTGGTTCGCCGCGGACTGGCCGCTCCACGACATCGCGGAGCAGTACCTCTACGCCCTGCACATGACCCAGCACTTCCTGCTGGCCTACATCGCGCCGCCGTTGTTCCTGCTGGCCACGCCCACGTGGCTGGCCCGCCTCATCGTCGGCGAGGGCCGGATCTGGCGGTGGACGAAGGTGCTCGCCGTCCCGGTCGTGGCCGGCGTGATCTTCAACGGGGTCGTCATCTTCACCCACTGGCCGACGATCGTGAACCTCTCGGTGTCCAACGGCATCCTGCACTACGCCGTGCACGTCCTCGTGGTCTTCAGCGCCCTGGTGATGTGGCTGCCGGTCTGTGGGCCCTTCCCCGAGCTGCGCATGTCGCTACCGGGCCAGATGATCTACCTGTTCCTGATGTCGATCGTGCCGACCATCCCGGCCGCGTGGCTCACCCTCGGCGGCACCGTGATCTACAAGTCGTACGACGACCCGCAGCGCCTCTGGGGCATCAGCGCCATCTCCGACCAGCAGATGGCCGGCCTGATCATGAAGCTCGGCGGCAGCGCCTACCTGTGGGGGATCATCACCGTGATGTTCTTCAAGTGGGCGGCGCGCCACGAGCGGGCCGAGCGGGCGGGCGCCTCGGTGACCGAACGGGACGTGCTCACCTGGGAGCACATCGAGGCCGAGTTCGACGAGCACCCGGCGCCGGCCGAGACCGCGCCCCCCACCGCCACGCCGTAGCGCCCGGCGCCTACTCCCAGCGGAAGGTGACCGCCGCCGCGACCGGCGCCGCCACCGCCCAGACCACGAGGGTGGCCCACGCCCAGCCGGGCACCGACGCGCCCGCGGTGACGGTGCCGTCGACCCCGGCCGCCAGCGCCGCCGCGGGCAGGAGCTTGGCGAACGCTTCGAGCGGCCCGGGCAGCTCCGACAGCGGGATGATCATGCCGCCGAGGAGCAGCAGCACCAGGTAGAGGCCGTTGGCCAGGGCGAGGGTGAGCTCGGCCCGCAGCGTGCCGGCCATGAGGAAGCCGAGCCCGGCGAAGGCGACGGTGCCGAGCGCGGCGACGGCGAGGAAGCCGAGCCAGGTGGCGTCGGGGTCCCAGCCGAGCAAGAGGGAGACGGGCACGAGCACGACGAGCTGGACCACCTCGACCGCCAGCACCGCCGTCGTCTTGGCCGCGAGGAGGCGGGGCCGGCCGAGCGGCGTGGCGCCCAGCCGCTTGAGCACCTGGTACTGCCGCTCGAAGCCGGTGGCGATGGCCACGTTCACCATCGCGCTCGACATCAGGGCCAGGGCGATGATGCCCGGGGCGAGGAAGTCGATCGGGTCCTCCACGCCGGGGGGCTTGGGCAGCACGTCCACGAGCGAGAAGAAGACCAGCAGCAGCACGGGGATGCCGAGGGTGAGCAGGACGGACTCGCCCCGCCGGAGCGTCAGCGTCAGCTCGGTGCGGGCCTGGGCCAGGTAGGCGGTCACGCCTCCACCTCCCCGGCGTCGTCGCCGGCACCTCGCCGGCGCCGCCGGGACAGGCCGCCCCGGGTGGCGCCCGTGCGGGCGGAGCGGGATCGCCGGCCGCCGCCCGGGGCGGTGCGGGCCTCGTCCCCGGCGGAGGCGGTCAGGCGCAGGAAGACGTCCTCCAGGCGCTGGCGGCCGGCCCGCAGGTCCGCGAGCGGGAGCTCGCGCTCGGCCAGCCAGGCGGTCAGCGCCGCCACCGTGGCGGGGCTGGCGGTCGTGGCGACCAGATACTCGCCCGGCGACTCCTCGGTGACCGTCGCACCGAGCCGTTCGCCGAGGCCGGCCACGTCGAGCGCCGGCGGGGCGCCGAAGCGGATCTCGTCGCCGGCGCCGGCGGTCATGAGCTCGGCGGGCGTGCCCGACCCGACGACCTGGCCGTGGTCGACGATGACGACGCGGTCGGCCAGCTTCTCGGCCTCGTCGAGGTCGTGGGTGGTCACCAACACGCAGACGCCGTCGTCGCGCAGCTCCCGGATCACCTCGCGGATGAGCTGACGGCCGGCCACGTCGATGCCGGCGGTGGGCTCGTCCAGGAAGGCGACCTCGGGCCGGCCGACCAGGGCCAGCGCCAGGGAGAGGCGTTGGGCCTCGCCGCCGGAGAGACGCCGCACCGGCGTGCCCGCCTGGCCGAGGAGGCCGACCCGCTCGAGGAGGTGCTCGGGGGCGTGGGCGCCCGGGTAGTAGGCGGCGAACAGGCGGACGGCCTCGCGGGGCGTGATGCCGGGGTAGACGCCGCCCTGCTGCAACATGATCCCGATGCGGGCGGTGAGCGCGGTGTGGTCCTTCACCGGGTCGAGGCCCAGCACCCGCACCGTGCCCGACGCCGCCGTGCGGTAGCCCTCGAGGGTCTCCACCGTGCTCGTCTTGCCGGCGCCGTTCGGCCCGAGCAGGCCGAGCACCTCACCCGCCTCGGCGCTCATCGACAGCTCGTCCACCGCGGTCAGGTCGCCGTAGCGGACGGTCAGCTCGGAGACCTCGATCACGGGCACGGACAGACGCTAGGCGCGAATACGCTCGCCCCATGATCGACATCCACCGTCTGCGAGCGGACCCGGAGGCGGTGCGCGCCGCCATCGCCCGCCGAGGCGACGGCGTCGAGAACGTCGACCGCGTGCTGGCCCTCGACGCCGAGCAGCGGGCCCTCACCACCGAGCGGGACGACCTGCGGGCCCGGATCAACGCCCTGTCCAAGGAGGTCGGCTCGCTCCGTCGGGACGGCAGGGTGGCCGAGGCCGAGGCCGTCCAGGAGGAGAGCCGGGCCCTCGGCGCCACCGAGAAGACCGTCGGCGAGCAGGTCGACGCCCTCGCCGCCGAGGTGACCGAGCTGCTCCTGTACCTGCCGAACCTGCCCGCCGACGCCTGCCCCGACGGTGCCGGCGAGCAGGACAACGTCGTGCTGCGGGTCGAGGGGTTCGACGAGACGGCCTACGGCGAGCACCAGCGACTCCCGCACTGGGAGGTCGGTGAGGCGCTCGGCCTGCTCGACATGGAGCGCGGGGCAAAGCTCTCGGGCTCGATGTTCCCCCTCTACCGGGGCATGGGCGCCACCCTGGCCCGGGCCCTCTGCCAGGCCGCCCTCGACCGCAACGCCGACGCCTTCGAGGAGATCCGGCCGCCCACCCTGGTGCGCACCGACACGATGGTGTCGACCGGCCACCTGCCCAAGTTCATCGACGACGCGTACCACCTCGAGCGCGACGACCTGTGGGCCATCCCCACCGCCGAGGTGCCGCTGACCTCGCTCGGGCGCGACGAGATCTTCGACGAGGCCGACCTGCCGCTGCGGCTCATGGCCCACACCTCGTGCTTCCGGCGGGAGGCGGGCTCGGCCGGCCGAGACACCCGTGGGCTGCTGCGGGTGCACGAGTTCGACAAGGTCGAGATCCTCGCCTACGCCACCCCCGACCAGGCGCCGGCGCTGCACGACGAGATCCTGGCCCGGGCCGAGGGGCTGATCGCCGACCTCGGCCTCGCCTACCGGATCCTCGACCTCTGCACCGGCGACCTCGGCAACTCGGCCGCCCGCACCTGGGACATCGAGGTGTACTCGCCCGGCGTCGACCAGTGGCTGGAGGTCTCCTCGGTGTCCTGGTTCAGCGACTACCAGGCCCGCCGGGCCAACATCCGGTACCGGCCGGCGCCCGCCGAGGGCGAGACCAAGCCGGGCCGCCCCCAGGTCGTGCACACGCTCAACGGGTCCGCCCTGGCCGTGCCCCGGGTGTGGGCCGCGGTGGTCGAGACCCATCGCCGGCCCGACGGCACGGTGGCCCTACCCGAGGTGCTGCACCCCTACCTGCGGGGCCAGACCGTGCTCGGCGCCTAGGCCCGCGGCTCACCTCGCCCGCGGTTGGGAGGGGTGCTCGACGGTCCGGTAACGTCGCCGCCGTGGAGAACCTGTCCTTGGACGTCGGTGTCCTCGCCCTCGAGCGGGCCCAGATCTTGTTCAGCGTGGCCCTCGGCCTCGTGGCCCTGCTCATCACCTTCTTCGCCGTGTACGTCGCCTGGACCACGATGTGGGGCAACCGCTGGTACCGCAAGGGCCCCGCGGCCGGCGACGCCGGGACCTCGGAGCGTGCCGCATGAGCCCCGCCACCAGCAGCACCATCTACAAGGGCAAGTCCGGCCAGTGGTCCTTCGTGGCCCACCGGGTCACGGGCTTCCTGGTGTTCATGTTCCTGCTGCTGCACATCGTCGACGTCTCCCTCGTGAACATCGACGCCGAGCTCTACAACACGGTCCACGAGCTCTACGGCAACGTGCTGCTCCGCCTGTTCGAGGTCGGCCTGCTCTTCGCCCTGCTGTTCCACTCGATGAACGGCCTGCGCATCGTGCTGGTCGACTTCTTCCCGGGGGTCATCCGCCGGGAGAAGATGCTGAGCGGCATGGTCGTCTTCGTCACCCTCGCCGCCGGGATCCCGGGTGCGATCGTGATCCTCTGGCCCTTCATCGACGGGAGGATCCTCTGATGGCCGCTCCCACCAAGCCAGCCGACGCCCCCGTCCCCCCGGGTCAGCGCGCCCCGGTCGTCGACCGCAAGCCCAAGGCCAACTTCGAGACGTGGTCCTGGTACTTCATGCGGATCTCGGGCCTGATCCTGATCTTCCTGGCCCTGCTGCACTTCTCGATCACCCACATCATCAACGACGTGGTCGAGACCGACGCCGAGTTCGTCGCCAACCGCTGGGACAACCCGGTGTGGCGCCTCTTCGACTGGACGCTGCTGGCGCTGGCGCTGTTCCACGGCCTCAACGGCCTGCGCTGGATCATCGACGACTACGTCCGCTCGCCGGGCAAGCGGGCGGCGGTGAAGGCCGTCACCTACGGCGTGTCGGGCGTCCTGTTCGCCTACGGCACCCTGGTCATCGTCACCTACGGCAGCTGAGGTCGGGTCGCCGGCGGCGCTAGCCGCTGGCGTGCATCCCCCGCTCGACCACGTGGCGCATCTCTTGGCGGGCGACCTCGGCGTTCGTGCCGCGGTCACCGCCCCCGACGTGGCGGAGGGACTCGCCCGCCGCGAGGGCGACCTCACCGGTGATCTGGCGACGCGTGCGCCGGTTCACCAGCGCGGTGGCGGTGAGGATGCCCACCGCCGCCAGTGCCAGTGTCCCGAGGATCACGGGGTCAGGCTACGCCGCCGCCCGCCGGGCTGCCCGGGTCCCGCTCAGAGCCGTTCCCGGAGGGTGGGGGTGCCGGCCAGCGCCCGGGGTCGGCGAGATCGCGGAGGTCGCGCTCGGGCGGCGCCTCGCTGATCCGCCGCGTGCTCCACTGGTGGAGCAGGAGACCGCCGCCCGCCAGCAGGACGAACAGCCCGATGACGAGGGCGACGGTCACGCCGGCGCCCGCCCGGCAATGAGCGGCAGGTCGAGGTAGGTCTTGATCCCCGGGTCGGCGTCGCACACGTAGGGCACCGCGTTCACGCAGTGCATGGCCGTGGCCACGATGCCGGCGTTGCGCTCGATGCCCTCGTCGAGGGTGGCGGGGTGCAGGCCGTGGAAGGTGACCGAGAGGGGCGGGTCGGCGTCGAAGGCGATCTCGAAGCGCTGGCCCTCGGGGCCGAAGTCCCACGGGGGCTGGAGGTGCGCCTCGCCCATGAGCCAGTTGACCGCCGCGGTGATGACCGGGTCGCCGTCGACGGTGCCCTGCCAGCGGAAGCGCTGCGCGGCCACGGTGCCGGGCTCGAGGACCCCGACCGGCGTCTCGATGGGCTCGGTGGCGACCGCGGTCTCGTGCACGACGTGCTTCTCGGCGTCGAGCTCCCAGCCCATGGCGGCGGCGATCATGTCGATGGACTGGCAGAAGCCGTGGCCGAGCAGGTCGGCCATGCCCGACGTCGCCGCCTGCTCGGGGGTCTTGCCGAACATCATGATCTCGCGGACCACGAACTCGGTGGCGTAGCTGCGGATGTCCGAGAACTCCTCGGCGCGCACGTGGCGGATGTTCGTGCAGAGCGACGACAGCATGAGGGGGAAGCGCTCGGTGATCCCGCCCGGGTGGATGCCCGAGCCGTGGAGGGTCACCCCCGCCTGGCGGCAGACGCCCTCCAGCTCGGCCACGTCGGTGGAGGCGAAGGGGTAGACCCAGCCGACCGGGGTGACGAGGTTCTTGCCGGAGGCCAGGATCGCCGTCACGTCGGCCTCGTCAGCGAGCATCGGGCTGTAGACGACGCAGTCGGCGTCGAGGTCGTAGATGGCCTGCTTGTCGGTGGTGGCGGTGACCCCGAGGGGGCCGATGCCGGCGATCTCGCCGGCGTCGCGCCCCGCCTTGGCGTCGCTCGACACCCAGCAGCCCACCAGCT
Source organism: Acidimicrobiales bacterium (assembly GCA_041908445.1). Taxonomy (GTDB): domain Bacteria; phylum Actinomycetota; class Acidimicrobiia; order Acidimicrobiales; family DATDAH01; genus JAEUJM01. The sequence continues at coordinate 998 of JAYRFK010000057.1, read as the reverse complement.
CGAGCTCGGGGTGGCCCGCCACGCCCTCGATGGCCGCCCGTCCGACGTTGCCCGTCGCCCACTGGATCACCCGGTAGCTCATGGGCCAGTTCTACTCCGGCTAGGAGGCCGCGTGGGCGGGTAGTGGTGTCGCCATGGCCAACGACAGTGCGAACACCCCCGAGGGCACGTTGCTCACCGGCGGCGACCCGAGCGCCGGCCCGCAGCAGATCCCGCTCAACGTCTACGAGACCACCGAGGCGGTGGTGGTCGTGGCGCCCATGCCCGGCGTGCGCGCCGAGGACGTCCAGGTCTCGGTGGACGACGACGGCCACCTCCACCTCTCGGCCCGTCTGCGCACCGCCGCGCCCAAGGACTACCTGCTCCACGAGTGGGACTACGGCGCCTACGACCGCACCTACGAGCTCCCCGCCGGCTTCGACGGCGGGGTCACCGCCTCGCTCGGCAACGGCCAGCTCGCGGTGCGCGTCGAGCGCGACGGCGCCCGCAGCGGCGCGTCTCCCGTGGTGGTGCAGCCGTCCATGGCCGGCGCCGACGACTGACCCGCTGATCCAAGGTGCGGCCGTGCCGAGCCTGATGGACGGCCGCTGAGCCCGAGCGTTCAGGCCGCCGCCTGGGTGGGTGGGTCGGTGGTGTGGCCGAGGTGGTCGCGTCGCCAGCGTTGGCGGCGGCGGATCTCGGCGTCGAGGCGTTCTTTCCAGCGGTTGTGGGGGCCGCATTTGGGGTCGGCGTTCTCGGGGTTGGTGGGGCCGCCGTCGGTGAACGCGATGAGGTGGTCGATCTGGCAGCGCCAGGAGGGGACGTCGCAGCCGGCGGGGTGGCCGCACCAGTCGTGGGTGAGTTGCACGGCGGTGCGCAGGGGACCGGTGAAGCCCCGTTGGGTCTGGCCGAAGTCCAACGGCACGCCGTCGGGGTCGAGCAGGAGTCGGCGGAGCTCGCCGGCGAGGCCGAGCGACACGGCGGTGGAGGGGGCGATGATGGTGCCGTCGTCGAGCCGG
>JAYRFK010000056.1:0-15884 GCA_041908445.1 Acidimicrobiales bacterium | reverse complement strand
GCACCGGCACCCCAGATAGCTACTAGGAGACTGCTGAGCAATCCGGGGTAGATGCTCGCGATTTGGGTGGGCGCGCGATAGACCGCGGGGATGCAGGGCAACGGTGATCGTGATCCGGAGCTGCTCGACGCAGCGGCGTTGGTCGGGCATCTGGTTCCGGAGGGGTCGGTGTACGCGTTCTTGGCAGAACACCGCCGACGGTTGTTTCCCGATGAGATGTTCAGCGACCTGTTCCCGACACGGCGCGGTCGGCCGTCGGTGCCTGCTGATGTGGTGGCGACGGTGATGTTGTTGCAGTCGCTCGAAGGGCTGTCGGACCGCGACGCTGTCGTGTCGCTGCGCACCGATCTGCGTTGGAAGGTCGCGGCGGGCCTGGCGCTCGGTGACGAGGGCTTCCACCCAACGGTGCTGACGCTGTGGCGCAACAAGCTCCGGGTCTCGTCCCAGCCGCAGCGAATCTTCGACGCGGTGCGCCAGGTCGTCGCCGAGACCGGCGTGTTGAAGGGCAAGACCCGTCGGGCGTTGGACTCGACGCTGCTCGACGACGCCGTTGCGACCCAAGACACCGTCACGCAGCTGGTGTCGATGATCCGCCGGGTCCGAGCCGCGGTCCCCGCTGCTGGGGAGGTCGCAGTCACGGCGCACGACTACGCCGCTGGCGGGAAGCCGGCGTGCGCGTGGGACGACCCAGCGGCCCGTGACGAGCTGGTCACCGCGTTGGTCACCGATGCCCGGGCGATCCTCGAGCGACTCGACGACGAGACCCTCGATGAGGGCCAGGCCCAGCTCGTCGCCTTGCTGGCGCTGGTTGCTGGTCAAGACGTCGAACCCGATCCCGGCCGGGGCGAGGGGGCATGGCGCATCGCCCGGCGGGTCGCCCCCGACCGGATGATCTCCACGGTCGATCCGGAGACCCGCCACATGCACAAGTCCCGCTCGGTCTACCGCGACGGGTTCAAGGCCCACGTCGCGGTCGAGCCCGACACCGGGATCATCACCGGCGTCGACCTCACCCCCGCCAACGCCGGCGACGGCCCCACCGGCGTCGCCTTGCTGGCCGGTGAGGAACCCGGTCTCGAGGTGCTCGCCGATTCCGCGTATGGCTCCGGGCAGGTCCGCCACGATCTCGCCGCAGCCGGGCACACCGCTGTGATCAAGCCCTGGCCGCTCGGCCGCAACCCCAAGCTCGGCGCGGATCAGTTCCGCCGTGACGACTTCACCATCGACTACCAGGCCCGCACCGTCACCTGCCCCCAAGGCCAAGCTGCCCCCATCAGCGCGAGCGGCGCAGCGACCTTCGGACCCCGATGCCGGGGCTGCCCCGCCCGCACCCGCTGCACCTCAGCAGTCGACGGCAAGACCTTCAAGGTCACCGACCATGACCACCACCTCGCTGCAGCCCGCACCAACTGGGCAGCAGGAACCGGGATCGACGACTACCGCCAACACCGACCCATGGTCGAACGCTCCCTCGCCTGGCTCGTCGCCAACAACCACCGCCGCGTCCGCTACCGAGGCATCGACCGCAACCGCCTCGGACTATCCACCCGCGCCGCGGCCATCAACCTCCGGCGACTCCTGGCGCTCGGACTCCACCAGGGACCCACGGGCTGGAACCTCGCCTGAAACAGGTGGGCCCGGGAGGGCAACGAAGGGAACCACACCTACGGGATCAACCCATCCAAGGCGGCCAGCTCACACCCTCTCCACGCTGACTCTTCGGTTCGGCCACTTCCCGGACCCGACCACAAGCCTAGAAGCGACTTGCTCAGCAGTCTCCTAGCCATCTGGAAACTGGATCTGCAGACGTATTTCAGCATCGCCGTAGTCAAGAATCGTCGGCGGACATTCATCACCGATGGTGCATTCATCGATCCGAACACGACCGGGCCGAATCACCAACTCACCAGTAGTCATTTCCGAAGGGACATTCCACGCCACCGTCCCACCGAAGAGCGAGCTAGCGATTAGGCTTTCGGGTGGTGAAAAGGGGCGGTCGGCGGGGATTGGTCGGCCGCCCGGAAGCCGGAGGGTCATTCGTTCGAGTGGCAAGGCGTAGTCGGCGCAGCAGTGCGACACCGAAGCGTGAAGGGTCAGCCACGCCCGTTCCAAGCCGTCGCTTCCGGCCGGGGGTACCGGCTCCTCCACCATTCTCCGGTCTGAACAGCTGTCGCGTTCGAACTGGCGTTCCGTGGAGAGCCAGCTCGATCCGACGCAGTAGGTGAGGATGGCTTTGTGGATAGTGACCTCGGTCGAGGATGGCCTTGACGAGATGTACGCCATCTCAAAGTTCTGCTCAATTACCTGCTCCCGATTCTGGGGAGGGCGCTCGTAGACCGCTGGTTCGGTCGGGGCTGTCGCAGATGGCACAGCAGACGATGGGACCGCAGACGAGGGGACTGAGGTCGAGGAAGAACGAGGCAACGAGGCGGTGTTAGCGCCCGATTCGCGGTTCACAACGAAGGCCACACCCAGCGCGATGACTGCCAACCCGACAAGCAGCGCGGTGCCAACAAGCATCATGTTGCGACGACCCGAACCCCGGTTCTCGTTCTGACCCGCCCGACGACCGGCGGACTGGCTGCTCGCCGCCCGCCGAAGCAGCCACCTCGTCCACACGACACCGCCGACCAGGAGCGCCAGGCCAGCGAGGATCCATGCGGGGACGAACCCATGGGCAACTCCGGCGAGTCCTGCATTGACGCTTTCATTCGTCGTTTCGTCGTAGCTTCCAGAAGTCCAACCAACCTGAAAGGCCCGCAACATGACAGTCACCCCGACGAGGCCGAGAAGCCCAACGGGAACCAGTGGCGACAGGCTCCGGCCATACCGCTCCTGCCACCGGGCAATGATGCTGTCGAAGTAGCCGTGTCGATACAGCAGGTAACCCGCAGCAACGAAGACCGACAACAACATCCAGAGCTCGATCCAAGTCGCGATCACGAGGACACCCAGCAGGCTCAGCCAGTTGTTCCTGATCTCCTCGGACTCCTCTCGCGCTCCTAGCCAGCCGAAGATCAGCCACGACATAGCCACGAGCCAGAGCAGGATTGAAATCGGAAGCAGTGGCACCGCAGCGAGTGGCGTTTCCTCCACGAACGAGGTCCAGCCAAACCTGAAGTAGATGAAGGGGAGGAGGACGAGAAAGGCCTTCAAGCGAGAGATGTTCGGGCACTTGCCCTCAAGGTGGACGACCCGCCACTCGCCCTCGATATTCCCCAACAGCACCCCTGCTCCGGGGCGCACCCACCAACCGCAGTACTCGCAGTGCTTACCGAACTCATTTGCCCGACTCGCAGTTCGGGCTGTTCCAGATGACCCACCTGTCGACCCAGTAGGGCGTTGCGACGACGTGCGCTGCGACGCCGCTGGCTCAGTCCGAGGATGCGACGAGGACTTCGTCGACTGTCCCTGAGATGCATTCAGTTCGGCCACGTATCTCGCGCGGGAGGATGGGTCGATCAGCGTCTCATACGCTTCTTGTACCTGACGGAAGAGAGCACTCGACCCCTGAGCATCCGGATGGATCTTCTTGCTCAGGCGCCTGTAGGCGGATCGGACCTCCTCGGTGGTGGCGTCTCTCTCGATGCCAAGGATTGTGAAGTAGTCGTCGCCCATCGAGTGGATCGCCCTTTGCCGCTGAATCTATTCCCAGGTGGACACGTCGTGTGCTAGCAGGTGCCGGCCGATACCAGCCAGCCGCTCGTCGCATTCCCCTCCAGGTGCGGCGCAGCCTCCCGCGCGAAGGGATATGCAGGCGGTACCTGGGTATCAGTCGACTCAAGGAGCATCGCTAGGCTAGTCGAGCCGGAGTTGTGAGGAGCGATGTGCTGTCGCTCGCAGTCAGGTATGTGACCACTGGACCCAACCGGAGATGATTGTTGAGCGACCTGCAGTCGGTGTCTAACCAGGAGCAGTGGGCCTTAGAGCGTCATAGACGTGCGGAGCGCTTCGCTCGGGGTGTGCTGTACCGAATGGGGGTGGCGTCGTACCTGATCGATGATCTCGCGGCTGACACGGCGCAAGAGGCCACGATGGCGCTGGTGGGCCGGCTACGTCGCATCGGCCCGGTTGTGGTCGGGGACGAAGACGATCTGTGCCGGTACTGGAAGCAGGTGGTAGGACGCAAGGCAAAGGAGCTACGCGCCCGGCGGTACAACCAGCCGCAAACGAAGTCGCTCGACGGCGACGAGGGCGACGAGTCGACCGCACCGGTGATCGTCGGTGTGGTGGATCGTGGACTCGACCTAGTGGAGCTCGCCGCGGCCGGCTCACCCCGCCTCCTGCTTCGGCGGTCGCTGGTGGCACGGTTCCGCGCCGGGATCATCGACTTGGACGGCGGTCGGCCGTTGAGCGTCAAGGAGGGCGCCAACGTCAACGCCGGGCGTGTGATGGCGGTCGCGCTCGCGGTCGTCGCCGAGCTTCCCGCCGACGCTGAGACCGACGAGGTTCTGCGAGTTGTCGAAGCCCTCCTCGCCGAACCGCATGCCAGCGCCGACGTGGTCGACGTCGACCACCAGTTGGACCTCGTCCGCCGGGCGCATCCTGGGTACTTCTCCGACCCGGACACGGATTCGAACACGAAGGCGAAGACCAAGCAGCGGATCTGGACACCGGCTCGGGCGTTGCTGCACGACGCGGCCCGGGCGGCGGTCGGGCTGATCGGCCCGTACGCGAACGAGGACGGCACCCGATGAGCAGACGACAGACGGCCCGCTTCGGCTTCGACGAGCTGCTCGAGTCGTGGGTGTGGGTGTCGGAGCGGCCCGCCGGTCCGGCGGGGCAGCTGACGCTGCAGTTGGGCGGCGGGGTGCAGGTCGAGGTCGACGCCGCCGACCCGGCTCGGGTGGTGCGCGTCGACATCGAGCTCGCTCCGCTGGACGCCGACCTCCTGCCGATCGACGACGCCGTCGCCGCATCGAGGCGGGATGACGCCACCCGGGCGCTCTTCGGCGACGAGGCGCGGGGGTTCTCGACGTCCGACACCAATGTGGACGTTCCCGCCGACCGGGTGAGGGGGCTCGGCACCTTGTTGGCCCGCGTCGCTCGCCTCGATGACCAGGTGGCGAACCTGGCATCGCCCGTCGGTCGGGGGCTCGCCGCTGTCGAGCACCTGCAGGCGGCTCACGTCCTGCCGGACGCGCTGATCACAACCGATCGCCGCCGTGAGCTGGCGACGGTGGCGGTCGACGCGCTCGACGAGACCACCCTTGGTCGCCTGGCCGCCGAACACCCCGAGACCGCCGAGGCGCTGGCCGCTCTGGCCGCGGACCCCCGGCTGGGGGACCTCCTGCCCGCCGAGCGTTGGCGTCGCCAACTCGTGACCCACCTCCCGCCGGTTCCCGGCGACGGGCACCGGCGGGAGGGGCTCGCCGAACGGTTCACCGCGAGGCTCGACGCGATGCGACAGGAGTTGCTCGTCTCCCTCGAGATCCAACCGGGGCTGGTGTTCCGGGACGAGCGGGCGACGCAGCCGCACCGGGTGGTGTTCCCCAACGAGGCCGAGCTGGGCATCGAGACCGGTTCGGTGCGATGGCGACGCGACGGCCGCGAGCTCCTCGTCGACGCGAAGCAGCGCGACCCGAACCGGGAATGCTGGGTGCGGGCCTACGACACGCAGGTCGAGCTCCTCGCCCAGGCCCCCCTGGTCGCCGGCACCGACCGAGCCGAGGCTCGGCTGCTCATCCACCCCGACGACGACGTGTCCTTCGCGGCCCTGACCGACCGGCCGTCCCTGTGGGACACAAGCGACGTAGTGGCCCTGCACGCCGAGGCGCTGCGCGCCGCCGCGGTGGCGCTGTGGGCGGAGCGGACCGGGGATCGCCCGTTGGCGGCCGCGTGGTGGGAGAACTGCTCGGCGTTGTGGGACGGCCTCGGTGACGAGTCGAATGCGGTGATCGCCGGCGCCTACGCCGACCAGGTTCTCGCTCGACGGCCACGCCGCCCGCGCCGGCGAGGAGGGCGTCGGGCACGATCCGACCGGGACGGACCGCCCGAGCCCCCCACCCTGGCCGACCAGCTGGGCCCGTGACCGCCGCTCCCGAGCCGCCTTCGGCGCCGGGGGACGAGGCGCTCGGCCGGCGCCTCGACCGGGCCGTCGAGCAGGCGGAGTCCCCCGCCGGTGTCGTCGATGCGCTCGCCGCGATCGCACAGGAGCTGGCGGGTGACGGTCGACCGGGCGCGGCGGCCGAGGTGTTCTGGCTGGCCGCCCAGTTCGCGTTGGACGACGGGCTCACCGGCGCCGCCCACGCCCACTTCGACGCGGCGGCGAGCTGCGCCGAGCTGGGCGGCTCGTCCGGCCAGGCCGACCGGTACCGACTGGCGCGCGACGTGGTGTTGGCGGAGGAGACCGAGACTGCGGTGTCCGAGGCCCCCGCGGCCGACGAGTTGGCCTGCCGCCTGCGCGACGTCCTCGTCCTTCGGCCGTCGCCTCGCCGCGGGCCGTGGAGCTGGCCGGCGGTGCGGGCCGCCCGGTTGCACCCCGGTGAACGTCGCCGCCGTCTGCGCCGTCTGAGCGCCCACCGCCGCTGGTTCCTGCGCCACGGGCGACCCGAGCTCGCCGCGTTGGCCGACGAGGTCGAGATGTCGCTGCGCTCCGACCCGACACTCGCCTGGCTGGCCTCGCGTCGGGCCCAGCGGCGCCATCGCCGGGCCGACGACGACGAGCAGGTCGCCTGGGCCCTCTACAACCGGGCCACGAGGGGTTTGGCCCCTGAGCTCCTTCCCTTGTGGATCCTGCTGACCTGGATGGGGTGGCGGCTGGCCGGCGGTCTGGCCCAGAGCGCACCGTCGCTGCTGGCCGGGCTCGTCGGCTTCGGCGTCGCCGCCTGGCTCTTCCTGTCGCCGGGCGTGCTGTTCGCGCGGGCCCGGCGTCGAGCTCGCGTCGTGGGCGATCTGGCGCTGGAGGTGACCTGTGACGCGGCGCTCGCCCAGTGGCTCCGCCGCGGTGTCGGTCGGCTCCTCGGTCCGAGGGTGGGCGCGGACGCGGCCCTGCGCGCCCTGGCCGAGCTCGACCGGCGCCGGTACAGCTGGCGGTCGTCACAGCACCGGGCGGCCTACGCCGCCGCGTGGGCCCAGGCCTACGACGAGGTCTTCCTGCGCTGGCGCCACTGGCCCGATGCCCTCCGTGTCGAGTTGGTCGAGATGGCCCGGCTCCAGGGCGTACCCCGCACGGACAGCAGCGAGGGAGTGGCCGCGGACCTGCCGATCCGGGTGCCGGACGACGACTCCTGGCTCGACGCCCGGCCCGAGGACCTGGCCGAACGCTGCGGCGGGCCGGCGGCGATCTGGTGGAGCTTGTGGGATCAGGGCCGATGGCTCTACTGGTCGCTGACCGTCCCCACCGGCCCCGGCGCCGGGGTCCACACCGGCCGCATCCGGTACGGGCCGCGCAGCCGATGCCGTCGGACGGTCGCCGCGCTCGAAGCCTGCCTTCCCTTCCCCTACGGCGACGAGACCATCGAGGACATCGACGAACGGGTGCTGGCCGCCGCCCTCGGCCCGGGCCACGAACCGGCCGCACTGGCGCTGACCTCGCAGCTGGCTGAGCGCCTGATGCCAGGACCGCTCGCCGATCACCTCGCGCACGCGGTCCGCGCCCGGTCGCCCGCAGCCGTCGTCGTCGCCCCCGCCCCGGCCACTGCCCGCGTCCCCTTCGCCGCGCTCACCATGACCGGCATCGACGTACGTGGGCGACCGGCACGAGTCGTCGACGCGGCCACGGTCACCCTCGCGCCCAACGCCGCGCTGCTCCGCGCCCGGCCCGACCGGCCCGCGAGCGCCTCCCGCCCGAGCACCGTGCTCGGCGTGATCGACCCCTTCGAAGACCTGGGCCACACCGCGCAGACCGCCGGAGCCTGCAGCCAAGCACTGGTCGGCCCCGCGGCAACCGCCGGGGCGTTGCGGGAGGCGCTCGGTGATCCGGGCGCCAGGCTCCTGGTGTTCGCCGCCCACGTCGCCGCCACGGCCGGCCGGGCTCAGGCGGGCGTCGTGCTCGCCGAAGGCGACGCCGTCGACCCGGACGACCTGCTCCGACAACCGACGCTCACCCCGATGCCCCGCGACGTCGTCGTCGCCGCCTGCACTTCGTCGGGCCTCGAGCCCGTCGCCGGAGGCGAGTGGCTCGGTCTCGCGCCGGCGCTGCTGTGGGCGGGCGCCGACCGCGTCGTGGCCACCCTCTGGCCGCTGTGGGACACCCCGGCCACCGACCGGTTCACCGCATCAGTCGTCAGGCGGATCGCCGGGGGTCAACCCCCGCCCGACGCGCTGCGCGACCTCATGGTCACCGCGCTCGACGCCGCCGCGTCCACCGAGACCAACCCGGCGCCGCTGGACCAGCAGCCGACCCCCAGCCTCATCTGGGCGTCGTTCGTGTGCATCGCGGCGCGGTCCACGCCCGAGCCGAGGACAACTTGACCGGGTAGGTCCACGCGGAACCCGTCGCCGAGGTCGACGGGCCACCGCCCTCGGAACCACCCTCCGAGCACAACCGTCGGCAGCGCCGCCGCACCCCGAACACCAACGCCGACGTCCGCGACGCCGTCACCGGCTGGGGCGAGGTCGCGGTTTCCGGCGCTCCGCAAGCAGGGCCGAGCCGTCGAGGGCACGAACGCCGTACCCGTGTCATTTGGCGTCGCTCTGTCCCTTCTGGTTGCCATGACCCCACACCCCTTTGCCGACCCGCCGACGGCACTGGACCGGTTCGGCCGGCTCCTCTGCCGGTGGCGGTTCCACAAGTTCCGTGTGTTGCCGGGCACCGAGGACGGCCTGGCCCACGACGAGCAGTGCGTTCGCTGCGGGACCGTCGCCACCTTCACGTACCCCGGCGTGTGAGCCAGCCCGGCCACGTCCCGGCAGCCGAGGCCACACCCCCGACCCCCGAAACACGCCCACCCGCGTCCCGAGACACGGCGGGCGGCTCTCCCGCGCCGCGGTCCGCCCCTTGCACGGGTTGTGGGCGGTGGCGGTCCAGCCGTCGGCGATCGGGTCGGCGGCGCCATGGGCGCCGATCGAGGCCCATCAACGGTCGCGAGCCCGTGGCTGCGCCCCGCTCGACCTTGCCACTGGCGAGCCCGTGTCATCTCGGCGTCCCGCCGCCCTTACGGCAGGCATGCCTACCGAAGCTCACCTCCCCAACCTCCCGGCCGCGACCCTCACCCGGGTCCGCCGGCGCCTCGTCGGCCTGACCCTCGCCCTCAGCCTGGGCGCCGGTCTGCTCACCACGCTGCCGGCGGCGGCCGGAATCGACCAGGCGCCGCCGGAGGCCGCCGCGGGCACGGTGGCGTTCTTCGGGGACTCGATCGGGCACTCGGCCGAGGCCCGCACCCGGGACCGCTTGGCGGCGGGCGGCTACCGGGTCGTGGAGTACAACTCGGTCGACGGGTTCACGCTCGGGGACCAGGCGGCGGCGATACGTCGGCGGGTCACGGGCACGGCGCGGCCGCACACGATGCTGGTGGAGCTGGGCACCAACGACGCCGAGAAGATCGGCGACCCGGCCCGGTTCGAAGCGGCGGTGCGTTCGGTGCTCGACGTCGTGTCACCGCGGGTGGCGTGCGTGCGCTGGCTCGACATCAAGCCGACGCCGACCAACTTCTACCTGGGGGTGAACCGCAACGCGGCGCGGTTCAACCGGATCCTGGCCCGGGTGGCCGGCGACTACCCGAACGTCGAGGTGATGCACTACTCGGCGTGGGCGGCAGCGGCGCCGGCGGGCGCGTTCCTCGGCGACGGGCTGCACCTGAGCCCGCTCGGGGTCCGCGAGTTCGCCCGGCTGGTCCGCCAGGCGGCCGACGGTTGCAACCCCGCGGTGGCGTCGGGGCCGTTCTGGGACGTCGCCGACGCCGCCCCTGAGGCGCCCGCGGTCGCGTGGATGGCCGCCGACGCGATCACCGCCGGCTACGCCAACGCCACGTTCCGGGCCCGGGTCGCGAGCCTGCGCCCGGCGGTCACCCGCGGCGAGTTCGCCGACTGGCTGTGGGCGGCTGCGGGGCGTACCGCAGCGCCGCCGGCGGGCTGGGTCGACGCGCTCGGGTCCACCCCGGCGGCGGACTGGCTGACCGCCGCCGGGGCCGTGACCGTGCCCCCCGACGGCCGGTTCCGCCCCGGCCGTCCGCTCACCCGCAGGGCCGCCGCCCGGTTCCTGTGGGCGGCCGCCGGGTCGCCCACTCCGGCGTCCACCCGGGTCTGGGTCGACGCCCCGCCCACCCCGGCGTTCGACTGGGCCACCGACACCGGGGTGCTGCCCGGCGGGGCCGGCGGCGCCTACCGGCCCGCAACAGCCACCACCCGGCTCGCCGCCGCCAAGGCCCTGCACCGGTTCCACCTGCTCGCCCCGCCGCCCGCCGCCGAGACCGCCACGCCGCCGCCCGACCCCGCCCCGGCCGTCGAAGCACCGGCCGACCCGGCTCCCGCCGACCCGGCCGTCGAGGCACCCGCCGCCGCACCCGAGGGACGAGCCCGCCGCGTCGCCTTCGCGGACCAACCCGGCGAGGCGACCGGCGGCGAGGCGACCGCTGCCGGAGCGGCCGACGAGGCCGGAGCGGCCCGACCCAACGTCGTGCTGGTGTACACCGACGACCAGACCGTCGCCCAGATGCAGGCGATGCCCCAGGCCCGCGCCTACTTCGCCCGCAAAGGGGTCCGGTTCTCCAACAGCATCACCAGCTTCCCCTTGTGCTGCCCGTCCCGGGCGACGCTGCTCACCGGCCAGTACACCCACAACCACGGCGTCGACTCGAACAACGCCGCCACCGGCGGCGGCTACCGCACCTTCGCCGACCGCGACGGCGCCCTGTCCCTCGCCGTCGCGCTCCACGACGCCGGCTACTGGACCGGCTGGCTGGGCAAGTACCTCAACGAGTACGGCGACAGCACCGTCGGGAACCCCGCCACCGAGGTCCCGCCCGGCTGGGACGACTTCCGGGCCGGGATCGGGCAGTGGGCGTCGGACTACTGGCACACCCGCATCAACGACAACGGCCGGGTCCGCGACCTCGCCGGCCGCTACCAGACCGACGCCTACGCCGACCTCGCCGCCGCCATGATCGAGCGCGCCGCGGCCCGCCCCCAACCGTTCTTCCTCGCGTTCAGCTTCTTCGCGCCCCACGTCGGCACCCGCGTCGACCCCGCCACCGGGGCCGCCGACCGGACCCTCGACCACGCCGAGCCCGGCCCCGCCTACACCGCCGCGTACCCGAACGCCCGGGCGCCGCGTGGCGCCGCGTTCAACGAGACCGACATGGGCGACAAGCCCGCGGTGGTCCGCGACTTCTACGGGCCGTCCCTCACCGGCCCCGAGATCGCCGCCATCGACCGCCGCTGGCGGTCCGAGTTGCGGGCCCTGCGCTCGGTCGACGACGCGTTCACCCGCATCCGCCGGGAGCTGCGCGCCGCCGGCGAGCTCGCCCACACCGTCATCGTGTTCACCAGCGACAACGGCTACATGCACGGCGAGCACCGGGTCGCCTCCCTCAAGTACGTCCCCTACCGCGAATCGCTCGAGGTGCCCCTCTACATCGCCGACCCCGCCGCCCCCGCCGCACGCCGCGGCGCCACCCACCCCGGCCTCGCCGCCAACATCGACCTCGCCCCCACCATCGTCGACTACGCCGCCGCCCAACCCCTCGCCCCCGTCGACGGGATCAGCCTGCGGGCCGCCGTCACCACCGGCGCCCCCCTCGGCAGCGGCGGCGGCCGGCCCGTGCTCCTCCACGGCGGCCAGGCCGGCCGCCGGGCCCGCCCCGCCGGCTACCGCGGCGTCCGCTGGGGCCGCTGGGTCCTGTGGCAGTGGGACAGCCCCGGCCGGCCCGTCGAGCTCTACAACCTCACCACCGACCCCGCCCAGACCCGGAACCTCGCCGCCGACCCCGCCTGGGCGCACGTCCGCGCCAACATGGCCGCCATGGGCGACCGGCTCGACGGCTGCGCCGCCGCCACCTGCCGCATCACCCCCACCACCGGGCCCAACACCCCCTGAACCCCCCACCCCACCCCACCCACCGGGGACCCCGCCGCGTACGCTCCCGGGACCGGCCGTCGACCCGTCCCGAGACGAACAGGAGAGCGCATGTCGGTGATCGCGGTCATCTTCGACTTCGACGACACCCTGGCCCCCGACTCGACCAGCCAACTCCTCGACGCCCACGGCATCGACGCCATCGAGATGTGGGCGACCACCGCACCCCGCCTGGTCGCCGCCGGCTACGACCCGCCGCTAGCCTACCTCAACTGCCTGCTCGACTGGGTCGGCCCCGACCGGCCCCTCGGCCCGCTCACCAACACCGACCTCGCCGCGTTCGGCGCCCACCTCGACCCCACCTTCTTCCCCGGCCTCCCCGCACTGTTCGACGACCTACGCGACCGCGCCGCTCGGGCCCGCGACGTCACCATCGAGTTCTTCATCGTCTCCAGCGGCCTCTACGAAGTCATCGCCGGCAGCGGCGTGGTCCGCGACCACTTCGACGCCGTCTACGCCTCCCACCTCGGCGAGGGCGACAACAACATGCTGACCGACGTCAAGCGATGCGTCACCTTCACCGAGAAGACCCGCTTCCTGTTCGAGATCAACAAAGGCGTCCCCGCCGCCGACGCCGCCACCCGACCCCACCTCGTCAACCGGGACGTGCCCGACGACCAACGGCGCGTCCCGTTCGAGAACATGATCTACGTCGGCGACGGCGTCACCGACATCCCCTGCTTCTCGCTCGTCGGCGCCAACGGCGGCACCTGCTTCGGCGTGTTCGACCCCACCGACGCCACCTCGGCACGACGAGCCTTCCAGGAATTCCTGCGAGCAGGCCGAGTGGCCAGCACCCACGCCCCCCGCTACCGGCCCGACGACGAGCTCGGCGCCCTCCTCCGAGCCGCGGTCGACGCCACCATCGCCCGCATCGAGCTCCGACGCGCCCAACCCTGACACCAGCCCGGCCGCCGCGCCCACCCGTGTTGTCGAACCACCTGCGGACCAGACGGGTAGAGGCCGTTGTGCCGTACGCGGTCGTCAGCCACGACGTGATGTCGACGGGTCTGGTGACTGCCGATTCGAGCCGCAATGCCAGCGATCAGATGCTCATCGCCGTGTTGAACTCGAGCAGGGCACGGTCGTCGCGTTGCAGGTTGGAGGCCAGGCCCTCGACACGGGCCACGCCCGCCCCGACCGGTAGCTGGGCGGTGTATCGGTGGTGCCAGTGGCCGTGGACCACCAGGCTCGGCGTGGTGGCGGCCACCGCGGCGGCGACCTGGGCGCGGCTGGCCTCGTCGACCTTGCGGTGTGAGGGGCGGGGCAGCGGGTCGAACCGCGCCGGCCGAACCGGCGCGTCGTGGCAAGCCAGCACGTCGAGGGGCGCCGGTCCGAGCCGGGCGACGTCGGCAGGGGTGGTGGTCTCTTCCTTCCAGTAGTCGACGCCCTTGGTGCGCCAGCGGCGGTCGACGCTGTAGGCGCCGCCCAGGGCCCCGAACCGCACGCCGCCCCAGGTCCAGCGGTGCCCGCGAGGCGCCCACCACAGGTGATCCTCGATCGGCACGAACCCCTCGTCGCCGTCTGGCCCACGGCGCTCGGCGAGACGGCCGAGGAGCACCGGGTTGTCGTGGTTGCCGTCGATGAACACGACCCGCACGCCCGCAGCCACCGCCGGCGCCGACACCGCCCGAGCGAACTCGCAGCGCGGCGCCCAGTCCCCCGGCTCGGTCGGGTCATCACCGAGGCGGAAGAACCCGAACCCGAAGTCGCCGACCTGGACCACCCATCTGCAGCCCGTCGCGGCGGCGCGGCCGATCACCTCAGCCGCCCAGTCCTCGTCGCCGTGCCAGTCGCCGGCGAACAACACCTTCATGACCCCATCCGTAGCCGACCGACGTGACCCGCGTCGTCACCATTCACCAACATGGCCTCTCCGGGCCCAGCTCAAGACAGGAACGATGTTCCGGAACCCGAACTTCGCGACGCCGGCGGAGAGCACCCTCAGCTGCCGCTCCCAGCAGCCGTTCACTCTCTCAGTGAGCTCTGGTACTCCCACACCGCATGGTCGAGCACACGTGGGTCCTCGACTTCGAGGGCCGTGGACGAAGCCAGGAGCAGGGTGCGGGCATCCTCCGCGGTCGGGGTCGCACCAACGGCGGCCTTGACGAACCGGATCACCATGCGGTCGGCCTTCACGGTCGGGTGGCCAAGCAGGCTGAGGAAGTAGTCGAAGGTCACCCACCCCAGGCCCGGCACCGACGTGTACGCCTCGAGTGCGGCGCCCCGCACCTGGTCGTCGGCCAGGTCGCTCGAGTGGTCGACACCGACGCCGGCGAGCCTCACAGCCGCCTCGTACACGGCGACCCCCTTGCGCATCGCGCCGCCCGGGACGGTCTGGCGGTTGTCGAGCCTGTCAGGCAGGTTCTCGAGCCCGAGGTCCTGCGCAGCGGCGATCAAGGCGGAGAGGCTGTCGAGGGGCGACACCCCCCGAACCTCTCGCCAGTTGTCGATCACCTTGTGCACGCCGGTCGCGGCTCGTCCGCCGCTGGCGGGCTTCCCGTACCGCGCGTTGGCCGAGAACACGGCATCGAGCAACGCCAGCTCGATCTGGCCGGCCCAGCCACCGGGGTAGCCAACCCAGGAGTCCTGGTCGCCGATGGTGTCGGCGATGTGCTTGACGACCTTCGCTACCTGGTCCTGATCTGGCATGTCGCTTCCCCGTGGCGAACGGACAGGTCAGCGTAGACAGCACCCGGGCACAGGGACCGGCACCGCCGGTCGCCAGACAAGTCCTGCGAGGCGTCACGCTTGGCCCGTACCAATCCGCGGGACCCCCGGGAACCAGCCGCTCGGCCTCCGAGAGCAGGGCTCGGACAGCGCCGGCGGAAAGGGTGGACACACGATGACCGAACTGCGGATCGACCCCGACGGCGGGGACGACCTGACCGTGGACGCCGACACCGCCCTCACCGTCGAGGTGCCCGACGGCGGGGACCTCTGGGCGGTCATCGCCCGGTTGCACCCCTCCGAAGCGCTGCTCGAGCGGCTCGCCGTCATCGAGGACCCGGCGGTGTGGGGCGATTGGCCCGAGTGGCTCCACCCCGTCGACACCGGCATCACCCTCAACGGCGAGCCGTGGGGATGGGCCCTCTCGGTCGACGACTGGGAAGCCGGCGACGACAGCTGGTTCCTGTTGCCGGTCGGGTTCTTCGACCACGTCGTCGAGTTGGCGTCGACGAGCATGTGGCAGTCCGCCAGCATGACCGGCGCCGTCATCCCTACCACCTGCCTGTCCTCCAACGGGGTCAGCTTCGGGTGGCAGATCTTCGACGAAGAGGGCCTCACCTGGCGCACCTTGGTCGTCAGCGACGACCTCGAACGCACCGCCCGCGAGTTCGTCGCCTTGTCGTTCGACGAATGGAATGGACCGGTGTGCCCGGTCTGCGACGAGTCGGGCTGGGAGATCACCATCGACCTCGCCGCCCCCGTCCGGGAGACGGTGGGCCCCGCCGCGCTGGCCACCATCTGGGTGCCCTGCCCCGACCACCTCGAGGTCGCCCGGGTCGAGTCCGGCGGTCGGTGGCGGTGGGACCCCGACGCCGTCGACGCCGCCAGCGACACCGTCCGCCAGAAGGCCGCCGAGACCGCGGCCATGTGGCGGGAGATGAGCCAGGCGATCACCGCCCAACTCGACCCCGAAGCCCCCACCGCAGCACCGGACCCGGGACCATCCGTCGCCGGTGCCTGGGTGCCGACCTCCGACGCCCCCGACGATCACCCGGAACCGGCGCCCCCGACGGAGGCGGCCCGCCCCCCCGGTGCGGGCCCCCGCCCCCCCCCCCCCCCCCCCCCCCCCCCCCCCCCCCCCCCCCCCCCCCCCCCCCCCGGGGGCCCGGCCCGCGCCCCCCGCGGCCCCCGCGGCGCG
>JAYRFK010000055.1:0-4786 GCA_041908445.1 Acidimicrobiales bacterium | reverse complement strand
TCACCGGACCACGCCTGGTACGGCGGTCGGGACCGGGTCGTCGCCGGCCGGGCCGTGTCGGTCGGCGGCACCTACCGGCCGCTCGTCGGCGACTTCGACGGCGATCGCCGCGACGACGTGCTCTGGTACGCCGCCGGCGGCGCGCCCGACTACCTGTGGCGGGGCACGGCGGCCCGGGGCTTCACCGGCCGCGAGGTCCAGGTCGGTGGCACCTACGAGCCGCTCGTCGGCGACTTCGACGGCGATCGCCGTGAGGACGTCCTCTGGTACTCGCCGACCGGTCAGGACCGGCTCTGGTACGGCACGGCCACCGGCTTCGTGGGCGTCCGGGTGGACGTGACCCGGTCGTACGAGCCCGTCACCGGCGACTTCGACGGCAACGGCACGACCGACGTCCTCTGGTACGGCCCTGGGAGCGCGCCCGACCGGCTGTGGCGGGGCACGTGGCGGCGGACGTTCCTGGGCGCGTCGATCGTCGTGGCGGGTGACTACTCGCCGGTCGTCGGCGACTTCGGCGGGGACGGCCGCGACGACGTGTACTGGCACGGGGGGACCAAGAGCGTCCTCTGGAAGGGCCGTCCGACCGGCGGGTTCGAGGGCAGCTCCACCGGCGGGGTGGGTCCGACGGCGCCGTTCGCCGGCGACTTCGACGGGGACGGGGCCGACGACCTCGGCTGGGACCAGGCCGGCACCGCCACCGACCGGGTCTGGTACGGCGGGCCCACGGGCTTCGCGGCACGGGCGATCGCCGTGGGCGGCACCTACGCCCCCGTGCCCGGCGACTTCGACGGCGACGGCCGGGACGACGTGTTCTGGTACCGCGCCGGCGGGGCCCGCGACGCGCTGTGGTACGCCGGCGCCGGCCGGGTGTTCGCCGCCCGCCCGAACACCCTCGACCCGTTGCCGGGCGCGGACGCCCCGTTCCAGCAGGCCGTGTGGGCGAGCCAGTACGACCCCTACGGCTACGTCGCCCACGCCCTCGGGCCCACGCCGCCGGAGCTCGACGCCGAGGGCCGCCAGTTCGGCTACTCGAGCAGCCGGGAGTCGTTCGACTTCAACTACGGCCGCGGCTTCCGGGTCTTCGAGAGCGACTGGGTCCGCCTCGCCGACGGCACCGTGCTCGCCGCCCACAACGGCACCGAGCGCCGGTACGGCCTCCCCGACGGCGTCTCGTTCCGGGAGGCCCGGCGATCCCAGCTCTCGGGCCACTACACGGTGGGCGGCGGCAACGGCCACCAGGCCACGCAGTTCACCCCGCTCTTCGCCCAGGACCTCGTCGACCTCCTGGTGAGCCACCCCGACGTCTACGTGATCCTCGACACCAAGTTCGCCCACGTCGCGATCGTCCGGGAGTTCGTGCGCCTCACCGCCGGCCGGCCCGACGTCATGGACCGCCTCGTGCCCCACGTCGACGGCCCCCAGGAGCTCGACCGACTCCGGGCGATCTACCCGATCCGGAACTACGTCCTCGCCCTCTACCGCAGCCAGGCCTTCAACCGCTTCGACGACCCCGAGGTGGTGCGCTTCGTGCGCGACAACCGGGTGCCGGCAGTGATGATGTGGTGGAACACCCGCAACCCGGCGCTCTCGCTCGCGGACAACATGGGCCAGCAGCGACGCTTCACCCCGAGCTTCGCGGCGCAGCTCGAGGCCGCCGGCGCGGTGGTGTACGTGCACTCCCTGAGCAACGCCACGGTCATCGCACAGTTCGCGAGCCAGGGCATCGGGGTCTACTCGAACGGGCCGTTCCCGCCGCTCGAGTCGACGCCGCCCCCGATCGAGCCCCAGATCGAGCAGGGCCCGCTGGTCTGAGCCCGGCGTGGCCGGCCCGGAACGACGACACCCCGAACCCGGGTGGGGTTCGGGGTGTGCTCGACGCCCGGTGACGTCGTCCTGGTGCGCCCCCTGGGATTCGAACCCAGAACCTGCGGATTAAGAGTCCGTTGCTCTGCCGTTGAGCTAGAGGCGCAGAAGTGGAGCGCTCAGCATAGGCGGCGCCGGGGGCGTCGCACCCCATCGGTTCGGGCGGGCGGGCCCGCCCGGGGCTCAGGTCCCGGTGTCGCCGGCGGGCGGGGGAGCGGGAGCCGGTGCGGGCGCCCCGCCGTCGGCCGAGGCCGGCTCGACCACGGTGGCGTCCACCGCCGCGGGGGCGTCGACCACGCGCCCGTCAGGGCCGTCGTCGTCACCCGTGCCGTTGCCGTCGGCTGCCGCGCCGGCGCCGTCCCCGCGGGCGAGGGCCTGCATGAGCATGGCCCCGACCCCGCCGAGCAGGCCCGAGTCGCCGCCGACCTGGATGTCCGGGACGATCTTGACGTGGCCGGCGGCGACCTCGCGCAGGGCCGCCACGAGGGCGGTCTGCTCGGCGCCGATGGCCCGGCGCTGGGCGTCGAAGCCCTTGGCCCGGGCGAGGCCCAGGGCCTCTTCGGCGGAGGCGCTGGCCCGGCCGATGGCCTGGGTGCGCGTCGCCTCGGCCTGGCCGGTGGTCGTGATCACCGCGGCCTCGCCCTCGGCGCGGGCGCTGGCGGCCTGCGCCCGGGAGCGCTCGATGTCGACCGAGACGTTGGCCTGGGCGAGTTCGGCCTGCATGTCGGCCACGCCGCGCTGCTGCTCGAGGCTGACGCGGGCCTCCTGGGCCGACTTCTGCTGGGCGAAGGTGGCCCGCTCCTGGGAGGCGATCTCCCGGCTGGTCAGGACCTCGACCAAGTCCGGCGGGAAGACCACGTCCTGGATGTACACGCCACGGGTCTCGACCTCGTACCGGGACAGGTAGGCCTGGATGTACTGCTCGGCGGCGGCCTGGACCTCGTCGCGCTTCTCGATGAACTCGGTGGCGCCGAGGGTCTGGAGCTTGTTGCGGAAGTAGTTGCCGACCGCGGACTGCAGGACCTCGTTCACCAGGTTCGCCATGGTGCCGACCATGGAGATGACCTTGGGAGCCCGGGTGTCGGGCACGTGGATCTGCACCTGGAGGTCGATGCTGAAGTTGAAGGCCTCCTTCGACTTCGCGTCGATGGGGGCGAGGCGGGCGTCGAGGCTGTGGGCCTCGCTCGTCACGTGCGACCAGTTGAGGGTCAGGATCGAGGTGGGGACGATCTCGGCCTCGTAGATGCGGGGGTTCAGGGTGTACTTGCCGGTGCGCAGCGGCTCCGACCAGATGCCCTGGTGGCCGGGCTTCACGATGGAGCCGAACTTGAACTCCTCGCCCGAGGTGTCCTCGGTGGGCAGGCCCACGTAGGACTTGATGACCGCGACCTCGCCCTGGCGCACGACGAGCATCTCGCGCAGCTCCACCCGCACGAGGAACGGGTTGAGCAGGTACGAGCCGTACAGCAGCGGGTCGTGCTGCAGGCCGATGCACCCGCCGTTGGCGAGGAACGCCTGGTAGTCCTGGTAGTTGTCGTGGAGGTCGTTCTTCGACTTCAGCACGGCCTGGATCACCTGGATCGGCGAGCCGCCGGTGGGGGAGGACTCCATCGCGGTCACGTCGTTGAACGCACCGATGCGGCTGGCGATGTCGCCCGAGGGCGGGCCCTCCAGCGTGGTCACCACGCCGACGATGTCGCGGTCGCCCTGCGGGGTGATGTGCACCACCCGCAGGACCGCCGGGTCGACCTGGGTGACCGCGGCCTTGGTGGCGTCGGAGACGACCTTGCCGAAGATGGCGTCGCCGGTGAGCACGACGAAGCCGACGGGGTGGATCGGCGCGGTCGTGCCCGGGGGCAGCACCGGCCGCTGCACGCCGCGCTGGCCGCCGTAGCCCTGGAACGTGCGGACGTCGGCGAAGGCCCCGAACTCGGGCCGGTAGGCGGCGGACTTGGCGCCCGTCGGCAGGGCGGCGCCGACCTGGGCGATGACGAGGCCGATCTGGTTGGGCGGCACCTGTACCCAGGGGTAGCGCTCCACCTTGTAGATGGGCCACACCTTCACGCGCAGGCCCGGCATCAGCAGGTCGGCCTGGTAGCCGGCCTCGCCGTTCATGGCGATGAGCTGATCGCCCTTGATCTTGCCGCCGACCCGCTTGGTGACGAGACCCACCTCGGAGGGCCCGATCGAGTGGAAGCTCTGCAGGATCAGCAGGAGCACCACCAGGATGATCCCGGCGACGACGGCCAAGGCGACGAGCATGGTTCCTGCCTCTCACTGGCCGGGGGCCCGGTGCCCCCGATGCCGGCGGCGCCCCGAGGTCAGGCCCCGAACACGTCGTCGTCGGCCAACATAGCGAAGCCGAGGTGCAGCCGCCCCCGCACCGGACCCGCGTCGGTGACCACGTCGAGGCGGGCCCCCGGCACGAGCACCGGCTCGAAGCGCCCGCCCTCGAGCAGGGACCCGACCCGCACGCGGGCGTGCGACTCGAGCCGCTCGGCCTGCCAGGCGGCGTGGTCGTAGTCGGTCGTGAGGAAGTAGCCGCGGTCGGGGTCGAAGACGTCCTCGACGACGCGCGCCCACCCGTCCTCCTCGGCCCGAAGGACGAGGCGCCGGGCGGTCGTCGTGGACGCGCCACCACGGCGGACGGCGGCGGCCACGTCGGGCTCTCGGAACAGGCCCAGTGCGAGCGTGGTGCCGGCGCGCAGCCACCGCAGGTCGATCTCGCCGGCGGCACGGCAGCGCTCGGCCAGGGCATGGCGCTCGCCCTCCCGCCGCGCCCGCTCCGTGGCGGCGGCGTGCTCGTCGGCCAGGAACCGACGCAGCTCGGCGTCGTCGAAGGTGCGGGCCAGGATCTCCCACTGGTCGGTGGGCTCGAGGCGGTCGAACACCGCCCGCACCACCCGCTCCCGCTCGGCGGTCG
>JAYRFK010000054.1:0-12447 GCA_041908445.1 Acidimicrobiales bacterium | reverse complement strand
GAGGATGGACTGTTCGGCGGCTTCCATGCCTTTGCGGGCCTTAGCGAGGGTGCGGTAGCCGAGGAGGCGCATGGCGTAGGCGTCGACGACGAGGTTGCCGAACCAGTCCTCGACGATCGGGTCGTGGGCGGCGCCGGCCCGCTCCAGGGTGACGGGGCCCCACTGGACCATGGACTCGAGGCGGGTGGCGAAGCCGAGCCAGAGCATGGCCCGTTCGTGGCCGAGGGAGCCGTTGGCGACGCCCCAGCCACCGTTGAGCTCGCCGACGAGGTTGCTGGCGGGGACGTGGACGTCGTCGAAGAAGACCTCGTTGAAGTCGAGGTCGTCGGGGGAGATGAACGAGCCGAACGGGCGGCGGGTGAGGCCGGGGGAGTCGGTCGGGATGATCAGGACGCTGATGCCCTTGTGCTAGGAGGCCTCCCTCGCCCTGTCTGCTGTAGCGAGCGACTGGGCTATGAACCGAGCGGCCCGCCTGGACCCCCGTGATCGAGGCCATCGCCGCCGGGCGCCGTCTACCGTTCGCGTGGTGCAGGAGCCGGGCATGGTGACGTCGGCGCGGGAAGAGATCCGAGCGGTGGTGGAGGAGCGGGCCCGGCGGGACTCGCTCGACGAGGTGGCGAGCCTGCGGTCGGACGGGCACGCCGAGCAGACCGTGCGGTCGGAGTACCACGGGCGGTTCCTCATCGAGCTGCTGCAGAACGCCCGCGACGCCGCCATGAAGGCGGCGAAGCTCGATACGAGCGGTCGCTCGTGGGGCCGGCTGCGGATCGAGCTCGGGCCGGGCTCGCTGGTGGTCGCCAACCAGGGCGTGCCGGTCACGCCGAAGGTGCTCCTCTACTCGCTCGGCAAGTTCGGGGAGTCGACCAAGCCGCACGGCGAGGGCATCGGGCACAAGGGCATCGGGTTCAAGTCCGTCCTCGAGGTCAGCCTCACCCCCGAGCTGTACTCCCGGGAGGCCGACACCGGGCCCTTCGACCTGGCGGTGCGCTTCGACCCCGAGTGGGCGGTGGGCCTGGTGCAGGCGCGCTCCGCGAACCTCGCTCAGCTCGTCGAGGAGCTGCCGGCCGAGAGCGTCGACGACCCCGTGGCGACCATCCCGGTGCTGGCCTTCCCACAGTGGGTGGACGACCCGGTCTCGGGGTGGGAGGGGTTCAACACCGTCGTGCGGCTGGTTCACGAGCCTCGCTTCGACGCCCTTCTCGGCCTCGATGCCGACGAGTGGCAGCGGCGGGCCTGCACCGCGGTCGACGCCCTGAGCGACCAGATCGTCGTGCTCCTCGCCGCGTTCGACCGCATCGAGATCGCAGTCGAGGGCGACGCCGAGCAGGTCATCGAGCGACGTGTGCTCCACGAGCACGGTGGCGACCTGCGGGTGAGCGACGTCGAGGTCGTGCGTGGCGGTATGACCTCCACGCGGTGGCGGCTCTTCGAGCGCTCGCTCGAGGGCTACGAAGGGCTCACCGGGGACCACGCGGTCGGGGTGCGCCTCGTCGAGCTCGGCGGGCGACTCCACCCGGCGCAGCCCTGGGTCGGCGAGCCCGGCGACTCGGGCGGCGGGTGCTTCCACCTCTTCTTCCCCACCGAGATCCCAACGCGCCTGCCCTTCCTGCTGCACGCCTACTTCTCCGTCAACGCCAGCCGGACCCGCTTCGCCCGCGACGCCGACGCCCACAACCGGGCGCTCCTGCTCGACGGACTCGAAGCGCTGGTGGCCGACGCCGTGACCGCCCTGGTCGAGGACGCCGACGTGGACCCGGCCCCGCTGGCGGGGCTGTTCGCCGAGAACGACACCCAGCAGGGCGACGGCCTGGCGGCCGAGTTCCGCCGCCGGGTGCTGACCCGGCTCGACGGACTGGCCTGGGTGGCCGCGGTCGACGCCGACGGGTCGGCGACGCTGGCCGCCCCGGCCCAGCTCCTGGTCGACGCCCGCGAGCCGGTCGACGCCGCGCTCCCGGTCGCCTTCCCGGCCGCCTACCTGGGCCGGATCGGCGAGGCGCGTCGACACCCACTGCCGTCGATCGGCCCGAACGGCCGTGCCTTCCTCGCCCGACGGGCCAACCCGGCTCGTGCAGGCGAGAGCCACGCCGACGAGTCGACCCCACGTGAGGCCGGCCACGTCGGTGTCGAGGCCATGGGGCGCCTCCTGCGTCCCGGGTCGGTACCGCTCTGGGAGCCGGGAGAGGAGGCGTCCGGCTTCGTCGCCCTCCTGCGCCTCCTCGGCTTCCTGCTGACCACCGACCCTGACGCCATGCAGGCGCTGGTGGACGGGCTGCGGGGCGACGGGGCGGCCAGCGTGATCCCCGTCGTTGGCGACGACGGACTCCGGTACGTGGCGCCACCGGCGGCCGGCGGCGACGAGCCGGGCGCGGCCGGCGCGGTGTTCGCCCGGCTGCGCGGCCGAGAAGGCGGCGACCTCGCCCCGCCGGCGGGCCTGGGCCTCGAGTTCGTCCCCGACGGGGTGCTCGACCGCGAGCTGATGGCGCTGCCGGGCGCCCGGCTCGGGATCCGGGAGTACACCACCAACGCGGTGCTGGACCGCCTCGCCGCGTCCTCGTCGGCCGACCACCAGTCCGTCGAGGACGCCGCGGCGGCGACGGCGGGGTTCGTCTGGCGCCTGCTGGCCCGCGAGCGTGACTCCGCCTTCGGGCTGCGCCAGACCCTGTTCGACGCGGTCGACGCTCCGCCGGGCCAGTGGTTCTGGTGCGAGCCGGGCCGGGCGCGCAGCGACGATCAGCGGGCCGACCAGCGCCGGGCCCGGGCCCTCGCCCACCTTTGGCTCCCCACCGCCGACGGCACGTGGCGTCCGGCCACGGCGCTGGTCTTCGGCGGCGCCTGGGCGGATTGGCTCCAGGCCCAGCCCGGCGAGCGAGCCGCGGCTCGGGCGGAGCGGTACCGGCGGCTTGGAGCGGTGGCCCCCGCCGCGTCCGACCAGGTGGCCGGCCCCGACGACCTCGTCGAGCTCCTGGCCGTGCACGTCGCCGATCTGGGCTGGCTGGTCGAGGACGACGCGCCGCCGCTCGGCGACGAGCCGGTCGCCCCCGGCGAGCTCGACTCGGCCCGCACCCATCGGGCCCTTCTGCACGCCTTCCTCCTGCGCCTCGGCGTCTGGGAGGTCCCGCCGGTGGAGGCCGTGGTCGACTACCGCAACCGGGCCTCGGCCGAGGTCGACCCGTGGCCCGACGGGCCGGAGCGGGCCGAGCAGCTCGCGGTCGACGGCTGGACCTTCGGGGTCAAGTACCCCCACGACGCCGCCCGGGTCCACGTCGCCGAGGACTACCGGTGGCGTTGGCCCCTCGACGTCACCGGCGACGCCGACCACCTCGCCGCCCTGGCCGACGGCGCCGGCTTCTACCGGCGGTTCGCCCGGCTCCGTCGCTTCTGCCCGGGGTGCAGCAACAACCACAAGAGCACCTACCACGACGACGCCGGGCAGGTCCCCTCCAGCCTGGCCTGGCAACTCCAACGGGTGGCCTGGGTGCCGGTGATCCGCCACGGCGAGCCCGCCGGACGGTGCCGGCCCGGTGAGGCGTGGTGGCGACCCGATCCGCCCACGGGGCCCGCCGCCCAGCGGAGCCCCTACCGCTACCTCGCCCTGGCCGACCGGTCGGTACCCGAGCCGCTCCGCCGCCTCGCCGGCATCCCCGATGTCGAGGACGCCGACGCCGACCGGCTGCACGCCCTGCTCGAGGAGCTGCGCCGGCTCCTCGAGTCCGGTGCCTCGCCCGGCCCGGCCGACGGCCCGGCCGAACGCCAGACCTTCATCGGGCTGCACGGTCGGATCTACCGGCGCCTCGTCGCGCTCGACGCCCCGGTGCCCGAGGAGGTGCTCGCCGAGGACGGCACCGCGCTGGTCCATGCGCCGCCCGGGGACTGCCGGTTCGACGACGGGCGCCACGCCGGGCACCGCCGCCACTTCGTCGGCCGGCTCCCCTTCGCCGCGCTCGGGCGCGACCAGAACGACGTGGCGGCGCGGTTCGCCATCCCCCTGTTCCGCCTCGACATCGCCCGCCGGCCCGGCGGCGACGTGCGCGACGACACCGACGCGATCCGTCCGCTGCTGCACGACCGCATCGACGAGATCATGGCGGTGCTGGTGTTCCACGCCCTGGGGGGACCCACGCTCGACCTCGGCAGCGACGCCTTCCGCGAGCGGGCCCTCCGTCTCACCCAGTTGCAGGTCCGCCACGTCGACGACCTGGTGCTCGACCTCACGGTCAAGGGAACCGACCCGCCCCTGTCGGTCCCCGTCGGGGAGGGCAGCGCCCGCGACCTCCACGTGGAGGGCGCCACGACCGCGCACCCGGTGCTGTTCCACGACCTGCCGGGCGACGACTGGTTGGACCAGCTGCGCCGCCACGTGGCACCCCACCTGGCCGACCTGATCGACAACGCCGCCTACGCCGCCACCCTCGCCCTGCTGCTGCAGCACGACGACCCCGACGAACGCCAGGCCTGGCTGCTCGACCGCGGCATCGGCGACACCGAGATGGACCAGGTCCGTGACGCGCTCGCCGCCGCCGGTCTCGTGGCCCGGGACGAGCAGCGGCGCTGGTGGCAGGCCCTCCTGCCCCTGCTGGGCGTCGACATCCACGTGCCGGAGGACGGGGACCCTGCCGAGGCGGTGGCGGCCGGCCTCGCCCGCTCCGCCGTGGCCGAGGAACTCCAGGCGCGGCTGGTGGCGGCCGGGGGTGGCAGTGACGTCCGGCGGGACACCCGGCCGGACGGCGTGCTCGCCGCGCTGGAGGACGGCGGGATCGACCTGGCCGAGCTCGATCGGCGGCTGCACGAGCTCGGTGACGCCGGCCTGTGGGTCGACCGCGCCGCCACCCTGCTCCGGGACTGGGCCGCCCGGTACGGCCGGTCGGTGGCCGCGCTCCTCGCGCACGCAGGTGACACCGACGCCGAGCAGGCCGCCCGGGAACGGTCGCGCCGGTGGGCGCCGCCGGCGGCCACGGTGTGGCGGACCCGGCCCGACCCCGCCGAGGTGCTCGCTCCGATCGCAGCCGAGCTCGGCAACGCGCTCGGGGTCGACGTCGATGCCGCCCGGTTGGGCGGACCTGACCCCGCGACCTACCTGCTCGAGCTCGCCGAGGGGGTGGGCATCGCCGATCTCGATGCCGCCGTCACCGCGCTCTACGCCGGCGACGAAGGCGATCGCCAACTGCACGAAGCCGCGGTGGCCTGGCGGGCCGCCCTCATCCCGCGGCTCACGGCGCTCACCGTCGCCGACAACGACCCGCCCTACGCCGTGCGCGCCCAGGCCGAGACCGTCGCCGCTGCCCTCGACGCCAGCCCGGACCGCCCAGGGGATCTCGAGGCGGGCGTCCGTTCTCTGGCGGGTGACGACCCGGAGCTCGTCGAGGCGCTGGCGCTGCGCCTGGCCGGCCGGGGTCACCGCGTGCTGCCCGTCGGCGGCGACCTCGACGAGCTGTTCGCCCGCCACGTCGACGAGGGCCACCTGCGTCGGGTGCTCGAGATCCTTCGACGGGGCCCGCGCCGGCGGGTCGATGCGCTCCGGGCCCGCACGGCGCGCCTGGCCGAACGAAACCTTGTGCCGATCCCGACCCGGCCCGAGCCCGTGCCGAAGCCGTCAGGCGAGAACGAGGTGGTGGTCGTGGCGCCGCCAACCAAGCGAGAGGTGAAGCCGGTGCACGTCACCCGCGACCCGCGCCGCCTGAAGGAGATCGGCGATGAAGGAGAGGCGTGGGCGCTCGCCGCGGTGACGGGTCCGCTCCTCGCCCTGGAGCCGGCCGACCGTGAGCACGCGCTGGCCGAGCTGAGCACGGCGCTCGGTGCCGCCTACGAGGGTGACTGCATCGAGGAGCTGCAGGCGACCGCCGTCCGGGCGGCTTCACCGTCGGTCGACGACGACGAGCGCATCGAGGCGCTCTCGGAGTTCCTTCACCTGTCACGCACCAGCGACATGTTCGGGTGCGACCTCCTCGGCTGGCTCCCGACCGGGCCCGATGAGGACCCGCGGCCGCTGTTCCTCGAGGTGAAGTCCAGCCGGGGCCGCCAGGTGCTCATCAGCACCCACGAGTGGGCCGAGGCGGCCCGCCTCGAGGACCGCTACGCCGTACTCGTCGTCACCCGCGACCACGCCGGCGAGCCCCTGGGGATGGACCTCCTCGTCGACCCGGTCGCCCTCGCCGCCGAGCACCGCCTCACCCTCACGCCCGACGGGTACCAGCTCGCCTACGGGGGCTCTGCCGTCAGCTGACCGGTTCGCGAGCAGGAAGGGGGCCGCCGAGGTCCGCGACCGGGTCCTGCCGTGCGCCTGCTTCAGCAGGGGCCAAGGGCTTCCTCCAGCCCCTGGAGGGCCAGCTCGGCGTCGGCCGACGCCTGCGCCGGATCGGAGTACGTCTGCAGCACGATCAGAACGTCCTTGCAGCTCGCCCAGGTGTTGCCCAATTGGCTCTGGTCGTTCTCGATCATGACGTCCAGTTCCGCCAATTCACGGGCTTCGGGGGTCTCGTAGCGCTCGATGTCCACGATGCCGCCGGCGGTCGTCCCCGACGCCCACCCGATCTGGATTCCCGGGTTCACGAACTCCGCGGTGCGGTCGGAACGATCCTCCGGTCCCTCGGTGAACGGGAGGTGCTGGGCGACCGTTTCGGCGACATCGATGAGGGCGACGGATGCCGCCGCGCTTGTCGGGCACGAAGCCGGCGCGTCCTGGACCGTCACGCCGAGGGCACTGGCGTCTTCGTCGTCCTTCAAGACCCGCAGGGTGACCTCGGTGTCGGTGGAGACGTTGCGGCAGGGTGCCGGATCCTGACCGACGACATACCAGTTGCTGTCATCGATCTGGAACCGGTCCTCGCCAGGCAGGGCGTCCTCACTGGACAGATCCCGGAAGCCGACGGATTGCAGCCGGTCCTGCGCGTCCTGGAGATCCATGCCGATGAGGATCGGCACCCTTGCGACTGGGGGGGCCGAGTCCTCGGAATCGTCGTCGCCGGCGATCGCCGCGATCCCGCCGGCGACGACGAGAAACCCGACGATCAGGCCCAGGCAGCCGATGCACCCGGAACGACCGGACTGTTGCGCCATCACCCGCCTCCTCGCCCCGGCTCTGGCTCATTGTCCCAGACCAGACAGGGCGCGCGGCGCTCGATCACGGTGGCCGTCACGCCCAGGGCCGGGACTCCCCGCCGCGCGAGCGTGACCGCGCCGTCACCGGCACGTCGACGGCGGCACCGACCTTGAGCGACGCGGTGAAGGTGACCGTCACCCGACCCTGAGGGGGCGGCGACCCGCCGGCGCACCCGGCCTCGCCGCGGCGGCGACTCGGTCCTCACCCGCCACGGCGGGGTCGACGAACACCTCGCTCAGGGCGATGTCGTCGGTGGACACGAACGACGCGACCGGCTGGGTGAGCATGCGGGGCAGGTCCTCGGTGCCGGAGCTCAGCAGCGACGGGGCGACGATCAACCGCCGCGGTGGAATTGCACCACTAGCCTGACCACGAGGGATCTCCTATGACCGACCACGCCACAGCCGAATCGACGGCGCTTCGCCGCCTGATCCCGTCGATCGTCGACGATGTGGTCAGCGAGGTGCACCCGGCGCGGATCATCCTGTTCGGCTCCGTGGCACGGGGTGAGGCGGGGCCGGATAGTGACCTCGATCTGCTCGTCGTGCTCGATGAACTCGATCCCGCCGAGCGAGCGCGCCTCATGGGCGCCGTCCGCTTCGCCATCACCGCTCCGGCGGCGATCGATGTCCTCGTCACCGACGTCGACGAGTACGAGCGGCGCAAGGACGTGAACGGGTCGCTGCTCTACTGGCCCGCCCACGAAGGGGTCGTCGTGTATGAGCGCCCCGCCGCCTGACGAGGCCGAGCCGTCCACGCCGGAGACTGCCGACGCGGCCGGTCAGTCCGACGAACACGAACGGTGGTTGGACGAGGCCGAGGCCGAACTGGTCGTGATCGCCGTCCTGCGGGGCGATGCGCGCGTTCCGGCGCGCATCGTCTGCTTCCATGCCCACCTCGCTGCCGAGAAGGCACTCAAGGCCACCGTGGTGCGGCGCTCGGTGACGCTGCAACGCACCCACGACCTCGCCCGGCTGCTCCAGCTGCTACCCGTTGAGGACGCCGATCGCTTCGAGCTTGCGGACCTGATCCTGCTGAACCCTTGGTCGATCGCCGGCCGCTATCCCGCTGACATCGACGACCCTGACGGCGACGAGTTGGACCTCATCGCCGCGGCCGCTGGTCGAACTGTGGTCGTAGCGATGGTGATCTGCGGGCGTTGACCGGGGACGCCCCGCGGGTTCGGTTCCCGCGCTCGGGGCGTCGCGTCAGGCCGCGTTCGAACGGGACAGCGCTGAGCGGGCCCAGGGACCGTCGCGTGCCAGGATCTGCGCATGCTCGTGGTTCGGGGCACCAAGAAGCTGCGGGACCGGGTGAAGGGGCCGGTGGCCGCCGCCGACGAGGAGTCGACCACGGCGTTGGGGGACTGGTTCGGCACGGCGCTGTTCTGGAAGCCGCAGGTCGCGCTGCTGGTGAACCAGCGGACCTTCCTGCCGGTGTTCGTCGAGCTGGCGCCGGCGGCGACCCTGCTCGAGAGGATCCCCGTGGCCGTCGAGGCGGCGCTGCGCCGGCAGGGGGTCGACGAGCCGTTCATCGCGGCGGAGCGGGCGGCGATGACCGAGGTCCGCATCGCGCCGACGAACGACCGCACCGTGGTCGGCGTCATGACCGAGTTCGCCTTCATGGGCGAGCGGTTCCACCAGGCCGGGTACACGGACCTCGAGGACCTCGGAGACCGTCTGGCGGGGACACCGGTCGGGCCGCTCCACAAGCGGCACGGGTTCCCCGACCGTGAGCTCGCGGCGCTCGCCGGCGGCGCCGGCCCGCTCGCCGAGGTCATCCCGCTCCGCCCGGGGATGGGGGACCCGGCTCCGGCCCCGAGCGGACCGCTGACGGGGCCGGCCCGCGGCGACGTCTTCCAGTTGAAGGTCACCCTCCAGGGGATCAAGCCGCCGGTGTGGCGTCGCGTGCTGGTCGACGGCGCCAGCACGCTCGACCAGGTCCACGAGGTGATCCAGGCGGCGTTCGGGTGGTGGAACTACCACCTGCACGAGTTCGAGGTGGGCGACGCCCGCTACGGCGTCCCCGACGAGGACTACAACCCGGAGTACGACTTCGGCCCGCCGACGATCGACGAGGGCCAGGTCCGCCTCGACTCGGTCGCCGGCGAGGGATCGAAGCTCGACTACACCTACGACTTCGGTGACGACTGGCGCCACCGGATCGTGGTCGAGAAGGTGCTGGCGGCGGACGATGGCGCGCCGGTCACGGTGCCGGCGTGCGTCGACGGCCGCCGGGCCTGCCCGCCCGAGGACTGCGGGGGCCCCTGGGGCTACGAGGAGCTGCTGGCCATCTTCGCCGACCCCTCCCATCCCGAGCACGCGGAGCGCCGGGAGTGGCTCGGCCGTCCCTTCGACCCCGATGCCTTCGAGGCCGGCGACTTCGAGACCAACCTCCGCAACCAGCAGCTCGCCGGCGCCGACGACTGGCACTGAGGCCGTCAGGCTGGCGGCGGCGATGCGTCAGGCGGCGGAGTCCTTGCCGAGGTGGATGGGGACCCGCCGATCCTCGTCGTCGAACACGGCCACGAGCTCCAGGCGCGCCCCGAGGGCGTCGAGGTACTGGCGCAGTGTGGAGACCCGGACGTCCTCGGAGTGCTCGAGCTTCGAGATCGCCCCTTGGGTGACGTCGAGCCGGCCGGCGAGCTCGGCCTGGCTCACGGCCTCCGTGTGGCGCAGCTCGTAGAGCCGGATCTCCTCGAGCGTCTCGGCCCGTGCCGCGGCGAGACGCTCTCGGGCCCCGGGGCGTGCCTCCACCTCCTTGCGCAGCTCGGAGAACTTGGTTCGTGCCATCAGATCAGTCCCTCCTCCTTCGGCCGTGACCTTCTGCCGACACCGACCCAACATGATCTTTCACTCATCATGAGTCAATACTCATGGCGCGCGCTACGGCCGCCCTGAACCCGCGCTCTGCCGTTGATCATATAAATGGAATAGTTATTCCATATTTGCTGGTTATCGGTTAGCCTGACGGGGTGGACTTCCTGCGGCCGATCGAGGCCATCGTGCCGGGCGCCCAGGGGCGGGTGCTCGCGGTTCTGGTCGAGACCACGGCCGAGCTGAACCTGCGGACCATCGCCCAGTTGGCTGGGATCAGCCAGGCGCAGGCATCCCGGTTGCTCCCCGACCTGGTCGCACTCGGCGTCGTCGAACGGCGCGAGGTGCCGCCGTCGTCCCTCTTCCGGCTCGTACCCGAGCACGTCGCCTCCCGGGCGCTCCTCTCGCTCGCCCGGTCCACCGATCTCGTGCTCGCCGAGATGGGCCGACTGGCCGGCGCGCTCCCGACCCCACCCACGAGCCTGATCGTCTTCGGATCGTTCGCGCGACGGGAAGCCGGGGTCGACAGCGACATCGACGTCGTCGCTGTCCGCCCCCCCGAGGTCGACGAGGACGACGAGCGGTGGTCGGCCTCGCTCGACGCCTGGCGCCACGACGTACGACGACTCACCGGCAACCCCG
Source organism: Acidimicrobiales bacterium (assembly GCA_041908445.1). Classification (GTDB taxonomy): domain Bacteria; phylum Actinomycetota; class Acidimicrobiia; order Acidimicrobiales; family DATDAH01; genus JAEUJM01. Next base: position 1,893 of record JAYRFK010000054.1, on the reverse strand, counting down.
TCGAGGTCCTCGAGGTGCGCGCGGACGAGGCGGCCGCGAAGCTTGACGGGAGCACCCCGGTGTGGGCCGACATCCGACATGACGGCCGTGTCGTCCACGGCCTCGGCCTCGATGACCTCCTTGCGACCTGCCGTGCCTAGGCAGCATCGCACCAGGCCGGTTTCGGCCGCGCAGGTCCGTGCCTACGCGGCCAAGGCCGAGGAGTTCGCCGAGGCCGCCGCCAGCGATCTCGCCGCCGGCCGCAACATCGCGGCGACGAGCCTCGCCATCCACGCCGGCATCAACTCCGCCGACGCCGTCTGCGGCGCACGGCTCGGCCAGCGGGCCGCCGGGGAGGACCATGACCAGGTGCTGGCACTCCTCCGCCAGGCGGGCCCCGACGGCGCCGACGTCGAGCGCGACCTGCGCCGCCTCCTGCCGCTCAAGACCAAGGCCGAGTACGAGCCCGACGACATCGCACCATCCGTCGCCGCCAAGGCGGTCGAGCGAGCCGTGCGGTGCGCGGCCCTTGCCCGGCGGGTCGCTGCCGCGATCAGGTAGCGATCCCCAACCCCACCGACCTCGGGTGGATTCGATTGTCGGGCGGCCGAGTCGCACCACGCCCGAAATCGCATGGCCGAGGGTCACGGCGCTGCGGTACAGAGGGGGATGCGGGTGTTGTTCGCCGGTGACTGGCACGGCGACGAGGCGTGGGCCGCCGAGGTGATCCGGCGCGCCGCCGCCACCGGGTGCGAGACGGTGGTGCAGGCCGGGGATTTCGGCTTCGGGTTCTTCTGGCTCGGCGACGACCCGGACGAGCCGGGGGACTGGGCGCCGCGGTGCCCGTTCGCCCGGGCGATCTCGATGCTGGCGACCGCGGCGGGGGTGCGGGTGGCGTTCATCGACGGCAACCACGACAACCACGTGCTGCTCGGCCGCGTCGCCGAGCTGCGCCCTGAGCGCAGCGCCGAGGGCTTCGTCCTGGTCGAGGACGGGCTGTGGTGGGCGCCGCGGGGCCTGCGGTGGGAGTGGGACGGGATGAGCTTCGGGGCGCTGGGCGGCGCCTTCAGCGTCGACCGGCAGCGGCGCACGACGGGCCTCGACTTCTGGCCCGAGGAGACGGTCAGTGCCGCCGACGTGGCCCGCCTCGGCCCGGCCCCGCTCGACGTGCTGGTGTGCCACGACGCCCCGGTCCGGCCGGAGGGTGCCGAGCCGCTGCCCCGGCGGCTGCTTCGCGAGCCCGACGAGGCCAGCCGGGCCCAGGTCGCCGCCGCGGTGGCGGCGACGTCCCCACGGCTGGTGGTGCACGGCCATTGGCACCACCGCTACACGAGCGAGGTGCCCACGCCGGGCGGGGTCACCCGCATCGAGGGCCTGGCCTCCAACCTCGAGGCCGACGACGGCGCCCTGCTCGCGCTGGACACGGCCACACTGGCCAGCATGGGAAAGTCGGCAGACCTGGAGGGACCGACGTCGTGACCGGCTACGCGGTAGTCATCGAGGGTGACGAGGTCGGCTACTCGGCGTACGTCCCCGACCTGCCCGGGTGCGTGGCCGCCGGCGCCAGCGTCGACGAGGTCGAGGTGCTCATCCGGGAGGCGATCGGGCTCCACGTCGAGAGCTTGCGAGCCCACGGCGAGCCCGTGCCGCCGCCGTCCGCGGTGGCCACGACGGTCGTCGTCGCCTGATCGACGTCCAAGAGACGCCCGGAGCCGTCCTCGCCCCTACCTCGGTAGCCCGAGGACTCGTTCGGCGATGATGTTGCGTTGGATCTGGCTGGTGCCGCCGGCGATGGTGCCGGCGAAGCTGCGGAGGTAGAGGTCCCACCAGCTGGCGCTGACGAACTGGGACTGGAGGGCGGACTTGGGGGCGCCGGGGAGGTCGGGGTCGAGCGCGGCGGGGCCGAGGGACTCG
>JAYRFK010000053.1:0-2183 GCA_041908445.1 Acidimicrobiales bacterium | reverse complement strand
CTAGTCGCCTCGCAACGCCGCCCCCATCGGGGCGAGCGTGGCCGGGATCGGCGGGACCGCCTCGGGGTCGAGGGTGCGGGTGTCGATGGTCTGGATCGCTGCCCACGGCCCGCGAGCGCACACGTCGCGGTCGAAGGTGTCGGCCGTGTCGACCAGCGGGCCAGGCCGTCCGCCCACGGTGACCCGCCACCGGGACCCGCCCGGACGGGGGATCACGTCCTCAGGGCGCATGATCGGCTCCCACGAGGTCGAGGACGACGTCCCCCAGGTGGTGGAGTCGGTGCCCCACCGGATTCGGCCGGTGGCGGTCTCGCTCACCGAGGTCTCCCAGCGGCGGACCAGCTCGTCGCCCGCACCCCGGGAGATGGCTTGGGCCAGGTCGATGTCGGGGAGGCCGGGGCCGAGCAGCATCGTGGGCCAAGCCCCCCACACGGCGGCCGACTCCGGCCCCCAGCGGGCCGTCTGCTCCCTGTGCTGCAAGGACCCGACGATGGTGACGCCGTGCGAGCGGGCTTCGCCCAGGTGGGTGAGCAGGTCCGGCAACGGTGACGTGTTGGCCATCTCGTCGAGGACCAGGAGGACGCCGGGCCCTTCTCCGTTCCAGCCGGGGTTCTCCCGGCAGGCCCGCATGATCGACTCCAGAAGGCTGACGACGATGGGGGCCACGGCGGAGGCGTGCTGCACCCCGACGACCACAGCGAGGGACCCCCAGCGGGGTCCGAGGATGAACCCGGCGGGAGTGAACGGCGAGCCGGTGGTGGAGCCCTGCTCGATCATCTGGAGGCCGAACGCTCGGAGGGTCTCGCGGGCCGTGCCCACGGCCGAGTCGACTCGTCGTCCGCCTTCGCTGGCGGCGGCGGCGGCTTCCTGGGTGATGGCGGCGGCGAGGTCACCCCAGGCGGGGCCGGCGGCCAGGAGCCGGTCCGCGACCGCGGGCCAGCCGTCGGGGTCCCCGACCTTGCGGAGCACCTGCCCCATCGTCCCGCCGTCGAGAGCGACGGCGGCCAGGACGGGGGCGATGATGGTGGAGGCCTGCCCCGCCCAGAACCCTTCCATGCCGCCACCGGAGCCGGTGGCGGCGAGACCGGCGGCCCGGGTCAGCCAGGAGGCGGCGAGTGTGGCGTCGTCGGGGTCGGTGATCTGGTCGAGCGGCGACCACGCCGCCCTCACCCAGTCGTCGGGGAGGTCCGCCGCCGAGGCCGGGTCCCACACCCAGCGGTCACCGCCGTCGGTGGGGCGGGCCTGACCGACGAGCCGGGCCAGGTCGGGCTTGGTGGAGACCATCACGACAGGGCCGGGCCAGGCCGCCGCCATCGGCACCAGCACCCTGCGGGTCTTGCCCGAGCCCGTGGGGCCGACGACGAGCGTGTGGGTGCGGGAGGTCACCCACCACTTCGCGGCGGGGTGATCGACCGGCACCGGAGCGATGTGCTCGGCAGCCCAGCCGAGCAGGACCGTGCCGGGTTCCGGGAGCACCTGGCCCCGCCCGAGCGGGGCCGGGAACGCCTCGCCCCACTCGGCGGCGACGGTGGCGATGCCTCCCCAGCCGACCGCGTCCCAGGCGGCGGCGGCATGGGCTTGGGCGGCGCGGCGGCCCGCCAGGTGGCGGGCACGGAGGCGGAAGCTCACCGCGACCGCCACCAGGCCGGCGGCGACGAGGCCGGCGGCGAGCAGCCAGCGGGGGATCGCCTCGGGGTCAGCGCCTCCGCCCGCGGCCAGATCGACCCCGATCCACACGCCGGCAGCGGTGGCGACGAGGCCAGCGCCCCGCCACTGGTCCGGCAGCGTTCGGCGGACGTAGCGGGTGGTGCCCCGAGCGTTGCGCTCGGGCGCGGCCCAGTGCTCGATCCGCCGGATGATCCCGCCCACCGGGCCAGTGTCACAGGACGGCCCCGAGGACGGCCACCCCGAGGGCGAGGCACGCCAGGCCGAACGCCACGCAGAGCAGCACGAACCCGATCGGCGGCCCGTCGACCGGGCGGGCGGTGGACCGGCCGGGGTCGGGAGGCTTGCCGCCGCGGATGAGGGAGGCCGAGGCGGCAACCGGGTTGAGGGGGTCGAGGCCGGGGTGCTGTTGGGCGGGGGTCTCGAACCGGGGTGGGGTGAGCATGGCCTCGCGGGCGAGCGCGAGCTCTGCCGCCGCCCCGTCGGCCTCAGCGCGGGCGAGCGCGGCCCGGTAGTCG